>JAOPJZ010000001.1 GCA_025517525.1 Natronosalvus hydrolyticus
GACGATTCTAGCTCGGCCTCTCCAGGTGCCTCGATGCGCTAAACTAGAACGGATGGCGCATCCTCACAACAGGTCTGGCATTGACTAAACGCTTCGCGGTCTGCAAATCGCATCTCGAAATTCCAGCCTTCCGGTGATCCAGTCGCACCCAGTATCTGCCCGTCGTGTTCCAATATACACTGAAAAAGGTGATCCTGACTCGCATCCCAGTCGAGCCTGAGCAGCGTCCGGTCGTCGAACACGTCCACCTCCGTGACGCTATTAACCGTTGGATAGCGCTCGACCGTATCGAAAAAGCCGTTTCCGACCGGTTCGTAGACCCAGAAGAGCGGCACGGTGACGTCCCCACTCGGGACGAGCGTTTCGAGTTCGATTGCCGACGCATCCTCTATACTGAGAATTTGCCCGAGTTCAAAAGCATCGGATGGGATGCGAATCTCCGTTATTACACTCATGCTCGCTTGTTCGACTAGATTGCCCGGTCGTACAAAAGGAGATGACATGGTGTACCATGGATTCCCGGGTATCAAACGGCCTCCCCGCTCGCAGCATACACTATCCCGGCCAACAACTGTGCGTTGTCTCGTCTCGAAGCCATGATACACCACCCATGCCGGTTATTTGTCTGCTAGACGAAGGGTTTCGCATGGCGACTGTGATGGAGTTTACGAGTCCGACAGCGGAGTTCCCACTGGGGAGTGTGTTCGAGAACTTGCCGGGTGTGACAGTCGAACTGGAGCGGCTGATTCCACACGAGACGCTGATTATCCCGTACTTCTGGGTACGCGATGTGGAAACGGAGGATATCGAAGCTGAGTTCGAACAACACGCCGGCGTGAGCAACATCCAAGTGGTCGATAACGTCGAAGACGAGTATCTCATGCGTGCCGAGTGGGAACAGGAGTACTTCGGCATCCTGAGTGCGTTGGCAAAGGCCAACGTCGTCGTGCTCTCTGGAATCGGTACGAAAGACGAGTGGCGATTCGAGGTGCGCGGGGAGAGTCAGGAGACAATCGGCGAGTTTCGGGATTACTGTCAGGAAAACGATATCCCGATAACAATCACCGCCGTCCACGCAATGCTTCCGATCCAGGGCGAGGGCTACGAGTTGACTGAGACCCAACGCGAGGCACTGATATTGGCCTACGAGCGGGGCTACTTCAATACCCCACGCGAAGCGTCGCTTGAAGAAATCGCCGACGAGCTCGACATCACCCAGCAATCACTTTCTTCACGCCTGCGACGCGGGCATCGACGCCTCATTGGAGCGACGCTCAGCAGTTCGGTGTGATCGTTCGGAGTGTGACTTACTTATAAACCTGCTGTATTATCAGTACTCCTGTTGAACCGACTCAGACGGCTAGAATCAGGCTAGATGGGTACAACGATATCTGGGGTTGGAGTCGAAGCGGTTGAGTACGCTCAGGAATCTGGGACTGTTCGCACCCAGTTCGATCAGGAGAAGACACCAGCGAGTCTGGCTGTTATCGCAACGCTGGCCGACGTAATGGATACTGATCCTGTAGAACTCGACCCGCTCCATTCCACTGTTGACGCCGACGAATTAGATGCGCTCGTCTGCGTTCGCAACGGGGCAAACGGGGATACCCACGCTGCATTCACGCACGAGGGGCACGCAATAACCGTACACAGCTACGGTGTGGTCACTATCACACCAGAACATGAACTCACAGTGGAGAAACCAAAAGGTGGGGCGGGAAGATGACGTCTGAGGAGACCTCGCTTGCGTCGAAGGAAGAATTAAACGCGGAGCTGAAAGCCCTCCTTCGCAGGGCCTACGAGAGTGGAATCGATGTGGAAGGCGGATTCGAATGTCGGAATGGGGTCGAACATCCTGACTGGGACGTGATCGTCACAGAAGTCGAAAAGAACGAGCATTCGGAGTGAACGACTTCGAGTGTGGCCGGATCGGTAGCAACTACTTGACCTGTGAGTGACGAACGCGGTAACCGAGATCGCATCAAACGGGTACTCTCAGCGCAACAGCGGCGAGTATTACGTGCGCTCCTCGACGAGAGTTCGATATCTGCTGACCCGATTCTTCGTAAGGGAGATACTCTCAACTCCGGGGAGTACCTCACAATTTGTTACGAACTCCATCACGTCCTACTTCCCGAATTATCGGATGAAGGGTTCATCGAGTTCGACAGGTTCGAAGACAAGGTACGGCGAGGAATGAAATTCGACGAGGTACGTCGGTTTCTTGAATAGATCGATGACGACTATGACGAGTAACCTGGTCCTGTAATCGATTTGCTGCTGAATGCGCGCTTTGGGCTTGCACGACTACTTGAACAACTATCAGAACTGGTAGAACCCTCTGCGATCGATACGCACGCATACATAACGGATTCTTCGTCGTTGAGTGTCTGAAACGAACAGTGTTCGGCTGCTGCATCCACACTCTGTATGTAGCAGGCAGCTTTTGGCATATTCCGGATAGATGGCCCCTTCGGTAACTGATTACTCTATACTAACCGTTTATCCGTGGCCGTATTGTGGGTATGAGAACTATTCTATGACACCCTCATCTCAGCCGGTAAACTCGACGGCTTTCACGTCGTCGATCCCTGCTCGTCGTACCACCGCCCGAACCGGGTCACGAACGCCCTCGAGGTTCGGCGACTCGCCATCGAGCACCAGGACGCGAGCCGCCTTGCCCGCCTCGAGCGAGCCGTACTCGAGGTCGAGCAGGTCGGCTCCGTTGACAGTTGCCATCTTAAGGACTTCTCGCGCGGGAACGTCGCTCAATTTTGCGAGGAACTCCATCTCGCGGAACATCGACGGCGAGTTCAACATCACGTTGTCGGTACCCAGCGCGAGTGTCGTTCGCTCGAGGAGGTCCGAAACCGGGGGGAACCCGACCCCAGTCACCAGGTTCGAACGAGGACAGAGCACCACTGGGACGCCTTGCTCCTCGATTCGCTCGAGGTGGTGGGCTTCGGGATGGACGACGTGAATCAGAAACGCCGGGTCGAGGTCCAACGCCGGGTCGAGGTCGCTCGGGTCGCCTTCGCCGGCGTGGATGGCGAACGGTTTGCCAGCCTCCCGGGTCGCCGCTCGCTCGCGGTCGAAGGTATCGTCGTTGGCCCCGCTGGCTCCGAATCCGTCGCCGGCTTCCATCGCTTCGAGTGACTCGCGAGCGAACGCGTGGGCGTCGATCGATCGTCCAGCGGCCGCCTCACGGAGGGTTTCGACGCCTGCAACGCCCCCCTCGCGAAAGTCGAAACAGGCTGCCGTCCCGCCGCGTTCCATGTACTCGAGGGAGGTCCCCATCGCCGACACCAACTCCTCGTGACTGGCAGCGCGAAGCAAGCGATGTTTCAGGCCGTCGGGTGGGGCGACCAGCTCCTCGAGCGAGAGGCCGCCACCGGCTTCCTTGGCAATCGAGTCGCCGATGTGCGTGTGGGCGTTGATGAACGCCGGAAGAACGATGTCGTCGCTGTCGACCGGCGTCTCTTCGATTGCCTCGATGCGACCGTCATCGCCGATAACGAGCCGTCCCTCGCATGGCTCGAGGCTCGGCCCCTGCAGGATGGTTCCGGTGTACTCCATACCCAGCGTTTGTGACTCGAGGGCTTGAACGTTGGTCGTTTGTATTCGAGGCTGGCACGACCGCGCTCGAAACGCTCCACAATCGTGCTCGAGACCACGACCGTCCCTATCAATCGCTGAACTGATCGAGCGTTGCGTACAATCCGTCCCGAACCTCGGTGACGAGTGGCCCGTCGATGTCGAGTCCCAGCACGTCGACGGCAGCGTTCCCGACGGCCTTGGTGACGGAGGCTGGAGAGTACACGCCGAGTCGCCACTGGGAGTACTGAGCGGAGCGGAGGGCGTCGACTAGCGGGGATTGGCGACCGAGTTGGCGCACCTCGCCGTTAACCAGTACGCGCGTCGTCGACTCCTTCATCGACGGGCGGGAGGGCACGTCGATGATCACGTCGGTTTCATCGACCCCGGCGTCCGCGGCGATTTCACGTTCGAACTCGCGAATATTCGCGTGGTCGGCCTCGATAATTCCGCCGGGAACGTCGTCAATTTCGGCCCAGACGGCACGCTTGTACAGGTTTCGGTGATCGAGCCGTTCGGAAAACTCGGCGGTGGCCTCACTCGAGCGTAACGCCGCAATCAGGTCGTGGTCGTCCATCCGCTGGAGGTCCCTTGCATCGGCAATCTCGGCCTCGAGTAGCTGTTCGCCGGCTCGCCGCAACATGGCTTTGCTGATGCGGGCGACGCTGTGGCTGTAGACGGTAGGATTCATCAATGCACGCGCGACGAGCAGGCTTTCGGCGGTCTGGACGTTGCCCTCGGCGAGGACGAGTTCGCCGTCGACGAATCGGAGTTCGCGCACGAGTCGCCCGTGGTCGATGGTGCCGTAGGGAACGCCGGTGTGGTGGGCGTCGCGCACGAGGTAATCCATCCGGTCGACGTCGAGTTCGCCCGAAACGATCTGTCCAAAACGGCCCTCGCCGGCGACGATGTTGGCGACCCTGTCTGGATCGAGGTCGTGATCGCGGAGGACGTCCCCGACGTCGCCTGTCGCCAGCAGGTCGTGGACGTCGTCGTGATACCGGCCGGTTTTTCGGTGGGTGAGCTCTTCGAGGTTGTGGCTAAAGGGGCCGTGGCCGACGTCGTGGAGCAACGCGGCGGCCTGGATGCGTTTGGCCTCGCGACCCTCGATACCGAGGTGTTCGAGTGCCTGGCAGGCCAGGTGATAGACGCCGAGGCTGTGTTCGAAACGGGTGTGATTCGCGGAGGGGTAGACCAGCGAGACGGTTCCCAACTGGGCGATGTGGCGCAATCGCTGGACGGCAGGCGTATCGAGGAGATCTCGTGCGACGCCGTCGACCACGATGTGGTCGTGGACGCTATCCTTGATGGTTTTCATACCCGCGAATTTGTCGTTATGCTACAAAAAGCGTCGGACCCTGTTCGCGTCTCCGGCGGACCCGACTCGCCTCTTCGGCCGATCAGGATTCGTCGCCTTCGACGGCCATCTCGAGGATTTTCGGCGTGACGATGGCGTCGAGGACGGCGATACCGAGGACGATGTACATCAGCATTCCCTCGAGGAAGAATACGGCGATGAAGACGAGAAGTGCGGCACCGCCGATGCCGACGCCGTGGCGCACCATCGGATTCTCGAGCGGCGAGTCCTGAGCTGATCGCGTCTGTGACATTATCCAAAACTGATCGTAAGGTGAATAAAATAGTGTCGATAAATCGTACAGAAGCCGGTGCATTCATCCTGGAAGCAGCCACAGTGCAGCCGGGTTTCTGGCTCGAGGGTGTATCGGTCACTCCCTCGAGTATTCACAAACGTGCATATAGAAACCCCTTTTAGGCCCGGCTTTCACCACTTAGGTGAATGAGTGAAGCCGATTCGGACCACGAACTGATCGTCGCGGAACTGGGGCGTGAGCCAACCCCGGCCGAGGCGGCGCTGTTCGAGAACCTCTGGAGCGAACACTGTGCGTATCGGTCCTCGAGACCCCTGCTGTCTGCCTTCGAGAGCGAGGGCGAACAGGTCGTTGTCGGACCAGGTGACGATGCGGCGGTCGTCGCGCTCCCATCGTACGATGACACGAGTGCGGGAGACCGCGATATTCCCGAAGCGGGCAGCAACTCGGATGTCTACATTACGCTGGGTATCGAGAGCCACAACCACCCATCCTACGTCGACCCGTTCGACGGGGCGGCAACGGGCGTTGGCGGTATCGTCCGGGACACCCTCTCGATGGGCGCGTATCCGATTGCGCTCACCGACAGCCTCTATTTCGGCTCGTTCGACCGCGAACACTCCCGATACCTGTTCGAGGGCGTCGTCGACGGTATCAGCCACTACGGCAACTGCATCGGCGTGCCGACGGTTGGCGGGAGCGTGGACTTCCACCCTGACTACGAGGGGAACCCGCTGGTGAACGTCGCCTGTGTCGGCCTGTTGAACGAGGATCGACTCGTCACCGCCGTTGCCCAGGAGCCGGGCAACAAACTCGTGCTCGTGGGCAACGCGACCGGTCGGGACGGCCTCGGAGGGGCGAGTTTCGCGAGCGAAGACCTGGCCGAAGACGCCGAAACCGAAGACCGTCCGGCCGTGCAGGTGGGCGACCCGTACGCCGAAAAGCTGCTGATCGAGGCCAACGAGCAACTGATCGACGAGGGCCTGATCGAGTCGGCTCGCGACCTCGGGGCTGCGGGCCTCGGCGGTGCCTCGAGCGAACTCGTCGCCAAAGGCGGTCTCGGTGCCCACATCGAACTCGAGCGAGTTCACCAGCGCGAGCCGAATATGACGCCCCTCGAGATTCTGCTGGCCGAATCCCAGGAACGGATGTGTTACGAGGTCGAACCCGACAACGTCGACCGCGTCCGGGAAATCGCCGACCGCTTCGATCTGGGCTGTTCGGTTATCGGCGACGTGACCGACGGGAACTACGTCTGTACGTTCAAGGAGGACGAGCAAGACGAAAGCGAACGCCAAACCGTCGTCGACGTCGACGCGGAGTTCCTCGGCGAGGGTGCGCCGATGAACGACTTGCCCTGGAACGAGCCCGCCGAAGCCGGCACCGAGTTGCCGGAGTTCGACCTCGAGACGGCTTTCGACGCCGTCGTTGGCTCGCCGAACACCGCCTCGAAACGCTGGGTCTACCGGCAATACGACCACGAAGTCGGCGTGCGAACGAGCGTCCCGCCTGGCGACGACGCCGCGCTCATTGCAATCCGAGAGGCGGAGTGCGGCCTCGCGATCGCTGCGGGCGCAGCACCCAACTGGACCGCGGCGAACCCGGAAGCCGGTGCTCGTGCCGTTGCGCTCGAGAACGCGACGAACCTGGCCGTGAAGGGGGCGACACCGCTGGCTGCCGTGGACTGTCTCAACGGTGGAAATCCCGAAAAGCCGGACGTGTACGGCGGCTTCAAAGGCATCGTAGACGGCCTTGCCGGGATGTGTGCGGAGCTGTCGGTTCCCATCGTCGGCGGGAACGTCTCGCTGTACAACGACTCGGTGAGTGGCCCGATTCCGCCGACGCCGACCCTCGCGATGGTCGGAACGAAAGCCAGCTACGAAGCTCCACCGCTTGCCGCGACGGCAGACGAGGATGCGACGCTCTTGCTCGTTGGCGACGACGCCCTCGAGGCCGATTCGTTCGCCCTCGGTGGCTCGGAGTACCTGGTCCAGCAGGATGGGACCGACCGGTTCCCGACGCTTCCCGAGAACGCACCGGCCCGACTCGAGGCACTCGAAACGGTCGCCAACGACGACTCGACGCTCGCGACTCACGACGTCAGCCACGGCGGGTTGGCGGTTTCACTCGCCGAGATGGTGACCGAGACGGCCGGACTCGCCGTTTCTATCGAGACCGACAGCCCCGCTGGGGCACTGTTCCACGAGACGCCCGGACGTGCGCTCGTGCTGACGACCGATCCCGAGTCCGTTCGAGCGACGTTTGACGGCGTTGCTCCAGTCGCGTCGATCGGTGCGACGACGACGGACGGCACGCTATCGGTCACGGTCGGGGAGGACACACTCGAGCGAACTGCGGGGGAAATTTCCGAGCGCCGGTCGGTCATCGAAGCCGAACTCGAGTAGCGCGTTCGCTCGTCACTCGTTCGAGTCCACGTCTTGGCGAGATGAACTTTTTACAACGGTAAAATCGCCCGATATCTTCATATGGCTTCGTGAGAACGAATCTGTTACCAGAGTATACTGGGGAAGCCCTAATGTCTACGGATCTACATGTACTAGTCGTCGAAGACGAACCCGATCTGGCGAATCTATACGCCGCCTGGCTGGACAGCCGCTGCTCGGTCGAGACGGTCTATGACGGGAACGAAGCGCTCGAATCGATCGACGAATCGATCGACATCGTCCTTCTCGACCGTCGAATGCCGGGCCTATCGGGTGATACGGTGCTCGGAACTATTCGCGAACGCAACCTCGATTGCCGGGTTGCGATGGTGACCGCTGTCGAACCGGATTTCGATATTATCGGTATGGGATTCGACGACTATCTGGTCAAACCCGTCTCGAAAGACGAACTGACGACGATTATCGACCAGTTACTGTTGCGTTCGACCTACGACGAGCAACTCCAGGAGTTCTTCGCACTCGCGTCGAAAAAGGCGCTGCTCGACGCCCAGAAAACACAGGCCGAACGCAACTCGAGCCAGGAGTACGCCGTCCTCGAGGATCGTCTGGCTGTCCTACGAAGCCAGGTCGACGAAACGATGACCGAACTGCTCGATCAGGACGTGTATCATCGACTCTGTCAGGACATTACCCGCGAATCTATTTTTTCGAAATAGCGGTATTCACCAGTCGCCAGGCGACGAGGACGACCAGTCCGGTTCCGGTCATCACCAGCGGGAACGGCCACGCGGTGCCGCCCGTAAAGAACGGAGCCGAGCGAACGAGCAGTCCGACGTTTGCAGCGGCGAGCCAGGCCACGAGCGTTACTCGAGCGGCCGCTCGGGGCGACGTGAGCGTGTTTCGAGCGTACGCGCCGGCCGGAATCGAGAGCAAGAGCCAGCCGAGGAGGAACGGAATCGCGGTCTCGATGGTCTCGAGTGGCTGGCCGAGGATCGGGTAGCCGTGGTGGGCACGCCCGGCGATTGCCAGCGCTGCGATGAGCAGTCCGTCGACGGCGGCGACCAGCAGGCGGTCGGTGTCTTCGGTGAATCGACCCATACTCGTTGCGAGCCCGATGAGTGTGACCATGTTCGCCCATTTGTGGCGGTTGTAAAAGCGTTGTATATTGGATTCGGGACGTGGCGCTGGTGCCTTCCGGCTGCCACTTTGATACTCCGGAGGGGAGGACTAATATAGGTCGAATACGAACGCATTGACAGATGGCTGTGGCTGACGAACGTCGCGAGCGATGTGACGGGTGTGGGAAAACCGTCGTGCTCGAGAATCTGACGACGGTGACGATGCCGGATGGGGAACGGCTCGCCTGTTGTCCGACCTGTGCACAACACGCTCGAGACGTCGCCGAGAAACTCGGTTCTATCGACCAGTCCCGAGGCACCTGTGACGGCTGTAACTCGACGTTTCCGACCAGCAGCCTCGAAGATATCGTTCTGACCGATGGGACGGTGCTCACCTGTTGTTCGAGTTGTCTTGAGGATGCCCCCGGTTACGGTGGTGGCGAGTCGAAAAACGAGGACGGCGTCGATGCGGATACCGAGGGCACACAGGCAGCCGAAACCACCGAAATTGCCACCCGTCGGCAACTCTGTAGTCAGTGTCACGAGTGGGTCACGGAGGAACTCTACCACGTGACGACAATCGACGGCCGAACCGAAGAGATGTGTACGGACTGTAAGGCACTGGCCGAGGAGAAAGGCGTCGTCAACCGTGTGAAGATGCGGCGTGCGGAAGCCCGAGAGATCCTCCGCGTGGACGAGGATGCGACGACCGCCGAAATCCGGCAGGCGTTTCTCACGCAGATCAAACACGCACACCCGGACAAGAAAAGTGGTAGCGAATCCGCGTTCAAGTTAGTCAAAGAGGCCTACGACCGGCTTCGATAACACACTCGAGAAGCGATCAGTTGGTTGTGATAATCTGGAGTAACGACTGTTTGGAGTCTGATTTTCTCGAGCAGGATGTTCGCATACGCGAGCGGGCTGAAGTTCGATCACTCAGAACGTTGAATACCGTCTTCACGGCCACGGAAACCGATCGTTGCCGGATCGAAGTAATATTTCGATCCACAGATGTCACACGTCGCCGTCAGCTGTTGGCCGTGTTGGTGGAGTTTCCAGAGCTTCGTCTGTCCCTGGGTAATGTCAAGCGTGACCGGATGGCCACAGTCCGGAATCGTACAGGGGAATCGAATGTACCAGTTCGGCACCGACATCGCTCCCAACGGCGCCAACTCGCCGCGGAGCCGACAGAGCAGATTAAATATCGTAAACGATGGGTTCTCTCGGTCGATTTTGACGCCTTCAACGTCGTTAACGAAACCGCCACGCAGGTCTTCGGTCTCGTACAGCGGCAACACCGGAATCCCCTTGGCGAGCGCGTAGCCGATCTCCTGGTTGATCCACCGGCTTCCGGCTGAACGGTTCGTCAGGACGGCAACCACTATGTCGCTGTTAGCGAGTCGTCCCTCGAGTCGTTTTCGCGATCGACCGGAGCCGACCTCCTCGAGCACGATATGCACGCCGAATGGAAAATTCTTGACCGTGGAGAACAGTTCCTGTACGAGTTCCAGGTCGGATGGCGCGTGTGAGACGAATACCTGTTCTCCGGTCATTAGTCACTCTACAGGGACGATGAAGGTAAACATTATTACTCTTTCTAATTTCCACCGGAATCGTGACTAATTGTGTCCAGAACGAGCTGCGAAAATCCACTTTCGGATATCGTTTCGTGCAACTCCTTGACCCACTGGGGGTCGATGCGCCAGGTACCACGTCGGTTGCCATCTGTCGATCGGGAGACGACCTCGAGGCCTCCCAACTCCCAATCGTCCCGTTCCTCGTCGAGTTTGAGGGCGGTGCGAACGACGGTACCAACTTCGTGTGGCGTCACGGTTGCGGTGTCGTAGACGACCTCGTATTCGAGGCGGTCGTACTCGTCGTCGCCCGTCTCGAAGTCCGTCACGTAGACGCCCTGGCTCATCAACTGGTTCTCGAGAGCGACCTCGATTGGGTGTGAATCGGTCATGGATCCGGTGAGTGCTATGGCGGGTTAGAGGGGTTCGACGAGGTCGGCCAGTGCGGCAGCAGGGTCGTCGGCTTTTGCGACGCCGCTGGCGAGCAAGACACCTTTCGAGCCGAGTTCGCCGGCGGCTACCACGTCGTCGCCGGTGCTGATACCGGCTCCACAGAGGACGGTCACGTCGGAATCCACGGCTGCGGCTGCTTCGACGGCATCGCTCACGATATCCGGGTCGGCCTGGCTGACTGGGGTCCCGCTGCCGATAAGTTCCGGTGGCTCGACTGCGACGGCATCGGGGCCGAGCGCTGCAGCGGCACCGATCTGGGCCGGATTGTTCGCACAAACGACGGTCTCGAGGCCGGCCCGTTCGGCGGCCCGGACGGAACCGTCGATGGCGTCGAGCGTGAGGCGGTGTTCAGAGTGGTTGATCAACGTTCCAGCGGCACCGGCGTCGGCGACGGATTCGGCGAGCGTGTGACCCGTGTTAGAGCCGTACTCGATGGGGTCGACGTGCTGGGCCCAGGTTTCGACGCCGGTCTCGGCGACGGCCTCGAGGTGGGCAGCCTGGGGTGCAACGGCGATACGGGCGTCTGTCGTTTCGTCGACCTCGGCGGCCGCCTGCGCGACGGCGACCGAGTCACACGGGTACGTCTTCAGGTTGACCAGTACGAACATACCTGAACCGGAGCGTCGTGGCTACTAAATCCTTTGTGCAACGGCGGTTTTCCAACGGCTCGAGCGCCCCGGCACAGAGTGCCTGCTATTAGTATAATAACAAAAGTAACCCAAATAATGATACTAATATGCTATTGATATAATATCAAGCACTCTCTCCTCGAGGTGAACCCTCGCAAATCGTGGCACACACTCGAGGGAGGGAACTGGAGGGACAAACTCGATCAAAAATGCCAGTCTGTAACAGCCCTGAGTCAGCGGTCAGTCTTTTCGCTTGACGACGTCGCCGAGGGTGTAACTGCCGCTCGATTTGCCGCCGTCCCAGTCGGTGTCGTCTGCCGTTCCGCCACCGCCGGACAGCGAAATGTCGAGGAAGTTCTCGAGTTTTTGCTGGACGCTGTCACTTGGCAGGGTGTCACCGCGCTCGAGTTTGCGGATCAGGCTGGCCTTCTCGTTGAGCTCGTTCGCCAGGTCGGACTGGCTGAGATCTTTCCCCTCTCGTGCGCGACGGATTCGGTCGTCGTAGTCAGTGACGATCTCGTCCATGTCGTCGAACATATCCCGTCGGCGTGAGCCCGAGGAGCCGCTCGAGCGGCCGCCGGTCCCACCCGACCCGCTCGAGGCGCTTCCAGAACCTGAGCCGGAGCCGGAACTGGTCGAGTATTTGGTCGACGTACTCGAACTCGAGCCGGGTTGTTTCACCTCGGTTCCAAAGCTGGTACAGTTCGAACATACGTCCAGCTTCGCGCCCTCGACTTTGATGGTCTTCGGGGACGACGTCTCGGCGCCACACATCTCGCACTGAACCATGTCCGACCCTAACGCGTCACGCGGTATAAAGGATACGGCGCGGACACCGGGCCGTACCGTCGGGTACCGAGCCGAGCTGACGGTGTCTGTCCTGGCGTAGCGCGAGTAACCGTCCCATCGCGTAAAACCCCATCTCGGCGCCGACACACTCGTTACTTGGCGACCAGTGCCTTTCTGGCATAGGTAAACCGCTGGAGTGCGGTCACGTGACCGACAACGGCCAGAAAGAGCAATAAGAGGCCGATGGGGCCGTACCCACCGAGTTCGAACGACTCGAGCGGGTAGGCCAGAAAGCCGACGATACCGATGATCGCCAGTCGGTCGGCCCGGCCGACGAGGCCGCCGTAGACCCGGTCGAGACCGACGGCCTGTGCCTGGGTGCCGAGATAGGAGGTCATCACGACGCCAGTGACGGCCAGAAAACCGAGCCAGTAATCGCCAATCCCGGCTGCCAGTCCGCCGATCATGACGATGTCGGCGTATCTGTCGAGGACGTGATCCAGCAGGTCACCCGCTGGAGAGGAGACGCCCTGTTCGCGTGCCAGTGCGCCGTCGACGATATCGAGCCAGCCGTTCAAAAACACGAGAAAGCCAGCGCCGACGTACCAGACCGGCGAGGCTATCCCGCCGAGATAGAACGCGACACCCGCAGCGATGGCCATGATCCCAGCGATGACGCTGACGCCGTCGGGGCCCATACCGAGACGGTCGAACGTACGCACGAACGGGTCGAGGAACCCGGAGATGTACGGACGAAGCGAATCCAGGGTCATGCCAGGTACCCCACGAAGTCGACGGTGCCGGCACTCGGTTCGCGCTCTCCCGAAAGCACCGCCTCGAGCGCCGTCGCAACCGCGGCTGGCTCCAGGTCCGTGGTATCGATTTCGTAGACCGACTCGAGGCCGTGTCTGTCGACGGCTTCGGCGAGGATGACGTCCAGCGCCTCGCTTTCGGCGTTCTCGACTGCCTTCGCTTCGGTTTCGCCCCGCTCGAGCAGCCGGGATTCGAGGGACTCCGGCGCACACCGCAAGACGGCAACCCGGTCGACCGGCAAGTGGTGTGCCAGATGGGATTCGATAATGACGTCGTCTCGGCCCTCGAGGTGGGCTTTCAGTGCCTCGAGATCGGCCACTTTGCTGTCCCGATCAGCGTCGACCTCGGTGTACAGGCCTTCGCTCTCGAGTATCTCGTTCAGATGGACGACCTCGAATCCACTGGAGCCCCCGGACCCGTCGGACCGTCGTTCCTCTGAGCCGTCCTGGAGTCGGTCCTCGAGCAGCCTCGTTGCCGTCGTTTTGCCCGTTCCTGGCGTCCCGGTGACGGCTATCCTCACGGATTTGACACCTCGGATTCGTCGGGAGCAGCCGTGTCGCTCGCTCGCTCTTCGAGGACCGTGTTGAGCGTTTCGACGGCTCGATGGGTCTCTTCTGCGGTGCCACAGGTAATTCTGATGCAGTCGGATAGCCCGAAACTCGTACAGTCACGGACGATGACGCCACGTGTTTGCATGGCTTCAGCCACGGCTGTGGCTTCGCCGTCGCTATTCGACTGACTCTCCGCTTCGTCCCGTCCGACGTCCACCAGCACGAAGTTCCCCTGACTCGGCCAGACGTGAGCCGTGATGTCGGCTTCCATTGCGTTGCGAGCGGTTTCGACGACGTCGATGGTTCGGTCGACGTGGGTGGTATCCTCGAGAGCAGCCAGTCCGGCGCGGCAGGCGAGTTCGCTCGCGGCAAACGGAGTGTTCACGCGGGCGTACGCGTCGGCCCAGGCTTCGGGAACGATGGCGTAACCAAGGCGCAACCCGGCGAGACCGTACGCTTTCGAGAACGTTCGGAGGACGGCGACATCTTCACGCTGCTCGAAGCCGTTTTCACCCTCGAGTAGTGCGACGGCGCTGTCGACGTCGGCGAATTCGCCGTAGGCTTCGTCGACCACGACGAGGGTCTCGTCGTCGGTTTCGGTTGCAATCGTTTCGATTGCCTCGAGCGCGATGGTCGACCCCGATGGATTGTGTGGACTCGTCAGGTAGACAATTCGTTCGCCGTTGTAGGCTTCGAGAACGGTCCGGGCGTCCTGTGTGAAATCATCGTCGCGAGACAGTTCGTACTCGGTGACGTCTCCGTGGTGAAAGCGGGCACTCATCCCGTAGTAGGCGAATCCGGGTGTTGGTACGAGGATGTCGTCGCCGGGCTCGAGCATCGCCCGCGAGAGGTAATCGATAGCGCCGTCGCCGCCGTTTGCCAGCCAGACCTGATCGTCCGTGACGCCCCAGCGGTCGGCGAGGGCTGCAGTGAGGTCAGCGTGAGTCGCTTTGGGGTAGGAACTGACCCCGGAGGCGGCAGACTGGATGGCTTCGACGGCCGCCGGTGCGGGTCCGAGGGCGTTTTCGTTCGAAGCGAGTTTGACGAATTCCGAGGGGTCGCGCCCGAGTTCTCGAGCGACTTCCTCGATGCCTCGACCCGCCTGGTAGGCGACGTGGTCGGACAGGTCGCGTGGGTGCATACTGGATCCTTTTTCTCCCGACGCTTAAGAATGCTTATCGGTGGCCTCGAGTGACTGTCGTCGAGTTTGGCCTCGAGTGATCGTGCTTCGCCGTTCGTCTCTCTGTCGAACCTCGTTAGCCGCCGCCGTCCCGTCAGCTCTCGTCGGTTTCGGCGTGCTCGCGTTTGAGCGAGAGGACGGTTCGGGTGAACGAACAGACGAGGTCGTCGTCCTGATTGAACACCTCGACGTCCATGGTGACGATGCCTCGTTCTCCCTCGCTGGTTTCGCGTTTGTCGGTGACCGTTGAGCGGACGCGAATCGTGTCACCGTGGAACACCGGCTGTGGGTGTTCGACATCGTCGTAACTCAGATTGGCGACGATCGTTCCGTCAGTTGTCTCGGGAATCGAGATGCCGACGGCGAGTGCCATCGTGTAGATGCCGTTGACCAGTCGCTCACCGAACTGGGTGTCCGCGGCGAAGGTCTCGTCGAGGTGCAACGGCTGCTGGTTCATCGTCATGTCACAGAAGCGCTGGTTGTCGCTCTCGGATATCGTCCGCCGCCGTTCGTGTTCGATCGATTCGCCGATCTCGAACTCCTCGTAGTACAGTCCGGGCATTGGGTGGGTGGTGCGCAAGCCGAGCGTATAACGACGGTGATTTATGATGGCATAGTGGTCATTGAAACGATCTACACATCTCTCACGACGGCGTCTTACGATAGGATGTGCAATGACTACTATAATTCCACCGCTGCTCGAGGACTTTTGACGGTTGCTGTGTGGTCTGTAAGAATTGCCCTATTCAACAGTTAATAGTAAGGGTTAAGAATTCGCCCGAAAAATCATCACTGACTGCTCCGACGTTCCCCCGAGAATCAAGGGCCGTGCTGTCGGACAGATTTTCCCGAACTTCGTGTCCACGCGGGACGCGATTTCGGGAGTGACCTACCACTATGGCAACCGCAGAATCTACCACTGAACCGGAGTCAGAAGCAGAGTCAGCCGTCGAAACCGCCCGGAGGCAACTCGAGCGTGCCGCTGCACATCTCGACGTCGACGAGGGCACAATCGAGCGTCTGCGACATCCGGATTCCGTCTACGAGGTTTCGATTCCGCTCAAGCGAGACGATGGAACGGTCGAAATCCTCACTGGGTACCGCGCGCACCACGACGACGTTCGCGGTCCCTACAAGGGTGGGCTTCGATACCACCCTGCAGTCTCCAGAGAGGAGTGTGTCGCGCTCTCAATGTGGATGACCTGGAAGTGTGCCGTGATGGACATCCCCTTCGGTGGCGCAAAGGGTGGTGTCGTCATCAACCCGAAAGAGCTCAGCCGGGACGAAGAGGAACGACTCACGCGACGTCTCGCACAGGAGCTGCGACCGGTTATCGGACCGATGAAAGATATCCCCGCCCCAGACATGGGAACGAACCCGGCGATGATGGCGTGGTTTATGGACGCCTATTCGATGCAAGAAGGTGAAACCCAACCGGGTATCGTCACGGGGAAGCCGCCTGCCGTTGGCGGGAGTTACGGGCGTGAGGGGGCACCCGGTCGCAGTGTCGGTATCATCGCCGAGAAGGCCATCGACTACTACGGCTGGGACATCGAGGAAACCACCGTCGCCGTCCAGGGATTCGGGAGTGTCGGTGCCAACGCCGCACGCTATCTCGATAGACACGGTGCCAGTGTGGTCGCCGTCAGCGACGTCGACGGCGCAATTTACGACCCTGACGGTTTCGACACGAACGACGTACAGGACCACGACGACGTTCCAGGGATGGTTTCGGGGTACGACGCACCGGAGCACTTTTCGAACGCCGAACTCCTCGAACTCGATGTCGACGTGTTGATCCCCGGTGCGATTGGGAACGTCCTGACAGGTGAAAACGCCGGCAATGTACAGGCAGACATGATCGTCGAAGGAGCTAACGGTCCGACGACCTCGCAGGCCGACACGATCTTCGAACGCCGCGATATTCCGGTCATCCCCGACTTCCTCGCCAATGCCGGTGGTGTCACCGTCTCGTACTTCGAGTGGCTCCAGAACACCAACCGCCGCGCCTGGTCGCTCGAGCGCGTCCACGAAGAACTCGAGAAGGAGATGCTACAAGCCTGGAACGCTGTTCGCAAAGAACACGAGGCACGCGACGTCACCTGGCGGGATGCGGCGTACATTGTTGCCTTACAGCGGATTGCCGAGTCGCACGACGCTCGCGGACTCTGGCCCTGATACGGTCTACTGTACCTGTGTACCGATGCGTGTCGACCCGGTCTGGGGCTCACCGGGAAGCAACGACAGTAAACCGTTTTGCAGTCGAGCGCTCCTTTTTCTCTACCCCGCATCCGTGACTATGGATACCGACATTTCTTATTGATTCCACTCGAGCGAGTAGCCATGGCACGTCGTTCCGTCCTGTTTACGCCCGGTGACCGTCCGGAGATGCTCCGCAAGGCACCCGCGGCGGGTGCTGACGTAATCGTGTTCGACCTCGAGGATGCGGTCTCCCCGGCCCAGAAGGGGACGGCCCGACAATCCGTCCGCGAGGTCCTCACTGACCCCGAGTTCGATCCCGATTGTACGGTCTGTGTTCGGGTGAACGCACCGTCGACGATGGCGTCTGCTGATCTCGAGGCACTTCTTGGAGGAAGTGACTCAAGTGAGGACACAGCAACTTCCCTTCGCCTGGATGCTGTGATGATTCCGAAAGTCGAGGGGGAAAGTGAGGTGGGCGACGTCGTGGAGGAGCTGCGAGAACGCGACGAAACAGTGCCGATTTTCGCGTTGATCGAAACTGCCGCTGGCGTCCTCGCTGCGCCAGATATCGCTGCCCACCCAGCCGTCGAAGCGTTGGTGTTCGGTGCCGAGGACCTGTCTGCGGATATCGGGGCGACGCGGACCGACGACGGCCTCGAGGTGCTCTACGCTCGCGAACGAGTCGTCATCGCCGCCGCGGCTGCCGGGTGTGACGCCATCGATACGGTCTACACCGATTTCGGTGACGAAGCGGGTCTGATCGAAGCGACCGAATTTGCGATCCAGTTAGGTTACGACGGCAAGATGGCGATTCACCCCGCACAGGTCGAGCCGATAAACGAGGCGTTCACGCCCAACGAGAGCGAACGCGAGTGGGCGAAAAACGTGATGGCGGCGAAGGAGGCCGCCGACGCGGAAGGCCGAGGCGTTTTCGAAGTTGACGGCCAGATGATCGATGCCCCACTGATCGCCCAGGCCGAACGCATTCTCGAGCGAGCGGCGGCTGCCAACGACGGTTCGTGATTCCCATCAGCAGGGGGTTGTCAGTGCTAACCGATGACTTTGCTAAACGAGTCAGATTCGTACAGTATTTCGGGTATCCGACGCCCTTTTAGTACACTCAAGAGAATAGCGCACCATGTCCGGGAAGGCGAATCCGTTCGAGAGTCTCCAGTCACAAATCGACAGCGCTGCTGTCCATCTCGATATCGAATCGGACGTGCTCGACCGTCTCAAACACCCCGAGCGCGTCCTCGAAACGAACCTCTCGATCGAACTCGATGACGGGAGACTCGAGCGATTCAAGGCATTTCGCTCCCAGTTCAATGGTGACCGAGGCCCGTACAAGGGGGGAATTCGATACCATCCGGGGGTCACTCGCGACGAAGTGAAGGCGCTCTCGGGGTGGATGGTCTACAAATGTGCGGTCGTGAACATCCCCTACGGGGGCGGAAAAGGCGGTATCGTTATCGATCCTGCGGAATACTCTGCAAGCGAACTCGAGCGACTGACACGGGCGTTTGCGACTGAGCTGCGGCCATTTATTGGCGAAGATCGGGATATCCCTGCTCCGGACGTCAACACCGGTCAACGGGAGATGAACTGGATCAAAGACACGTACGAACTCCTCGAGAACACGACTGAACCGGGGGTTATCACGGGGAAAGCCATCGAATCCGGTGGGAGCGAGGGGCGTGTCGAAGCCACGGGGCGCTCGACGATGATCGCCGCTCGAGAGGCGTTCAACTATCTGGACAAACCGATCGAGGGTGCGAGGGTCGCTGTGCAGGGCTACGGAAACGCTGGCTGGATTGCAGCCAATCTGCTCGAAGAAATCGGGGCGACGGTCGTCGCCGTCTCGGACTCGAGTGGAGCCATCTACGCCGAGGATGGCTTCGATACGGCAGCCGTCAAGTCGTTCAAAAACGAAACCGGTACCGTCTCCGACTACGAGGACGCCGACGAGGAGTTCACGAACGAGGACCTCCTGACCCTCAATGTCGACCTGCTCGTTCCCGCTGCGCTCGAGAACGCCATCGATGGTGACCTCGCTGAAGATGTCGACGCCGATGTCATCGCCGAGGCCGCAAACGGTCCGCTGACTCCGGAAGCTGACGAGGTGCTGACCGAACGTGATGTTCACGTCATCCCGGACATTCTGGCCAACGCTGGCGGCGTCACCGTCTCGTACTTCGAGTGGGTCCAGAACCGACAGCGCTTCTACTGGAGCGAAGAACGCGTCAATGAGGAACTCGAGACGATCATCTGCAATGCCTTCGACGACCTTACAAGCACGTACGAAGCCCACGACATCGAGAACTTCCGGACTGCGGCCTACGTCGTGGCGATCCAGCGAGTCGTCAATGCCTTCGAGGAAGGCGGTACCTTCCCCTGAGTAATCCGTCACGCATCGACGTATGAGCCGAACCCGACAGCCGCTATCGGCTCTGTTCACACACTCGGGCTTGACGAACCACTGATACGCTCTGTTGTAATTCTTTACCGGTGAGCGCTCGAACGGGGACAGCGCTCACCGGTAAAACGTTACAACGATCCGTATGAGTCGGACTGAAAATCGATATCGAGATCGATGTTCTCCTGCGTTCGGAGCTTTCGAACCTTCCTCCCTTTCAAACATTAATTGCAAGTGATATTGATACGACTCACACACCTACCGAGCAAACAATTCTTCGGGTTGACAGTAGTTCACATGTGTCGACACCCTTTTGCTGTCTCGGGGCACAGATTCGGTCGACATTTAGATGATCCGCGACCGTCTCGCTCTCTACCGTGATCGCGTTCGACGGGCGTTACTCGCGGCATTTCGAGAAGAACATACTCCACACGAGATTGCGCTGAGTTTTGCGATCGGCATTTTCATCACGGCGATGCCCAGCGGTGGCCTCGGTATCGGGTTGTTTTTTCTGTTCGTCTACTGGTGGTCCTGGGTCAGTAAACCGGCAATCTTCGCGTCCGTCGCCGTCTTGAATCCGCTCATCAAACCATTAGTATATGTTGCGAGCTATCAGGTTGGTGCGTTTCTCTTTGGGACGGAACCGAGAGTTCCCTCGACACACAGTTCACTCGAGACGATCATCACTATCGTCCAACTCGTGCTCATCGGCAATCTCATCATCGCACTGGTGCTTTCTGCCCTCAGTTACGTCACCGTCTTGCACCTGACTCGTGCGCATCGTCAACAGGTTCACACGGACTCCGCTGGGTCCGCCTGGAGCAGTGTTTTGCTTTTCTTTCGACGACGAAAGTAAGTCGCTACAGGACGGAAAACAGGATCAGTCCGAAGCCGATGAGCGTGATCAGGACACTTGATCCACGCATCACTCGCTCGCGGTCGGCGTCAGTAACCGCGTTATTATCGAGTGGCATCTTCCCTCGCTCTTTTTGTACTTCGACCATTTTCGGGGCCATCTGCAGGCCAATGACGCCGCTTGCGACCAACAGGGCACCGACGATAGCAAGCAAGCTCATCGTCGTTTCCTCCGCTCGGCGGCACCTCGTGTTCGATGCCGGTTTCCGGACAGCATATGCCATTGTTCTCGGGAGCGTTCAAAGACCTGCCGCCATCGCTGTCTCGAGGCTCCTGAGCTACAGTTGTCTGGCAAATTCCCTCGAGCGTGGTGGCGGCCGAAAACGGGAGCCATAAGTACGCGCAGCCAAACCCCTATCTAGATGTCGCAGTCGCCGTTTTTGCCTCCCATCCGGACACGCCCACGGTTCGCAGCCACGTTGACGGCGACCGCACTGGGCGTGTACTTGCTGATCATCGTCGGCGCGACAACCTCGATTACGGATGCTGCCGCGGCCTGTGGTACGTGGCCGGGCTGTGCAACACCGACTGCGCTGAGCCAGACCGAACTGGCGATAGCGTGGGGACACCGCCTCGCTGCCGTCCTCGTGGGCGTTCTCCTCGTTGGGACGACGGCCATGGCTCTCCTGGGTGAGGTCACGCGTCGCGTAACACTGGTTCTAGTCGCCGCTGTCGGCCTGTACACGGTGCAGGTTGGCGTCGGTGCCCTGACCGCACTCGGCGGTCCACAGGCCCTCGTCCCCGGTCTCCACCTCGCACTCGGCGTGGGTATCTTCACGCTCGTGATTCTCGCACTGGCATGGGACCTCGAGATCGCCACCGGGACCGATGACGACGCTATCGACAGTTCGCCCGAACCGATCGACCCGACCTCGAACGAAACGGCGCGCGTCGTTCCCGATGGTGGCCTCGAGCGTGCGAAACTCACCGCATTCGCGTATTTCAAAATGATGAAGCCACGGCTGATGTGGCTGCTGTGTCTGGTCGCCGCCGCGGGCATGGCACTGGCTGCGGGGCCCGACCTGAGTCGGTCGACTATCCTCGCTACTTTGGGTGGTGGGGTGCTCGCAATCGGTGCCTCGGGCACCTTCAACCACGTCCTCGAGCGAGACGTCGACCAGCGGATGTCCCGTACGGCCGACCGGCCGCTGGCGACCGACCTGATTCCTGTCCGAAACGCGTTGCTGTTCGGCCTGTTCCTGACGGGTGCTTCGATGTCGGTGTTCCTGACGATCAACCTGCTTGCGGCCGCCCTCGGGTTCGTCGCTATCGTCTTTTACAGCGTTATCTACACGCTCGTCCTCAAACCCAACACGGTACAGAACACGGTACTGGGCGGCGCTGCTGGGGCGCTACCGGCGCTCATCGGCTGGGCGGCCGTGACAAACGAAATCGGGCTTCCGGGCCTGGCTCTCGCCGCCCTGATCTTCCTCTGGACGCCAGCGCACTTTTACAACCTGGCACTGGCCTATCAGGACGACTACGCTCGAGGCGGCTTCCCCATGTTGCCCGTCGTTCGCGGCGAAACCGTCACGCGAAAGCACATCCTGTACTACATCGCGGCGACGCTCGTGGGTGCGACCGGGCTGGTCTGGCTCACCGACCTCGGCGCGCTGTATGCGGCCACAGTGGTCCTGTTCGGCGGGATCTTCCTCTGGTTTGCCGTCGACTTGCACTTCGAACAGACCGAACGCGCTGCGTTCCGTGCGTTCCACGCTTCGAACGCGTTCCTCGGGGCGGTGCTGGTCGCGATTCTGGTCGACGCACTCGTGCTCGCTGGCGTCTAACGGGTTCTCTCTGGTTCGATCGACTTCGTTATCGAGCGTCGTCGATCCGCTTGAACTACGACCGATCGAGTTCAACGTCTACCGCGCCTACGTTTTCTTCGGCTGGTACGTGGTTCGGGCGCCGACGATGGGTACGCACGCGAATCGATCCTGATCCATAGTACAGGTCGAGGTACTCGGTGACGAGTCGTCGAGCGTCACCGAATCTGGGGCAACACCTCTCTTTCGTAGAACTCGAGGGCCGGTTCCTCGTCGGTGCCGATCTGGTGGACGTAGATGTGATCGAAGCCCGCGTCGACCGCCTGCTGTAGCGAGTCGAGGTGGGCGTCCGGATCCGGATCGGTCACTGTCGAACCGGCTGCGATATCTTCTTTCTCGACCAGTTGGGTCGCCTGCTCGAAGTGCGCCGGCGTCGCCAGTTCCTGGCTCAATTCGCCAGGGAGCGCCCCGTTCGGCCACTGTTCGTAGACGGTGTCGATCGCCTCGTCTTCGGTTTCGGCGTAACAGACGTCCAGTTGGGTGTACGTCGGTCCGTCGCCACCGCTGTCCTGGTAGGGCTCGATGACGGATTCCTGGGGACCGACGGTCCAGAGCCCATCTCCTTCGGTAGCGGCCATGCGGGCAGTCATCGGACCGAACGCCGAGACGACGATATCCGGAACCGTCTCGGGGACGGTGAACAGTTTCGCGTTCTCGACCGTGTAATGATTGCCGTGATAGCTTACGTTCTCGCCGGTCCAGAGTTCGCGCATGACGGCCATCGATTCCTCGAGCATCTCGAGGCGAACGGGGTGTTCAGGCCAGCGCTCGCCGACGACGTGTTCGTTCAGGTTCTCGCCCGTGCCGACCCCGAACGTGAACCGCCCGTCGGCCATCACCTGTACCGTCGCGACGGCGTGGGCCACGTTAACAGGGTGGATGCGAATGATCGGGCAGGTGACGCCGACGCCGATTTCGATGTCGTCGGTCGCTCGAGCGATCGCGCCGAGCGTACTCCAGACGAAGGGTGACTCCCCCTGTGCGGAGATCCTGGGGTGGAAGTGATCCGAAATGGAGATGAAGTCGAACCCTGCTTCCTCGGCCTGAACCGCGAGGTCGACGAGTCGATTCGGGCCGTGTTCTTCGCTCGAGAGCGTGTAGCCGAATTTGACCATGGGTGATCATCTACGGTGACGCGAGTAGTTTGGTGACTTGCATGTGCTACCACGAGACGGAACCGGGCATCGTCTGTGTGACTCCCGTCAAAACGAGGCTCTCCTATTCGGCGTGTTGCCAGACGGCACCTGCGGAACCCGCTAGCACCCAGGTCCCGTCTGCATCGCTTCGTTCGGCACCGTCACCGACGGTGAACAACCGGTCTGCGTCCGCCTCGAGGGTCAGACTGGACGGCTGCTCGCCGCGGTTGATCGCGACGGTGAGCGTCCGCGTGTTTCCGTTGTCGAGCTCGAACAGCCGTCGATACACGAGCAGGTCCGCCGTACACTCTTCCTGGACGAATCGACACCGGCCGCGTCTGAGCGCACGGTGATCGTGGCGCAACTGAATGAGTTGCGAGACGAACGCTCGGAGGTCGCGATTCTGTTTCGTCTCGTCCCAGATCATCGTGCGTCGGCAGTCCGGGTCGTGACCGCCCGTCATGCCGATCTCGTCGCCGTAATAGATACACGGCGTTCCCGGGGAGGTGAGTTGCAAGAAAAACGCCAGCCGTAGCCGTTGTTCGTCGCCGTCACAGCGATGGAGCATTCGCGGGGTGTCGTGGCTGCTCAACAGGTTGAACAGCACTTCGTTGACCTGTTCGGGATACCGCACCTGGAACTGGGTGTTCTTTTCGGCGAAGGTACTGGCGTCGATGTCGTCGGTCGCGAGGAAGTCGTAGGCGGTGTAGCTGAACGGGTAGTTCATCACCGAATCGAACTGGTCGCCCCGGAGCCAGGCACTCGAGTCGTGCCAGATCTCACCGAGGATGTACGCCTCCGGTTTGATCGCTTTGACCGCCTGGCGCATCTCTCGCCAGAACTGGTGGTCGACCTCGTTTGCCACGTCGAGTCGCCAGCCGTCGATGTCTGCGACCTCGATCCAGTGGGTGGCGACCTCGAGCAAGTAGGATTTTACCTCCGGGTTTTCGGTGTTGAGCTTCGGCATGTAGGGTTCGAACGCGAACGCATCGTAGCTGGGTTTCGGTTCGAACTCGATGGGGAACTCCCGGATGTGGAACCAGTCGGCGTACTCGGAGTCTTCGCCGTGTTCGAGTACGTCCTGAAACGGCTCGAACTGCCTGCCACAGTGGTTGAAAACGGCATCGAGCATGACGCGAATGTCACGCTCGTGGGCTGCATCGACCAGCGCTTTGAGGGTTTCTTCGTCGCCGAAGTGAGGGTCTATGGTGTGATAATCCGTCGTGTTGTACTTGTGATTCGAGGTTGACTCGAAAACGGGCGTCAGATACAGCGCGGTCACGCCGAGATCGTCAATGTACTCGAGGTTGTCGATGATACCCTGAATATCACCGCCGAAGAAGTTATTTCGTTTTGGTTGGTCGCCCCAGTCTTCGACGTCTTCGGGGTCGAGGTCGGGATTGCCGTTGGCGAATCGCTCGGGAAAAATCTGATAGAAGACGGCGTCGTTCGCCCATTCGGGTGGATCGTTGATATCGGCGGGATTGACGAACGGATACTCGAAAAAGTGTAACGTGCCGTTTTCTTCCCGTTCGGGCACTGAACCAGTTACCGGTTCGAACCCCCACTCGGTGAACCACAGCGATTCGTCTTCGGCCTCGAGTTCGAACACATAACACAGACGTCGGTAGGGAGGGATTGCCGTTGCTTGCCAGTAATCGAACGTCTCGTCGTGACCGAGACGCTCCATCGAAACGCGTTTGGCGCTGTCTGGCCAGTCGTACTTGTCGCCGTAGAGCAGCGTCACGTCCTCGAGGTCGCCGCGTTCGGTGCGGAGTCTAACGTGGACGGTCGACTCGTCGTACGCGTAGGCGTAGTTACTCTTTGGGCGGTGGTGGACGGCTGCTCGAGAGATTGGCATATCTAAATCGCACACTACAGACGGGGTTATATCTGTTGGCTGTGGCAGGTCAGAAACAGAGAAACCGCACGCTCAACGGTGTGGTTCGATAGAAGAACGCTGGTTTCGAGGCGGTTATCCTTCGACGCCGCCGAAGGAGAGACCGGCCTCGATATAGCGCTGGGCGAACAGGTAGACGAAGACAATCGGTGACGCATACACCAGCGCGAACGCCGAGAACTGCCCCCACGGCACCGAGTAGGTGTCGACCAGCATGAACAGGCCGACCGGGAGCGTGTAGTTCTCGGGGCGCAACACTAGCTGTGCTACGATGAACTCCATCCAGCCGGTGAGGAAGATGAAGATGAGGATGGTCGCCAGACCGGGCTTGGCCAGCGGCAAGACGACTTCCCAGGCGACACGGAAGGGGGATGCACCGTCCATAATCGCGGCCTCTTCGTAAGAGACCGGTATCGAGTCCATATACGTCTTCAACAGCCAGGTGTTAAACGGCACGGCAAGCGCTGCGTAGTAGACCGCAAGCACTAGCCGGTTGTTCGCGACACCGAAGCTCACGAAGATCGTATACAGGGCGATCAACCCGGCGATACCGAGCCCACCGCCGACCTGCGTAAACAGGATGTAACCGTACAACAGCTTCATGCGGCCGGCGAACTGCCGTCGCGAGAGCGCATAGGACGCCGGGATGACGACCGACAGCGCGATGACGACGGTGAAGAAGCCGACAACCATGCTGTTGACGAAGTATCGTGGGAAGTTCGACGTCGAATCCACGTACGGACTCGAGTCGAAGAACACGATTCGCGGCCAGGAGAGGAAGAACTCTCCGAGGAACGGAATGCTGATTCCGACGATCTTCGCGGGGATAGCGATGTCGCCGATCACCCAGATGAAGGCTTCGAAGTTGATCTGGGTCGGAATCAGGCCCGCGCTGTCGGTCGAGTACAGGGTCGCTCCTTCGCCCTGGAGGGCGATCAGGAGGATCCAGTAGACGGGTAACAACAGCACGAAGACGAACGCGAAGACGGCAAGCGTCGACAGTGCCGTTTTGGCGACGTCTTTGGGATCGATGATCCCGCGTTGTATCCCCTCGATGGTGTACTCGACTTCCGCGCGCCACTCTCGAGGTTTGTTGATAGCCGTCGAAAGGTCCTTTTTGAGTTTCTTGCCGACAATATCTCCCAACATTAGTTGTTCACCCCTTCTGCGAGTTCGCCTTTCCAGACGGCGACCAGCATGAACATCGCGATAAACAGGACTGCTGTCAACATGATCGCGGCACCGGCACCGTACTGGTTGAAGTTGAACGCTTCACGGTAGCCGTACAGGATGATGAGTTCGTTATCACGACCTGGTCCCCCTCGGTTGAACACGTAAGGGATCAGGAATTGCTGGAACGACGCGGCAGCAGTCAGGATACCGGCGAACATCACTGGTCGCTTGATCGCCGGTGCGGTTACCGCACGGAACCGACTGAAGTAGCCGGCTCCGTCGACTTTTGCGGCGTCGATAAGTTCCTCGGGAACGGCCTGGAGTGCGCTCACGGTGATGATCACCATGAACGGATACGCCAGCCACATCTCCGTGATGAGATAGGTTGTGAACGCAAGCCATCGGTCGGTAAAGAACGCCTGTGGGGTGAATCCGAGCCAGATGAGGAACTGGTTCGCCAGGCCGAATCGTGCAGAGCTAAAGACCCCGCTCCAGATCGTGATGGTGAAAATCGGTGGGAGCGCCCACGGGATGATCACGACAGATCGGAGGTAGCGTTTGCCGCGGATCCGATCGCTCGTTAGTACCATCGCGAGGGCGATACCGAACGCGACTTTCAGGCCAACACTGGCAACGACGAACAGCCAGGTAACGCCAATCGAGTTCCAGAAGGCCGGATCGGAGAGGACCTCGACGTAGTTGGCAATCGGCAACTGGAGTCCGAGGACCTCGGTAAAGACGAACTGTTCGTCGCCACGGAGCCCGTCACCGGCGAACACGTTCGTGGGCTGTGCGTTTGTCAACGACAGGTAGAACGTGTATGCCAGCGGGAAGAACATGAAGATGGAGAACAAAAGCAGGCCCGGCAAGACGAGTAAGCCAGCCCCATTTCGCTCCATCCACTCGTTAACGCGCCCTGGCAACAGCTCTTCGTAGCGCTTGCGCGATTCGGCTGAAGAAAGACTCATTGGTTAGGTGTCTAGTCCCAGGCGTCTCGGATGCTCGCTTCGGCGTCCTCCATCGCATCCTGGGCGGACTTGCTGTCGTTGAGGAACGCGATGAACTCGTCCGTCAGGGGTTCCCAGACCTGGTTCATGTCGGGACTGGCAGGCATCGGGATACCCTGTTCGACGGCCTGGGCGAAGCCCTGGACGTTGTCCGGCAGTTCGTCAGCCTCATCGTCGTCCTCGACGAACGCGTTGTGAACCGGGATGTAGCCGTGCTGGTCGGCCATCTGGGCGACGATTGCGGTGTTCGAGGTGTACCACTCGGCGAACGCGACGGCGGCGTCAGCACGCTCGTCGTCTTCGTCCATTTCCGACGTGAAATACAGAAGCTGGATGCCGGAGTACGGACTTGGGGTGTGGCCGTCGACTTCAGGCCACGCACCGACACCGACCTCGAAGTCGGTAACGTCGCCGACGAACCACGGACCGTTGAACGCGAACGGAGCGTTCCCCTCGAGGAACACTGACGCCTGCGCGTCGTACTCGTAGTCGGCTGCCATGTACGGTTCGAACAGTTCCTCTTTGATGAACTCGAATCCACGAATACTCTCTTCGTTGGTCAATCCAAGTTCTCCACTGTCGTCGTCGTAGTAGTAGCCACCGAAGCCGTGCACCCACGCACTGTAGAAGTACGGATCGAGCGGGTAGGAGAGCCCGTACGTTCCCTCTGCGGGGTCGTGGTGCTCGTCCATGATCTCCTGCATCTCTTCGAACGTCTCCGGCGGTTCGTCGACGTAGTCTTTGTTGTAGATCAGGCCGACGGTTTCGGCCGCGTGTGGGAGACCGATCGTTGCGCCGTCGTACTGTGCGGCGTCGACCGCACCGGGGACGAAGTACTCGTCGAGATCCATGCGGAGACGGTCGCTCTGGTCGCTGAGGAAGCCGGACTCGTAGTCGCGGCCGGCCCAGTCGTGAGCCCACATGTGCATCTCCGGCCCTTCGCCTGCCGGGATCGAAGCCGTGATTTGCTCTTCGAGTTCGGCGATCTCGTCGGCCGAGATGGTGACTTCGTAATCTCCGTTGAACTGGTCGATGTTATCTTCCAGGTCGGCCAGCTCGGCTTCCGACAGGGAGTGCCAGATCTCGGCGTTGCCAGAAACTCCTTCGGGCTCGAGCGTCGGCCAATCTTCGTCTTCTTCGAATTCCTGGGAATCGTCGTCACCGCCGTTCCCTCCATTACCCCCGTTACCGTCGTCGTCGGGGTCTTCGGTACTGATACATCCTGCAAGGGCACCGGCTGCTGATGCGCCTGCGAGGTACTTCACCAACGTTCTTCTATCCATTGCCATGGTGAATACGTGATGAATTATGACTTCACCTATTTAGTCCTTTGGATGTGGATGAGAACGCTTGACATGTGTGGGCCGCTCTCGCCCTTCAATCGAGCACGATCGTTGCCGTCCGAAGGTCCCACAGTGTCGCTCCCGCCTCGAGCGCGACGATCCGAAGTCGGTCCACCTCTTCCGGCACCCCGAGGCTGAACCGACCAGTTTCGTTGACCGCGGTCTCGAGTGGCGCTTCGTTCGAGTCGGTCTGGACGAGTACGTATTCACCGTCGGTTCGACCCTCGAGGATGCCGTTTTCGAGCGCGACGTCCGCCAGTGTAGGTCCGTTCACTTCTCGCTCGTCGTCTCTTCCGACGAAAAACTCCTTCACGACGGCCGGCGTCTCGACCGGTTCCCCCGCGTCTATCGAATGCGCGAGCCGAACGTACTGTGCACAGCTCCAGGCCAGCGGCGTCGCCGCTGCCGTCCCGCTCCCGAACTCCCAGTCGAACGCCGTCGGGGTCGTCTCATCCCAGACCTGTTCGGGGAGCATGCGGCCACTGTTCGCGAACTGAGCCATCGTCTCGAGCAAGTCTTCTGGCTCGAGGGCTTCGCCGCGCGCCCGGATTTCGTCTTCGGGTGCGTCGTCCACTACCTCGGGCGCATCGTTCACTAACAGTTCGTACTCACCGCGCTCGCCGGTGAAGATAGGCCAGAGCCGGCCTTTCCCGGCGTGGGTGAGCGACCACGGAGCGCCGTTGCCGTCGGGGTCCGCGGCCGTCTGTTCGCCGTAGCCATCGCCATTGTACCGGTACCAGGCCGGGCCGTGTGGCGTGTCGACGCGAATCGTCTCGTCGACCTCGGCGAGCGAACGTCTGATCGTCGGGTCGTTCCAGGGTTTGATACCGAGTCGGACCAATTCGAGGAAGCCCGCATCGAGAATCGCCCGTTCGTCGAGGGTCGGGCCGCCATTTGCCAGCGTGCGTTCGGTCGGTTCATCGGGGCGACCATCGGCGCTCACGCGAACGTAGTACGGGGTGTTCGTATGCTCGTGGGCCCCCGTTTCCGTGACACACCAGCGTTCGACGCCGCGGGCCCAGTCGTCGGCGACCGCGAGATACCGTCGTGCGTCCGCGTCTTCGCCGACCGACGTGGCGAACTCGGCGGCACAGACCAGACCGGCGATTTCGGCCGCAATGGTACTCGGTGAGTAGCCGGCCTCCTCTTCCCACCGTTCTTGCTCGCTCGCCGGGCCACTGCGGACGATGTAGTCGGCGATTCGTCGAATCTCCTCGTATCCGTAGCTCGCTTTCTCGAGGTCGTAGCCGTGGCGTTCGGCGATCTGGGCGGCCATCACGAGCGGGTAGGAAATATTGTCGAGTTGCTCGCCGTCCCAGCGGACCGTTCCTTCGAGGAACGTATTCTGTGGCAAGAACCCATCGTCCTCGAGCTGAGACTGAAAGAGGTACTCGGTCGCGTCGATGGCACTCTGGGCGTCACCCATCGCGTCGAAGGCGGTTGCCACCTGATAGAGATCTCGCGACCAGACGAAGTTATAGCCGTAGTCATCGGCCTCGACCGCATCGACGCCGGTTCCCCACGGCACCGACGGACTGGCGAGACCAGCACCGGCGAAAGACTTGTCCTCGACGGCTTTCAACACCATTGCGGCGACGTCGTACTGTACCCGCAGGTCGTGGTCGGCGCGAACGCTTTCGGGCACCGCAATCGATTCGAGGTAGCCCTGCCAACTGTCGACGTAGCTCGCTCGAACCGAATCGAACGGTCGCTCGAGCGTTTCCCGGGCCTTTGCCCGTGCCAGGTCGACGTCACGGTCAGTGGCGAAGCCGACGGCAACCGTCGTCTCGAAGTCGCAAACGTCGGTGGCGACCCGTCCACTGATGGAAACGACGCCCATTGCGTGTTCGCACACGTCGTCTCCCTCGAGTGGCTCCGTGCCGACCGCTCCGTCCTCGGTGATACCTGTCCAGTCGAATCCGTCGGCCGCCTCGAGCGCGAGGGCGATTTCGTAAGTCTCGCCGACTTCGTCGTGAATTACTGTCTCACCCTTGCCGGTGTCGAAGACCGCGAGTCCGTCTTTGCCATCCGTGGTGACACACTGGGCGTCAGTGTGCGCGGCCCGGCTCGCGGGCGCGGGCTGGCCGACGACGTACACGTCGTACGCCGCTTTGGCCTCGAACTCGAGTCCACAGCAAAACGAATCGGTTGCTGGATCCGGGACCGTTTCGACGGTCAGGGTCCAGTCGTGGTCTTCGGCCGTTTCTTCGAATCGGTGTTCGTAGGCGAGGGCGTTCTCGGTCGTGAGAGAAACCGTCCGCTCGAGGCTGTCGTCGTGTCGCTGTGTCGGCCGATCCGTTCGGCGCACGTAGCCGTCGCCGTCGGTGACGACGAACGACAGGGTGCGAAGGTTCATTACGTCGACGCGGGGAAACCGCGTCTGGACGATGGCTCCATCGGTCATCGTCACCCAGACGCTTGATTGTGGGTCGTCGAAATCACAGGTCGTGGCGACGCCGTACAGTTCGCCGCTCGCCCAGTTGACGGCGGGGAATCGATCGCTTCGTTCCGATTCGAATGTTGGTTCGTGTGTCGTCATGAACTCGAACGTCCTGGGGGGTACGCGCCGGTTTCGTGTCCCGAACATGTGGCGGTTCGGTGTCAGGCCGGCGGTGAGTGGACTATCCAGTGTGTGTCTCTCAAACATAAAAGTACTACGAAATAGTGCATCACACGTTCGAAAATGAGGAAAAGAATTATATGTGCGATTCACCCACACCTAGTAAATGGCGAGTCTGCAAGTTGAAAATCTCCGAAAGGAGTTCGACCGAGGAACCATCGTCGCCGTCGACGACGTCAATCTCGACGTGAAAGACGGTGAGTTCGTCACTGTCGTCGGCCCCTCCGGCTGTGGGAAGACGACGACGCTTCGAATGATCGCTGGTCTCGAGAAACCGACTTCCGGCGAGATTTATCTTGACGGGGAAGACGTGACCAAAAAGAGTGCGCGCCAGCGGGACATCGCGATGGTGTTCCAGAACTACGCGTTGTACCCACACAAAACCGTCTTTCAGAACATGGAATTCGGGCTCCGGATGAGCACGGACCTCACCAAGGACGAACGCGCAGAAAAGGTCCAGTGGGCAGCCGAGATGATGGGCATCGAGGAGTTGCTCGAACAGAAACCCGACGAACTGTCGGGCGGGCAAAAACAACGCGTTGCGCTCGGTCGGGCAATCGTCCGAGAGCCCAAACTCTTCTTGTTCGACGAGCCGCTTTCGAACCTCGACGCCAAGTTGCGGACGACGATGCGTGCCGAGATTCAGCGTCTCCAGGACGAACTCGGTATCACCGCCGTCTACGTCACCCACGACCAGGAAGAGGCGATGACGATGGGTGATAAAATCGTCATCCTCGAGGACGGCGAACTCCAGCAGATCGGCGCGCCAACTCACGTCTACGAGAACCCGTCGAACGAGTTCGTCGGTGGCTTCGTCGGCTCGCCGTCGATGAACTTCATGGACGTCGTCGCCCGTGCCTCGGGCAACTCGCTCGTCTTGACCGACGGTGAAGACTTCCGATACTCGCTCTCTCGAGAATACGCCGATAACATCGTGGTCGAAGACGGTCAGCAGGTCACTCTCGGGATTCGCCCGGAGGACATTTATCCGGCTGAACCATCCGAAGACGGTATCCAGACCCGCGTCGACGTTCTCGAGCCGGTCGGCAGCGACAACTACCTCTATCTCGAGATTCGGAATGGGTTCATCGCTCGCGTGAATGCGGACGTAAAACCTGATATCGGCGACCCCATCGAGATTACGTTCGACGAATCGAAGATTCGACTGTTCGACGCTGACACGGGCGTCTCGTTGCTCGAGGCTGACGACACTGAAGCGCCAGCACCTGAACCCTGACGCCGTTGGGAAGGAAGTCCGTTCAGGCTTGACGAACCACTCGTCCCCTCCCAGACGTCGACCCCTGCGTGAAACCGGACCACAGCCATCGGTTTCACGCATATGTTCAGGGTTGGGAAGTCACCAGTGCCGTCCCTCGTTGTTGTTTTCATCCTGCGCGGATGGTTTTCGAGAGGCAAGATACTGGTTCAATCTGACCGACCAATCGCAACCGGCTCGGTAACGACTACTAGGGTGCGGTATCGTCTCTTACCGGCCAGCGACGAACCGGCTGTTTGCTGACCGGTATTCAGTGACAAATCGCTTCGAATGGCTTTGACATCCTCCCCGCCCTGAAGGTCGAGGATTCCCACGGCACCGCACCGCTGGGTTGGGATGGTTACGGTTTGTAGACACCCTGGAGGGCGACTACTGGCTGTGCCAATCAGCCGTTACTCCTATCCCGACATGGGATTCAGAGATACTTTTTGACTGCACCCCGCTTCTGACACAGAAGGGGTGTCTTCTGCTTGGAATCGGGAATCGCGATATTGTCCGATTAGGTGGGCGGATAGACCGCCTCGGATGTGTATGCTTACGACCCATAAGTACTTAAAAACATCACCCCGGCACCTCGAACACCCCCTGTGGCAGCGTTGTCGGATTCATCCCACGACTAAAGTCGTGGGCTTTCTCCTGTTTCTCTGGTAAAAACGAGCGTTCAAACAATCTCCCGAGAGTTAGTCGTGAAGAACTTCCGTACCGGTTAGGTTCGGTGTTTCTAACTCGCCGACGGATTCGAGATGGGCGACCGTCGCGAGTCGCAACGCGTGTGGCCACCCGAGTGGGGTTGCGCTATCGGGTGTTCCATCGTCGAACACCTGTTCGGGCAGGTAGCCGTTCTCGAGACAGAGGCTCCCGTTGGGGAGCAACTCGCCGAGCAACTCTCGCGAGCGCTCGTAGTAGGTCTCGTCCTCGAGGAACGTTGCGAGGACGGCCGTCGCGTTGGCACCCCAGGCCGTCGACACGGTCCAGATCTTCTCGTCGGCCTGCGTTCGCGTTCGCCAGTCGTCGCCCTCGAAGCGGATGAGGCCGGCAACGGCGTCCGTTTCCCGATACAGCCCCTCGAGCGTCGTATCGACGTGCTGTCGGAGCCGTTCGCGCCGCTCGTCCTCTATCGGTCCGATCTCGGCGTAGGCGACGTGGGCGTCGACCAGCGCGAACGAACTCGAGTCCAGGCGCGTATCGAGGTTCCCCTCGTGTTCGCGCAGCGCGTAGATGCCGCGGTCGGTATCCCAGAGCTTGTCCAGCGCTTCGTAGACGCGGCGGGCCTGTTCGGCACTCTGATCGCGCAGATCGGTGTCGAACGGGGCCCGCGCAACTGAGGCATAAGCGTGTAAGAAGGTTGCAGCGGTGTGGACGAATCGGCCGGCCATGTTTTCCCAGGCGTTCTGGCAGGCGATGGGCAGGCCGTCATCGGCCAGCGTCTCGTCGAGCCCCTCGAGTGCCCGTTCGACAACGGGTTCGACCTCGTGGCGGCGCTGTTCGCTCGTTTCCGCGTAGGCGGCCAGATACGAGAGGACGCTCGCGGACTGGTCCGCCTGGTAGTCGATGCCGTCACCGCCCAGCCGGTCGTTCGCCCAGCCGGGGGCGAGGGTGCCGTCGTTCGGCCAGACCCGATGTGGCCAGGTGCCGTCCTCGAGTTGGACGTCGGTGTAGAACGCAGCGCTGTGTTCGTGCTGGGGCTCGAGGCTCAGGTCGAACTCGGTGTCCGTCTCGAGCAGGAAGCGGGCGATTTCGGCGTCGTCGCGGAACCAGGTGTAGCCATACCCACCGGAGTACTCGAAGTGGGGGTCGAAGTCGGGCCCGGCCATGCGACTCCCGCGGGCGCTCGAGAGCAGCGAGAGGACGCGCAGGTCGTCAACGACTGGCAGACAGTCGATACCCGTCTCGATCCGTGGCGCGATTTCTCGCAGTGTCGCCCCATCGTCGAGTCGAGCAGCCTGATCGGACAGTTCGGCGACGACCGCCGCGGACTCGGGTCGCTCGGTTACCTGTGAAACGACGGTCGCGCTGCCGTCCTCGAACGGGACGAAGCCGAGTATGTAGCCGCCGAGGCGACCGTCTTCGTACTGACCGGTTCCGTCCTCGTTCGGATAGGTTGCCGGGGCATCGTCGAGGATGTCTGCCAGTCGTTCGGGCAACTGTCCGGCGACCGATTCGAACACAGGCGAACTCGCCAGGAAGTCGTGTTCATCACGGTGGTACACCTCGACGACACCCGGTTGGTTGTAGACGAGTTGGCCGATTCGGTCGTCGCGGCCGCCGGGAGCAAAGGAGACGAAGGCGGCGAGTGCATCCGGTTCGCCCCCGGTCACCGTGACGTGGGTGACGTGGGTGTCTTCGAGGGTCACGTCCAGTCGCTCGAGTGTGAACGCCTCGGTTTCGAAGGTCGTCTCGACGATTGCGGTTGCACCCACGTAGCGCTGTGAGCTGGCCGTGACGGTATCGAGCCAGGTGACCTCGCCGTCGATGCGAACCCCAAATCGGGAGCGATCGATACCGTACCGTCCAGTGAGTGGATACGAGAAATCACGAAGCGAACCGTCACGGCCGACGTGAACCGTACGGCCAGCGAGTCCTGAAAACCGGCCCGTCGTCGTCCGACGCTCACCGGGAAAGAGCGTCTCCGAACCCCGGTGTTGTTTGTAGTCGTCCAGCGCAGCGCGGAGTGTCATTGTCTCTCACCAGGAACGGTGGGTACAAAAATTTGTTGTAAAATTAGTTCACGGTTTGGCATGGTGTAGACTCGAGTGAGCCGTCTGTGTCCACTCGAGTACCAATCCGTGAGCGCGACGATTACCAGGGTGGTCTGCACGAATTGTCGGCAGCTGGTCCGAACACTCATTGCATCTGAATCATGTACTCATTGTATGGATGATTCGACGCTCTCGGACCGCCTTCGGCAACTCGGGCTGTCCGAAAAGGAGGTGGATACCTATCTCACGATTCTCGAACACGGTGAGGCGAAAGCGAGCACGGTTGCGGATGACGCCGGCGTCTCGAAACGATACGTCTACAGCGTGAGCGAAAAACTCGACGAACGCGGGTTCGTCGACGTCATCGATCACGCCGTTCCGACCACGATTCGGGCCAACCCGCCGGATGAAGTTATCGCAGCACTGACGACCGACCTCGAGTCGCTCGAGCCGGAACTCAAGAACCGCTACGGCAACGTCTCCGAACAGGAGCGCGAGTTCGAGGTGATCAAGACGCGAACGACGATCATGAAGCGGATCACCCAACTGCTCGAGCGAGCCGAGGAGGAAGTGACGCTCTCGGTTCCAGCAACCTTACTCGACGAAATCGAGGACGCGCTCGAGACGACGGTCGACCGAGGCGTCATGGTTATCCTGCTGGTGACCGGAGATGACTCCCTTCCGGAATCCCGCTTTTCGGGACTGGCGAGTATCGCCCGCAGCTGGGGCGAAAACGCCCCGCTGATCGTGACTGCTGACCAGCACCTCGGACTCTTCGCGCCGAATGAAATGCTGGTTCGGTCGAACTCCGGTAAACAGGGAATCGCTATTTCACAGGCCCAACTGGTCCCCATCATCGTCGGTTCGTTCTTCGGGAACTATTGGCCGATGGCCGAGCAGGTGTACGTCACCGAACCGGACGTTCTCCCACGAACCTACACCGATTTCCGTCACAGCGTGCTCCAGTCGACGCTCCACCTCGAGGCCGGCCACGACGTGATCGTCCGTGCGGAGGCCCGCCCCGTCCGAACCGACGAGTACGCCACCATCGAAGGGCAACTTGTCGGCGTTCGACAGAGCCTGCTCGAGCCAACGCGTGACACCTTCGCCGTCGAAAACGCGCTCATCCTCGAACTCGAGAGCGAAGACGACGAAGAAGCAATCGTCACGGTCGGTGGGAAAGGCGCGTTCGTCGAGGATTACGAGGCGAATTCGGTAACGCTCGAGCGAGTGTGATAGTGATTCGTGGACTATCGAGGCACTCGAACGGTCCCGTCTCCACTCGAGTGTCTCAGGATTTCCACGAATCGCTATAATCGCGTCCGTCGTCCATCACACTTAGGCTCACGGCCGCTGAAATCCACTCGTGGTTTCGACATCCGCCGTCGAATTCGAACTGCTTGGCTGGCCAGCCGACGGGCCGACGCTCCGACTCGATTATCGACGCTTCAGCTACGCCGGTAAGTTCGTCATGTCGAACACGGGCAAGGCCGTACTCAAACGGGAAGGGAAGCCAGTGCCCTCGAGTACGACTGACTCGACGCCAGTTCAAGAGCTTCCGTACGCGACGGCCGTGCTGGCCGCGGTGGCGTTCAACGAAGACCGCACCGATGAATCGACGCTGTGGCTCCGTTACGTCACCGTCGACAGCGAGTTTCGGGGCCAGGGACTCGGACCGAAACTCATCTCACGCGTGCGCGATCTGGCACTCGAGCGCGGCTACGAAAGCTTACAAATCGCCGTCAACAATCCCTTTGCTTACGACGCCCTCTGGAAAGCCGGGTTTACCTTCACCGGCGAGACCACGGGGCTGGCCGAACTGATTCTCGTTCATCCCGTACCGACTCCAGCGACGGGCACGGAGCTGTCTCCCTCAGCCGGGGTCGACGACCGCCTTATCGACCGCTATCGCACCGGGCTCGAGCAGTTTCGATCACAGGACCGCGATCTGTCTCCGGAAGAACGTCGGTTCCTCGAGCGTCGCCTCGAGAACGGGCCCCCGTCACGTTCGACGTAATCGGGTGCCCGGAAACGGTCTCACCACGCCAACGGCGAACACAACCTTTCAAATCCTCTCGCCCCAAGGGACTCCCAATGGGAAACGCAGCACTTCGTGATATCGCCGTCATCGAGGACGTGCCGTTCGCGGATATCGAGGGCGTGGTGGCCGTCGACGCCCACAACTGGCTGTATCGCTATCTGACGACGACAGTCAAGTGGACCTCGAGTGAGAAGTACACGACTGACGACGGGACCGAAGTCGCGAACCTCATCGGGATCATCCAGGGATTGCCGAGGTTCTTCGAACACGACATCGTCCCGGTGATGGTGTTCGACGGCGGCCCTTCGGAGCTGAAAGCCGACGAAATCGCTGACCGGCGCGAACAGCGAGAGGTATACAAGGCCCAACTCGAGCGGGCCCGCGAGGAAGGTGACACCGTCGCTATCGCCCAACTCGAATCTCGAACCCAGCGGCTGACGCCGACGATTCAGGAAACCAGCCGCGAACTGCTCGAACTACTCGACGTGCCGGTGGTCGAAGCGCCCGCGGAAGGCGAGGCGCAGGCGGCACACATGGTCAAACGCGGCGACGCCGACTACGTCGGCTCGGAAGATTACGACGCACTCCTCTTTGGTGCACCGTACACGCTCAGGCAACTGACCAGCAAGGGCGACCCCGAACTGATGGACCTCGAGGCGACGCTCACGACTCACGACCTCACGCTCGAGCAACTGATCGACGCCGCCATCCTGATCGGGACGGACTTCAACGAGGGGATTCGCGGTATCGGACCCAAGACGGCACTTTCTGAAATTGCCGAACACGGCGACCTCTGGAGCGTGCTCGAGGCCCGTGGTGAACACATCGAACACGGCGACCGGGTCCGACAACTGTTTCGCGACCCGAACGTGACCGACGAGTACGAGTTCGAAACGACCCTCGAGCCGGACCTCGAGGCGGCCAGAAAGTACGTCGTCGACGAGTGGGGCGTCGATGCAGGGGAAGTCGAGCGCGGTTTCGAGCGGATCGAGGCGAGCGTCGTGCAGACGGGGCTCGATTCCTGGACCTAAGTTCGGGGAAGGGCCGACTGGGGCGAATTATCGGCCGACGTTCGATGGTTCACACTCTCCCAGTTCGTGCCGTACGAGGTCGACCGCCTCGCGGACGGAGCCGATCGATGAGAGATAGCCGACGCCGACGGTGGTTTTCAGCGCCTTCGCTGGAGCCCCGGTGAACACCGAGGGGCCAACCTGGGCCACGGCGTCGTCACCGACGCTGACCAGCCAGCCGGGCGATTCGAACGTAAAGCTCTCGAGTCGCGGCTCGAACACGCCACCCTGGTGTTCGTACTCGATCAACCGACGAATGCTCTCGGCGACGACGGTCGCTTCGCGAACCGCGGATTGGGCACTCGCCGGGACGGCTTCGCCATCGGCGTCGATAACCCGCGCTGCGTCGCCGACGACGAACGTTCGGTCCTCGAGACGCAGGTCGCGATTGACCTGCGGGCGCTCGCCCTCGAGTGCGTCCGGCCCGCGGATGCCGCCGGTCCAGACGAAGACGTCTGCCGGGAGCGTGCGTTCGATATCCGCGTCCTCGAACTGCGCGGTAACGTGCGTCTCACCGGCTTCGGTTACCGTGGCGTCAGTCCGAACGTCGACGCCGACCCGTTCGAGGACCTCGCGCGTGGCTTGCTGAAACGACTCGTCGAACCCCGGCGCGACGGTGGGGGCTTGCTCGAAGAGGGTGACAGTCGCCGTCCCCTCGTCGACGCGGTCCGGGGCTGATTCCTCGAGGAGCGCGGCCAGTTCGCCAGCAACCTGAATTCCAGAGAGGCCGGCTCCGCCGACGACGATATCGACCGATTCGGCATCGCTTTCGAGGGCCCTCTGGACTCGGGATCGAATTGCAGTTGTATCACTGAGACGCTTCAACGGCAGTGCGTGTTCACGGACGGATTCGAGGCCGTAGAACGCGGTTTCGGCTCCGAGACAAACCGCACAGTAGTCGTAGGCGAGTGTTCCATCCTCGAGGTGTGTTCCGTCTTCGAGGTGAACGGTTCGCGTCTCGGTATCGACCGATTCGACCACGCCGACGTGGACCGTCGCTCGCTCGAGCAGGTCGGTGAGGGGAATCGAAATCTCGTCCGCAACCGATGGTCGACGAATCACGCGGTGGAGTTCGTGCTGGACGAGGTGTACCGGCGAATCGTTGACCAGGGTCAACTCGATATCGACCGGGAGGTCCCGCTCGAGCGCTCGCATCAGTGTCACTCCAGCGTAGCCACCACCGAGGACGACGACGTGCATACCCCAAGTTGGGGCTCGAGCAGTATAGGTCTGCTCGAGAGGGGGGCGGTTGCTGGTTCCCCGGGTGACGACAGTGCGAGGAAGCAAGGCTCCCCGTCGGTACACAACAGGTGACGCAAAATCCGGCTGGGGAGGCGTTCGGTTCTAGAACTCTAGAACAGGTGTTCGTCTTCGCCCTCGAGCAGGCGTGCGGGGCCACCGACGCCCCAGGTGGTCGTCGAGACGCCGGTTTCGGCGATGGCTTCCTCGACCTGTTCGGCGTGTTCGGCCGTCGTGTTGACGTAGACGCTCGCGCCGGTGTCCGTCGAGAAGTACACGGGGATGTCCTCTTCCTCGCGGAGTTCGCGCACTTTGTTGAAGATGGCCAGCGTGGCTGGCTGCCAGTAGACCCAGCCCTCGGGGCCGGTCATCGTCGTCGCCGCGAGACTCAGCGAGTCGTGTTCGGCCAGTTCGAACGCGTCCTCGAACTCGTCGTTTCGCAGCGCGTCGCGCATCTTCGCGATCTGGCCGTGGATGTGGGCGTTTCGGGCCTGGAACATGTGGCTGTCTGCGGCTTCGTCGTGGGCGTCTTCGGTTTCTTTGTGGTATGGAACCAGCCCGACGACGATCTTGAGTTCTTCGTGTAAGTTACTCGGGACGCGACGGGAGACGCAGTCGTCGTCGTTCATGCCCGTATACAGCTGCGAGAACGCACCGGTCACCGAGCGGGCGGCCGAGGCCGACCCGACACGGGCGATGGTCGATATCTCTTGCATCGAGGCGTCGAGGTCGGCCGCCTCGGCGAGCGCTCGAGCGGCTGCGGCGAAACCCGAGGACGAGGATCCGAGCCCGACGTTCGAGGGGAAGCTGTTCTCGCTCTCGATGTGAACCGGGTAGACGGTGTGGGCCGCGTCGGACATGCCACGGGCCTTCTCGACGACTGCCTCGAGACGGTCGAACGCCCGTCCCTCGAGTTCTTCGCCGTCGACGACGTAGGTGTCTTCGTCGTAGTCCATCGAGAACTCGACGGTCGTACGGGTGTGACTCGGTGCCGTACAGACGCTAATGCTGTCGTGGTAGGGCAGCCGTTCGATGTCGTCTCGCATGCCGTGGTATTTGATGAGCCCCTGAATCGGGTGGGCCATCGCCGTCGCTTTCATACACTCACACGAGAGTGTTGGCCGCTTAAAGGTCACGGCATCCCGGGCGCTCGAGTCGGTGACTTGACCTCCTCCGTCGCACACGTTAGTCACTCGACGAAAAATCCGGTTTCGGTACTATTTGAGCGCTGTCTGTAACTCCTCGCGCCACTCGGCTGCCTCGTCGGTCACCTGCTCGAGCGTCTCGATCCGGTCTTCGATATCGCCCACCTCGCCCTCGAGTTCGGCCGACAACTCGGCTTCGAGGTCGTCGATTGCCGCCCTGATTTCGTCTGCCGTCTCCCCAAGCCGGTCGCCGAATCGCTCTTCTGTTGTCTCGAGTTCGGCTTCGAGCCCCTCGAGTTCGTCGGTCGCTTCCTCGAGGCGTTCGTCCGTCCTCGTAAGGTCAGTCTCGAGGGCTTCGGCAGTCTCCTCGAGTGTTCCGATATCGTCGTCGTGCGCCTCGAGTTCGTTTTCGAGCGTCTCGAGTTGGTCGCCAATTCGTTCTTCGAGGTCGTCGACATCTCCCTCGAGCACGTCGATTTCGTTCTCGAGTTCGCTTTCGACGGTTACGACACGGTCGAGAAGGTCGGCTTCGAGCGTCTCGAGTCGGTCGCCGATTCTACCCTCGACCTCCTCGATCTCGGCTTCGAGTGTTGTCGCCCGCTCGTCGACCCGTGCTTCGAGCGTTTCGAGACGTTCTTCGAGCGTGTCACGGTCCCGTTTCCGTCGCTCCTCGAGGTCGTCCAGTCGGTCAGTAATCGTTTCGTGGTTGGCTTCGGCCGTATCGACGTGCGCTTCGAAATCATCGCGAACCGTATCGACGGTGGCTCCGATTTCGGCCAGCGAATCCTCGAGTGAGTCGCGTGCGGCGTCGAAATCGGTTCGAAGCTCGTTGGTTTCGCTTTCGACCGTCGAGAGCGTCGTCTCGAGTGTTTCGAGTTGCTCGTCGACACTGTCGAGTCGCTCCGCGAGCCGTTCGTCGGTCGAATCGAGATCATCGACGCTTTCCTCGAGTGAGCGGATGTCGGCGGTCGCTGCTTCGAGCCCGTCCTGTACGTCGGCTAGCACGGTCTCTGCAGTCCCGTTCTCGTCCAGAAACTCGCCGAGTGAATCGGTGTAGGCCTCGAGCTGTGCCAGCGTCGATTCGACGTGCTCGAGGCGGACCTCGTTGCTGGTCGTCGTGTCGATGTTCAGTGCGCGACGAAGTGCCTCCCGTTTGGCTCCCCCTTCGTCCGATTTCAGTTCGATGAGCAACGCATCGAGCAACGCTTCGTCGAATCGGTCGTGCGGTTCGTCAGGCAATGTGAGTGGTTTGTTCTGTGCAGTCATGGCTGGTCGTCAGTGCGGACTCCCCCCAGAGTCACTTCAATACACAAACCTCGAGTGTAATAATAGTATCTTTCTTTCTTCCATATTGAGACCTCCAGACTCGAGCGAACCGAATTCCTGAAATGGACTGCCTCGAAAGGGTCGGCCAATGGGAATTCCGCTGGAGGACCGAACGGCGCAGGCGACCGAAGTGATCGAACGACTCGAACACGAGTATCCCGAATCGACGATTTCACTTCGGTACTCGAACCGCCTCGAGTTGTTGATCGCGGTGATGCTCTCGGCGCAGTGTACGGACGAGCGCGTTAATACCGAAACCGAAAATCTGTTCGAGACCTATCGAACGCCCGAGGACTACGCGAACGCGCCACAGGAGGAACTCGCCGAGGCTTTGAACTCGATCACCTACTACAACAATAAAGCGAAGTACATCCGCAGCGCGTGCCAGACGATCGTCGACGAACACGACGGCGAGGTGCCGGACACGATGGACGAACTGATTGAACTCTCGGGCGTGGGCCGAAAGACGGCAAACGTCGTCCTCCAGCACGGGCACGATATCGTCGAGGGAATCGTCGTCGATACGCACGTCCAGCGACTCACCCGACGACTCGGACTGACTGAAGAGCAGCATCCCGACCAGATCGAACAGGACCTGCTCTCAGTTATTCCCGAATCGGCATGGCAGCAATTCACCCATCTCTGTATCGACCACGGTCGGGCCGTTTGTTCGGCTCGGTCCGCTGATTGTGGGGCGTGTGTACTTGCGGATATCTGCCCGTCGGAAAAAGGTGATAGCGAAATCGACCTCGCCTCTAGCGAACCCTGGTAGGTTCGGCGGTCACCCTGTCACGTTCGCCACACCCGTGGTTTCCAATGCAAGCCAAGTCCCCTTCACGATTCACCGACACTGGTGAGTTGGGTACAATGTCCGAAGACACAGAACACGGGCGAGACGTCGAACTGGCCAAAGAAGACCCCGAAGCCGACGAAGAAGAGGACGAGCAACTCACCGAAGCGGAGCAGGAGGCTCGAGAGCGCGCGGACGAAGCGGAGCAAAAGGAGGATATCAAACACGGCTCGACCGAACGCGAAACCGACGCCCTCGAGAACACCAACCCGGACCACCACCGGGACGAAGAACCGTACAATAGCTCGAGTTGAGCGCGTTGCTGGCTTTGCTGTTCTTTTCTTGCGTGACCGTATCGAGCGACGTGCTCACAAAAGCTCGCCCATAGCAGATGCGAGAGTACGCTCTCGCTTGCTCTGGGCTCGCTACACTCGCCCAGAACGACGACGTAATCGCTCCGCGATCACTTCGAGCGATGCGCTCGCAAAAGCTCGCACATAGCGGTACCTCTTTTACCCGCCCACACCACCGCTCGAGTATGACCACGCTCGGTCTGGTGATCGCGCAATTCAATCGGCCGATTACCGAACAGATGGAAGACGCTGCCCTCGAGGCGGCCACGTCGGCCGGTGCCGAGGTCGCCGAGGTCGTCTCGGTGCCCGGCGTCTACGATGCACCGCTGGCTGCTGACCGACTCGCCCGACTCGAGGCCATCGATGCTGTCGTCGTTATCGGGACCGTGATCACCGGCGATACCGACCATGATCAGGTCATCACCGATGCCGCTGCCGGCCGACTCGCAGATGTGAGCCTCGAGCGTGACACCCCGGTTACCCTCGGCGTCACTGGCCCGGGAATGTCGGCCGCGGAAGCCCGCGAACGCGTCGATAACGCAGCCAAAGCCGTCGACGGTGCGCTCGACCTCGTCGACGAACTGCCGCCCCCGTAGCCGTTCCTCGAGAACGACCGGCGCGAACCACCACACGGCGCGAATCACTACACGGACCGTCGAACACGACGGTCGACACCAACCGCTCGCTGTCCACCGAACCATCACCTGACAATGACCATGGAATTCACCGACCGCGTTTCCCGCGTTGAACCGTCTGCAACCCTGACCATCTCGGCGCTCGCCACCGAACTCGAGGCCGACGGCGTCGACGTCGTCGATCTCAGTGTCGGCGAACCGGATTTTCCAACCCCACAGAACATCATCGATGCCGGCCAGCAGGCCATGGACGATGGCTACACCGGCTACACGACCCCTGCAGGCCACCTCGAGCTTCGAGAGGCGATCAGCGAGAAACTCGCCGCTGACGGCCTCGAGCACGGCCCCGACGAAATCATCGTCACACCGGGAGCGAAACAGTCCCTCTACGAGATCATCCAGGCGCTGATCCAGGACGGCGACGAAGTCGCCCTCCTCGACCCCGCGTGGGTGTCCTACGAGGCGATGGTCAAAATGGCCGGCGGCGACCTCACACGGGTCGACCTCTCTGGGACCGACTTCCAGCTCGAACCGGCGCTCGAGGACCTCGCTGAAGCCGTCTCCGACGACACCGAACTCTTGATCGTCAACTCGCCGTCGAACCCCACGGGCGCGGTGTACTCGGATGCCGCGCTCGAGGGCGTTCGCGATCTGGCCGTCGAACACGACATCACCGTCATCTCCGACGAAATTTACAAGGAGATTACCTACGGCGTCGAACCGACCAGTCTGGGCACCCTCGAGGGGATGGCCGACCGGACAGTGACGGTCAACGGCTTCTCGAAAGCCTACTCGATGACCGGCTGGCGGCTGGGGTATTTTGCCGGGCCAAAAGACCTGATCGATCAGGCTGGCAAGCTCCACAGCCACTCGGTGTCCTCAGCGACGAACTTCGTCCAGATGGCCGGTATCGAAGCCCTCGAGCACACCGACGAGGCCGTCGAGGAGATGGTCGAAGCGTTCGCCGACCGTCGCAACCTGGTCGTCGACTTGCTCGCTGACCACGACGTCGACGTCGCCGTCCCCGAGGGGGCATTTTATATGATGCTCCCAGTAGATGCCGACGATCAGGCCTGGTGTGAGGGAGCTATCGAGGACGCCCACGTGGCAACGGTTCCCGGAAGCGCGTTCGGGACGCCCGGCTACGCTCGCATTTCGTATGCCGCAAGCGAGGAACGACTCCGTGAAGGAATCGAGCGACTCGCTGACGAAGGCTATCTGTAGACCGACGTTCCGACTGTTACTACGCTGGCGACGAATCTCTCATTTTACTGTGGTATTTATAGGATTGGTTTCCAATACAGTGTCATGGACCGAGTAGACGAGTCGAGACTGACACCTATTCAGATCGCAGGCATTTACGCGCTCTGTGGCTCGATCTGGATCGTGATCACCGACCAACTCGTCGAATGGCTGTTGCCATCTGTCGCCACGATGACCTACGCACAAACCGTCAAGGGCCTGCTCTTTGTCGCTGGCTCGGCGGTGCTGATTTACCTGCTGACCAGACGTAGCACCCGCCAACTCGAGCGGACGAACCGCCGACTCGACCTCACGCTCAGACACTCGAGCGTGTTACATCGAATTCTCCGACACAATCTGCGAAACTCCTGTAACGTGATTCAGGGAACCGCCGACACGCTGCGAACTGAGGAATCATCGGACAACTCGGACGCACTTGACCGGATCGATGATGAAGCAGCACAACTCGTCTCCCTTTCGGAAAAGAGTCGGTCGCTCGAGTCGGTTATTGGCCCAGAGCGACAGCGTCACGTCGAACACGACCTGACTGTGCTCCTCGAATCGCGAGTCGAGCAGTACCGCGAGCGATTTCCGACGGCCACCATCGAGGTGAACGCCACTCCGGATGTGCAGCTTTCGGCACACCCGAAATTCGAACTCGCCGTCGACGAACTGCTCGAAAACGCGCTGGTTCATACCGACCGAGGGGAACCGACCGTCACCTGTACGCTCGAGGTCGAAAACGGCCGGATAACACTCGAAATAACCGACGACGGGAGCGGTATGCCACCGATCGAACAGCAAGCAATCAACACTGCAGCCGAGGACCAGCTCGTTCATTCCGATGGGCTTGGACTCTGGTTGACGAAACTGCTGGTGTTAGAGTCGGGCGGTCGGTTCGAAATAGCAAGTGACGGAACCCGTGGAACGACTATCAGAACGGTTTTTTGATAGCAAAGTCCATCCTTTCGCGAGATTCCAACCAGCGACTGCTGGGTGAAACCATCGGTTTCACTTATCGCTTCAGGTTTGGGAAGCCACTCGTACCCTCCCAAACGTCGACGGGTGAGCTGAACCCGACAATCGCTATCGGTTCGGTTCAGCCGTTCAGGTTTGGGAAGCCACTACCCCCGTCGCCGCAGAATCCGTTCGATGATCAGCCGCGTCGACAGCAGTTCGTCCTCGTACTGTGGTTCCCGAGCCGAAGCGCGCTCGACCCCACACTCGAGCCCTCGAGCCGCGAGTTCCGCGCGAATCGCCTCGGGGTCGTGGTGCTGGTCGTGACCCAGAGCGATCACGTCCGGCTCGAGACGCTCTATCGGGCGAAAAATATCTTCGGTGTCGCCGAGTATCGCCTCGTCGACCACCTCGAGGGCGTCGACCAGTTCGCGTCGCTGGTTGGCCGAACAGATGGGGGCGGCCTTGTGGTCGACGTTCGTCGGGCGGGCAACGATGACGACGAGGCGGTCACCCATCGCTGCCGCTTGCTCGAGGTAGTGGACGTGCCCGGGATGCAGAATATCGAAGGTGCCCTGGGCGACGACGAGCCGATCAGCTTCCGCTTTTGTGTGTGCGTTCTCGCTCATCCTCGTAACTCCTCGTCGATATCCGCCTGCGTAAAGTCGAAAAACTCCTCGCTGTCTGGCAACGCCACGTCGATCACGTCGAGTCGCGTCTGGCGACCCTGTGAATCGAACGCCTTCCAGTCACTCCGCCGATAGGGAGCACCGATGATGATGTGGACGCTACCCCGACCGAACGTCTCGAGGTCAGCCTGACTCGGCCGGATAACGCCGTTTGGATGGGAGTGGACGCTCCCGAGCGCTTTCACGTCGTTCGGTATCGAACTCGTTTTGACGGTCGCGCTCACGCTGTTTGCCTCCGTTCCCGGCACGATCAGGATGTCGGTGATGACCAGGCCGTCACGGTCGAGCCCGAGTTGTGTCGCTTCGGTCCCGCGCAGGAACCCCATGTACTCGTTGGGGTGGCTGGCTTCGGAGGACTCGAGGGCGAACTCGAGGGTTTCCTCGGCAATGCCGAGAATTTCGCTCGAGCGAAACAGCGCATCCAGCAATCCCATATCACAGCGTCGGTGCCTGACGTTGCTAAACGTTCCGGAAGCGAACCAGCCCGCCGAAGGTGGGTTAACAAGCGTTATACGCACCGGAACCAAACAACCGATACCGATGACACGTGATTCCGCCGGATGTTCCGGCGAAGACGGAGATGTTTCCGTCGTCTACGATCTCGCTGCCGAATGTACCGCTTCCGACGTCGAACCCGACACTCCCTACCTCGCCGAAATCAACGGCATCGTCGAATACGGGATTTTCGTCGACCTCTCAGACACCGTTTCGGGGCTCGTCCACGAGTCCGTCCTCGAGGGAACGTTTGGCGTTGGCCAGGAACTCGTCGTCGAACTCGAAGAAGTTCGAGATAACGGCGACATGGCGTTTCAGCCCGTCGATATCGACCTCGAGGACGACGAGTACACCCTCGAGCCAGTCGATCACGAGTATCCGCTGACCGGCACGGACCGCCTCCAGGCCAACGTCGGCGAACAGATTCACCTCGAAGGCGAAATTGTCCAGGTCAAACAGACCGGCGGCCCGACGATCTTCCACATCGCTGACGAGGACGGCGTCGTCCCCTGTGCCGCCTTCGAAGAGGCCGGCGTTCGCGCCTACCCGAGTCTCGAGGTCGGTGACGTCGTTCGCGTGACTGGCACGCCAGAAAACCGCGAGGGATCGGTCCAGATCGAAGTCGACGGGCTCTCCACGCTCGAAGGTGACGATGCTCGCGACGCCCGTGACCGACTCGATGCCGCCCTCGAAGAACGTGCACAGCCACACGACATCGAGCCGTTAATCGAGTGGCCCGCCTTCGAGAAACTCCGCGATGACCTGCGGGAGGTTGCAACCCTCCTGCGCCGAACCGTTCTCGAGGGGCGACCGATTCGAGTCCGCCATCACGCTGACGGCGACGGCATGTGCGCGGCGGTTCCAGTTCAGCTCGCCCTCGAGAACTTCATCGCCAAGGTTCACGAGGACACCAACGCACCCGAACACCTGATCAAGCGCCTGCCCGCGAAAGCGCCGTTCTACGAGATGGAAGACGCGACGCGGGATCTCAACTTTGCGCTCGAGGATCGGTCACGCCACGGTCAGCAACTGCCGCTTTTGTTGATGCTCGACAACGGGTCGACAGCCGAGGACGTTCCGGCCTACGAGACGCTCTCACACTACGACATTCCCATCGTCGCTATCGACCACCACCACCCGGATCCGGACGCTGTGGGTGACCTGCTCGATGCTCACGTCAATCCGTACCTCCACGACGAGGATTACCGGATTACGACGGGAATGCTCTGTGTCGAACTCGCCCGGATGATCGATCCGGACCTCACAGACGACCTCCGACACATCCCGGCCGTCGCCGGTGTTTCGGACCGCTCGAAAGCCGACGCAATGGGCCAGTACGTCGAGTTAGCCGCCGAAAACGGCTACGATGAAACCCGTCTCCGAGACGTCAGCGAAGCGCTCGATTACGCCGCTTTCTGGCTGCGTTACAACTCGGGAGATCACCTGATCGAGGACATCCTGGAACTCTCGGACGCTGACGAGACACGCCATCGCGACCTCGTGTCGCTCCTCGCTGAGCGTTCTCGTCGTGATGTCGACAGACAACTCGATGACGCGATGGACCACGTCGAACACGAACGACTCGAGAGCGGGGCACACCTGTATCGGATCGACGTCGAACACTACGCCCACCGGTTCACCTATCCCGCGCCCGGCAAGACGACGGGCGAGATTCACGACCGCAAGATCACCGAGACGGGCGATCCCGTCATCACCATCGGCTACGGCCCGGACTTCGCCGTCCTTCGCAGTGACGGCGTCCGTCTCGATATCCCGCGTATGGTGTCGGAACTCGAGGAAGAACTGCCCGGTGCCGGCGTCTCCGGTGGCGGTCACCTCGTGGTCGGCTCGATCAAGTTCCTCGCTGGCAAACGCGAGGCAGTCATCGACGCACTGGTCGAAAAGATGGCTGCAGCGGATCTGGATGAAGCGCTCTCGAGTGCGGCCCCGCTCGAGAACTGATAGGGATTATCGTCGCCAGCCGGGGGTTTCGAAGCCCGTCCTTCGACGCTGTGTCTCGATTCTTCGCGTGAAAACGATGAACGCGTACTCTATGAAGTAGATACGCTCGTCCTCGATTTGCTCCTCTCGCGTCGGGTCGAACCGCAGGTGATGCCACCCTAGAAGCACAGCGCCGGCGACGCCGGCACCGACGGCGAAGAGTAACTCGAGTGGGAACGGAAACACGTCTTCGTCACCCTCGCCCGTCCAGTCGTCGTCGAACACGCGCTCGTAGTAGGCACCGACGTCCTCGCCGTGGAGTGCCAGCACGACCTCGCGGTTGTGTCGCAGTGAGTTATCGTTCCAGTTCAAACTGCCCACGATAGCGGTTTCGCCGTCGATGACGATTCCTTTGGCATGGATTTTCTCGTGTCGGTCGCTCGACCCGACCAGTTTCCCCTCGAGCGGGAGGTCGTCGTCCGCGGCAGCCGTCTCGAGGGCCGTGATGACGGCCTGGTTCCCGTCCTCGTGGTACCAGCTATCGTCGAGCAGAATACGAACTTCGACACCGCGTTTGGCGGCTTCGATTGCGGCCTCGAGCAACGCGAAATCGCTATCAGCGATACTGGCCTGTTTGATAGAGAGAGTATCCGTAGCACCGTCGATAAGTTCGAGCAGTCGGGGTTCGGCGGTTTCGGGAGCGAGTAGCAGCTCAACCTGCTTGGGATGGAGGCGTGCGGGTTCGTGTTCCATCGAAAACGTTGCATGGGCTCGTTCTTCGTCGACGAAGGTGGCGGTCTTTCGATGATCGCTCCAGTTCGTCGTATCCCATCCGTTCGTATCGGCCCGAAAGACCGACTCGAGCGACGTGGCCAGTTCCGGGTCCTCGACGACGACGCCCCAGCCACGACTCGAGGCACCGCCCAGTCCGGACGGTTTCCAGTTTTCGGAGGTCACGAGCACACTATCGTCGATGACGGCGTATTTGGGGTGGTGAAACCGGTACCGACTGCCGGGACCGCCGATGGCGGTGACGGTTGCTCCCTGGGACTCGAGACGTGACAGAAGCGAGTCGGTCGCCATTGGCGTGCCACCCACGGGCCCCGCCTCCACGAGTAGTTCGACGGTGACGCCGCGGTCGATGGCCTCCTCGAGCGCCTCGGCGGTGTCGGGTGAAGCGAACGTATACCCACCGATCAGGATCCGTTCCTCCGCTGCCTCGATGTGCTCGAGGGGGACCTCGGGACTGTCCGGGAGCACAAACGCCGTCGCCGCGTCCGGTTCGGTCACGGTTGACGGGAAGCAACTGCGCTCGCGAGGCCACCAGCGACCGTGGGCGATCATGTCGCTCCCGTTCGAGACGTTTTTGTATCCGGGTGTCGGCTCACGGTACCAGACTCGAGCCGTCTTGGAACGCTCGTAGCGAACGGTGTCGAGTGTCGTCCCGTTTCGCTCGAGCGCGAGTTCGTCGCCATCCGCGGCCAGGCGGAGGTGTCCTTCGAGTTCGACGGTCTCGAGGGGTGTCGTCTCGACGGTCACGTCGGGATCCATCGTCACCGCGACCGGCCCCGAAATCGTTTCGTTCGGGAACGCTGCCGTGGTGTGGCCGTCGGTGATCGTTAGATCCTCGAGTCGGGTGCCGGCTGGGGCGTCGAGGACGAAATACTCGCCGACGTTCCCTTCGGTGGTTGGATTCGGATACGTTGCGAGTATCATCGGGTGAGCCGGTATCTCGAGCGACCGGTCTGCGTACGGTGGTCCTGTTGGGATGTGGCCGTCTGACCAGCTGGCCCCGACCTGCGTCGGACACCGGTGGGTCGTAGCGGCCGTTGTACCCGCGGCCCGGTTTGGTATTTCGAGGCCCTGACTCGAGAGCGCATGGTTGCTGCTCTCGGAACCACCAGCGCTGGAGCTGGTGATCGCCACTGCCATTCCGAGCCCGAGAACGATGACCCCGAGGGCAACGATGAGGCTTACGACAGCCAGCCCGAATCGCATTGCTGTCGCTGGCCGCTCGTTAGTATATAAATATCGAGCTCGAGTTCAGGCCGCCGGCTCGAGCGCTGGCGCGGCCTTTTCAGCTTCGGCCTGGACGAGGTAGGCGCGGTCGTCGGTGTACTCGGCGACGGCCTCGAGGGCCGCCTCGGTGGCGATCTGGTTGAGTGCCCAGGCAGCTGATGCGCGGGCGGTATCGTCGTTGTCCTCCGCGAGGACGTCGGCCAGCGGGTCGATTGCTCGGGTGTCGCCGATCAGTCCGAGCGCGCGGGCGGCACCGCTCCGAATTTCGGCGTTTTCGGCGACGAGCTGGTCGGCAATCGGCTGGACGGCGGCTTCGGTACCGATCTGGCCGAGGGCTTTGAACGTCACCTTCTGGAGCAGTGGGTTGTTGTCGTTGTCGACGTAGTCGACGAGCGTTTCGACGACTTCCTCGTCTTCGACGCCGGTCTTGCCGAGAATCCGGATCGCGTCCTGGTCACGACGGCCTGCCCGCTGGAGCATCGGTTCGATTCCGTCCTCGTGGCCCATCCGCTCGAGTGCCTCGAGTGCGTGTTCTTCCATGAAATCGGAGTCGAAGGTCTCGAGGGCGAGCAAGACCATGTCGATGTTGCCGCGTTTCTCGTGAACTTTCAGCGCATGCCACTCGGGCGGAAAGTCTTTGACGTGGTCGAGGACGTCGTAGTAGCCCTGGGCCTGTAGCTGCTGGCGAACGGAGAGGTCGTCCCAGGTCTGGGCGTCGTCGACGCCGTCCTGGAGCGTTTCGGTCGCCTCGAGCAGCGATTCGATGGTGTCGCCGTCCTCGTCCGGGTCGAGGTTGGCATCGTCGATAGCAGCGCCGGTCGCTTCGAGCGTTGCGAGCAGTTTCTCGGTGAGTTCGTCGTCATCGGCGAGGGACAACGAGGTGCCCAGAATCCCGTTGATCTCCTCGAGTGCGGTTTCGACGACGTTTCGGAGGGAGGCTTCGCCCTGCTCGGTCCAGGTCTCCTCGTCGATTTCGTCGCTCACCGCCTCGATGTCCTCGAGGACGTCCTCGGCGTAGGGGCCACGGGCCTCGTCGAGTTCGTCGGCGAGACCACCGAGTTCGTCTTCGAGTTCCTCGGCCTCCTCGTCGTCTTCGTCGTCTTCGAGTGTCGCTTCGACGTCCGACTCGAGGTCCTCGAGGGCCGCTTCGACCTCGTCGAGGTCGGCTTCGGTTTCGGCGTCCTCGAGCGCTGCTTCGACGGCCTCGAGCCGTTCGCGGAGTGACTCGACGGTGAGTTCGTCGCCGCCGGTCTCGTCGTCGCTCATCGGCTCACCCGGCGATCGATCGCCGCTTGGTGACGCAGTCCCGTCTTCATACGAATCTGTCGTGCCAGGACGCTCCTAAGCGTTTCCATTGTCGACGCTCGAGGAACGAGTCGGGCGAAAACCGCGAGGGCGGCTCCGTTATTCAGCCGGGTCTTCGCTACCGATCGGCCGTTCGTCGGCGGACGGCGCGGCGTCCGGGCGCCAGTAAAACCACGGACTGAGCGCCATGTAGGCGATACCGAGCGTGAGCAGTGCGTATGGGAAGGTTCGCCCGGCGAAGTTGGGAACGAGAATCGCGAGCGCGTGGATGATGCCCATAATCAGGGCATCTCGAGTCAGTAAATCGGGATACTGGATTGGTGAGACCATCAGATAACAGAACGCTCCGGTCACGGCGAGGATCAGCCAGGGGTCGTCGACGGGCGCACCGGCGAGGATGGCCGCGCCCATGATCGTCGCGGCGAGCGTCGTCTGGATACCTTCGGTGTAGTGGTCTGCGGTGTCGTAGGCCGTGTAGAGGCCGAGACGAGCGACGGCCATCGCGACGAACAGGGCACAGATGGCGGTGACGAGCCCTAACTCGAGGGTCATCGTTTCAATACCGACGTCAAGCCCGTCGCTGATGACGACGAAAGCGAGCACTGCCGGGGCGATAGCGAAGGAAGCGACGTCGGCAAGCGAGTCGAGGTAGGGTCCGGCCTCGGTGCCACCATAGTGGCGGGCGACGATGCCATCGAGGCCGTCAGCGATCGCTGCGAGTAAAATGAGTCGCGCGGCGAGTTCGATATCGACGAACGCGACGACGACGGCGACGAACCCGAGAGCAGCGTTGGCAATCGTTACTGCGTCGGCGAGACCGAGCCGGCCGACGAAACGGGGCAGCATACGTCCGGTTTCGATGCGGCGCGGTCTTACGTGTTTCCGTTTGCCGTGCGTTCGCTGTCGCAACCGCACTCGAGCGGACGATATTCCTCGCAAACGCACCCGAGCGAACGACATCCCCCCGCTCTCGAGCGAACATATTCGCTCGGAAAACGGGGGTCATATCGTTCGGAAAATCGGGGCCGTTATGGTGTCGCTGTTCCAATCTCGAGTATGAACCGACGCGTCTACCTGGCCGCCGTCGGCAGCGCCACGTTGACCGGACTCGCCGGCTGTACGGCTCTTGGTGACATCGGTGAGCAGGTGTTCGAGACCACCGAGTACGACATCGGGATGAGCCGCAACGAGTACCTTCCTGACGAGTACGAGACGACGGTCGGTGAGACGGTCGTCTGGAAAAACACCAGCGAGGCCGACCACACGATTACGGCGGTCGAACGGAGCCTCCCGGAGGGTGCGTCGTACTTTTCGACCGGCGATTATCCGGACCAGGAAACGGCCGTCGAAGCCTGGCACAACCATCGCGGCGGGCGACTCGGGACTCGAGAGACGTTCGAGCACACCTTCGAGGTACCGGGGACGTACCGCTACATCTGCGAACCGCACGTCAAAGGCGGTATGGTCGGGACAGTTATCGTCACTGAATAGCTCGGGGCTGGATCTCGTGTTTCGCCTTATTTCTCCTCGAGCACGTTGCGCATTCGGTCGCTAAAATCCCACCCGTAGACCGTTTTTGGCTCGACTGTGATGACGACCTCCTCGCGAGATTCGTCGAGCAGCGTGTCTGCCAGTTGTGAATCCGTGCCGCCGAGATACCGCTCGAGCAGGGCCCGCAGGACGGACTTCTCGGGGTCCGGCCTGATCGAGGCGGTCCCGGCACCGCGGACGCCGACGTAGGGCGGTTGGTTGCTCGAGATTTCGAAGGCGACGGCGGGGTCACCCTCGAGGTACTCGACGACGTTGGCGTCAGCCGCGGTCGCACACTCGAGGGCCCCGTCGCGGTAGCGGTACCACAGCGAGAGCATCCAGAGCCCGCCGCTGGGGGTGTGACAGGCGATCCGAACGGGGACCGTCGTCGACGAAAGATACTCGTCGATTTCCTCGCGAGTCAGTGAGCCACGGATGCGCATACGCACTCTGTTGCGAGTCGAGAATAAAAAGGCGCTGCCAAACAGCGCGCCGGACAGTGTTCGGACTCAATGCGACCGTCTCGGGTGTCCGGCAAACCGGTCTCGCGGAGAAGCCAGTTATCGCAATCGAATGGGAACCGATCAGAACGTCGGTGTGGGACCCACGGCGAACACCCAGAGCAAGTAGTACAGCGAGACGGCGAGGACAATAGCTCCGGTTCCTCGATTGATGAGCGTCGCGTGTCTGGTGAGGATGGTGACGATACGACGCCCGGCCGTTTCGGACAGGAGCGCGAACGCGAGCAGCGGTGCGCCCATCCCGAGACCGAACGCCAGGAAGCCGAGCATGCCGTGAGCCCAGGTGTCAAAGAGGATGGGGACGCGGGTGAAAAAGAGGGCGATCAGCGCCGGATTGCACGGCAGGACGATCGCACCGAAGAAAAAGCCGTAACCGAAGGCAGTTAGCGAGGGATAGCGCGTCTGCGGTGGCTCGAGGGTCGGAATTCGACTGAACAGTTTCAGGTCGGCGAGCAGGACGATACCGATCACACCGAGGAGGGCGAAGGCGACCGGCGAGACCGTTTCGATTACTCGAGTGAGGGACGTCTCGAGGACAGTGGTGAACACGAAGCCGACAAGTGCCATGCAGGCCAGGACGCCACCGACGACGAGCACGCCGAGCACTGCGGGCGAAAGCGGTCGGCCGTCAGTGCCTTCCGCGGAGGCGAGATACGAGATAAAAGCGGGATACAGCGGCAGGACACAGACGGCCGTTAGCGGCGTTCCGACGCCGATAACGAACAGTTCGAAGAGGCGAGTAGCGAGACTCATATGCATTGGCCGATTGCAGCCACGGTTAGCAACCCTCCTCGAGTGCGGCCTCGAGCGTGTCGGCGGATTTCACCCCGTCCTCGAGTCGCCGTGCGGTTCCGTCCGGGCACCGCAAGACGATTGGGGCACTCGGCGGGTTCGCCATCGACTCGCCGAACTCGTCGACGAGGCTCCGTGTCACTTCGGGCGGTGCGACCGAAAAGTACCAGTCGAAGCCGTGTTCGTTGGCGTGCTCGCGGACGGCTTCAGCGTCCTCGTTCGGATCGACGTTGAGGCCGACCGTGACAATCTCGTCGCCGGTGCGTTCGTGGAGCGTCGCCGATTCGTACTGTTGTTGCCGGCAGGTCGAACACCAGACGGCGAAGGTCTCGAGAAAGACCGGCCGGTCGAAATCCGCGACGGTGAACGACTCGCCAGTCAGGACGTCCTCGAGTTCGGTCGTCTCCCAGACCGAACCCGTTCTCGAGTCCTCGTCACTGTTCGACTGGTCGCTGTCGTCTTCGTCACCGTCGGGTTCTTCGGTGTCGTCAGCACCGTTTCCAGTACCGGACGGCGATGTCTCAGTTCCTTCCGTGTCGTCTGCGTCCGTGTCTGGCCCTCGTTCGTCGTGGTCGTTCTCGTCGGTTTCTCCCTCACTCGAGTCATCGAGACAGCCGGCTCCAGCGATGGCACCGCTAGCAAGGAGACCGAGGAGGACACGTCGAGATGGTGGTGTCATCAGTGGCGGGAACAACGGACCCTTATATATACTGGGTGTGGTCGTGCGTCGATTGTGCACGCCCGTTTCGACGGTAAGCGGCCCCAAAACGGTGGTATCGTCCTCCTAACGCCAACTGCGTGTCAGAGCGCTTTCCCGAACGGAGAGGTCGACTACCTCTACGAGGATGAACGGGCACGCTCGAGCGAATTCGGTCGTCTCCACCCGTATAGAGGCTGTTGTAACAATGTGCCGCCGAGCGCCGACCTTGTAGCGAGCGCTTGGCAGTACGTGACTACAACGGTTCCTATCAAACGACGACGATCCAGGCGAACTCGTAGGCGTAGATGTGATCGAGCATCAGATACGTGACGACGCCCAGAATCAGGCTCAACAGCCACGAGCCAGCGGCAAAGCGACCGACTCGAGCGTGGGCAGTCTCGCGGAGTTCGGCGGGCGTGTGGGTTAGCCCGAGCAGAAGTGCGTACAGCACCAGCGGGACGGCCAGAATCGAGAGCAGAATGTGGATCGCGAGCATGGCCAGATACGCGTAAGTGACGAGGTCGGGGCCGACGAACTGTTTGGTCCCACCACCGCCGACCCGAATCAGGTAGACGACCAGAAATAACAGAATGAGGGCGAATGCCGTCACCATGGCATACCGATGTTTTTCGACGTCGCCGGCGCGGATGTAGTACCAGCCGGCGGCCAGGAACACGGTCGTCGTCCCGTTGATGACCGCGATGACACTCGAGAAGACGTTCACCTGTGCGTTGCTCAACTCGGGATAGATGGGGAGGTCGAGAACGAACGTTCCGATGACGAGACTGTAGCCAACGACTGTGAGCACGATGGCCGTCTCGAGGGGGTTGTTTCGCACCCGTTGTCGTGCCGTCGCGGTCGCAGGAGTCATTATTCCAAACCTAGGGTAACGGGGGTATTTGTCTTGTCGTTCCGGAACGCAGCGGTATCTCCGCGAGGCGTATATCTTATTAGTGAAGCAATTTACTATGTCATTCCTATCATCTGCTACTAATAGCATAGTATAATGGGCCGGCGTAATTGCTAGGAGGCGATTCCCTGTATTCGCTCGAGCGCTTGGGCTCGTGGCAACAAGCGTCGGGTTTGGCCCGCTACGAGAAGTGTCGGGTTGGCCCGCTACGAGAAGTGTCGGGTTGGCCCGCTACGAGAAGTGTCGGGTTGGCCCGCTACGAGAAAGGTTGCGCCGAACGCCACCTTTTTGCCTGCTGGTCGCTCAGATGGGGTTACATGGTCTCACAGACGATGGATCGAGTTCCGAGTCGTTTCTAAATGCTTTTTCCTACCCACACGCGCTACACCCGTGAGCGTCCGCGAGGTCGGTGATTGCCGATGTTGAAAAACGCCGCCACGAATACTCGAGCGACCGCTCCCGAGGCTGCAGGTCTCGATGCCGTGGCGATCAAGCCGGCGGAGTGTCGGGTTTCCGATGCGGTCGACCTGCCGGTCGAAACGGTTGCAATCGACTACGAGGGGCGCGAACACCTGCCCGACTTCGACACGCTCGAGGCGCTGGCCGATTCGGGGGAGGTTCGACTGACGACCCCGGTTCGCGCGGACGGGTTCGACCCGCTCGGCGACGATTCGCTGGTGCCGACGATTCCCGACGGCGTTGATCGGGTGCTCGTGGCCGGTCACGCTGCGTACCTGACCGAAGCCGAGCAGGCCCGGTCGGTCGCGCCCCGGTTGGGTGCCGCCCTCGAGCGGGCACCCGACGCCTGGGTCGGCACTGAAAGCGTCGAACGGATCGCGATGGCGACCGGTGCAACCCAGTACGACTTGCTGTCTCGCACCACCGAACGGGAGGTGCGGGCGGTCCGGGCCGCCGGGTTCGACGGCGACATCGTCGTCTACGCACCGACGGTCCTGACGGCCGATGAGGACGCCGTTCTCGACGCCGTCGGCGCCTACGTCTCGAGACGTCGACCGGTCGCTCGAGCCCTGCCCGAAGGCGCGCCGACGGACGCCTCGGCGACGGGACGCGCACGCGAGGTCTTGCTCGCTGCGGCCGACGACTACGCACTCGTTGGGACGGCCGAGGCGGTCGGTGCACAGACGACCGCGTTGCGAGAAGCGGGCGTGACGACCGTCGCTAGCTATCCAGCCCGCGGACTCGAGGCGTTCCTCGAGTAGGGCTGCACACGTTTCCTCGAATCGCGTTCGATAGTCACGTGAGATGCTATTAAGTCGATGCCTCACGACCTGTTTTGTATGCCGTTCGATGTCAAAGAAACTGTCCTTCCAGGGGTCGGCAAACGCTACGAACTGTACCTAGATGCGAACCGTAGCATCGCCATCCTGGTTCGCTCATCGGGGGAACGACAGGTGTACTTTCGGGAACATCCCGACGAGGATTACGAAGAACAGTACGCGTTGACGGACTCGCAGGCGCGAACGCTGGGGCTCTTTCTGGTCGGGGCGTACTAACAGCCAATCGCTGGACAGCTTTCCGAGGAGACCAGTAGCGGCGAACACATTCGGTGGTACTCTGTGACCGATGAGTCTGGTCTCGCCGGGGCTCGCGAAGACGAGGTCGTGATCGAATCGAAAACCGAGACGACGCTGCTTGGTCTCGAACGCGACGGGGAGGTCAGGTCGGTGATCGAGAACGACGTCGTCTTCGAGGTCGGCGATCGACTCATCGTTATCGGCACGGCGGATGCACACGCGGAACTCGAGCGGTTGTTGGATAGGATTTCGTAGCGACGTTGGCCCTGCTGGCCATCTCCTCCTTCTTTCGACGCCAGGTCACCGATACTATAAGTGGCCGGCCCGCCCACCGTCTGGCAATGACTCTGCTCGCCGAACAGACGACGACAGAGGCGGCGACGGCGCTCGAGCGTGCCGACGTCGCCGTCTTGCCGGTCGGAAGCACGGAACAACACGGCCCAGCGCTCCCGCTGGGGATGGACCACATGGCAGCCGAGGCGTTCGCGAAGACTGCCCAAGAGCGCGATGACGCCGTCGTCTTGCCGACGATACCGGTCGGCGTCAGCGTCCATCACCGGCAGTTCGATGGCACGCTGTACGTTTCGGAAGGGACGTTCGAAGCCTTCGTTCGGGAGACTCTCGAGAGTCTGGCCGAACACGGATGTCAGAAAGCCGTCCTGGTGAACGGTCACGGCGGGAACTCGAACGCGCTCCGCAGCGTGGCTCGAACGCTCCGTGACGAGGAAACGATGTTCGCCCCGCCGTGGAACTGGTGGGATAGCGTTGGGGACCTCGCCGACGAGCTGTTCGAGGAGGAGGGCGGGCATGCGGACGCCATGGAATCGAGCGTCCTCTGGCACGTTCGAGAGGATCTGATTCGACCGACCGAACTCGAGGCCGCCGAGTCGGGAGCTAGCGACGGCTGGGGTGAGTCCATCCACGGGGCCAGTCTGGGATTCGACACTATCGACTTCTCCGAGTCCGGTGCCGTCGGGAAGCCGACGCACGCGAGCCCGGATGCAGGTGCGCAACTGTTCGAGGCCGCCCGCGATGAACTGCACGCGCTGCTCGATTGGCTAGTCGAGCGCCCGCTCGAGGCGTGCTGGCCACGGGGGCACGTATGAGCGGCGGCCCGCTAGAGACCGCTGAGCCCGATGAGCCGGAGATCGCGGTCGGTTCGGACGCGTTCGTCGACCGTGGTGCCGGCCTCGAGGTGGCCGTCGTCGGTGCCGGCGCGGTCGGCGCAACAGCCGCGTACGACCTGGCGAGAGAGGGGGCTTCGGTCACCCTGTACGAGAAAGGAGGAATCGCGAGTGGCTCGAGTGGACGGGCAGCAGGCGTCTGTTACAACGCGTTTGCCGACGGGCTGGATGCCGATATCGCGACCGACGCCATTGAACGCTTCCGTACACTTTCGGGCGACGACACGTTCCCGTTCACCGAGTGTCCGTACGTCTGGCTCGTGCGCGAGGGTGACGACCGGCGAGCCGACCTGATCCGCGGCGGCATTCAACAAATGCAAGAAAACGGGGTGGTCGCTCTCGAGGTCGGTCCCGACGAACTGGCCGAGCGTTTCCCCGACCTGCGAACCGACGACGTAGCCGTTGCGGGTATCGCTGGGGCGGCCGGCTACACCGATCCCGCGAGATACACCGCCTGCCTGGCTGCGGCCGCCAGCGGGTACGGGGCCACCATCGAAACGGAGACCCCCGTCGGGGTTCGAACCGACCCGCCGCGCGTCGTGCCGACGGCCGACTCGAACTCGGTCGACAGTGAACGCGAGTACGACGCCGTCCTCGTCGCGGCCGGCGGCCACACGAAGGCGCTCCTCGCAGCTGCGGACGTCTCAATCGCGATGAAGCCCTACCGCGTTCAGGCGCTGACGGCAACCGAAACGATTGCTGAACCGATGTGTTACGACGCCACGGGCGGGTTTTACGTTCGGCCACACGAGACGGGTCTGCTTGCGGGCAACGGTACGGAGACGGTCGAAACCGATCCCGATTCGTACGAGCGGTCGGCCAACCCCGACTTTGGGTCGTCGCTCGTCGACCGCATTAGCCACCGATTTCCTGGACTCGAGGACGGTGAAAACGCGGTCGCTCGAGCCTGGGCGGGCGTCTGTACGGCGACTCCCGATCAGGATCCGCTCGTGGGCGAGGTGGCTTCAGGAGTGTACGTCGCCACTGGATTCCAGGGACACGGCTTCATGCGTGCTCCGGCTATCGGTGCACGGGTTGCCGATCAGCTACTCGGTGGCGACGGAATCGACCGATTCGATCCGACACGCTTCGACGGCGACGAATCGTTCGACATCGTCGAAGGGATGGATCTCGACGGCCTCGAGTGACGGACCGCCACACGATCACGCCGACCTTTCTGAACCTCGAGGCGTCGTCGACACTCGAAGTTGGTTCGCGTGGAGAAACTGGGCAGACGCTCGCGTTGGAAACCGAGCGAGGGGGACGAGTTACGATACGGGTACTCGAGTCAGCCCCACTCTCTCATAGGGACCGTCGTATTTTTCCGGACAACGACGGAGTGATGCGGTCACTGACCGGTAATCAGTTTCCACCAATTACCGTCAATCGTCGGTGTTAACGGCCGCTTCGGAATCCGTTTCGTCGCTGATGCCGGATTCGGTCGTCGGTGTCTCGTCTTTCGTGTCGTGTCGTCCTTCTTCCGTTGGGGCTGACGAATCTTCGTCGCCGTCCTCCCTCGAGTCCTCTTTTGGAATCGTTATCTGGAGGGTGCCGCTGTCGGTCAACTTCGCGGTGCCGGCATCCGGGTCGACGACGGCGTCGTCTGGGAGGACTGCTTCCCCGTCGAGGGCCATCCCTCGGCCGGGAAATCGCATCTCGAAGCCGTCGTGATACGACCGAAATCGGTCGATTCGAATCTTTACGTTCCCGTCGAGATACCGAACTTGCAGGTCTTCGGGTTCCGTGCCCGGGGCGTCGAAAACGACCAGATAGGAGGACTCGTTCTCGAGGATGTCGACGGGAAGGGATCGGTGCTCCTGGACGTGACTGCTGGCGCGACCGACCTGCCGGTAGAGCGCGTCACCGACGGTCTCTCGCCACGATTTGAAATTCACTTACGTTCACCTCACGGGGACGGCCTTCAGGGAAGCCATCCGGGGCGTGTTCCCCACCTACATAGCTGTATGCTGTCCCAGTTGTTATTCTTTTTGGGTGTGCTAAATAAACGTCAGACGATTTCGTCTGGATTCGCCTCGAGTCCGTTTCGAGCGTCCCTCCTGTGGATTAAACGTTGATGGCGACGAGACAATCCGTCCCGCCACAGACCGGACACTGCAGGTCCGAGACGCCGTAGTCGTCCGGCACGTCGTAGGTGTAGTGATTTTCGAACATATCGAGGAAGCACTCGTCGTTGGTACACTCGATTTCCTGGGTTGGTGGCATGGGAGGGGATTGTGCGAGCAACGGTATCAAAGCACGGTTCGCGGCACTCGCCGCGTGGACTCGAGAGGGGACGACGTCGTCTCGAGTGTGGGTAAACCGCTTTCACCGAGCGTCCGACGCCCTTCTTCGAGGCCGATGACCGCCGATTGGGGCGACCGAGGCTCCAATCACCGATAGCGACCATGAAGGCTCCAGACAGTCACGGTTTTACCGCTCGAGGGGCTAGCCCGAGCCATGACTGACCCCGAAACGCTTTCGGTGACGATTGTCGACGGCTACGTCGACGAGCCAGCCCACTTCGGGGTGCCGCCGTACGTGTCGACGTATCCGCGCTATACCGCGGGCGCGCTGGTAGATGCGGGCGTCCCACGCGAAGCGATTACTTACCACACTATCGACGGCCTCCGGGACGAGCCAAACCGGTGGCAGGACGTCGACGAGGCCGATCTCTTGATCTATCTCGGCGGGATGACCGTCCCCGGAAAGTACGTCGGGGGCACGCCTGCCGAACCCGACGAAGTTCGAAAGCTCGCCTGGACGGCGGGCGGCACGAGCCTGATGGGGGGTCCCGTCAAGTTCGGCGTCGGTGACGCCAACGAGGGTGCGACCGAAACCGAACGCCAGGACCTGGACTTCGATTTCGTCGCCAAAGGTGACGTCGAAGCCGCCGTCTACGATCTGGTCGAAAGCGGCCTCGAGGGTTTCAACAACCGAATGCGCGACGTCGAGGAGGCCAGCCGCTGGGCCCGAGCGGGCGCGTTCGTCGTCGAGCAACACCCGAACCATCCAGCGTACCTGATCTGTGAACTCGAGACCGGTCGCGGGTGTGCCTACCGATGTTCGTTCTGTACGGAACCGCTGTATGGCAACCCCTCGTTTCGGCCGCCGTCGTCGGTGATCGACGAGGTGGACGCGCTTTCCGACCACGGCGTCACTAACTTCCGGATCGGTCGACAGGCCGATATTCTGGCGTACGGTGGCGACGGGGAAGCGCCCAACCCCGATGCACTCCGGGAACTGTACGAAGGTATCAGAGCGGTTGCACCGGGCCTCGAAACGCTGCATCTCGACAATATGAACCCGATCACCATCGCGAAGTGGCCCGAACAATCTTGCGAGGGGATTCGGATCATCGCCGAACACAATACGCCGGGTGATACCGCCGCGTTCGGCCTCGAGTCGGCCGATCCGATCGTTCAACAGGCGAACAACCTCAACGTCTCCGCCGAGGAGTGTCTCGAGGCCGTTCGCATCGTCAACGAGGCCGGCGGCTGGCGTCCGGGCGAGAAACCGGGGACGGGGCCGTCGACCGGGCCGGATGCCCCGGCGCGACTGCCGAAGTTGCTTCCCGGGATCAACCTCTTGCACGGCCTGATGGACGAACGCGAGGAAACCTACGAGCACAACCTCGAGTTCCTCCAGCAGGTGTACGACGAGGGGTTGTTGCTCCGCCGTGTCAACATTCGGCAGGTGATGGCCTTTTCGGGGACCGAGATGGCAGATACCGGCGCGAGTATCGCCCACGCACACAAGAAACTGTTCAAGAAATACAAACGCGAGGTACGCGAGCGAATCGACAACCCGATGTTACAGCGACTCGCCCCGGCGGGGACCGTCCTCGAGGACGTCCACCTCGAATACCACCAGGACGGAAAGACGTTCGGTCGGCAGCTCGGGACGTATCCACTGCTGGTGGGTATTCCAGGTGAACGGCCGCTCGGAACGAACCTCGACATCGCCATCATCGATCACGGCTACCGATCGGTGACCGGCGTTCCCTACCCACTCGACCTCAACGCGGCGTCGATGGACGAACTCACGGCGATTCCGGGTGTCGGAAAGCGACGAGCGGGAGACGTCATCGTCAATCGCCCTCACGAAACGGTTCGGGCGGTGAACGCTGACCTCGAGACATCGGTCGATCTTTCGTCGTTTGCGACGGTTTCACAGCCGACGACGCTCGAGTAAGCCGGTAGGGTTGATTTTACTCGGGGGTCCGCGTCGCGTTCGGCGCGGAGGGGATCTGGGTAACTGGCTCCGGAGTAACCGGCTCCAAAACGGCTAACAGAAGCCGGAAATCGATGGCTGCGGTCGGTAGTTCTATTACGTGTGGGATTCTGACTGATAACTGAGGGTCTACCTGTGGAAATATCTGAAAAACTCCTGTGTCTTTTCAGCACAGATGTCGTAGAAGAAGACGACCGTTACGTTATCGAAATACCGCGCCAGGAAGTCGAAACTGGTGACGTCGAACCGGGTGACATTTACCGGGTTGCGCTGATTTCTCGTGAGCGAGAGACCGATGACTCGACGACTACAGAAAGCACATCGTCATCGGCAACGGCGCCATCGCGACCGGCCGCGCCGTCTGAACCCCAGCCACCGGTCGACGTTGGCGAGACGCGCTACGTCGAAATCGAAGACATCGGAAAACAGGGTGACGGCATCGCTCGCGTCGAGCGCGGCTACGTCATCATCGTCCCCGGTGCCGAAGTTGGCGAACGCGTCAAAGTCGAAGTAAGCGAAGTCAAATCGAACTTCGCCGTCGGTGAGATAATCGAAGAAACCTTTTAAATCGGTCGGGGCTACTCCCCTCCCAAACGTCGACACGTGCGTGAAACCGGACGGTCGCGATCGGTTTCACGCACCCGTTCAGGTTTGGGAGATCACTGGGGGCGCTCGAGCGGCGTTCCATCCGGCCGTTTTGCCCCTTCTGAGTCGTGGACGACGACCCCGTCCGCGTCGACTGACTGATATCGTTCGAGAACTGCTATTGCTTCCTCGAGTTCTCGTATCGCCCGTCGTTTTAACGTCGCTGCCAGCGTTTCTGCTTCCTTGCGGTCGATATCCCGGCCCAACCCTTCGCACTCGTGGGCACGGACGATGCCGGCTTCGTCGACGGCTTCGCCCATCGGTTGACTCGTTCCCTCGAGGGCGACACTGAACGGATAGGTTCGACAGATCAGCGGTCGATTTTCGTGGACGGTGCATCCCCCGCCATCGGCGGTGGGGTCGTAAAACGTACAGTCGCCACAGCCGTCCGTCTGGAGCGCCCACTCGAAGGTTTCACCCTCGAGGCCGTCCGAACCCTCGCGGAGACCGTAGGGCATCGGTCTGGCAATGTCTCGCCAGTCGTACTCGGCGTCGTTTTCAGCTCCCTGTGAGGGCCCCAGCGTTCGAATTTCGTCCGGAAACACGGTCGCCGTATGTTCGTCCGCTTCCGTCCCCCGACAACACGCGCCACAGTGGGTACACTCGAAGCCGATCGATTCGATGGCGTCGGCGAGCGCGTCCACCTCGAGGTCCCTGGCGGCCTCGAGTTCGTCGACGAGGCTGTTCACGTCGAATCACTGGGACGCGACTCGTATAGACATCCCGTTTTGGACCGACATGCAACGGGGACGTGCAGTACTGTCCTGGTGGTTGCTACTTTTCATACGGCCTGCTGTACCGTTTTACTGGTGATTGCCGACTCGTTATGGGCAATTTCCGGGAAGAGACGACAGTAAACCGTCTCACTCGAGCGTTCCAGAATTCGCTCTCTCTATCAGTCCCCACTCGAGACGACACGATCCGGCCGAATACGGATAATCACGCGCTCGCCCACCTCCTCGCCGTGGTGTGGGTATTCCTCGCGCTCGAAGTATCGCTGTGTAAGCGAGTCGATGTGGTCGACTGCACCCTCGTTCGTGACCGCTTCGACTTCACCACGGATAGAGAGGTATCGATACGGATCTTCAGGGTCGGGGATCGACACGCCCACCTTCGGGTTTTGCTGAACGTTCTGCTCTTTCCGTCGATTCCGGGCCGTGTTCACCAGTACGTAGCCCTCATCGTCGACGTCGATCCAGACTGGTGTCACTTGCGGTGTATCATCAGGCATCATCGTCGCGAAGTGAGCGACCGTTTTGCGATCGAAAAGGTCCAGAAACGAATCGGGAATCGGTTCCATACACCCCCTTCGAAGGCGGCGACAAAAGTGTCTGTGAACTCGAATAAGTATGTGCCTTATACACCTATTATAATCCCAATTGTTCGTATCTCCATATAGGGAAGGTTTACGACCACTTACCCAATCGTGTGTTGCATGAGCATGAGTACAGCTGACGACCATGCCGTAGCCGCCGAGGAGATCCTCTCCGAGGCTGAATACCGTGACCGCCTTCGCGATCTGCCACCGAGTGCGAAACTCGTCGCCAAAGTTCTCGAATCTGAGTCCCCGCTCTCGCAGGGACAACTTGCCGAGGAATCGCTCCTCCCGGACCGCACCGTCCGATACGCGCTCAACCGACTCGAGGACGTTGGCCTCATCGACTCGCGTTACAGCTTCCGTGACGCGCGCAAGCAGGTGTACTACCTCAAACACTAACAATCGAATCGCCAGTTGAGAAGACGGACTCGACCCGCTCTCGACCCCCAACCACGCTCGGACGATCTCGCGTCTCATCCGTGCACCTGTCATACACCCGGTGTCGACGTTCGACACCTCCCTTTTTCACTACGTTCGAGAGCGATCAGCGACCGCCTTCGATGAACGTCGGATTTCACCACCCACTTGAACCCGCTACAGCAACTAGCGACCAGTAACGATGCTCGAGGTCACCAGAGTGCCGTTGTCCGTTCCTGGCCCCGTTCCAACTGGCCGAACCAACGCGTATATCATCGGAGACGATCCTGCGGTTCTCGTCGACCCCGCAACCCGTGATAGTCGCCTCGAGAACGCTCTGAGCAACCGAACCGTCGAGCACATCTTCGTAACACATTGCCATCCCGATCACGTGGGCGGGGTAGCAACGTACGCCGAGACGTTTGGCGCAACGGTCTGGGCTCGCGCCGGACGGGAATCCCCGTTCACCGAGGCCACCGGAATCGAACCCGACAAAAGGTTCGCTCCGGGAGAGACAATATCGCTTGAGGGCGGGACGTTCGAGTGTATCGACGCGCCGGGACACACGCCCGGACACGTGGTGTTTGCACTCCGTGGAGTGGCCGGTTCGTCCGCGCCACCGGCGGCTATTCTCGTCGGAGACTGTGCAATCGCCGACGGCAGCGTTGCCGTGACCGCCCCCGAAGGAGATATGCGCGCCTATCTGAGCACGCTTCGGCGACTCCGTACTCACGACGCCCAGCGCCTGTATCCCGGTCATGGTCCCGCAATAGAGGCGCCCCGAGAGGCCCTCGAGCGACTGCTCGCCCACCGACTCGAGCGCGAACGGCGAGTGCTCGCTGCGGTCGACGATGGCGCTGCCAGCCCCGAGGCAATCGTCGACGTGGCCTACGAAAAAGACGTTTCGCACGTGTTCGACCTCGCTCGAGCGACGGTGGTCGCCCACCTCGAGAAACTGGCCGTCGAAGGGGCGCTAACGTGGGACGGGACCCGGGCCACGGTGTGATCCGTTTTACTGTCGTCTCTTCCCGGTGATTGCCGACCCGGTATGGGAAATCACCGGGAAAACGGTACAGTAGACGGTATGAGTTCATCCGGTCTACTGTACCGATTTGAGGCAGTCGGTATCAGTCGATGCTGGCGTTCAACACCGGGCGGTCAGCCTCGAGTAACACGGACTGGGTGACGCTGCCGAAGAGGGCTTTCCCCGTCGGTGTTCGCTGGCGGCCGGAGACGCAAATCGCGTCGGCAGCCACCGACTCGGCGGCCTGGAGGATTTCGGTGGCCGGTTCGCCACTGGCTTCTCGGAGCTCGTAGTCGACGTCGGCGTCCTCGAGGACGCCGATGGCTCGACGAACCGATGAGAGACGGTTCACGGATGCGCCTTCGGGGTTGTCATCGAACACGTGAAGCAACACGGCCCGAACGTTGCTTGTGGCTTCGGGGAGTGATGCGACGGCGGTTGCCTGCGCGATAGCCCGGTCGTTGGACGTATCGATAGCGAGTAAGACGGTGTACATACGGATACATTCCGCTCGGGGATAAAAATAACTCCGGCGCGTAGGTGGTCACCCGATGGTGTTCGCCTCTTGTTATAAATGCCGTCTATACGCGGCTAAACGTTTATTCACTGCAATAAAGATCATGAACTATGCCTACAGATAACACATCGCGTGGGAGTCGCCGTCGGTTTTTGCAGGCGGCCGGTGCAACGGGTGCCGTGACGTTTGCCGGGTGCGTTGGGGAACTGGACGACGACGATGATGAGACCACAGTCGACGACGATAACGGCGAAGAACCGGCGTTCGACACGGTACAACTCGCCGTTATCGAACCGTATACTGGCCCCTTCAGCGACCTCGGGGAAGAGCGAACGCAAGGAACCGAACTGGCGATCGAACAGGTCAACGAGAGCGACGAGTTCGATTTCGAAATCGAATACGAAACGTACGATTCACAGTCCGATCCGGAAGACGCATTGACGGAAGCGAGGGACGCCGTCGAAGCGGACGGGGCCCAGTTTATCACCGGCTGTATCTCGAGTGACGTCGCCCTGTCGATGAACGACTTCGCCCTCGAGAACGAGGTCGTTTACACACCCGGTGCTGCAGACATCGCGATCACAGGCGAACGGTGTAACGAGTACGTGTTCCGATTCGAGACGAGCACCGCTCAGATCGCCGAGGTCATGGCCCAGTGGACCTACGAAGAACTCGGTGATCGGATCTTCTATCACATCGCCGATTACGCCTACGGCCAATCAGTGATGAACGAGTTCGAATCCCGAATGCAGGCTCTCAGTGATTCCTACGAGAAGGTAGGAGAAACGCGAGCGGAGTTCGGGGCGACGGACTTCGAAGCTTACATCACCCAGATCGAGGGCGAAGCAGAGAACGCGGACGCGGTCATTATCGGGAGCACGGGTGGTGATCTGGTAGGGTTCCTCGCGCAGGCCTCGGACCGTGGACTCTACGACGAGATTCCGGTCGTATCGACGACGGCATCGTTCGTCCCGGTCCGAGCGGGTGCTGGCGAAGCCGCCGTCGGCGTCTACAGCGGGGTTCGATACACACCGGATGCCGATACCGGTGACAATCAGGCGTTCGTCGAAGCGTACCAGGACGCTTACGATGCGGTCCCGGACAACTTCTCTCGAGTCGGCTACGAATCGATTCGGATGGTCGCTACCGGCATTCAGGAGGCGGGATCGAACGATCCGACCGTGGTTAAAGACGTTTTACCCGGTCTCGAGCAGAATACCATTTTCGGCCCGAACGAGTTCCGCGAATGTGACGGACAGGCCGTTAACCCGGTCTGGATGAGCCAGTTAGTCGAAGGAGACGGTGATATGGCAGACGTCGACATTCTTTTCGACCTGGACGGGGAGGACGCGATACCGGATTGTGAAGACACCGGGTGCGAGCGATAACCACATTATTCATTTATCATGGTTGGCCTGCTTATTCAACATCTGGTGGACGGTCTGACCGTCGGCCTCGTGTACGTCCTGTTAGCCGCCGGGCTGTCTATCATCTTCGGCGTCATGAACGTCATCAATTTCGCCCACGGGGAACTATTCGCGCTCGGAGCGTACTTCGCGGTTGCGCTGTTAGTCCAGGCGGGGCTGGGCGCTGGCGGCTTCGTCGTCGCGCTCGTTCTCGCACCGCTTCTCGTCGGTGTCATCGGGGTCGCAATCGAGCGATTTACCGTCCGTCCACTGTACGGACGCAACCCGCTGTATCACATCCTGTTGACGTTCGGTCTGGTACTCGTCATCAACGACAGCATCTACCTCGTCTGGGGAACTGGCTCGTTCCGGCTCCCCCGACCGGAGATCATCACCGGCACCGTCGGTGTCGCTGGCATCTCTGTCAGCGCGTACAACCTGTTTATGATCGTCATCGGGTCGGCGATGGCGGCTTCGGTCTGGGCCGGCCTCAAATACACGAAATACGGTCTGATCATCCGCGCCGGTGCGCAAGACCGCCAGATGGTGCGAAACCTCGGGATAGACATCGACCGGTACTACTCGCTGGTGTTCGGCTTTGGGGCAGCCCTGGCGGCGTTCGCCGGCATCGTTCTCGCAGGACGCCAGCAGGTCACGCCCGAACTCGGTATGTCGTTCATAATCCCGGCGTTCGTCATCGTCGTACTCGGCGGTCTCGGTAGCTTCCGAGGCGCCGTCGCTGGCGGCCTCCTCGTCGGCATCTTGCAGGAATCGATTCTGCGACCCTATGCGCCGGCACTCGAGGGTATGATCATCTTCTTGCTGATGATCGGTATCCTGATCCTGCGCCCGCAAGGTCTCTTCGGAACCGAGTTTGCCGAAGACGAGAGCCACGAACTGCTGACGAGTTCCGGAGGAGGACTCATCGATCACCAGACCCGCCTTCGCCTTGGGGGATTGCTGATCGGGCTGTTGGTACTGCTACCGATTTTAGCGAACGTCCTCGACAATCCCCAGTGGGTCACGCTCGGGACGCGGGTCCTGATCTGGGGGCTGTTCGCGCTATCCCTGGATTTCGTGATGGGATATACGGGACTGGTTTCGCTCGGTCACGCGCTTTTCCTCGGACTGGGGGCGTACGTCGCTGCGCTCACGCTGGTCCACATGACCGGATCGGTGTTCGTTGCCCTCGTCCTCGCGATCGCCGTTTCGGCAGCTATCGCCTGGGTCGTGGGCTATCTCTCGATACGGGTGCACGGTGTGTACTTCGCGATGATCACGCTCGCGTTCGCCGAACTCTACTACAACTTCCTGTACCGTGTCGAATTTACCGGCGGCTCCGAGGGACTCGGTCTGCTCGGTATCGATCGCTACTACGGCGTTGCAGGCGCGGGAATCGACGTCGGGACGAGCGGTATCTTCGTCGGGCCCGTTGTCATTACTGGGCGTGCGCTCTTTTTCTATCTCGTACTCGGTTCGCTCATCTTTGCGTATCTCGTGACTCGTCAGATGCTTCGCTCTCCGTTCGGTTCGGTGCTAAAATCTATCCGTGAAAACGAAGAACGGGCGACGTTTATCGGGTACGACACCGTCGTCTACAAGCGACGTGCGTTCGTCGTCAGCGGCGCGTTTGCCGGGCTTGCCGGTGGGTTGTTCGCGCTCAACAACGCCTTCGTCTCACCCTCTGTGGCCGAGTGGTTGAAATCCGGAGAAGTGATCGTCATGGTGATTCTCGGTGGGATGGGAACGCTTTACGGGCCCATCATCGGGGCCGGTGCCTACTTCGGCCTCGAGTCAGTCCTCAGTGACTTCACTACCCGATGGCGGCTGGTACTCGGTGTGATCTTCGTCCTGTTCGTCATCTTCCTTCCCCGAGGCCTCGTCTCGGTCCCGACACTGCTCGACCATCACCTCTCGGGAGCGGGCCCGGGCCCAGGACCCGAACCCGACGTAGCCACTGAGGACTCGAGTCATGGGGGTGATGACTGATGGCGGCCGAGACGACCGGCGACCGGGCGGACGACACGGCACAACGAGGGGAGACGATTCTCGAACTCGAGGGGTTGATCAAGCGCTTCGGCGAGTTCGCGGCTATCGACGGCGTCGACATGACGGTCGAACGCGGGGAGTTCCGGAGCGTCATCGGCCCGAACGGGGCCGGGAAGACGACGCTGTTCAACCTTATCTCCGGGGCACTACCGGTGACCAGCGGGACGGTTCGGTTCGACGGCGACGACATCACGTCGATGTCGCCGGAAGCACGCGTTCGCGCCGGTATCGGTCGTTCGTTCCAGATATCGAACGTGTTTGGCGGGTTGTCCGTTCGTGAGAACGTCAGGCTGGCCGCCCAGGCAAATCAGCAAGCTGACTACAGCATCGTCCAATCGCTGTTCAAAACGACCGATCGCTACTCCGACATCAACGAGGCGACCGACCGAACACTCGAGCGAGTCGACCTCGCCGACCTGGCCGACGTCGAAGCGAACGCACTCGCGTACGGTGATCGACGCCGACTCGAGATCGGTGTGGTCCTGGCTGCTGATCCGGCGCTCGTGTTACTCGACGAGCCGACGGCCGGTATGAGCGTCGAAGAAACCCGTGAGACCATCGATCTGATAGAGGAGGTGCTGGTCGACCAGACGCTGCTGTTGATCGAACACGACATCGAACTCGTCATGGAACTCTCAGATCGCATTACGGTGTTGAATCGGGGGGAAGTCATCGCCGAGGGATCGCCCGAGGGTATCGCTGCCGATCAGGCCGTCCAGGATGCCTATCTCGGCGGGGTGGTCGAGTAATGACCAACCCCGTGTTGTCCCTCGAGAACGTCAACGCCGGCTACGGTGAGACGCAGGTCCTCAGGAACCTCTCGCTAGAGATCGGTGCGGGTGAAGTCGTCTCCCTTGTCGGGCGGAACGGGGCCGGCAAGACGACGACGTTGCGAACGATACTGGGGATCATCACGCCGACGTCCGGAACCGTTGCCTATCGAGATGAAGATATCAGCGCCATCGAGGCCACCGAGACTGTCCGACGGGGAATCGCACTGGTCCCGGAAGAGCGACGGATCTTCCCCGAACTCACCGTGCGCGAAAACCTCGAGTTGGCGGCGCTCGGTGGTGCCGATAGCGGAAACGCGCTGTCACTCGAAGAGGTACTGGGAATGTTCGAGAACCTCGCCGAGCGAACCGAAAATAGCGGGTCGTCGCTTTCCGGCGGTGAACAACAGATGTTGGCCATCGCCCGGGCGCTCGTGGGCGGGGCGGAACTGATCTTGCTCGACGAACCGACCGAAGGATTGGCCCCGTTCATCGTGCAGGACGTGATGGATATCGTACGACAGCTCAACGACCGGGGGATTACCGTGTTACTGGTCGAACAGAACGTCCACGTCGGCCTCGAACTGGCGGATCGAAACTACGTCATCAATCAGGGCGAAATCGTCTACGAGGGAACGTCGGCCGAACTCGAGGCTGACGAGGATATTCTCGAGCAATACCTCGGCGTGACGAACTGACGGAGTTCCCGTTCGTCAAAAGACATAGCCCGTTTTCTCATCGTGTTCCGTTCGGTGCCAGCGCGGGCCAACGTTCGGCGGAACGGAACGGCAACCGACCGTCTCATAGGTTTCGTTGCCTCTCTTCGGTCAGCATGCATCGGTTCGTCGCTGACCGGCACACCGTTACAACAATCCCATCAACCGTCAGGGAGCTTCCAGTGTAACCACAGCCCACAGCAGAGCGCGACGACGATGGCGGCTGTCGCAATCCCGAAGGCGACCTGGTACCCGAATTCAGTGTAGACGCGCGAGCCGGCGACGGTCTCCCCGGTCCAGTAGGTGTCGAGTGCGTATCCCATTGCAGTCGGAAAGGCGGCTGCCCCGAGAAATGCAGCACCGTTGACCGTGGCAGTCGAGACGCCACTTGCCGCCGTCGCGTGGCGATCTTTGATTACGGCGTAACTGAGCGTGAACGCTCCGAGAGTGGCTCCCGAACTAAAGTAGATCAGCGCGATGAGGACGTGGTGTGGGGAGGGGACGAGGGTGAGGACCCCGAAACCGGCAACGTAGACGATTCCACCGCCGACGATCAGACCGGTTCGGGTCTCGAAACGGTCGGCAACCCAGCCGAACGTCGGCGGGCCGACGAGCAGTCCGAAACTCCCGAGGAGCGTGTAGTACGACGCCGTCGTCACCGAAACGCCCTGGGTCTGGACGACGTAAGGAACGCCCCACAGGCCGAGGAGTGTGATCAATACCCCCGTTGAGCAAAACAGCATCAGACTTATGACCCACGTCTCGCGCTCGGCCAGTACCGCTCGAAGGTTCCGTAGTACTTCCTCGAGCGTCAACGTCGTGCCCGTTTCGACGTCCTCGATGGGCTCGAGACCGGCCGACTCCGGGGAGTCTCGCGCGAGCAGCCAGACGACGCCAGCAAACAGCAGCCCAACGACGCCGAGGCCGAACATCGTCGACCGCCATCCGAACGCGTTGGCGGCGAGGGCGAGCGGGGTCGTCGCCATAATGCCGCCGAGGCCTGCGATTGCGATGGTGAGTCCGTTCATCGTCGCGAACTCGTCGGCGCGAAACCAGTTCGCGCAAAATCGGAGCGTCGAAATGAAGATGACGGCACCGCCGAGGCCGATCAACGCTCGGCTGAGAAACGCGACGTGGTAGGTCTGTGCAAGGGCGAAACCGATCGCACCGACGTTGAAGACGATGGCCCCGGCGGTAGCGGTCTTGCGTGGCCCGGCCCGGTCTGCGAGGATGCCGGTCGGGAGTTGCATGAGCGCATAGATGTAAAAGAAGGAGGCATGGAGCGTTCCGAGGCCTGCGCCGGTCGTATTGAAGCCGGCCATCAATCGATCTGCGAGAACGGCCGACGACAGGCGGTAAAGATTCACCAGCAAGAAGACGATTGCCAGCACCGTCCAGACGAGCCAACGTCGACGCAGGGGGTCGGTACGCAATGACACGGTGTTGCATACGATTACCGGTATGAAAATAGTTCCCCGTCGCACTGTCACGCCGAATGAAAGATTCTTGACCGAATATTGTAGTTATTAAAGCGGTTTACAACCGTATCACGATACCATCTTTGCGATAGAGTATGCGATGACTTTCACTGGCACCCTATAATACACTGGCGTGATCGTACGGGGTTCGGTCTCACATCATCAACCGATATGATTTTTATGTGGCGTGTTAGTAGATAACGTGGGAATGACCTACAACGATATCGAGTCAGCCGATCGTGGGGAACTCGAACGGCTGCAAAGCCAACGACTGCAAGAGACCGTTCAGCAGGCCTACGAGAACGTCGACTATTATCGGGGCCAACTCGATGCGAATGGAATCTCTCCCGAGGACATCGATTCGATCGACGACATCTCGAGGCTACCGTTTACCAGGAAAGAGGTGTTCCGAGACGAGTATCCCGACGGACTGTTCGCCGTTCCCGACGAAGAGATTCGCCGGATCCACGCCTCTTCGGGAACGACCGGCAAGCCAAAGATCGTTTCCTACACGCAATCCGATCTCGAGGTCTGGTACGAGGTGATGGCTCGATCCCTGTATGCTGCAGGGGTCGAACCCGGCCAGACGTTCCAGAACGCCTACGGATACGGATTGTTCACCGGCGGTCTCGGTTTCCACGATGGTATCGAAGAACTCGGTGCGACGGTCGTTCCGACCGGAGGTGGCGATACAGCCAAACAGATCGAGATGCTCGAGGACCTGGGAAGTGACGCACTGGGCAGTACGCCGTCGTACTGTCTGTACCTCGCAGAGCGAGCGGCCGAGCGCGGGGTTGACATCCGTGACCTCCCGCTTTCGACGGTCGTTATCGGGGCCGAACCGTTCACCGACCCGATGCGCGACGAGATCGAGGAGCAACTCGATGTCACTGCTATCGATATCTACGGCCTCTCAGAAATCGTTGGCCCGGGCGTCTCCGTCGAGTGTGCACACGCCCAGGACGGACTGCACATCTGGGAGGACCACTTCTATCCGGAAATCGTCGACCCGGATACGGGCGAACCGCTCGAGGAGGGCGAACGCGGCGAACTCGTTTTGACGACGTTGTCGAAAGAAGCGCTCCCCGTCTTGCGCTATCGGACCGGTGATATCACGCGACTGTACTATGACGAGTGTGAATGCGGACGGACGATGGTGCGGATGGATAACGTTCGCGGCCGCGTCGACGACCTGCTCATCGTCCGTGGGATCAACGTGTACGCGAGTTCCATTGAGGAGGTCATGCTCGAGTTCGAGGCCGTCGCGCCCCACTATCGTATCGATCTGTATCGGGAGGATCAACTCGACACGATGGAGATCACCGTCGAGCACCACGAGGAGTTCGAGGGCGACCCTGCGGAACTACGTGAGCGGATTCAAAACCGACTCGACGACGTACTCGGTATCAGCGTGGATAAAATAGACGTCGTTCCCTACGGCGACATCGAACGAACCGAAGTGGGCAAGGTACGGCGCGTGTTCGACCATCGCTGAGAAGCGCCAGTTCAGCGGTTCGGCGGCACGTTTGTCGCTGTCGGCTGTTAGTTTTAAGACCATCGGGGCAGATATCCCACACCTCGAGGTTGGGGTCACTGTGGGCTTCCGTACAGAAATTCTCGATCGAGAATACACTGTTCCGCACTCGAGTGACGACTCCTCGCCGACGCTCGAGTAGCGACGTCGAAGCATGAACTCGATGACCGATCTCGGCGGGCTTTAGGCACCGGGTCGATACACGCGCCCTCTGAACGTCGCTATTCGGTCCTCGCCGTCGGTGACGACTACCTCGTACTCGGCCGTTCGACCGCCGACGTGCGTCTCGGTCGCCGTCGCCGTCACCGTCGTTCCGACGTCGACCGCCTCGAGGTAGGAGATGTTCGTCTCGAGAGCGAACGCGGTCTCGCCGGCCGCATTTGAAGCGGCGGCGAACGCGGCGTCAGCGACGGAGTAGATCGCGCCGCCGTGTGGGGTCCCGTGGAAGTTCACCAAGTCGTCAGTAATGGTCAACCGTGTTCGAGCACGGCCGGCCTCGGCCTGGACGAGTTCGATACCCAGCGTCTGGCAGTAGGCGTCGTCTTCGATACGTGCCCGGAGTGAGTCCTCGACGTCCGTCATAGCATGGTCAACGGTCTCATTGTATGTAATAGTAATTCGTGGAACTAATCGAGACACACGAGCGGTATCTTCCCCATGACAGCTCATCTCTGGAGGAATTCGCTCGCCGTTCGGATGCCAACAATTACCACATTGGTGGCCGTTTTACCGCCTATGCCCGAGCCACCACGCATGCGTCTCGACCACGTCGGCATCGCCGTCGAGTCGATTCCCGACGCCGAGGGACTGCTCTTTGCCCTTGGTGCGAAGAAGGTTCACGAGGAGGTCACCGACGACACCTTCACCTGGGCGACGTACCGACTCGGCGATGCGTCCCGATTCGAACTCATTGCGCCGCTCGAGGGCACCGACTCGTTTCTCACGGCCTACCTCGATCGACACGGACCTGGGTTGCACCACGTGACGCTCGAAGTGGCGGATATCGATACGGCGGTGAGCCTGATCGAGGCGGCGGGATACCGGGTTATCGATTACGACGACAGGAGCGATTGGGCGGAGGCGTTCATCTCGCCTCGCAATCCCACGGGTGCGCTCATCCAACTGATGGAGTATCACGATTCGTACGCCCAGAATCGAGAGACCGACGAGAAGGGACTTTTCGTCCACGGCGACCCAATATGACTATATTTTCCGGCGTCGACGCAAAATGCGTTCAAAGGGAATTTCGCACTAGTGTACCGTCAATTCCCGACCTCGTTGCGGGCGTTTGGCGGCACGTGACGACAACGATCCCATCAGAACCGTCCCGGTTCACGGTACGTGCCGAGCATACTGTGACAGTCCGGGCAGTGCACGCGCAGCAGGTCCCCCGATTCGTGGCGGACGAGGTCGGCGGCCTCGAGCGATCGATCGCAGTAGGTGCAGGTTGGCATATCATGGTGTACGTTAGCAAGAGACATAACGTGTTTCCTCGACTCGAGTCCAGTATCGTTTTATCCTCCGGGGAAAGTAGATTCTATCAGTGTGAAAGGACAGGAGTGGTACCAGGCCGACGACATCGCCGAGGAGTACGACGATAAGCGGTTTTCTCGCGGCGGTCAGCTTATCGACCGGCGGGAGAAGACCGCCGTTCTCGACGCGCTTGGGCCGCTCGAGGGCAAGAACGTACTCGAAATCGCCTGTGGTACCGGGCGATTTACCGTCATGCTCGCCGAGCAGGGCGCAAACGTCGTTGGACTCGATATTTCAGCAGCAATGTTACAGCAAGGACGCAAGAAAGCGCACGCGAGCGGTGTCGACGACTCGCTCGAATTTCTTCGCGGGGACGCAGGTCGGTTACCGTTCCCGGACGATCACTTCGACACCGTCGTCGCCATGCGCTTTTTCCACCTTGCCGACGATCCAGCAGCGTTCCTGAGCGAGATGAAACGTGTCGCACGCGAACAGATCGTGTTCGATACGTTCAACCGATTCAGTTCCCGCAGCGTCTACAACTGGGCGCTGCCGATGGGATCGCGTCTGTATTCCGCCAACGAAGTGAGCGTGTTGCTCGCCAAGAACAGTCTCGAACTGGTCGACGTCGAACACGATTTCCTCGCCCCCTATGGTCTCTACAGGGCTATTCCGAATGTTCTCGCATCCCCCATTCGAACCCTCGATAGGGCTGTGGGTCGACTGCCGTTGACCGACCACCTCATGTCCGTCTCCTACTGGAACGTCAGGGTGTGACCCTCCGACATATCAGCGGATAATCGTATTTTGCGGCAAAACCCAGCCTATTTTTACTCTCGGACGAATCTATTCGTCAACATGGGTTCGTCGCTCTCGGTAGTCGTTTCGACGCTGAACGGCCGAGAGCAGTTGCTGTCGTGTCTCGACGCCCTTCATCGAGAACTCCCCACCTCGAGTGAACTGATCGTCGTGAACGGCCCGTCCTCGGACGGCACGTCAGGTGCGGTCCGGAACCGTGATGACGTTGATGTCCTCGTCGAAATCTCGGAACGGACGCTGAACGTCTCTAGAAACGCCGGTATCGAGCAGACGACAGGTGATGCTGTCGCGTTCCTCGGCGATGCTTACGCAGTCGAATCCGGTTGGTACGATGCGATCTGTGGCACGATCGACCACGGAGCAGACATCGTGACGGGGCCAATCCGCGGTCAACGAGTGGCCGGGGAGTCGGACCGTGATTCGACGCAGCCGCCGGAACAACGGACGATACGCCGACGCACAGTGACGCCGTTTTCCCCCGAAAACGTCGTCATCGACCGAACGGTCCTCGAGGCGCTCGATGGCTTCGACGAATACCCACGAACGGCTGACGGCGTCGAGTGTGCCCATCGGGTCGCCGGCCTGGGTTTCGACGTTACCTGGAGCGATGAGATGGCCGTTCGAAACGAAGTCGGCACCGACGGCGGTGCGCCCGACGCTGCATGGGGCGATCGGTATCGTTCGCGATCGTACCGCCTCGTGAAAAATTATGGCCTCTGGCCGTCCGTCGTTGGACGACTCGTCTGTCGCGCACTTGCCGATGGGGCGAGTGGCGCTCGAGGGATTCTTTCGGGCGAGGGAACCCCAACTGGCTGGCTCGGTAACGGTGTCCGCGTGCTCAAAGGCTCTGCCCGCGGGCTAATCGATGGCCTCCGTTCACGGTATGCCGACCGTAGCACGCGGCGGAATCCATACGGACTCTCGTCACGACACGACCGGGCGGTGCAGGTGTACGACCGCCGGTCCTGATTGGTACCGGTGTCGGCACGCTCGCCCCACTCGAGTAATTCTTGCTGTCAGCTGCCGACCCTGATGGACCCACGAGCATCGTCGCGCTGGTAGTATCTGGTTTTGCTCTCGAGACGCTGCCGTCTTCCGTTCCGAACGATCTCAATTCGAACGACGCCGCCATACCGTGTGAGATCGTTACACCCCAATTCGACTCGAGGTTCCGTATACAAATCCTTAAGCGAGGCCCCCGACAATCGCCGCCCATGACGACGCTTTCATCCCCAGGACCGACTATCGGTGTTGTCGGTGGGGGTCAACTCGGTCGGATGCTCGCTGAGGCGGCGTCGCCCCTCGGCGTGGACGTCATCGTCCTCGATCCGACACCTGACTGTCCCGCCGCCGGCGTCAGCCGAGACCAACTCGTCGGCGGATTCGGCGACGAAGACAAAATCCGTGAACTCGCCGAACGTGCCGACGTGTTGACGTTCGAAATCGAACTCGCCGACCAGGATGTCCTCGAGCGCGTGCGTGAGGATACTGGCGTTCCAGTTCATCCCGATCCCGCGACCTTGCGAACCATCCACGACAAACTCGTACAAAAACGCGCACTCGAGGATGCCGGCGTGCCGGTTCCACCGTTCCGTGGGGTTGACTCCGTCGCGGACATCCACGAGGCTATCGATGAGTATGGTGCTCCCGTTATGCTCAAAGCCCGCACCGGTGGGTACGACGGCCGCGGCAACGTTCCCGTCGGGTCGAAGGCTGAGGCGGAAGCGGCCCTCGAGGCCGTTGCAGGGCCAGCCATGGTTGAATCGTTCGTCGATTTCACGCGCGAGATATCGGTCATCGCGGTCGAGGGATACGGCGAAACCGCGACGTTCCCCGTCGGCGAGAACATCCACGAGGAGGAAATCCTTCGAGAGACCGTGGTGCCCGCCCGCTCGAGCGACGCCGTCCTCGAACGCGCGAATGCGGTCGCCGAGGACGTCCTCGAGGTGATGGACGGGCGGGGCGTCTACGGCATCGAACTGTTCGAGACGACTGATGGCGACGTATTACTCAACGAAATCGCACCGCGGCCGCACAACTCGGGCCACTGGACCATCGAGGGGGCCCAGACATCACAGTTCGAACAGCACGCCAGAGCCGTCCTCGGGTGGCCACTCGGCTCGACGGGGCTGCGTGCCAGCACCGTCTCGACGAACCTGCTCGGTGACGTCGAGGAATCTCGCGAGGCACAGCTTCGAAACGTCGAACGGATTCTCGAGACGCCGCGTGCCAACCTCCACTGGTACGGCAAACGTGAGGCCCGTCCCCTGCGGAAGATGGGCCACGTGACGCTGACAGCCGCGGCCGGTGACGAGACGGTCGACACGCTCCTCGAGGACGTCCGTTCGTTACGCGACGCCGTGACCTTCCGCGAGGAGAGCGACGGAACTGAGAGTAAACGGTAACAACAGCACACACATGACAGATAGCGTCTCCACGCTGATCGATCGATTGCACGACGAAGCGAGCCAGGACCGACCAGCCGAGGAAACTCCCGACATCGGCATCGTCATGGGCAGTGACTCGGACCTCGAGGTGATGCTCACCGGCGGCCGTCGACGCGGTGCGTACGACGCACTGGTCGACGAACTCGGCTTCGGCGAACAGACCGATTTCGAAAACCCGCCGGACGAACGGTTCACATTCGAAACGTACGTGACTTCCGCCCACCGCACGCCACACCTGATGAGCGCCTACGCGGAGACGGCCGAAGACCGGGGTCTCGAAGTCATCATCGCGGGGGCCGGTGGGAAGTCAGCCGATCTGCCGAATATGACGGCTTCGATAGCGTACCCACTGCCGGTGATCGGCGTCCCCGTCCAGGAGAAGTCAGTCGACAGCGTTATTGGCATGCCAACGGGCGCACCGATGACTGCCGTCGACGCGGGCAAATCGTTCAACGCGGCGCTTTCGGCAGCCCAGATTCTCGCCAGGAAACACGAATCCGTTCGCGACCGTCTCGTCGCCTACCACGATGCGCTCGAGGAAAATGTCGGTGACGTCTCGAGACGGCTCCACGACGAGGGTGTCGACCGGTTCCGGGATACTCGGGTGGAGTAACGTCGCACCGATTATCGACGGTTGTCAACAAGCAGCCATCGCGTCCCAAAAGGGTATACTGATTCAGTGTGACGTGTAGCCAATGGCCTGGCAGCATACGATATACGCGTATCCGATGCTGTTTGCGATGGCGCTCTCGCTGATTTTTGCCTGGTATGCACTTTCGATACGCCACCGACACAGTCGGCGGCCGACCCTGCTGATTTTTGCGGCGATGAACGTGGCTATCGCGATCTGGACCGGCTTTTCGGCACTCAAGCTACTCAGCACGGATCCAACGATCCAGTTTCACACCTACCGACTCCTCTATCTCGGGAGTTCCTCGGTTGGGCCGCTGTTGTTACTGTTCGTTCTCGCGTACACCGACCGGATTCAGTGGGTTCGCCGAGACGTTCTCGCCGGGTTGTTCGTCGTCCCGGTCGTCTTCTGGGTGCTGTTGTTCACAAACCCGCACGATGTCGTCATCGTCGACACGCGAATCGTCGAAGTCGACGGACTGCTCGTCATGCGGGCAACGACTGGCCCGGCCCACGTTGCACTGAGCTTCACGTACGCTTCGTTGATGGCCGTCCTGACGCTCGCAGTCATCGTCTCTGAAGCGATTCGCCGTGGGAGAGCGTATTTGCCACAGGGCGGACTGCTCGCCGTCGCGATTGTCACGCCGATTACGGTTAGCTTGCTGACGTCCGCAAACGTCCCGCCGTTTACCGTCGACAGCGTCAACTACGTTCCCGCCTCGACTGTCATCTCGTCGGTGGCGATCGGGATCGCGATGAGCCGATACCGGCTCCTCGACTTACAGCTCATCGCGGATCGAACCGTCATCGCCCAATCGCCCGACGCGGTGTTGGTGCTCGATGCGTCGCGTCGTGTCGTCCACGCAAACAGGACGGCGAGGGCAATACTCGGTGAACAGGAGGTGCCCCTTCTCGACCGACCGGTCGATTCGTTGGTGCCCGGCCTCGAGCTTTCGGCGTTTGAACGCGCCGAAACGACTCTCAAGACGACGGCTGACGGTGAAGAAACCAGTATCCTCGACGTCCGTGCACAGCCACTCGAGCGTCGAGGGACACACGTTGGCTGGGTTCTGGTCTGTCGTGACGTCACGGAACTTCACCGCCGCCAACAGGAACTCGAGGCGTTCACGGGCGTGGTCTCACACGACCTGCGCCAACCGCTCCGAACGACCGAACAGTACCTCGAACTGGTTGACGAGCGCGTCGGATCGAGGCTCGACGCCGAAGACCGGGAACTGATTGCGGTCGCTCGGACGAACGCCAACCGAATGCAAGTGATGATCGACGATCTGTTACAATACTCGAAAATCAGGGCCAGCGAGGCAACGTTCGAACCGGTCGACTGTAATGCGGCCGTCGATGCTGTTCTCGATGGGATGCGCTTCGATCTCGAGGACCGAAACGCGACCGTTTCGGTGGGCGACCTCCCAACGGTTACGGGGATCGATCATCTGATTCGGCGGCTGTTTCAGAACCTGCTCGAAAACGCGCTCAAATACGGAGACGTCCAGCAACCCGAAATCGAGATATCGGCAACCCGAACGGGCGAGGAGTGGCAGTTTCGAGTGAGTGATAACGGTGTCGGCATCGACCCGGTGGATCAACATCGGGTGTTCGATCTGTTCACTCGGGGTGAAAGAGCGAACGACAGGGTGAGCGCACTCGCCGAGTCGAGTGAATCGCCCACCTCCAGCCATGGGATATCCGATAGTCAAAACGCGGAAGAATCGGGCTCTGGAATGGGCCTCGCTATCTGTAAACGCATCGTGGAAACCCACGGCGGGGCGATCAATCTCGAGTCCTCGCCGGGTTCAGGAACGACGGTATCGTTTACCTTACCCGCGGTTTCGACGCCGGTCAACCGGGAAAACACTTCGGAGCCAGGCGTGCGACGCGAGTAATCTTTCGTCGCGTTCTCCAGAGAGGTCACTCGAGTCGGTCGAAATCGGCTGAAAAACAAACAATCAACCCTTATATGGGTGCGTTTCCAACGCCCGAACGTTACGGAGATGAATGATTGGATAGCCATCGGGGCACTGGCGCTCGTGGGTTTACTGATTCCGCTCGCCATGATGGCGGTGTCGTATCTCCTACGACCGAGTGTACCCGAAACGAGCAAACGTGCCACCTACGAGAGTGGCGAGGTGCCGACGGGCGGGACGCGCATCCGATTTAATATTCAGTATTACATGGTTGCGCTGCTTTTCGTCGTCTTCGACATCGAGACCGTCTTGTTGTTCCCATGGGCGGTCATCTACACCGATGCGTTGGCAGAGTACGGACTGTTCTACGCGCTCGGTCCGATGCTGCTGTTCGTCGCCATCCTCGCCCTCGGACTCGCGTGGGCCTGGCGCAATGGCGCAGTACAGTGGGCAAAATCGCCCCAGCAGGTCGGCACAGAGGGTAATCGACCATGAGTAACGAACCAACCCAACAGATATACGACAGTACCGCCCCGTCGACGGAAACCCAGGAGGACCGGATGGGGCCCGGTGTCGACGCCAGGATGAACTCGAAACTTCGTGAGGCGTTCGGCTCGTCCCCCTTCATCCTCACCAAGTTCGATCAGTTCATGAACTGGGTCCGGGGGTCGTCGATGTTCATGTTGCAGTTCGGGATCGCCTGTTGCAGCATTGAAATGATCCATACCTACGCGATCAAACACGACCTGGACCGATTCGGTGCCGGTGTGCCACGGGCGTCACCGCGACAGGCAGACGTGATAATCGTGCCCGGAACCATCGTCTCGAAGTTCGGGCCGCGAATGAAACGTGTCTACGATCAGATGCCCGAACCCAAGTTCGTCATCGGCATGGGATCGTGTACGATCTCCGGTGGCCCGTTCCAGGAAGGGTACAACGTCGTCAAGGGTGCCGAGGAGATCATCCCGGTGGACATCCACGTTCCCGGCTGTCCACCACGGCCGGAGGCGCTCATCTACGGCGTCGCCAAACTTCAAGAGCGCGTCGCCAACGGCGAGTCCTCGCCGGTCGTCGTCAAGCCGTACGAACTCGAGCAGTTCGGGGACCTCGAACGGGACGAACTGGTACAGAAACTCGCCGATCAGATCGACGAGGAGGACCTCGTCATGCGATACAACTGGGCTGATTCACCATGAGTACGGAACCGGAGCTCGACGCTGACGTTGCCGAGATGAGCTTCGAGGACAGACTCGAAGCACTCGTCGGCACTCGAGTGCTCGAGCGCGATGACCACAAAAACGCGCCCGGGTTCGTTATTCGACCCGACGACGTTCAGGACGTGCTGTTCGACCTTCGCGATGAGGCCGGTTTCGACCACCTCTCGTGTGTCACGGCACAGCAGTACGACGACCGCTATGAGTCGATCTACCACCTGAAACAGTACGACGACCCAACACGGGAAGTGAGCGTCGTCGTCCCAACATCGACCGATAACCCGGTCAGCCAGACGGCAGAACCGGTGTTCCGGTCGGCAGACTGGGCCGAACGCGAGAACTTCGACCTGGTCGGAATCGACTACGAAGGCCATCCCGACCCACGACGAATTTTGCTACCCGAAACGTGGCAAGGACATCCGCTCTCACAGGATTACAACCAGGAGAAACCTCAGGTCGTCACGCTTTCCGAACACGCCAACCCGTTACAGGCTGACCACAAGGATACGGAGACGGACACGATGTTCCTCAATATCGGTCCACATCACCCGGCCACTCACGGCGTGTTACACGTGAAAACCGTGCTCGACGGTGAGACGGTCGTCGACGTCGACCCTGACATCGGCTATCTCCACCGCTGTGAAGAACAGATGTGCGAGCAGGGCACCTACCGCCATCAAATCATGCCGTATCCGGACCGCTGGGACTACGTCTCGGCTGGCCTGCTCAATGAGTGGGCCTACGCGCGTGCGGTCGAGGATCTTGCGGACATAGAGGTCCCCGAATACGCACAGGTTATCCGGACGATGGGCGCAGAACTGTGCCGGATCGCTGCACACATGCTGGCACTCGGAACGTTCGCACTGGACGTTTTCGGCGACTTCACCGCCGTCTTCCAGTATGCGTTCCGCGACCGCGAGGTCGTCCAGGACATTCTGGAAGACCTCACGGGTCAGCGCCTGATGTTCAACTACTTCCGACTCGGCGGCGTCGCCTGGGACCTGCCAGAGCCCCGCGAAGAGTTCTTCGAGAAAACACGTGACTTCCTCGATGACCTTCCACACAAGGTCTCGGAGTACGAGGACCTGATCGTCACGAACGAAATCTTCCAGATCCGGTGTGTCGACACCGGCATTCTCGAGCCCGAAGTTGCCAAATCTTATGGGGCGACCGGGCCGACGGCTCGCGGCTCGGGCATCGACATGGACCTTCGCCGTGACGACCCATACGGCTATTACGAGAACCTCGACTGGGACGTCATCACCGAGGACGGCATGGACAACTACTCGCGCGTGCTCGTGCGCATGGGCGAGGTCGAAGAGAGTGCCAAGATCATCGAACAGTGTGTCGACCTGCTCGAGGATTGGCCGGAAGACGACCGCGAGATTCAGAGCAACGTCCCCCGAACGCTCAAACCGGAGGCAGACACGGAAACCTATCGGGCCGTCGAAGCGGCGAAAGGCGAACTCGGCATCTACCTCCGTTCGGATGGCACGGACAAACCGGGTCGTTTCAAGATTCGAAGCCCGTGCTTCCACAACCTCTCGACCCTCGCAGAGATGACTGAAGGTGAATACATTCCTGACCTGATCGCTTCCCTCGGGAGCCTGGACATCGTGCTTGGTGAGGTGGATCGATGATCGGCGGGAGCAAGACTCCGTTGCAAGATACGATCTTGTTGCCCGAACGGATCGGCGATCTGACCGGTCTCGGCGAATTTGGGATGGCCGGCGAACTGATCGCGATGTTTATCGCAGCGTTTATTGTCGGCAACCTGATGCTCGCGATGACCGGCGTGGCCGGGCCGTGGGCGAAACGAAAGATTACGGCGGCGTTCACCGACCGATACGCGGTCAACCGTGTTGGCCCCTTCGGACTGTTGATCATCGTTGCTGACTCGGTCCGATTGCTGGGCAAAGAGCTGATCATTCCGGAAAACGCGGACCGCCCAGCATACGACCTTGCACCGATAGTCGTCGCTGGCTCTGCAATGCTCGGATTCGCGGTTATTCCGATGGGGTCCGGCATTCACCTCGCTGACCCCGAGGTCGGGCTTGCGTACGTGTTTGCGGTCGCTGGCATTGCGAGCGTCGGACTGGTTATGGCCGGTTACTCCTCGGCGAACAAGTACTCGATGATCGGGGGGCTTCGCGCTGTCGCTCAGAACGTCGCCTACGAGATTCCGCTCGTCGTCACGGGGATGTCCGTCGTTATCTTCGCGGGCACCTTGCAGATGAGCGAAATCGTCGCCGCACAGGCTGAGACCCTCATCACGGTTGGCGGACTCGATATCCCGATGTGGTATGCGTTCGTCAATCCGTTCGCGTTCGTCCTGTTCCTCGCGGCGAACTTCGCCGAAATTGGGCGGAACCCGTTCGACATCCCGGAGGCACCGACCGAGATCGTTGCCGGGTATCAGACGGAGTACTCGAGCGTGTATTTCGTCCTGATCTACCTTGGGGAGTTCTTGCACATCTTCCTCGGTGGCGCGATTATTGCGACGATCTTCCTCGGTGGTCCTGCCGGCCCCGGCCCTGCCGAGCTCGGCATCGTCTGGTTCCTCGTAAAGATCTGGGCGGTGTTCTTGCTTACGCAGTGGCTGCGCTCGGCGCTGCCACGTGTCAGAATCGACCAACTTATCGAAATCGGTTGGAAGGGCATGCTCGTGCTTGCCTTCGCCAACCTCGTGCTCACGGCGATTATCGTGGGCTTGCTCGAGACGGACCTCGCCCTTAGCATGGTGATCTTCGCATGATTGGACTGCTCAAATCGATGGCGGTAACGATGAAACACGCACTGGACGGCAACAAATTCACGGTGCAGTATCCGGAGGAAACACCCGACGTTTCCCCACGGTTCCGTGGCGTCCACAAGTTCAGCCAGGAACGTTGTATCTGGTGTCGCCAGTGTGAAAACGTCTGTCCGAACGACACGATTCAGATCGTGACGGATGACCAGCGAAACGGCGAACAGTACAACCTCCACATCGGGCAGTGTATCTACTGCCGATTGTGTGAGGAGGTCTGTCCCGTCGACGCCATCTTGCTCACCCAGAACTTCGAGTTTACGGGCGATACGAAACACGATCTCGTCTACAACAAAGAGCAGTTGATGTCGGTACCGTGGTACAAAGATATCGACCCACTCGAGTCACGCGAACCGGATCGCGGCGGATGGATCGGTGAAGGAGACGGCGAGGTCGACTATCAGTAACGAGTTCAGCCCATCTCGAAATCTACAAAGGGCATACCCAACCAGATTACACCAATGACATACGAGCTGATCGCGTTCGCGCTGTTCGCCTTCGTTACGCTGGGCAGTGCGGTCGGCGTCGTGCTTTTGCAGGATCCGTGGCATTCCGCGCTCCTGCTGGGCGTGTCGCTGACGAGTGTGGCGGTGTTTTACGTGATGCTAGCGGCGGAGTTCGTCGCGATGATGCAGATTCTCGTCTACGTAGGCGGGGTTCTCATCCTCATCACGTTCGCCGTCATGCTCACGCAAACGGAGGAACCGGACGAGGAGGTGCCGCGGGCATGACGACAGGTCCAAAGCTCCGACTCGGAAAGACGTTGGTACCGGGCGTTCTCGCCGTGGTACTGTTTGCACTGATGGGCGTGATTGCGCTGAACACCGGATTTGGCACTATGACCGGCTATCCGGAGGGGATTTCGATCACCTCCGAGATTGGCTATGCCATGTTCGACATGGCGGCGTTGCAATCGGGGGAAATGAACATCGGTAACACCGAGCCGTTCCTGATTTCGTTCCTGCTCATCGCCGTCGTCCTCGACGCCGCTCTCGACGCGTCGCTCGTGCTCGCCAAACGCGAAGAAGAAGGTGAACCAGTTACCGCGCTCTCGAGCACCCCGACGGACACTGGCTCGAGTACGGCTGGTGAGTCGACAGCGACTGACGGAGGTGTCGACCAGTGACCGTCGGCATCGAGTACTACGTGCTGTTGTCCCTGGCCCTGTTCTGTATCGGGCTCTTTGGGGTGTTGACGCGTCGGAACGCACTGATGTTCCTGATGTCCGTTGAGCTAATGCTGAACGCGGCCAACATCAACCTGATCGCGTTCGCGTTCTATCACGGCAATCTCACCGGGCAGGTGTTCGCACTATTCACTATGGCGCTCGCTGCCGCGGAAGTCGCCGTCGGTCTCGGAATCATCCTGGTGCTGTACCGTAACTTCCGTGACGTGGACGTAACTGTTCCGTCGGAGATGAGGTGGTAACACTATGGAAACTGCATTCGAATTAGCGCCGGCGATTGTACTGCTCCCGCTTGCGGCGTTCGTCGTCGCCTTGCTCTTTGGGAACTATATGCCGAAAAAGGGAGCGCTTGCCGGTATCGTCGCGACTGCGGGATCGTTGCTCCTGTCGCTGTACGTCATGGCGGCTGTCGCGACCGGCGGCCAACATCAGGAGACGTATTTCACGTGGGCCGCTGGCGATGCCGTGAGCGAAACCGGTGTTCCAACGATCGAATTCACGTTCGGCACACTGCTCGATCCGCTCTCGGCACTGATGCTCGTCATCGTATCGCTGATTGCGTTCCTCGTTCACGTCTTCAGCCTCGGCTACATGAACGACGAAGGCGAAACGGGGCTGCCCCGATACTACGCCGAACTCGGACTCTTTACGTTCAGCATGCTCGCGTTCGTCATCGCCGATAACCTGCTGATGGCGTTCATGTTCTTCGAGCTGGTCGGGCTCTGTTCGTACCTGCTCATCGGCTTCTGGTTCCGTACGGAATCTGCGCCATCGGCAGCGAAGAAAGCGTTCCTGGTCACTCGCTTCGGTGACTACTTCTTCTTACTCGGTGTCGTCGCCATCGGTGCGACGTTTGGAACGCTCGCCTTCCAGGGCGACGGCTCCTTCGTCGCCGCTGCTGGCGAGGCAATAGACAATGGTGAGACGCTGTTCGGCTTCGGTGCCGAAACCTGGGTCACCATCACCGGCCTGCTAGTGCTGGGTGGTGTGATCGGAAAGTCCGCCCAGTTCCCGCTCCACACGTGGCTGCCCGATGCGATGGAAGGTCCGACCACGGTGTCGGCACTGATCCACGCTGCGACGATGGTTGCCGCCGGTGTGTACCTCGTTGCCCGAATGTTCGGCTACTACGCGCTGAGCCCGACCGCACTCGGAATCATCGCGTTCGTCGGTGGCTTCACCGCACTGTTCGCTGCCACCATGGGTGTCGTCAAAGACGACATCAAACAGGTGCTGGCGTACTCGACGATCAGCCAGTACGGATACATGATGCTCGGCTTGGGCGTTGGCGGCTACGTCGCTGGCGTCTTCCACCTGATGAATCACGCCTTCTTCAAGGCGCTCTTGTTCCTCGGGGCCGGTGCCGTCATCGTCCTCATGCACCACGAACAGGACATGTGGAAGATGGGTGGCCTCAAGGACAAGGCTCCCATCGTGTATTACACCTTCCTCGCGGGCGCACTTGCACTCGCGGGCATCGTTCCCTTCTCCGGATTCTGGTCGAAAGACGAGATCCTCTTTGACGCCATCATCGTCGGCCTGAACGAGCCAATCTTCCTGGCTGCGTACGCGATGGGACTGCTCGCCGTATTCTTCACCGGATTCTACACGTTCCGGATGGTCTTCTTGACCTTCCACGGCGAACCCCGGTCTGACGCCGCGCGAGACCCACACCCCGTCAGCTGGAACATCAAGTTCCCGCTGCTCACACTGGGTGTACTGGCGCTTGTCGCCGGTATCGCCAACCTCGCGCCGGTGTACAAACTGACCGGCCTCGAGATCACGTACCTCGAGTTCTGGCTCGACGGCCAGTACGGCGGCTACGCCGACCTGACCTACAGCGCCTACGGCGACACCGTCCCCTTCGGCACTGACTACATCGGTTCCGAGACGATCACCCTGCTGATCGCGGCCGGTCTCGGCCTGGGTCTCGCCGTTGGCGGTGCCGTCTTCGCGATGGTGCTTTACAACGTGCCCGAGCCGGAACCACACACGGAAAACCTCGGCAGCGCCCGGACCGTCCTGCGCAGCAACTACTACCAGGACGAGTACCAGGTCTGGCTCGCTGAGAACCTCACGCTGCCGCTGGCTCGAGCCGCAGACCGGTTCGACCAGACGGTGATCGACGGCGTCGTCAACGGCGTCTCGAGCGTGAGTCTGTTCGGTAGCGGACGGATGAAGCGATTACAAACCGGTGTCGTCACGAACTACGCGGCACTGCTCATCGTCGGGTTCATCGTCTTACTTGTCGTGCTCGGCGTTCTCGGAGGGTGGTTCGTATGATGATTGAGACGATCCTCGCTGTCACGTTTGCGGGCGCGCTGTTGACGTTCCTTGCGCCCAATCGTATCGCCGGAAAGCTGGCCTTCGCGATCAGTCTGATCCCGGCCGGGCTTTCGCTGTGGCTGTTTACCGCCTTCGACGGAAGCGGGAACGCCTTACTCGAGGGTGGCGAACTCGCCTTCGAAAACCGGACGACCTGGATCGAACTCGGTGCCTACGAGATCTCGTGGTACGTCGGAGTGGACGGCATTAGCCTGCCACTCGTGGTTCTGACGACGATCTTGACCACGCTCGCGATCATGAGTTCGTGGACGCCGATCGACATACGCGAGTCCCAGTTTTACGGCCTCGTGTTGTTCATCGAGGCGAACCTGATCGGTGTCTTCGTGGCACTCGACTTCTTCATGTGGTTCATCTTCTGGGAGGCCGTCCTCATCCCGATGTACCTGCTGATCGGTGTCTGGGGCGGTCCACGACGCAAGTACGCCGCGATCAAGTTCTTCATCTACACGAACGTCGCCTCGCTGGTGATGTTTGCGGCGTTCATCGCGCTGGTGTTCAGCCTCGACGTGTCGTCGTTCGGTCTGCCCGAGGTCACACAGGCGATGCTTAACGGCGGACCGGACGCCTTCGCGGGTGTCGCCGGTAGCACGGTCGCCTCACTGGTGTTCATCGCCATGTTCCTCGGCTTCGCTGTCAAGGTTCCAGTGGTCCCATTCCACACCTGGCTGCCGGACGCCCACGTTGAAGCACCGACACCGGCGTCGGTGCTCCTGGCTGGTGTCCTCTTGAAGATGGGTACCTACGCCCTGCTCCGGTTCAATTTCACGATGTTCCCGGACCAGGTCGAAACCTACGCCATTCCGATTGCGGTTATCGCCGTCATCAGCGTCATCTACGGCGCGATGTTGGCGCTGGCACAGACCGACCTCAAACGGATCGTCGCCTACTCGTCCGTCTCGTCGATGGGCTACGTCATCCTCGGTCTGATCGCATACACCCACTTCGGTGTCGGTGGCGCGACGTTCCAGATGGTCTCACACGGACTCATCTCGGGGCTGATGTTCATGGCCGTCGGCGTCATCTACAACGCTACCCACACCCGGATGGTCACCGATATGTCCGGGATGGCTGATAAGATGCCAATCGCGGTCGGGATCCTCATCGCTGGCGCGTTTGGCTACATGGGGCTGCCGCTCATGTCGGGCTTCGCCGCGGAGTACTTCATATTCTTCGGGGCCTTCGGCTCCGAAGTCCTGTCGTATGCCCCGGTGTTCACGGCACTCGCGATGTTCGGTATCGTGATCGTTGCCGGCTACCTGCTGTTTGCGATGCAGCGGACGCTGTTTGGCCCCTATCGCCTCGAAACCGACTACGAGGTCGGTCGGGCACCACTGCACGACATCGCGCCGATGTTCGTGTTGCTGGGGCTCATCATCGCACTGGGTGTCGCACCCGAGTTGATCTTCGACATGATCCTAGATGCCGTTGACCCGATCCTCGAGTTCGGAGGTGAGGCCTGATGATTGACGCGTTCACCCTGCCCGAGTGGGCCGCACTTGCACCGCCACTCCTGTTGGCGCTCACCGCACTGGTGTTGTTCGCCTACGACAGCATCAACCCGCGGTCGACGAACCGGCCGGTACTGGCCGGTGTCGCGGTCGTTGGTGCGCTGGCCTCACTCGTGACTGCCGTCTGGTTTACGTTGGCGGGAACCGGTGCTGATGGTCCTGACGCCGGCTACGACCTCTGGTTCGTTGTCGGTGATTCGGTCACCGGAACCGGCGCAATCGATCTGTTCGGCGGCCAGTTGGTCGTCGATCAGATGGCGTTGTTCTTCATGATCGTCGTCGCCGTCGTCACGGCGCTTGTGGCGGTTGCGAGCTACGATTACATGGCCGGTCACGCCTATCAGGCTGAGTACTACTCGCTGTTGTTGCTCGCTGCGACCGGGATGTCGACGATGGCTGCGGCAAACAGTCTCGTCACCATCTTCATCGCCCTCGAACTCGCGAGTCTGCCATCGTACGCGCTCGTCGCGATTCTCAAGGACAACCGTGGCAGCGTCGAGGCTGGCCTGAAATACTTCTTGATCGGCGCCCTCTCGTCGGCTATCTTCGTCTACGGTATCAGCCTCGTCTACGGTGCCACCGGGCACCTGCAACTCGAGGCCATTGCGGAGATGATTGCGACCGGTGAGGCAGATGCCTACAGCGGCTTGCTCGGTCTCGGTATCGTGATGTTGATCGGTGGGTTCGCGTTCAAAACGGCGAGCGTCCCGTTCCACTTCTGGGCACCCGAAGCCTACGAGGGTGCGCCTGCACCGATTGCGGCGTTCCTCTCTTCGGCGTCGAAAGCAGCCGGGTTCGTGATCCTCTTCCGTGTGTTTACGACGGCGTTCCCGCTCGAGACGACGACTGCGGTCATCGGACTCGACTGGACGATTGCGTTCATCATCCTCGCCATCGTGACGATGACGGTCGGGAACTTCGCGGCGGCGACCCAGCAGAACGTCAAGCGGATGCTTGCGTACTCTTCGGTGGGTCACGCTGGCTATGCACTGATCGGACTGGCTGCGCTCACCGTCGACGGCGGCGAACTCGTTCTCGGCGCGGCGATGATGCACCTGCTCGTCTACGGCTTCATGAACACGGGGGCGTTCCTGTTCGTGGGCCTGGCGGAGTATTGGGGCGTCGGTCGTACCTTCGATGCGTACAACGGACTGGCTGCACGCGCTCCAGTAGCCTGTGCAGCACTGGCAGTGTTCATGTTCAGCCTCGCCGGCATCCCGCCGTTCGGTGGCTTCTGGAGCAAGTACTTCCTGTTCACGGGGGCGCTCGAGGCGGCGTCGGCCAACAGTGCGCTGTTGCTCGTCGCCGCGGCACTCGTGGTCAACAGTGCGCTGTCGCTGTATTACTACTCGCGGCTGGTCAAAGCGGTCTGGATTAATGACGCTGACCCCTCGCTCGATCGAGACTTCGGCGGCACGCCGACGGGACTGTACGCGGCGATTCTGTTCGCTGCCGTTATGACTGTCGTCTTGTTGCCCGCGTTTGGCCCGGTCGCTGATCTGGCAATCGACGCGGCGAGCGCAGTGCTCGTCTCCTGATCACGACGAACGACTTTTGCGATATTTCCTTCGAGACTCTCATAGTGAAACCCGGTAGCTTTTAGCGCCTCCAGTCGGAAGCGGCCGTATGGTTTTCCGGCTGGTCCTCGGCTGTGGGGGCGTTGGCGGGCGCGTCATCGAGGGGTTGCCGGCGCTGGCAGCGATGGATGGGGAGTTGCTCGTGCTCACGGAGGATGGCGACCTCGTGGAAACGCTCCGCGAAGACAACGTGCCTGCCCGCTGTCTCGACCCGTGTGACCGGACGGTGCTCGAGTCACTCGAGGAGCCAGACGTGGTTTTTGTTGCTAGTGACGAACTGGGCCGCAATCGTAAGGTGGCCGAGACGATCACGACGGTTGCACCCGATGCAACTGTTATCGCGTACGCGCCCGGGCCGAGCACCGGTGGTGGCGATAGCGAGACGGCTGCGTCCCGGGAGGCGGACGTGACGGCCCTCGAGCGAACGGCGACGACGGTCATCGATTCGACCGACCTGTTGGCGAGGTGGATTCTCGAGCGTTCGACGACGCCAGCGGCCCGCCGAGCAATCACGTTACGAAAGAAACTGTGCAGTATCGAGGGGACGCTCGCGGTTTTCGCCCACGACAATCCGGATCCCGACGCCATCGCCAGTGCGATTGCACTCGCTGAACTCGCCGAATCCGTCGGGGTCGATGCCGAGGCCTGTTATTACGGGGATATCTCCCATCAGGAAAATCGGGCGATGGTCAACTTGCTCGATCTCGATCTTCGGGCGCTCGACCTCGATGACCCGCTCGAGTACGAGGCGTTCGCACTGGTCGATCACTCCCGTCCGGGTGTCAACGATCAGTTGCCGGCGGAACTACCGATAGACATCGTCATCGATCACCACCCGCCTCGAGGGCCGGTTGCCGCCGGGTTTTACGACCTTCGTGAACGGATCGGAGCGACCAGTACGATGTTGACGGGCTATCTCGACTGGTTCGATCTCGACATCTCATGGACGACGGCGACGGCGTTGTTGTACGGTATCCGTGTCGATACCAACGATTTTACGAGGGAGGTTTCATCCGAGGACTTCGAGGCGGCAGCGACGCTCTGGCCGTCCGCTGATCTCGATATCCTGTTACGAATTGAACAGCCGACGGTCGATCCTGACGTGCTCGACACGGTCGCTCGAGCGATCAAGAACAGAACCAGACGTGATTCAGTCGTCGTTGCCAGTGCCGGCGAGATTCCGACCAGGGATGCGTTGCCACAGGCGGCTGACCAGTTACTCGCGATGGAGGGGATCGATACGACGCTCGTGTTCGGGTTCGACGACGAGATGGTGTTCATTTCGGCTCGTTCGCGTGGTTCCGATATCGATCTCGGAGAGGTGCTTCGGGATGCGTACGACCAGATTGGGAGTGCTGGTGGACACGCGAATATGGCCGGTGCTCAACTCGAGATCGGCGTGCTGGGTGGGACGGAAACGGCGGCCGAACTCGAGTCGATTCTGAGTGTCGTCGAAGAGGTTATTACGGATCGGTTTTTCGAAGCGATCGAGACGCGTCCGGGGGCAGCCGTCGGGCTGTACAGCCAGACGAGCCAGGTGTTGTTTGGCACGGACGAATCGTGACGCTGTCTGGATAGGTCGATCGGATTGTTGTGCCGCTCGAATATCGCGGGACTTCCACGAATCGCTATTACTCGGAGTACTTTTCACCGCCGCCCTCGAGAGATGCGTTCATGAACGGTCCTATGGAGGCAGACGGCTACACCAAACCCCGGGTCAAAGATTACATGACTCGAGACGTGGCAACGGTCTCGCCCGATGACACAGTCGAGGAAGTAAGTGTTCGGATCGCTGAAAGCGAAGAACACAGTGGGTTCCCCGTCTGTGAGCGGCGGCGTGTCGAAGGATTTGTGACTGCTCGAGACCTGCTACTCGAGGATGATTCGACGCCGATTTTTCGGGTGATGACGACGGACCTGATCGTCGCCCATCCGGATATGAAAGTAACCGATGCTGCGCGCGTGATTCTTCGGTCAGGGATTCAGAAGCTTCCGGTCGTGGACGATGCTGGCAATCTGGTCGGCATTATCTCCAATGCGGACGTTATCAGGAGTCAGATCGAGCGTGCAACCCCGGAAAAAGTTGGGAAATTGATTCGGACTCTCGAGAACATTCACTCCATCAAGTTGAGCGAGGAACGACGTGACATCCAACTCGAGGAGCTGACCCCGACACAGGGCCGAGTCTATGCGGATGAACTCGAGGGGCGACGCTACGAACTCGAACACGGATTGGCCGAACCGCTGGTCGTCATCGATAACGGCGGCACGTTGTTGCTAGCCGATGGCCATCATCGGGTGCTTGCGGCTGACAGACTCGAGCTCGAGGAGATGGATGCCTACGTGATCGTTATCGATCACCCGATCGATCTCGGGATGGCGAAAACGGCGAAAAAGGAAGGGCTGGAGAGTATCAAGGATATCGAAGTCGTCGATTACGCGAAACATCCGCTGGTTGAGACGACGAAACGGTTTCAGTCGGGCGAATAACGAAACGAGCCCGTGGTAACCTGGGCTCCGATTTTCGACGTTATTTCCCTTCGAACTCGGGGTCGTCGCCGCTCATGAACGCGGTGATGCCCGTCATCAGGTCGTCGGTCGCCATCAGGTGACCGAACGCGGCGGCCTCGAGTTCGAGGCCGGCGTCGGTGTCGTCGCGGCCGGCGAGCATCGCGCGTTTCGTAAAGCGCTGAGCGATGGGCGGGCCGCCGGCGAGTTTTTCGGTCATCTCGAGTGCGGCGTCGAGCAGTTCGTCGTTGTCGACGACATCGTTGACGAAGCCGTATTCCTCGAGTGTTTCAGCCTCGTAACGGTCGGCCGTGAGGATAATCTCTTTGGCGCGACCTTCACCGACGATGTTCGACAGACGCTGGGTGCCGCCCCAGCCGGGAATCAGACCGAGGTTGAGTTCCGGCTGGCCGAGTTCGGAGCGCTCGGAGGCGATACGGATGTCGGCACAGGTCGCCAGTTCCATTCCGCCGCCGAGACAGTAGCCGTCGATCCCGGCGACGACCGGCATTTCACAGCGCTCGAGTTTGCCGAAGGTGGTCTGGCCCTGCTCTGAGAGGTCGACCGCTCCGATTGGGTCGGCACCGCCGGCGGCCATACTCTGGACGTCCGCGCCCGCGGAGAAGGCTTTCTCGCCCTCGCCGGTGAGCAAGATCGCGCGCACCGAATCGTCGTCCTCGAGCAAGTCGATGGCGGTCGAGAGTTCATCGAGCAGCTCGGAGCTGATGGTGTTCATCCGGTGTGGCCGGTCCAGAACGATGTGGCCGACGTACTCGGTCGGGTACTCGAGGCGAATCGTCTCGAAGTCGACGCCGTCGTCGTCTTCCGTGGCGTCGTAGAAGCTACCGACTTCGGAACGGTCTTGTAGGTATGAATCCGGCGCGTAGCGTTCGTGGCCGGTTGCCTCGTAGGCGTCTTCGAGTTCCTCGAGGAGTGGCTCGAGGCCGAACTCGTCAACGACTTTGACCGGACCGTCGGGGAAGCCGGCACCGAGTTTGACGGCTTCGTCGATGGATTCTGGCGGGGCGACGTCGCCGCCGATCAGTTTCGCGATCTCGTTGGCCATCGAGCCGAGCAGTCGCCGTTTCACCAGCTCGGATTGCTGATCGGTCGGCACGTCTGCACCGGGGCCATCTTCGTAGTCGTAGAAGCCTTTGCCCGTTTTCTTCCCGAGTTCTTCGTTTTCGACTTTCTCGGCGAGCAGCGGTGCGGGCTCGTAGGCATCACCCAGTACCTCGTGCATATACTCGAGGACGTGGAGGCTGACGTCGTTACCGACCTGGTCGCCCAGTTCGAACGCGCCCATCGGCATGCCCATGTCGAACTTCGTCGTCGAGTCGACTTCGGCGATGGTGGCTTCGTCCTCGCTGACGAGCCAGGCGGCTTCGTTCATCAGGGGGACGAGAATCCGGTTCACGATGAAGCCGGGGGCGTCCTTGTGGACGCGGACGGGCGACTTGTCGAAGTCTTCGGCCAGCGCCTCGATGACGTCGAGGGTCTCCTCGCTCGTGTGTTCGCCGGTGATAACCTCAACGAGCGGCATCCGGATCGGCGGATTGAAAAAGTGCATCCCACAGAACTGTTCGGGCCTGTCGGTTACCTCCGAAAGGTCCGTGATCGACAGGCTCGAGGTGTTCGTCGCGAAGATTGCGTGGTTAGGCGCGTACTCCTCGACCTCCGTGTACACGTCCTTCTTGATGGCCATCTTCTCGGGGACGGCCTCGATGACGACGTCGACGTCGCCGACCGCTTCCTCGACCTCGACCAACGGCGTGATCCGCTCGAGGGTGGCGTCAGCCTCCGCTTCGGTGATCTGGTCGTTTTCGGCGAGTTTGCCGAGTGACCACTCGATCTGGTCGTAACCGTTCTGGACGAACTCGTCTTTGATGTCGCGCAGGTTCACGTCGTAGCCAGCGAGCGCCGCGACTTCGGCGATGCCGTGGCCCATGTTCCCCGCGCCGAGAACTGCGATGGTGTTGATATCCTCAAGCTCCATAGGTACATATGCGTCTGGCACCGGTTTCAACGTTTCCCTCTTTTCGGCTTCAAACCCTTCTCGAGTTTACTTCCGGTTACAAAGTTCTTTATCGTTCAGGATAGAATACCACTGTATGGACTTCGCACTCTCCGACGAGCAACAACAGATCCGGGAGGAAGTGAAACGCTTCGCCGAAAACGAGGTCGAACCGGTCGCAACCGAGTACGACGTCGCTGAGGAGTATCCTCACGAGGTCGTCCAGAAGGCCGCCGAAATGGGCCTGACCGGGCCGTACATCCCGATGGAGTACGGTGGCGCTGGGTACTCGATTCTCGACACCGCGATCATCACCGAGGAGCTGTTCGCCGTCGATCCCGGTATCGCGCTGTCGATCGTCGCCACCTCCTTTGGCTGTGAGGCGATCATGAACTTCGGGACCGAAGAACAGAAAGAGCAGTACCTCGAGCCGGTCGCCCTCGGTGAGGCGATTTCCGGAGCCGCAATTTCGGAACCGGACACCGGTTCTGACGTCTCTTCGGTGTCGACACACGCCGAAAAGGACGGTGACGAGTGGATCCTCAACGGCAACAAGATGTGGATCACCAACGGCACCGTCGCCGACTTCCTCGTCGTCCTCACGAAAACCAACCCGGACGCCGAGGGTCGCTACAACGGCTTCAGCCAGTTCATCGTCGAGACCGACTGGGACGGCGTTTCCACCGAGAAGATCACGGGCAAACTCGGCATCCGAGCGTCGGACACCGCCGAAGTCATCTTCGACGACGTGCGCGTGCCCGAGGAGAACCTGGTCGGCACTCGAGACGCCGCGTTCCTCCAGCAGATGCAGTTCTTCGACGAGACTCGTACGGCCGTCGCCGCTCAGGGCGTCGGTATCGCGAAAGGGGCCACCGAGGCCGCACTCGAGTACGCGCAGGACCGCGAGCAGTTCGGCAAGCCGATCAGCGAGTTCCAGGCCATCCAGCACAAACTCGCCGACATGGCGACCAAGACCGAGGCCGCCCGCAACCTGACGTACAAGGCTGCCTGGAAGGTCGATCAGGGCGAGGACATCACCCAACTCGCCTCGATGGCCAAGGAGTACGCCTCCCGCATCGCCGTCGATGTCGCCGACGAGGCCGTCCAGATCCACGGCGGCGCTGGCTACGTCAACGACTTCCCCGTCGAGCGGTTCTACCGCGACGCCAAGATCACCCAGATCTACGAGGGGACGACCGAGATTCAGAAGAACATCATCGCTCGCGAGATGCTCGGAAAAGGGTTCTAAAACCCACCTTTTATCTTGCGGTCTGCTGCGCTGACGGCTTCGCCGCACAGCACAGCGTCCCTCGATAAAACCTGTCTGGCAAGCACACGTGCTCGCTGACCATTGGCTCGCGACGCTCGCCAAGAGCCCAAAAGCACTCCTCTCCGTTCCGGACGTGCCGCGTCCTCCACGTCGGTCGCCAGTTCGCGAGCGTCGCTCGGGGTGGGTGGCTGGTCAACAGCCTCTTCCCCCGTGAATGTGCGCCTCTCGCTGTCGCTCGAGACGCACGCTCGGCCATCCGTGGACGAGTTCGTTTCTCGTTAGTTCTCGTTGATTCTCGTGGCTCGAGTCCGGTCGATGCGGCGCGGTTTCGCGAACGAGCCACCGTTCAACGAGCGGGACCTGAATCGGTGTCGTAACTACTCGGCCTGTAACGTCTCCCCATCGACGACCCGGCCGGCGAACAGCACCGTCTCCGTCGGGCGATCGCGGATGTAAAACAGGAACGGGCGGTCGACGGTCAGTTCGACGTGGTCCATCGGACCGCTTTCGTCCATGACGACGGCCGTAGCGGCCGCTGCTTCCGTGCCGAGTTCGTCGACCGCAACGAAACTCTGGTGGACGATTTCGCTGATGAACAGACTGCTATCACCATCGACCATTCCGGAGAAATCCGCGCCGCCGCCGAACGCACGCTCCATCCCCAGGTTCTCCATGATCTCGACAAGGCTGAACTTCGACTCGAGTTCGAATTTTGGCATCGTGAGTTCGACCTCCGGCGTAGTCGTTTCCCCGAGCATGATTGCCAGTCGGTCGACGCTGAACGCGTCCTCGAAGGAGGCGAACTCGCCGGCCGCGGGAACGATGACGACCATGCTGGTGTCGTCGTTCGCGTAGGGAAGTTCGACGAGCTGGTGGCCGTCGATTTCGGCGTAGGGGACCTCGATCGACTGGTGCATCATGTCGACGGTCGTCTCCTGGCCCTCGAGGCCGGTGAACGTCCCCGGCGACGTCTGGCTTTCGTCGAAGGGATACTTCCACATCGCGACGAAGTAGATAGCGTTGGTCAACACGAGTCGCGTCGTCGACCTGATCGAGTTTTCGGGGAGCAGGTCTTCGATGCGGTCTTCAGTCTGGGCTTCGACCCACTCGTTGATCTGCTGGCGAGCGTCCTCCGGTGACCCGACGAAATCTACGAGTTGCATCCCGGCCCCGTAATAGGCCTCGAGCAGGTCGAGGAAGTCCTGGTCGAAGCCGTAACCTTGCTGGCCCCAGGTCGTGTTGGCCGTCGATAGCTGGAAGGCGGGGCCGTCGTGGTCTTCACCGGTCGGGTCGTCCACTTCCTGTCCGTCCTCGTTTCGGCGGGCAAACTCGGCCTCGAGCGCGCCGAAGGCGGGGTGCAGGTCGTCTTGCCCGAGTTCGTACCGGAGCGCGGACGCCATCTCGTTCGCGGTTTCCCCCCGGGCACCGGCGTAGGTCATCGCCAGCGCCACGGAAACGCTGTACGGCGAACAAAAGATGTTTTCTTCGGGGGCTTTCGTCCGGAGTTGCTCGAGCAGGTCGATCGAGAAGGCGACGTTCCCTCGGATCTGTTCGGCCAGTTTCGCTTCGTCGAGTTCGGGAGCAGTGACGAACTCGAGTTCCGGAAACACCGGCGTCGGGTACGCCCCGAAGCCATCGGTGTCGTTGCCGTTGACGTCGCCGTTTCCATTCCCGTTCGTGTCACTATTACTGTCGTCCCCGCCAGCGCCGGTATCGTCGCCGTTTGCTGGTGAATCATCACTCTCGAGACAGCCGGCCATCCCGGCCAGGAGGGCACCGGTGAGTGCGAGGAGTGTTCGTCGGTCGGCGGGCATAGTCCGACCAACTTCGCCTCGGTGTAAGTGTCTTCCCCAGCGTGAAAGACTCATTTGACCTTGACACGGTGCAATTGGAATAGTGGACCTTGTACGATGGATCTTCGCTCCCTGACCTCGCTCGAGCGAGAATCCTTTCTGGCTGCACAACGTACGGCGTGCTAATGCGCGAGTTCGTCTTCGCCCTCGAGTACGAACCCGGCACGAATCCGGTTGCCGACGTCCTCGAGGCACACGCAGGCACGCGGATTCGCTCGCTGTCCTATCACGTAACGCCGGACAGCCTCTGGCGGGTCGACTACGCAACTGGCTCGAACGAGGCGCTCGAAGCGCTCGAGGCGGCCTACGCGGAGCCCGCTTATTTCGCGGATTGTCTCGTCCGCGACGACTGTGGCGCGACCTGTGAGACGCAGGTGCTCGACCGCTCGAACGAGGAACTCGTCGTCTACACCTACTGGGACCGAACCGACGTCTGTACCTCCGTCCCCCATCTGGCACTCGAGTATCTCGGCACGGGGTTGCTCTTCGAAACGTACCGCGAGAGTCGCCGTCATCGCTGGCGCATCGTGCTCGACGACGATACGCCAGTTCGGGAATTCTTCGACGCGCTGGGGGCCGAAGTTGGGGAGTGTACCGGTATCGAGATGTTGCGACTCGCCGACGTCGACCCCGACCGATCGCTCGAGGGAACGAGCGTCGAACCGGACATCCCTCCCGAACAGCGCGATGCAGTGCGTGCGGCGGTCGAACACGGCTACTACGAGACGCCTCGTGCTATCGAATTAGACGAACTGGCGGCCCAACTCGAGATTCCGCGTTCGACGCTTTCCTATCGGTTGCGACGAGCGGAAGCCGCGATGGCCTCCTCGCTCGTGGCGGGTGACCGTCCTCGAGTCGAGCCGGAAATTTGAGCGGGGCCGGTGTCCAATTCATTTATTTCCCCAGCCAAAGTTGGCGTGCGCCAAATAAGCTGTATGCCGGTCGCGAGGCTAGACGAAACTGATGACTGAGAGGAGACGGGGCGACGGGGACGCGACGGTCGAGTTTCGCGTTCCGGAGATGGACTGTTCCTCGTGTGCGACGAAAATCGAACGTGGTCTCGAGGGCGTTGACGGTATCGACAGTATCGACCCGGCCGTCGCATCGGGGCGGTTACTCATCGAGTACGACCCGGGCCGAACGGACACTGCAACCCTGCGCGAACGGGTGGCCGAAACCGGCTACACCGTTGCCGGCGTGGAAGGTGCAGGCGGTGACACCGAACGGACGCGAGCGTTTTCGGTCCCCGGCATGGACTGTTCGTCCTGTGCCAGCAAGGTCGAGGGGGCACTCGAGGGACTCGAGAAACCCGCTCTCGAGTCGATCGAAACGCTGCCAGCGACCGGGCGGGTGACGGTCACGGTTGCACCGACCGACGCTCCGGCTGGTGACGCTACTGGCGGCGATTCGGTGGAGGGTGACTGGGACTTGGTAGACGCACGGATCGTCTCGGCTATCGAGGGCGCTGGCTACGAGGCGCGGACGCTCTCGAGTACCGGAGATGAACCGGGGCTCGAACCCGCGGACCCGATCTGGCGCACCCAACGGGCTATCGGCACCGTGATAGGCGGCGCGCTGGTGGTCGTCGGGATGGTACTGGCGTTCGTCGCCACCGACGCGAACACCCAGTTGTTTACCCTGGTCGGTCGCGAGTACGCCCTCTCACACGTCCTGTTTATTATCGCGGCAGCGGTCGCCGGGGTGCCGATACTCCGGAATGGCTACTACTCGCTACGGGCACACAGCCTCGATATCGACTTCCTGATGAGCGTCGGGATTCTCGCGAGTGTGGCCGCCCACCACCCGTTCGAGGGCGCGATGCTTGCCGTCCTGTTCAGCGTCGCCGAACTTCTCGAGCGCTTTTCGATGGATCGGGCGCGAAACTCCCTGCGGGAGCTGATGGAGCTCTCGCCGGATACCGCGACGATCAAAGCCGAGGATGGGACCGAGACGACGGTTCCCGCGTCGGCGCTCGAGCCGGGCGATCTCGTCGTCGTTCGTCCGGGTGAGAAGATTCCGGCCGACGGCGTGGTTCGGACCGGGCCCAGCGCCGTCGACCAGTCGCCGATCACGGGCGAAAGCGTCCCGGTCGACCGAGTCGCCGGTGACGAGGTCTTCGCCGGAACTATCGCCGAGTCGGGGTACCTCGAGATCGAAGTCACGAACGAGGCCGGCGAGTCGACGCTCGCCAGAATCGTCGACCTGGTGGCCGACGCCGAACGCGAGCGGACGAAACGGGAGCAGTTCGTCGATCGCTTTGCGAGTATCTACACGCCGATCGTCGTCGTGCTCGCCGTCGCGCTCGCCGCCGGCCCGCCGCTACTTGCCGGTGCAAACTGGAACACCTGGTTCCTCCGCGGATTGACCCTCCTGGTTATCGCCTGTCCCTGTGCGTTCGTCATCTCGACGCCCGTGAGCGTCGTCTCGGGGATCACGAGTGCGGCGAAGAACGGCGTGCTAATCAAAGGAGGCCGCCACCTCGAGGCGGTCGGCGAGAGCGACGTGCTCGCGGTGGACAAGACGGGGACGCTCACGACGGGTGACCTCGCGGTGACCGACGTCGTGGCCCTCGAGGGAGCCAACGAGGAAGCCGTGCTGGCAACAGCCGGCGTGCTCGAGAAACGGAGTGAACATCCGATCGGGGCGGCGATTGCTGAGCACGCAGATGAGACGATAGGCGATGAAACGGATCTCGAGGTCCGGAACTTCGAAGCCCTTGCCGGACGTGGCGTGCGCGGCGAGATCGATGGAAAAACGCACTACGTGGGGAAACCCGACCTCTTCGACGACCTGGGGCTCGACCTCGAGCACACGCATACTCGGACGGACGGCGGGGTCGATTCAATGGCCGGAGCTGGTTCCGTCGAATCGAGGCCCGACTGTTCGCGACAGGATTGTCTCGACCTCGCCCGGCAGGTCGTTCCGAAACTCGAGGCCGAGGGCAAGACGGTGGTTCTCGTCGGCACGGACGATACTCTCTTCGGCCTGATTGCCGTCGCCGACCGCGTCCGGCCGAACGCTGCCTGGGCCGTCTCCCAGCTACAGGCCCAGGGGGTTCGCGTCGTCATGCTCACCGGCGACAACAAGGGCACTGCACGCGCTATCGCCGAGGAAGTCGGCATCGAGGAATACCACGCGGAGTTGTTGCCCGAGGAGAAACTCGAGGCGATTCGCGAGCTCGAGGGGCGCGTTGCTGGGGCAGATGGTTCGGCCCGTCGCGGGAGCGATGTATCCGCGGCCGATGAGGACGCGACTCGACGGAACCGATCTGATGCCGGCGACTCGAGGCAACACACCGTCGCCATGGTCGGTGACGGTATCAACGACGCGCCAGCGCTGGCGACGGCCTCCGTGGGCATCGCCATGGGTGCTGCCGGGACGGACACGGCACTCGAGACGGCAGACGTGGCGCTCATGGGCGACGATCTGACCCGTCTTCCCTATCTGTATCGGCTGTCGGGGTCGGCAAACGGCGTCATCCGCCAGAACATCGGCTCGAGTCTCGCCGTCAAGGCACTGCTCGCAGCAGGTGCGCCTTTCGGCGTCGTCACCGTCATCCACGCGGTCGTCATCGGCGACATGGGGATGAGCCTCGCGGTCACTGGCAATGCGATGCGGCTGTCGGGTATCGAACCGGAGTCGCCCGAAAGCGAAGGCCAGGGCGAGAGCGAAATGTAGTCCACGCTAGTCGACGACCGCATTTTTCAGCGTCTCGAGTCCCGGCTTCCCGTCGCGCCACCACAGGCCGACGCCGGCCACGAAAATCACTGCCTCGAGCCAGAGCGTGGTGATCTCGACACCGCCGACGGTTCCGAGGTATTTCACGCCACTGTAGGCTGGCATTTCGGTGACTGGCCAGAGGAGAAATCCCAGTTCGTCGATATCGCCGGAGAGGACGTGCCACGGCACGTCGGTCACGATGTGGGAGGCGTACCCGATGATGAAAGCGATCGCCAATGGGCGACGATTCCGTCGTGCGGCGACCTGCCAGACGATGGTCATCACGATTACGGCGGTGAACAACGAGTGACCGACGGTCCGTCCGACGTCGACGATTCCCGCCGCGGCGAGGGGTTTGTCGAGCAGGTCCGGCAGACCCGCGCCGACGAGGACGACGAGGACTGGAACTCCACGGGGTCGCTCACCACGACGCCAACGAGTGTACGCCGCATAGCAGAGGTAGCCAACCGAGAGGTGAACGATCGGTTGCACGCACCTATAGACTCGAGCCTCGAGCAAAAAATTGCTGGGGCTGTGAATCGCCTCGGAGACGATTTGATGGGTTTTCGGGCTCTGGACCGATCGCCCTTCCTCGTTTGGCGTCTACGGTAAATAGCTGCGGACCCTTTCTCAGCTTGATGACAGAAGCCCCCTCCAGTGGCGACCGGGCGGCGAGTTCGACGGTCGGCCAGGGTGAGCCGACACTCGATTCCCTGGTGTCCGATTTCAGTGACGAGCGGCCGCTCGAGTTGCCCTACGACGTGGTTTCGACACCCGTGTTAGTCATCGGGGCGGGAGCCGCCGGGGCTCGCGTTGCCATCGCTATCGCGGAGGCGGGGCACGCGCCGCTCGTGATCGGTAAGCGTGGTCATGGAGACGCACACACGACGTGGGCGGCTGGCGGCATCAACGCCTCGCTTGGCTCACTCGACCCCGAGGACGACTGGACGATCCACGCTGCTGACACGCTGAAAGAGGGACACTTCCTGAACGACCCGGAAGCCGTCGAACTGGTCGCCCGAGCGATGCCCGACCGGATACGGGAACTCGAGCGATGGGGAACGCCGTTCGACCGGACCGACGACGGAAAGATCAACCAGCGGTACTTCGGTGCCCAATCGTACCGCCGAACCTGTTTCGTCGGCGACCGAACGGGCGAAGCGATGCTCTCGACGCTCATCGACAGCGCCCAGGCGCTCGAGGTTCCCTACCGAGAGAACGTGATGATCACCCGATTGCTCTCGGACGGCGAACGGGTGTACGGCGCGGCCGGATTCGACATGGAGACGGGCCGAGGTCTGCTGTTTCGGAGCAACCACGTCGTCCTCGCCGCTGGCGGGTTCTCGGCGCTCTATCATCGCCACTCCTCGCGCGACGACGAAAACAACGGCGACGGACAGGCGCTCGCCCTCGAGGCGGGTGCCCGACTGCTGGATCTCGAGTTCGTGCAGTTTCACCCAACCGGAATGGTCGGCGAGCGCTACGGCGAAGCGTGGGACGGGCGACTCGTGACGGAGGCAGTTCGGGGCGAAGGGGGTCGACTCTACAACGCGGACTGCTCCGCGAGGGATGCGAACGAGGCGGGCGACGCGAACGGCGGTTCCCAGGCGTCGCAGTCGTCCGTCGGCGAGCGGTTCATGGAACGGTACTCACCGGATCAGATGGAACTCGACGCTCGAGACGTCGTCGCCAGAGCGATTGCCGAGGAGGTTCGCGACGGCCGAGGGACCGAACACGGCGGCGTCTACCTCGATATCTCCCACCGGGATCCGAACTACGTTCGGGACCGACTGCCGACGATGGTCGAACGGTTCGCGGATCTCGGCGTCGACATCACGAGTGAACCGATGGTGGTCGGTCCGACCGCTCACTACACCATGGGCGGCGTCGATATCAATTTCAAGACGGGTGAAACCGGCATCGATGGACTGTACGCCGTGGGGGAGACCGTTGCGGGCGTCCACGGAGCGAACCGTCTCGGCGGCAACTCGCTTGCGGAGACAGTTGCCATCGCCAAACCCGTCGGCGAACGCATCGCCTTGCACCTCTCGAGCGCCGACGAGGACCCGGTGTTGACCCCCGGTCAGCGAGCGCTGGCCGAACGGGAGTTCCTCGCCCTCGAGATGCTCGCGGAAGCCGATGGCGACGTCAAACCGAAGGCACTACTCGAGGAGCTCGGCGACCTGCTCTGGGAACACGCCGGCATTATCCGAGATCAACAGGGGATTCGAGAGGGACTGGTAAAACTCGAGGCGATTCGGGCACAAACGGCCAACCTCCTGGTCGATGGCGACCTGACTTCGCGGTCGTTCGAGTACGCCGTCGACCTCTCGTTCAGCCTGACCGTTGCCGAAGCCTTGCTCCGGACGGCCCTCGAGCGAACCGAATCCCGCGGCGCTCACTACCGGCGCGATCACCCCGAGACGCACTCGGACTGGCGTGTGAATCTCGTGGTGTCGGCGGACGAGTCCGGTCTTTCGATCCACAAACGAGGTATCGGAGAGCCGAGTGAGCCGGTTCAGGCGGCCATCGACGAGGATTACGAGCTGGACTATCACCACCTCGAGTGAATCCCCTCGAGAGCAAGCGCGGGGCCTTCTCTTATGCCGCCCGATAAACGAGTCCGTTTTGTTTTACTTCGGTATTCTACTTTGAAATTCGTATTTAGAAAATACAATAATTGAATAATTAGCTCTGAATATTGAAGTCGATTCGACTAGCCGTCCTCGTAGTGCGACCAGATGTACCGCGTCGCCAGACTCCGGTGGGGTCGCCAGGGTTCGGCGATCTCGCGCATTTCACGTCTCGAGAGGTCTTCCCCACCGTTATAGAGGTCCTCGATCCCACGGCGGATTGCCAGGTCACCGAGGGGGAGCACGTCGGGTCGAGCGAGCACGAAGATGCAGTACATGTTAGCGGTCCACTCGCCAACGCCTTTGATCGACGTGAGCGCCGCCCGGACCTCGTCGTTCGAGTGGTCGGTAAGTCCCTCGCGAGTGAGATCGCGTTCGCGAAAGGCCTCGGCGGTGTTTCGAAGGTACTCGAGTTTCTGCCCGCTCAGGCCTGCCTCGAGCAAGCGGGTATCGTCGGCCTCGAGCACTCGCCCAGGTGTGACCTCGCCTTCGAGCACGTCGAACACACGGCCCCGAACAGCGTTGGCCGAAGCCGTCGAAAGCTGTTGGTTGATGATCGAGACGGCCAACCGCTCGTACTCGTCGACGCTCGTGTCGATCCGCTCGAGTTCGTAGCGCTCGAGCAGGGCGGCCATCACGGGGTCACGACGGAGGATATCCTCGGGGAGCACCATCGCGAGAAGGTTCGTTCGAACGAGCAAAACGGCGTCGGTCGCGGGTCACGATGCCGGAACGGGTTACTCGAGCAGTTCTTCTTCTTCCTCGGGACTGTCGGGTTTGTCGCCATCGACGCGACGGCTGACGTCGACCTGGTAACTGCCGAGGATGTCACGGCCAAGGATGACCGGATAATCCATGTGGCTGCGGTCTTCGACGCTCGCGGTCACGGTGTGCTGATTGCCGCCGACGCCGACGACGACGTCGACGACGGGCCGACTCTTGGAAGTTTTGCGGCTGCCGGATTTGACTCGCGTTATCGATTTGATGGGGCCAGCCCCGATGTCTGCGGCCAATTGAGTATCGATACTCGTTCGGGTCGCGCCGGTGTCGGATTTGGCGTAGACGGTTTTCGAGCCGGCAGTTCCGGAGAGGACGATCTCTTCGGTGTACCCGATGATCGCCGGTTCGCCGTCGCCAGGCCGGAAGATGTCGGGCATGGCCGAGGGCGTCGAATCGTCGAGGTTCGCCGAGAGTTCCCAGACACGACCGTCGTCGACCTCGCCACCCGCGCGTTCAATGGCGAGTTTCGCGATGTAGGGGGCCGGGCTGACGCTGGTGGCTTCGTACAGTCCTTTGAAGCCGGCGGTGGGGTTGACCTCGAGGACGAGCGCGCCGTCTTCACTCTCAACGAGATCGACGCCGGCGTAATCGAGGCCGACGATCTGGGACGCGCTGACGGCCATGTCGACGACTTCGTCGGACAGGGAGTCCGTGGCGTCCTCGACGCTGCCGCCGACGGCAACGTTAGTCCGCCAGTCGTTGTCGGGTGCATAGCGGTACATCGCGCCGACGACCTCATCGCCCACGACGTAGACGCGAATGTCGCGGTGGCGCTGCCCGTCCATGTCGATGAGTTCCTGGAGGAAGGCGTATCGATTGCCGACTTTCGCGTTCACCGGGTCGTTCGGCCCGATCTTCCAGGTCCCCCCGCCGTGGGTGCCGATGGCCGTCTTGTAGACGGCTTCCTCGCCGAATCGGTCTCGAGCCTCGTTGAGTTTATCCGAGCTCAAGGCCATGTACACGTCGGGGACGCGGATGTCCTCTGAGGCGAGTGCCGCTGCGGTGGCGAGTTTGTGTGAGGCGGTCATCGTCGCTTCCGGCTCGTTGAGCATCGGCACGAGCCGGTTGAGTGTACTCGCGAGCCCCAGTTCCTCACAGGGCTGTTCGGTGTTCGAGAGCAACATCCGGTTGGCGATGACATCGACGTCAGGTTCGATGACGACCTCGCCGTCTTCGACACTCATTGTCGTGTTCTCTTCGCGTAGCCAGGCGGTGTCGTGTCCTAACTCCTCGACAGCGTTGAGGATCGCTTTGGACTCTTTGCTCGTGTGTAGACTGAGTACCCCCACAGTAATCGGGTCGGCTGCTGTCATAACTCGATACACTCTTTCCCACCGGAAAAACGTTGTTAGTTACTACGAGCGTGACAGCCGTATTCAGACGTGTCACGGCCTAACACAGTGTTCTTTGCCGACCAGGAACGCTTTCTCGACCGGTGTTCGGTTTCACGGAGAGCCCCAACATCGAAGGCAGCATATCGACTCGAGGCGAGCACATCCTCGAGTGTCGCGATAGTCCAGGAATCGCGATCAGTCGGCTATCGCTGACGTGAGCGTCGAGTCTTCGTCGTTGGGAATCCAGCGGCGGACCAACGGGATCGTCACCCCGAGCGTGTCTTCAAGGAGGTCGACCACGACGATATCACTGGGCTCGAGGCCCCCGACGAGGCCGACGACCAGCAGGGAACTCACGCCGAGGACGACGAGGGCGGGAAGGATGGTCACTGCCGAGATCGAGACCCAGGGCGTGAGCAAAAACACCCAGGGCAGACACACCAGTGGAAGTCCGATGTACGTTCGGGTCGATTCTCTCGAGAGCGGCGTGATACCGTACTGAACGGCGAGAACGCCACAGATGACGGTGTGGACAGCCACCAGGGAGGTGACGGAGGCGATTCCGGCACCGATGAAACCGTACCGCGGTATGAGCAGGATGTTGACCACGACGTTGAGCGCCAGTCCGAACACGTTGCCCATCGCGATCCACGAGGTCGAGCCAAGCGCTGACAGCGTCTCCCGGTCGCGACCCGCCGCCGCGCTGAGGAAAAACCCGACAGCGAGTATCGGAAGGACGCTTGCGGCAGCGGTGTAGTCGACGCCGAAGACAATCCGGAGGACGTCGGCCGGAAACGCGAACAGCAATAAAAAAGCCGGGAAGGTGACCACGTAGACCCACTTCGTCGTGGTGGCGTAGATATCGTCGACGGCAGCTCGGTCGCCGTCCGAGTCCAGCCGTGAGGCGATTGGCAGGTAGAGGAATCCGAACGCGCCGAGGACGACGAGCAGGCCGCTCGCGAGGGGATAGGCGGCGCTGTAGAGGCCGACCTCCGCGGAACTCCTGAAATAGCCGAGCATCAGTGTGTCCGTCTGTGTGAGGAGGACGCCGACGACCGTCGAAACGACGAGTGGGGCCGAAAATCGGATCAGCTCTCGAGTGTGGGTACGGTAGGCACCTCGAAGCGGCATGAGTCGATTGAGAAAGAGCGTCGCGACCACGAACGTAGCGATCGCCGCGAGAAGGTAGCCGACACCGGCCGCAACGATTCCCATCCCCGCGAGAATAAAGAGGGCGATGAGGCCGATCCTGAGGAACGGATCGATGAAATCTTGAGCGACGGTTCGAAACACGGTGTTCTCGTAGCCCCTGATTCCCGAAATGGCCACTCGGAACCCGACGATAAACGGTATCGCGACCGCCAGCACGCGAATGAACGTCACGGCGACGTCGGTTTCGAAGAGGAGGGATGCGATCCAGTTGGCTCCCACGATCAACAGTGCGGCAAATCCGACGGCGAGGGCCATGGTGACGGCGATGCCACTGACCCAGACACCCCGTCGATCTTCGATATCGTCGTATCGCGGAATAAACCGAGAGACGCCCTGGCTACACCCCGCCATGGCGAAGGTCGTCAGGAACATGAGCAACGCCAGTCCGATACTCACCTCGCCGTAGGCATCGGGGGAGAGCAGCCGACCGATGACGACGCGTTCGCCCAGTTTTGCCGCCGAGCCGATCATCCCGCCGACCATGACGAGGACGGCACTCGAGAGGAGGGCGGACAGTTCCTGGTGACGGTCACCCATCAGAGATAGCCGAGATCCTCGAGCCGATTAGTTACGCCCTCGGTATCGACGTTCGGTACGGCCGCCGTTCCGTAGTCGATCGGCTCGTATTGACCGCTGCGGACCGGAACGGTGAGCAACGACGACGGGGGAGTTCCGGTCATCGAGTCCGGGACCGGATAGCCCAGTAGGGACATCGTAATCGGTGCGACGTCGGTGAGTGACAGTCGGTCATCGCTCCAGGTTTCGTCGATACCTGGACCGGCGGCGAGGAACACGCCGTCGAGTTTGTGATCGTACACGTCGATGGGGACGGTTGTTCGCCCGTACAGTTCTGTCTTGATGTTGTTGTTCATCTCGGTCGGTCGAACGAGAATATCGGGTGCACGGTCGGCGTGTGGCCCGTCGTACACCGCTTCACGACGACACACCAGTTCGAACGCGGGTTTTCCGTCCGGCGTCTCGAACGAGGAGAGAATCGAGATGAGGTCATCGCGGACGGTCTCGTACTCCGCCGGCGAAACGGTGCCGTTCGGCTCGCGCCCCTCGAGGTTGATTCTGACGCCCAGGCGAGTCCCCTCCGTGCAGTACGCTTTTGAGTCTCGCCAGTCGACGGTCTCGCCAGCTGCCGCCACCAGCGAGTCGGGCGTTAGTCGAAGCAGGGCCGACTCGAGGCCGACTCGCTCGGCAGCGCCGTACACACTTCCGGGACGGATGCCGAGGCGGTCGATGACCCATTTGGCGGCCCGTGACGAGACGCCGGGTTGCCCACCGTCGGAATTTACAGTGCCGGACTCCGCGGGCTGACCCCCGTCGGGATCCGTCAGCGTCGTTTTGACCGAAGATAGATTCGTTCGTCCTCCCTGACCGTCGGTGGCAACGACGTAGTCGTGTTGGCGGAGGATTTCGTTGACGTAGATCGAGTGGCCGGTGACCGGACCGATACCGTGATCCGAGCAAACGATCACGTTGACCGTCTCGTCGATCGTCTCGAGGACGTCGCCGACCAGCCGATCGGCGGCCTCGTAGATCGATCGGAATGCCTCATCGTCGTCGAAGTTGTGGAATACGGCGTCGGTCTTTTGCACCTGAATGAACGCAAACTCCCAGTCTTCACGTTCCAGCAGGGAGCAGGCCGCTCGCCGCCGTTGATCGATCAATTCGAGGTAGCCTGTTAGCTTCTTTTCGGAATCGCCGCTCACCTCGTGGCTCGAGTAAATACGGTAGGGCTCGCCCAGTTCGTCGTCGAGCGCCTCGCGAACGCCTTCGGGGTGTCCGTCCGCATCTTCGCCCGCCAGATAACCGGGTATCAACACGCCGGCTATCTGATCAGCCGGATGGGTAACCGGCACGTTCAGGACGACTGAGGAAGCCCCTTCGCTCGACAGATAATCCCAGATAGCCGGCCGGTCGACGTCGGCTCGCGAGACCAGTTCGCCCTCGTCCGGATACGTATCGTATCGAAAAAAACCGTAGACACCGTGGTGGCTCGGGTCGCAGCCGGTGTACATCGAGGGCCAGGCACTTCCCGTCCAGGGTGGGTGTGTCGACTCGAGTGTCGCCTCGACGCCGCGGTCACGAAGCGCACGCACGTTTGGCATCGACGATTCGAAGCGCTCGAGGTATCGCTTGTCGAGTGCATCCAGTCCGATGACGACCGTCTTCGTCGCTGTGTTCTCGGTCGTTACCATGCGTGGCGTATACCCCCGTCTTCGGTTGTCTCTCGGTCACGTGTCGACCGTGGATGCTTGAAGGAGGAAACACGGCAGCTGACTCCGTTCATCGACCCCCAATTGGGGAACTGCCGTCTTTGTTAGCGAGTGAATTCGGCCGAGGGGCAGGCGTGCAACGTGGGTGTGTTCCGGGTCGAGGTACCCGGTCGGTCACCCCTCGGGGTTCGGGCAATAACCTCGATCACGTGTCCCGGTCGACGAGGCACTCACCTTCGCTAACCATCCCATACATCGACTGTAGTGACACGCTTAACGTGCTTTGGCAAGGAATTTCTCGACGAACGACTCGAGGGTCATACCTGGGACGTGCGGGAAACTCACAGGTATGCGGCGTCCCATCGGGTCGCTTTTCGATGGTTGTCACAATCGTTACAGACGATACGGCCCATGGCGTCCATCGCGTTGTCGAGCGAGTTGCAGTTCCCACAGAACCAGCCGTAACGTCGGCTCGCGTCGTCGTTCTGATAGGTCGTGTAAAACGGAGCGTCGGAGCCACGGACGGGTTCACCGTAACTGACGTACAGCGTCTCGCCGTTTTCGGTCACTGCCTCGAGCGCGCGCCAGTCGTCGTCCGTCTCGCGCTCGCTTTCGACGTAGACGTGTTCGGCCAGGGTATCGTCCCCGATATCGATTTCGCGTTCGCCGGCGCGGGTGAACCCGTGGCTGGCGTAAAACTGGCTTCCGACGTCGTTGGCGCCAAGCACGGCCGCCTGTATCTGGTCACAGCCTTCCTCGAGCAAGCCCTCGCGGGTTCGAACGAGGAGGCGGGTACCGATACCGGAGCCACGGTGAGACGGGTCGACGTGGAGCCAGAGTATCCGTCCGACGCCTTCGGTGTCGCCGACGAGTTCGCTCTGGGAGAACGCCACGACCTCATCGTCGTGTTCGACGATCAGAAACAGCGCGTTCTCGTCGGCGAGACGCTCGTCGATATCCTCGCCGTACCACTGCTCGAGTGCCGTCTCGATGGCTTTCTCGTCCAAAAAGTGGCTGTAGGAATCGGTTACGGAGTCCCGTGCCACCGAGCGGATCTGCTCGCTGTCGTCGGCCGTTGCTTCGCGTACGTTCATGCGAGTACCTACGACGACCAATTAGAAAACATCTTCCTCGAGTTTCGCGAATCGGGACTCGTGCGCAGGGGGACTCGAGCGCGAACGCTCGGTCCCTCGTGCGGCGATCGGTGTGGGTGTCGTTTTTTCTCGTGGGGCGAGCAACAGTTTGGACTCGTCTCGAGGGGACACCAGTTATAGGCATGCCCGCGTATGGGGGAGCATGAGCGAAGAGACGATGAGCGAACCCCCCGATAGCCATCTCGGCTCCGACGTGTTCACGTACAACGGGGGTCGCGTCGATCCCGGCGAATCGGCCAACATCCGCTACGGTATCAGCGAAACCTATCTCGGCGACCCCGTTCGGATTCCCGTGACAGTGATCAACGGCGAACACCCCGGGCCGACGGTGTTCCTCTCGGCGGCCGCCCACGGTGACGAACTCAACGGGATCGAGGTCGTTCGAGAGGTGGCACACGACTGGGACCACTCGAACCTTCACGGAACGTTGATCTGTTTGCCCGTGATGAACGTGCCGGGCTTTCTCGCCCAGGAGCGCTACCTGCCTATTTACGACCGAGACCTGAACCGGTCGTTCCCCGGCCGAGAGGACAGCACCAGCGCGCGACGGATGGCCCACCAGATCTACACGAACTTTATCGAACCCTGTGACCTGGGTATCGACTTTCACACCTCGACGCGCGGGCGAACGAACATGCTCCACGTTCGGGCCGATACCAGCGACCAGAAAGTCGAACGGCTGTCGCGCGCGTTCAGTTCGAACGTCATCATCGCTGGCGAAGGCCCCTCGGGGACGCTTCGCGGTGAAGCCACGAGCGCCGGTATCCCGACGATTACCGTCGAGATGGGGGAAGCGCACCGGTTTCAGCGACAGCTCATCGACCGGGCGCTAACCGGCGTCGCGAGCGTCCTCGCGGAGTTCGGTCTCCATCCCCACTCGTCGGTTCACTGGCCCGGATGGCGCGTCATCATCGACGACGCTGGCGAAAAGACCTGGCTCAGGGCCGATGCCGGCGGTATCGTCGACATGAAACACTCGAGTGGCAACCTCGTGCGTGAGGGAGAGACGATCTGTGTGATCACCAACCCGTTCAAAGAGGAAGACGACATTGTGACGGTCGAAGCGCCGTTTACGGGCCTTCTCGTTGGTGTTCTCGAGAACCCAGTGGTCTATCCTGGAAATCCGTTGTGTCATCTGGTCGGACTCAGTGACACCATCCTGAACGCCCTCGAGCGCGAACTCGAGCGTCAGGACCCGTTTCTGGAGACGCTCGAGTAGCGAATCCACGGTGTTTCTCCTGAACGTTCCGCCACACGGACGATAGACGTGGTTTGGAAGGAATGATCGGGCACGATAAAAGTAACTTCTATACCCCCACAGTCCAACCCTCGACATGAGCGCATGAGTCAGTCTTACAATCGTGGCCTTATCGAGGACTTCGGGCGCTGGAAGGAGTTCTCGGCTGGGATGTGGGCATGGATCTTCCACAAGTTCACCGGGTGGATGCTGATCGGCTACCTGTTCACCCACATCGCAGTGTTGAGCACCGCCATCGCGGGCGAGCAAGCGTACACTAACACGTTGCAGGGGCTCGAAGCCCTGTTCGTCGTTCGACTCCTGGAAGTCGGCCTGCTGGCCGTCGCCGTCTTTCACATCCTCAATGGCATTCGCCTCCTGATGGTTGACCTGGGAATCGGTCTCGAGGCACAGGACAAAACGTTCTACGCCTCGTTGATAATCACGGGCGCAATCACCGTTGCAAGTGTTCCGACGTTCATGACGGAGGTTGGATTTTAGATGGCTGAACGATACTCCTCGTTTGCCCCCGGAGGCACCGCGTGGCTTCTCCAGCGGGTGACGGCGGCATTCCTGGTCGTGGTACTGGCGTACCACTTCTTCCTCTTGCACTTTGTCAACCACGCCTGGGAAATTACGTTCGGCGGAACCGCAGCGCGTATGGAGAACATCGGCTACTTCGTCACGATGATCCTGTTCCTGATCACCGCGACGTTTCACGGCGTCAACGGCGTCTACAATGCACTGATCAATCAGGGACTCAGTGGTACGCCGAGAAAAATCGTCCTCGGTGTGCTGACGATTGCGAGTCTCGCACTCATCGCCCAGGGCATCTGGGTCGCACTCGTCTGGCGAGGGATGATGTAAATGAGTACACAGCAACAACAACCCGAAGAACCCGAAACGCAAGAATCGCCCGTCGAAGGGGAGCCAGAAACCGAATCGGCTCCCGAACCACAGCAGCGACGCCTCGAGCGAAAACGACTGGGACAGGCCCAGCGCGAGCAGGCGGAAGCCGAGACTGAACCGGAAGAAACCAAGATTCACCTCAAAGTCTTCCGCTACGATCCGGAGGTTGAGGCCAAACAGGAGCCACGATTCGACGACTACTACGTTCCATACGAGCGCGGAATGACCGTCCTCGATGCCCTGATCTACGCACGTGACGAGTTCGACTCCTCGTTGACGTTCCGACACTCCTGTCGACAGGCGATCTGTGGCTCGGATGCCTTCTTCGTCAACGGCTCACAGCACCTGGGCTGTAAGACCCAGCTCTCCGAACTCGAGCAACCGGTCCGTATCGAACCCCTGCCACACCAGGAGGTCATCAAGGACCTGGTCGTGGACATGGAGCACTTCTACGACCAGATGCACAGCGTCGAACCCTACATGAAACAGGAAGACCTTCCCGACGGCGACCTCGAGGAGTTCCGCCAGTCACGGGAAAACCGCGAGAAGATCAAGATGTCGACGCGGTGTATCTGGTGTGGGGCGTGTATGTCCTCGTGTAACATCGCGGCGGGAGACAACCAGTATCTCGGACCGGCGGCGATCAACAAGGCCTACCGGTTCGCGATGGACGAGCGTGAGGACGAAGAGATCAAAGAACACCGACTTCGTATCATCGAACAGGAACATGGCGTCTGGCGGTGTCAGACCCAGTTCTCCTGTACGGAGGTCTGTCCGAAAGACATCCCACTCACCGAGCACATTCAGGAGCTCAAGCGTGAGGCAGTCAAGAAAAACCTGAAATTCTGGTAACCATGTACGAACACGACGTCATCGTGGTCGGCGCCGGCGGCGCTGGCCTCAGAGCGGCAATCGCAGCACACGAGGCGGGGGCGGACGTGGCAATGGTCACGAAACTCCACCCGGTCCGCAGTCACACCGGCGCGGCAGAAGGGGGCATCAACGCCGCCCTCCGTGAGGGTGACGACTGGGAACTCCACGCCTACGACACGATGAAGGGCTCGGACTATCTGGGTGACGCCCCGGCCATCGAAACCCTGGCCAAGGACGCCCCGGAGGATACGATCACCCTCGAGCACTGGGGGATGCCCTTCTCTCGTGAGGACGACGGGACGGTCTCACAGCGACCGTTCGGGGGCCTCTCGTTCCCGCGAACGACGTACGCAGGGGCTGAAACCGGTCACCACCTGCTGCACGTCCTGTACGAACAGGTCGTCAAACGCGGCATTCAGGTGTACAACGAGTGGTTCGTGATGAACCTCGCGGTGACCGACGAACCCGACCCGAACGACCGAACCTGTCACGGCGTCGTCGCCTACGACGTACAGTCGGGCACGGTCGAGGGCTTCAAAGCGAACAACGGCGTCATCATCGCAACTGGTGGCCCCGGACAGGCGTTCGACCACACCACCAACGCCGTCTCCTGTACCGGCGACGGCCAGGCGATGGCCTACCGCGCGGGCGTCCCGCTCGAGGACATGGAGTTCGTTCAGTTCCACCCGACGACGTTGCCGAGCACGGGCGTCCTCATTTCCGAGGGTGTCCGTGGCGAAGGCGGTATCCTCTACAACGAAGACGGCGAACGGTTCATGTTCGAACACGGCTACGCGAACAACGACGGCGAACTCGCCAGCCGTGACGTCGTCTCGCGCGCCGAGTTGACCGAAGTGAACGAAGGCCGGGGCGTCAACGACGAGTACGTCCATCTCGACATGCGCCATCTCGGTTCCGAACGGATTCTCGACCGCCTCGAGAACATTCTGCACTTGGCGGAGGACTTCGAGGGTGTCGATGGGCTGGTCGAACCGATGCCCGTCAAACCTGGCCAGCACTACGAGATGGGGGGCATCGAAACCGACGAGAACGGCAAGACGTGTGTCGATGGCCTCTACGCCGCTGGCGAGTGTGCGTGTGTCTCCGTCCACGGTGCAAATCGCCTCGGCGGAAACGCGTTGCCCGAACTCGTCGTCTTCGGCAAGCGCGCGGGCTATCACGCTGCCGGCAAAGACCTCGGCGAGGCCGAAATCGAGACCGGTTACAGTACCGATGTCGAAGACGAAACGGAAACTGAGCTGCCGATCACGCCGGGCGAGGCCGGTATCGAACCGGTCTCGACCAGTGAAAGCGTCGCCACCGACGGCTCCGGACAGGTCGCCGGGGGGGACGCCCTGCTCGAGCAGGCTGTTGGAGCCGAGCGCGAACGTGTCGAGCGATTAATGGAGAAAGAAAGCGGCACCAAACACGCCGATATCCGCTCGAAACTTCAGAATGCGATGACTCGAGACGTGAACGTCTTCCGCGAGGAAGAAGGTCTCAAACGCGCGCTCAAGGAAATTCAGGAGTGCCGAGAACTGTATCAGGACGTCTCCGTCGAGGACCCATCCCGAACGTTCAACACGGACCTCCAGATGACATACGAGACGCGCAACCTGATCGACGTCGCCGAGACCATCACGCTCGGTGCGCTCGTCCGCAACGAGTTCCGCGGCGCACACTGGCGACTCGAGAACCAGATCCGTGACGACGAAAACTGGCTCAAACACACGCTCATTTCCTGGAACGGCGGCAAGCCATCGATCTGGTACCGCCCCGTCATCCTCGAGGGCGAGGACAAAACCTACGAGCCGAAAGTCCGGAGCTACTAACCCGAGTGCGGTAGCCGACGCAGCCACGTTTTTTGCTGGTGGTGTGCGGTTTTGCTGTCAACGTGTTGGTGTCAGCGCTCGGTGGGTCTCATCTGTGCCCGGATGCCTATCGATTTTCTTGTGCAGATGGCGCCTCTCTTCCAAGGTGTCGTCACCCAAAGCGAAACGGGACGCTGTCCTGACGTCAGATTCCAACGACTACAAATCCGTTCACACTAATAACCTGGTATGCACTCGAGTCGACGGCATTTGCGGGGTCGAATACGTGGACGGAAGCGAGGACTCGAGCGTTCGCTTGCTACGGTCTGTTGTACCAGTTTTCTGGTTGGCATCCACACGGGATGGCGATCACCGGAAGGAGACCGCAGTCGTCCGTATGAGGGGGCGGACTGATGGCTCGGCGACGTCGACGTTCGGCGGTCGATGCCGACACCATTCAGCGACTGCGCGTCGGGTTCGTCGTTCTCGTCGCTCTTTCGGGGACGATGATGGCGCTGCAGGGCGGGGCGTCAACCCCGATCGTCGCCCTGGCGACGGGCATTGGCGCGCTCGCTGGTGGGGCATTACTCTGGTATCTGACGTGGATTGTCAGCTAAATACCCAGTCAAACGTTGCCGCGTAAGCCGAACCTGACAACCGCTATCGGTTCGACTTACACGTTCAAGCTTGACGAACCACTCAGTACTTTCCCATGCGTGAAACCTGACACCGGCGATCGGTTTCACACGTTTCTTCGGGTTTGGGGAGCCACTATGATTCGAGGCGACGAACCCACAGGCCCGGCGTCTCGAGTTCGTCGTCGGTTGGCAACGATTCGGGGCCGTCCCAGACCTGGCTCGCGAACTCGAGGTCACGGTGTTCGATGACGGTTTCGAAGAACGCTTTTCCACGTTCGTACTGGCGCTGTTTCAGGCCGAGGCCGAGGAGCCGTCTGAACAGCTGCTGGAGCGGCCCGCGCCCCTGTCGTCTGGCGTCGAGTTTGCGTCGGAGGTCCTCGTACTCGTCGTCGAATGCGTGATCCATCAAGAGTTCGGCGTATCCTTCGACGACCGTCATCGTGGTGTCGAGTTCTCGGAACGCATTGCGGTCGAACGAACCTTCAGAAAGCGCGTCGATACCCGATTGCATGCGCTCTTCGAGATGCGTCGACAGCCACGGTGCGACACCAAATTCCGCGGCGTGTGTCACCTCGTGGAAGGCGATCCAGCGACGGAACCGGTCGGGATCTACTTCGAGCACGTCGGCGGCGTTGAGAATGTTTGGGCGCACGAAGTAGAGGGCATGGTCGTCGTCGGGAGCCTCCGCGAGCAACAGCGGGTCGTACTGGCCGAGGACGTTCCGGCCAAGGAAGGCGAGCAACACGGTCATCGTCCCGGTGTTCACCGTTCGAGCCACGCCGGGGAACGCGCCGAGTTGGTCTTCCATCGGGGCCATCACTCGCTGGAACGTTTCGATGTTGGCGTCCATCCAGTGGTGTCGATTCTGAATTTCGATCACCTCGGGGACATCGAACTCGAGGCCGGCCGCCTCACGTACCCCCTCGCGTGCCTCACGAACGTCTCGAGCGTAGGCCGCCTGCTCACCGGGCTCGAGTGCGAGCGAGCCGGGGTCAGTCGAGGCTTTGGCGGCCTCGGCGGCGGCCTGCCAGTCGATGGCGTCGTCGCCGGAGGCATCGGCAACGGCACGAACGCTACGATAGAGATTCACACCGGTAATACGGGAAGCGCGGGCAAAAGGGTTCTGTCGCTGTCGACGACTCCGGCTATCGGTTTGTGCGAGAGAGGCCGCCCAGCGATGTCGCCTACGAGACGGCACGTTCGAGGAGATTGTCGGTTGATATGACAGTCAACAAAAACGGTCGAACTGAGTCTCCTCCCAAACGTCGACCGATGGGTGAAATCGAACGGAAACGCATGATTTCACTCATCCGTTCACGCTTGGAAAGCACTGAGTGAATCAGGAGGTGATAATTTCAGGTTCGTCGTACCCTTCCGTGCCCTCGTCGTCGCTGCCTCGGCGTTTCTTCACGGCGACGGCGATGGCGACCAGCGCGATGAGGCCGATGAGTGCGCCGATTGCGGACCCTTTTCCGCTGTCTTCGTCCCCAGCGACGGCTTCTTCATCTTGTTCATCGTGCTCGGCTTCCTCGCTGTCGCCGATAGGGAGTTTGTCGCTGATCGTTTTCGGACCGAACTGCGTGTTGCCATCGAGATGGAGTTCGATGAACGTGAATTTTTTACTACCCATGTGCGGATACACGTCGAGCGCTCATTTATGTATTGTGTCGAACATCCCGACGGTCTTGAGTGATATTGTGTCGAAAACCCTGACTGTCTCGGGAGATAGATGCAAGTTCCGGGCACAGACTGCCAGTATGTTTTAGTAAATCCCTCGAGAGTGAGGTGCATGGGCTGGAACGTTACCTACCACCTCGTTCCGCTCGCCGTCGGCATCGTGACGACCGTGTTGGTGATGGGGCTCGTCTGGAAGCACCGTCACAAAAACGAGGCGACGATCCTGTTTCTCCTGTTTGGCGGCATTCTCGGCTGGGCAACGGCAGCGGCGGTACAGATTGCAAGCACGAATCCTGCCCTCATTCAATTCGTCGATCGGTTTTTGATGGGGTTCGTTTCCGTTGTCGCTGTCTCGTGGTGTGCGTTTGCGATCAGTTACACGGAAAAAACCGAGTGGATCAGGCCGGTGCCCGTTGTCCTGGCAATTGGCGTCCCTGTCCTCACCCAAATCGTGGTCTGGACGAATTCCGTTCACGAACTGATGTGGCCTGCCGGCACGCGGGTGACTGACGTAAACGGCCTCGTCCTCCCAGCGACGGAAACTGGCATCTGGTTCACCTGGGTGCACGTCCCACACTCCTATGGCCTGTTAACTATCGGGGCGGTTCTCGTCGCCCGGTCTGCCATTCGAACGTGGCACGTCTATCGAGGCCAGGCCATTGCCCTCCTGGTCGGGATGATCGTTCCTGTCGTTGCAAACGGCGTATTTTTGCTCGAGATTACTCGGATCGACTACACCCCGTTTGCGTTTACTATCAGTGCTCTCAGTATCGCCTGGGCGTTGTTTCGGTACGAATTTCTCACCTTACTCCCGGTTGCGAGAGAGACCGTCGTTGAAGAGATGCGCGATGGCGTGATCGTCCTCGATCAAGACGACCGTATCGTCGATTACAATCGAGCGGCCGCTTCGGTCCTCTCAGAACCGTCGACGGGGAAATCAGCCATTGGGATGCCAGCTACTGCCGCGCTCCCGTTCGAATTGGCTTCGATAGTCTCTGATGGTGCGCAGGAACTAGTTGACGGCACGAATCACCCGTCAGACCCTTCAACGATCGGTGAGGCACTGGCCGGAAACGGTGGATCCGAGTTCCCGTTGGAACGGGATCAGCAATCGATTGACACGGACGTGTCCGATACGGAGCCCCTTTCCGACGACGAGTTATCTCACCGCCGACAGTTCGAACATACTATTGGCGATGATACCGTTATTTACCGTATCGATGTCGTCCCCATTTCGAACCACGATGGCGACAGCACTGGCCGTATTCTCGTCTTGCAGGACATCACCGAACTCAAAGAACGAGAAGCAGCGCTGCGCTCGTTGAGCGAGGAACTCGAGTTACTCAACCGGATCGTTCGTCACGATATTCAAAACGACATGAACGTTGTAGCTGGCTACGCAGACTTACTCGAGGACCATCTCGAGACGGCACGCACGGATGGCGACCTCGATTCGACGTACCAGGAGTATCTCGAACCGATCCAGTACAATACGACCCATACGATCGAACTCACCGAACAGGTCGGGACCTTACTCGAGGCAATTACGGCAACCGAGGGACTAGATGGTGCACCCGACGAGCACAGCGAGTCAAACACCCTCCAGCTCGAGCCTATCGAACTCGGCCCGATGATCGAGCGCGAACTCGAGAAAGCGCACACGACGTTCAATCAGGCGACGTTCACAGCAACTCATGGTGAATCACTCGAGGGAATCGCCGTGTATGGAACGCCGATGCTGTCTTCGGTGTTTTCGAACATTCTCTCGAACGCCGTTCGACACACAGACAACGCACAGCCACAGGTTCATCTGGAGACGGACGTTGGAGCCTCATCGGTGACGGTTCGAATTGCCGATGATGGCCCCGGCATTGCTGACGACAAAAAGGAGGCTGTCTTCGGCCGAGGAGAACGCGGTCTCGACAGCCCCGGTAGCGGTATCGGCCTGTATCTCGTGGACCGACTGACGACGGCATTCGGTGGCTCGGTTCACATCGAGGACAACGAGCCTCGAGGGGCCGTGTTCGTGGTCACGCTCGAGCGAGCTTTATAACCGGTTCTTTAAAACCGTCACCGTTCGAGCAGTACGTATGGACACATCCGCTCGCGACTTTCTGGTCGAGTTGCTCGAGACGCCGTCCCCATCAGGATACGAAACCCGCGGCCAGCGCGTCTGGGTCGACTACGTCTCCCAGTTCGCCGACGACGTTCGAACCGACGCTTACGGCAACGCCATCGCCGTCCACGAGGGCGACCCGGACGGTCCCGAAGTCGTCCTGACGGGCCACGCCGACGAGATCGGATTTATCGTCAAGTCGATCGACGACGACGGGTTCATCCGCCCCGGTCGAATCGGTGGCTCGGACCCGACGGTTTCCCAGGGCCAGCACGTCACGATTCACGCCGCCGACGGACCGGTCGAGGGCGTTATCGGCCAGACGGCCATCCACCTCCGGGAAGACGGCGAGGAACCCGAGATGGAGGACCTCTGGATCGATATCGGTGCCGAAAGCGAGGAGGACGCTGAAGATCTTCTCGAGGTCGGCGACCCGATCACGTTCTCCTCGAGCGTCTCGTGGCTCACCGAGAACCGACTCGCGGCCCGTGGTCTGGACAATCGCGTCGGAACGTGGGCGGCCGCCGAGGGCTTCCGCCAGGCCGTCGAAGCCGGAACCGAAGCCACGGTGTACGCCGTTTCGACGGTTCAGGAGGAAGTCGGCGTCAAAGGCGCACAGATGGTCGGCTTCGACCTCGAGCCGGATGCCGTCGTCGTCGTCGACGTTGGCCACGCGGTCGATTATCCGTCCGCGCCGAGTGAGAAAACGAGTCAGATGGAACTGGGCGGCGGCCCAGGGCTCGGTCGCGGTAGTACGAATCATCCGGTGATTTTCGAGGGGCTGCGAACCGTCGCCGACAGCGCCGAAATCGACGTCCAGATCGAGGCGCTCGGACTCGGGACGGGCACCGACGCCGACGGCTTCTTCACGGCCGCGGGTGCCATCCCGGCACAGGTCGTCAGCGTCCCCAACCGGTACATGCACACCCCGGTCGAAGTGATCGATACCGACGACCTCGAGGAAATCGCGACGGTGCTCGGGCTGTTTGCGAGTCGCGCCCACGAGTTCGCCCCGTTCGAAGTCGACGTTTGAGGCGGTATGCTGTAACTGTGTATCTGGTGAGTACCCATACCGGGGCCGGCAATCACCGGGAAGAGAAGACAGTAAACCGGATAACCGCAGCCTATAACCGACCGGAGCGGCTAGTCCGGGTGCGTACCATAAGTCCCCGGCCGAGTGAACCCACTTTGGGTGCGATGACAGCCCGGCGAACCCAGGTACGGTACAGACCTGATGGCTTCGGCCATCCCACTCGAGGGTGGTGTCCCTCGCACGCTGAGTCGGCGTCAGTCGACTCGGCACCTGGAGGCGCGTTGCGCTTCCCGCCCGGCACGAGGGTTAGCCAGCAGACGCGGCATGCCGCCACGGGATGATGCTGGACGTTAGTGTTCCGGGTGCCATTTCCAACTCGAACACTGGATAGTGTCGAAGCTACCCTCTCCCATACCGATTGATTGTCGAGCGAAGCGGATTCCCCGCTTCCAGTGACGTTTTGTTCGGCCACTCGAGAGTATCGGTATGGACGAAAAGCCGCAAGCTGATCCCGAACCCGACGTCAATATCAGCGGTGGCGTCGCCGGAGGCGGTGAACTGGCCCCGTTCGAGGTGGCCGACATCGGCACGCGAGCGGGACGGGTCGTCGCTCGATTGGGCGAGTTGTACTGGGAGAAAACCTACGGCGGGCGGGACGCCTTCGAGTGTCTCGTACGGACGATCCTCAGTCAGAACACGAGCGACGTCGCGAGTCAACCGGCCCACGACGCCTTGCTCGAGCGCTATGCGGACGGCGATGCGGATCTCGTGAACGCCCTCGCGGATGCCGACCACGACGAACTGGCCGAGACGATCAGCGGGGCTGGTCTCTACAACCAGAAATCGAAGATGATCCGTGGCGCGGCCGCGTGGGTCCGTGAAGAGTTCGGCTCCGAGGCGGCCTTCGACGCGTTCGTCACGGACGAGGACCCGAACGCGGTTCGAGAGACGTTGCTCGAGGTCCACGGCGTCGGGCCGAAAACGGCTGACTGCGTTCTGCTGTTCGCTGGCGGCCAACCAGGCGTTTTTCCGGTGGACACACACGTCCACCGCATCGCTCGCCGGCTCGGAATCGCGCCCGCCGAGGCCGACCACGAAGGCGTTCGGGAGGCCCTCGAGGGCGCTATCCCACCCGAAATGTGCGGCTTCGGCCACACGGCGATGATCCAGTTCGGGCGCGAATACTGTACGGCTCGAGCGCCGGCCTGTCTCGAGGACCCGGATGCGTGCCCAATGGCAGACCTGTGTGACCAGGTAGGCGTCTATCCGGAAACGGGCGAGTTTGTCGATCCGGCCGAAGCCCCCGAGTCGTAGTCGGTGGAAACCCCCTCGAGTGAGCAGGGAGTACTGGCAGTGAGAAGCCGCTCGAGTGTCTGGCTCCTCGAATCCGGTCAGTTTGCGAGCAAGACGACCGCGAGGATGGCGAAGCCAATGCCGGCGGCGTTTTTCAGGGTGAGCGATTCCCCGAGTACGAGAATTCCGATGATCGCTGCGACCACGAAGTAGAGAGCCGAGATAGTGGCGACGACGCCGACCCGTCCCATACTCAGTCCGGTGTAAAAGGCGACAGCACCGATGCCCGCGAAAATTCCAGCACCGAGAGCGTAGGCGACACCGGTGCGCTCGAGTGCCAGCGGTTCGCCCTGGGCGGCGACGTAGCCGACGGCGATGACGACACTTGCGGCGTACGACAGGACCATTGCGAGTTCGGGGGCGATGGTTCGGGTTGCTTCGTTCGCGAGGACGGTCCACAGTCCCCAGCCGAGCATGGCGAGCACGGCGAAGGCGATAGCGTGTTGGCTCATGCTCGAGTGGACTCGAGAGCCGAACCAATAGTTTGCTATTCGTTCCACCGAGCGTCAGCCAGCGTTCGCTGTACAACGTCGTTCCCGACGGCTTCGGCCAGGGTTTCGAAGCCGGCACGTTCGGCGCGGTCGCTCGCGTTGGCGACCAGTCTCGAGACGATGAACTCCGGGGTCGAGCGTCCGACGGTGCCAAAGCGGGGCTGGTAGTCAACCTCGAGTTCGAGGTCGGGATTCAGGCCTTCAGCGAAGATACCGTCCACGCGGGCTTCCGGTGGCAACGGCTCGAGATCGTCTGCGAGGTGGGTGACGAACACGCCGAGTGCCTCCTGATTGACCGCCAGTTGGACGAGGCCGTGAAGGAGGTTGGCCGCGCTCCCTGGTTCGGTGATCGCTTCGAACTCGTCGACGAGCATGAGCGTCTGTCCGTTGGCGGAGAGTGGCGGTACGATCGAGCGCAGCGTCGACTCGAGCACGCCGGCGTTGAAACTCGCGTGTCGACGGTGAAAGACGAGTGAATCGACGGGCGGGATTTCGGCGCGTTCGGCCGGCACCGGGAGCCCCATCGTGGCGAGCAAGACGACCTGACACAGCGTCTCGAGCAGCGTCGTCTTCCCGCCGCTGTTCGCACCCGTGAGGACGGTAATCCGTTCATCTCCGGGGAGCGCCCGCCCATCGTTCGAGTCCGTGTTATCCTCGCTTGCGGGTTGCGAAAAATCCCCGTCCGACAGGGAGTGTTCGCCGAGGGTGTACGTGATCGGCTGGACGTTTTCGTCCGCTCGAGTGGCGAGCGAGAGGTTCCGGGCACTGACGACCGAGAGTGTGGGCGCGGCTTCGTCATCGGAACGGAACGTCGGCCGCGTACAGTCGTAGGCAAGGGCAAACCGCGCAAGTGAGAGGTGAAACGCGATGTCGTCGACTGCGCTAATGGCTCCCTCGACTGCCGCCTCGGCGTCCTCGAGTGTCGCCTCGAGTTTCGTGCGAACCGTCGCTTCGCGTTCGTCGACGGCCTCGGTCAGATCCGACCGGAGCCTTCTGAGCGTCCCGCCGACGAAGTCTGTCGCGTCCGTCGCGTCGGTGGGCATCGCGTCACGTACCCGGTCGATAGTCACCTGCGTCTCGCTTTGCAGTCGGTCCTCGAAGGCGTCACGGAAGGCACTCACGTCGCCGACACCTTCCGATCGGAGGTCTTCGATGATCGCCAGCGCGTTGGCGTCCATATCTTCGATGGCACCCAGCGTCGTTCGCAACCGGTCGAGTTCCTCGTCGGCACCCTCGCGAACGCGGCCGTCTTCCAGCGCACCGAGTGCCGTGGCTGCATCCTCGAGCGCTTCCGTTTCGAGGTCGGCAATTGCCGCAAACGGACCGTCTTCGACGCCGGCATCGAGCAGCGCGATGGCGGCTTTGACTGCTGCGTACGCGTTCCCGTCCCGGTTGTCGTAGCGTTCGTACGCTTCGAGCACACGGTTCTGGTCGTCCTCCTCGAGTCGTTCCCAGGCGTCTCGAGCGGCCAGTACGTCTTCCAATCGTTCGTTCATTTCGGCCTGGGTGGACAGTGGCGTCAGGACCCTGATTCGGTCGGCCGCCCGCTCGGTGACGGCGTACTCGACGGCCAGATCGAGCAGTTCCTTGTAGGCAGATCGGGCGTCACTCGTTGCGAGCGTGTCGATCCCATCACCGCCGATGGCGCGTCGAAGGATGCGTGTTGCTCGACCGCGCGGCAGGCCCGCATCGGCGAGTGTCCTGACGTCCCCGCTTTCGATGGCGTCGATTGCTCTGTCGGTGCCAAGTTCCTCGACGAGTGTCTCCCGGGTTTTCGGTCCCACACCCCAGTACGCCTCGAGTCGCATACGTTGCAGGTTCGAAGGCAGTACCTTGAACCCACCGCTCGCTTCCCGTAGTATCGCTGTCGAATCCGGCAGCTCTGTACGATGGAGCAACACTATTGACGACGCATCCGCTACCCTTTCGCGTGGAGTCCCCGTTCGACGTCTTGCAGGTCGATCCGGATGCGGACGAGGCCGACATCGAGCGTGCTTTCAGACGCCGGATCAAAGAGGTACATCCCGATCAGGGTGGTTCCGTCGAGGAGTTCCGACTGGTTCATGCCGCCCGTGAGCAACTGCTCGCGAGGCACCTCGAGGATGTCGACCCCAGCGACCTCAGCGTCGACGTCGGGGGGAACGGAACGGAACCGGTCGCCTCCACCGTCCAGTACCTCAATTTCGAAGTGTTTGAAGACTACGGCTGGTCGCTCGAGGACGACGACCTCTTCGAGAAAGCGGCTGAGGCCGACCTCGATACGAGCGATTATGGTCGCTTCCTGGTCGAGCCGTCCGAAAGCGTGCTCGAGGCGGCCGAAAACCGAGGGTTCGAGTGGCCGTATGCGTGTCGCGGTGGTGCCTGTGCGAACTGTGCGGTCGCCGTCCAGGATGGGGATTTATCGACGCCGGTCAATCACGTCCTGCCCGACGAGATGGTGGACTGTGGGATTCGCCTCTCGTGTGTCGCCAAACCGACGACCGACGAGTCGAACGTGATTTTCAACGTCAAGCAGTTGCCGGAACTCGACGAGTTGCGATTACCGCCACGGCCGTTCGAGTGATTGTGCTTCTTGGAACTATCGGGACACTCGATCAGTAGCGTCTCCACTCGACGTGCTCTGTGCTTCGAGGCGCTCGACGTCTCTAACGACGTCGTGGCTCTCCCCGACGATTCAAGCGATATCGAAACTCGCAGCGACTGGTGACCGTGTATCTCGAGGGTCCTCGATTTTCGCCATCGAAAACGAACTTGTCAAGCCGGCGGTGTTCGTCAGTCGCGATTCCGATTGGGCGTCCACTCCTCGCAGGCGTCCATGTCGTCCATCGTCTCCTCGAAGCGGCCACAGTAGGGCGTAATGGAGCCGTTGGTTCGGACGTAATCGAAATGTCGGCAGTTCCCACAGTAACGGTCGGTCGGTTCCGGCGTCTCCGGTCCGTCGACGATAGCGGCGTCGTGGCCGTCTCCCGCGTTGTCCAGCGGTGAACTGATGTCTTCTGTCGTCGCTCCGCCGTCACTTGCCGGGGTCGTTCTGCCGGCCGAGAGCGGGCCCCCCGTAGTCGAGTTTTGTCTCGTCGAGTTCGTCCTCGAGGTTGCTTCGGCCTTGGTGGTCGGCTCGCTCACGTCCTTCGTCTGGGTTTCGACCTCCCCGTCCGGTGTGCTACCGAAAAAGCCCATGCTGCTAAAGCCGCCGTTTTGTGATTCGACCTCGACAACTTTCGTCTGGTTTCGCCGGGTGACGTTCATCTCGAGCATGCCGCCGGGGTCGTTCCGGGTTTTGAAGTTGACGACGGCGGTGAACAGACACCACATGGCGGTAAACAGGCCGAGCAGGTAGACGACTGAGACGTGCAACGTGAGGTTGTCACCGTGGCCACGCCAGTGGGCAGGATAGGCGTGCCAGAACAGCGCGACGCCAAGCAGACAAATGCTCGTCCCGATAACGGCGGCGGCCTGAATCCGGCGACTGGCCGGCAAGACGGTGAAGACGCCAAGCAAGGCGAGCGGAACGCCAGTTCCAGAGAGGACCCCGGCCCAGAGGACGGGGCCGTACTGATCGGCGAACCCACTCGAAAACAGGTCGGTCGTCGCAACGAGAACGGCGACGACGGACAGTATCGCCCCCACGACGACGAGTGCCGTTCCGGCGTACAGCCGCCGGAGGCTCGCCCCCTTTGCCGTGCCATCGTATACCTCCGTCAGGCTGGTCATACGCAACATAACGGGCTCATTCCACAAAACGATACGTCAGACATATACTTGAAATTTGATATAAATGGTGGGCGCGAACGCGGGGAAACGAAAGCTTGAATCGATGGGCTCCCAAATCCCCGGTTATGAGTGACGATGCAGACGACGCCGGCCCTGTCGTCGAACTTGGCGAGAAGACGCCCGTCGAGGGGGCACCACTGGCTCGAGTGACTGCTCGACTCCACTGGCCCATAGAAAAAAGCGAGATCGATCGACACGAAGGCGAGAGCTCGATTCGGACCCCAGCGGGCCCACAGACCGTGTCGACCATCCTCGAGGACATCGACGAAACCTACTTCCAGCGTCGCCAGGAGTTCGAATCGCACGTCCGCGATGTCATCGGAACTGGTCCGGTCGACGCAAGCGACGATTCGGCAGATTCCGGAGCGGGGGTCGTCGACGCTGGTGATGCGGAAGTCGAAGTGGCGACTGCCGACGACGAGAGCGGCGCTTCAGCGGATGACGTCGTTGACGAGAGCGACGATACCGAAGCTAAGACGGACGAATAAGGACTCGTGGCACGGGGAGACGGCACCCACTCGAGTCCGCTCGAGGGTATTTACGACGCGCTTTCGACGCTGTTCGACGTGTTGGCGGATACGACCTGGTTTCAACGCTCGTTACTGGTCGGTGCCGTGTTGACCGTGGTCTGGATGGTGGCTGTGCCATCTGATCTCGGACGCCGGACGGTGTTCGACACCGTGGTCTTGATTGGCGGACCGCTTGCACTGGGGGTGACACACGGCCGCCACATCGGCTGGACTGTTAACCGGGTCGCCGTTCGAAACGCCGTTTTGCTCGCGATGTTCGTCCTGCCGTTTTATTTGATCGGGTCGACGTTGCCGACGATCCGGGAGTACTACCCGATGTGGCATACGACGGCGGTATTTGGGGATTTCGTCCCGCACGCGTTCCAGCTGTTCATTCTGGCGCTAGCTGCCGAAACGTACTACCGAGGCCTGCTCTGTGTCGGCGTCAAAGAGATCGGTTTCAAAGCGGTGTTCATTAGTCCCATCGTTTACATGATTCATCACGCGGGTAAACCGCCGATCGAATTTCTGCTTTCGGGCCCGACGGACGTCCTGTTCGGTGCCGTCGACTATCACTCGAACTCGATTTTGCCCTCCGTAATCGCACACGGTGCCGGTCTGGTGTTGCTCGACTGGCTCGTCCTGCGAGAACCGCTGTTCGAACCGACGGCCGCGCTACGCGCCCTCGAGTGGCTGCCGATTCCGCTGTAGCGTTGGGGTACCTCTCTTCTCGAGTAACCCACACATACTCCAGCTGTTGTGTCATCCTTCCCTCTCTGACTGTGTCGTTACTTATCGTCGAGCAGGTCCTGTGTCGTTCTCGTGTTCCCCACCCCTCTGCTGGCCGTCGTTCCATCCCGCGTCGTGACTCGCGTCAGTCCGAGTAACACAACCGCCGAAGGCGAGTCGATATAGGACACATGCTCGGACGAATTTTGGCCGTTTTCGTTCGGACTGTGATTGCCGTCGCACTCCTTTCTGCCGTCCTCTCGCTTGCCGTAACATCCGGAGCAATCGATGTCGGACTCGCGGACGGGGAGCAAATCGACACTCCACATCCGCTGCCGGACTGGCCGTTCACCTGGGAAATCGTCATCGAGAATGAGTCGAGCCAAGTCGGTAGCCCGGCACAACTAGATGATGATACAGCGGTCGGGGAGCCAGTCACCGACGATCCTGGCACCTCGACCGTCGATCCTACCGGCTCGGTCACCTCTGACGCGGTGGAAGTGGCAATCCACGAGCGTATCAACGAAATTCGAACCGAGGCCGGACTATCTCCACTCGAGCACGACGACGAGATGGCCAGCATTGCCCGAACCTACAGCCACGACATGGCCGAACGGGACTTCTTCGCACACGTGAGCCCGGAGGGTGAACGACCGGCTGACCGATTCGGCGACCTGTTTCCCAACTCGTGTCGAGGTATCGGTGAAAACCTCGCCGTCTTCGGTACGGTCGGCACGAACGACGCTGAGACGCTGGCTGAGCGCATCGTCGACGGCTGGATGGAGTCACCCGGTCATCGGGACAATATCCTTACCGAGTCGTGGGACAGGCAGGGTATCGGCGTCTACGCCGACGGCTCGAGCGTGTACGCGACACAGAAGTTCTGTGATAGTCGGTAGCGTTCTGTGACTGTTAGTGGCGCGTCTTCGATGCAGTTTCTCGTGCTTGAGCGACGATTGCGGTCGGCAGTGCCTCGAGCGAACCCAATCGTGTTTGTACCATCGGGACGTACACAGCAATATGGCGCTTCCATTCGACCCGGCAGCGATCGACCCGGCGGATATCGGCGAAAACCAGGTCGTCCTCGAGCAATCCCACGAGAACGCAATCGAAACGGTTCGAACCGCCTGCCTCGACTGTGGCTTTGGGATTCCCGTCGAATTCTCTCCCTCGGAGTTGCTCAACGAGAAAGTCGACGCCGACCGCGACCCCTACTACGTCCTCGGTGCGTGTAACCCGGCCGTCGCCGACCGTGCACTCGATGAGACGCTAAAAATTGGCGGCCTCTTTCCCTGTAACATGGTCGTCTGGGAGGAGGCTCCCGGTCGACAGCGCGTCTATCACCTGTCGATTATGCGTATCGCGCACGCACTGGGCATCGCGCCCGACTCCGCGGAGTGGGACGGGGTCCTCGAGAGGACCGGCGAACTCACCGAACAGGCGTTCGCGATGCTCGAGGCTCACGAGGATGCAGTAGCTGTGACCGGGGACGAATAGGGGGAACCCGACTCGTTTCCCGAACTCGACCCCTGGCGGTTTCGACGTCTATAGGGGCTGGTTTACAGTTTACGAGCCAGCGACCGCTCCGGGTTCGTCGCTGACTGGGAAAAGACAACACGAGCCTCCGGAGAGGTACCTAGAACGTCCGTTTGATCTTATCGAAGAACCCCTCACTAACGTCTATCTCCTCGCCACCGGCCTCGGCGAACGCCTCGAGGGCCTCGCGCTGTTCGTCGTTGAGCGATTCGGGCGTGACGATCTGCACGCGGACGAACAGATCACCCTGTCCGTACCGTCGCAGGCGCGGCATGCCTTTCCCTTCGAGGCGGAACTGCTCTCCGCTCTGGGTGGCACGCGGAATCTCGAACTCCGCGGAGCCGTCGAGGGTGGGCACCTGGACGGTATCACCGAAGGTGGCCTGCGGGAACGAAACCGGTAGCTTGTAGTACAGATTGTCGCCATCGCGTTCGAACTCGGGGTGGTCGGCGATTGCAATGTCGATCAGAAGGTCACCGTGTGGGCCGCCGTTCGGACTCGGTGCCCCTTCGCCCTCCATCCGAAGGGTCTGGCCGTCGGCAATGCCTTCCGGGACGTCGACGGACAGTGACGCCTCGGTACGAACGTAGCCTTCGCCGCGACAATCGTCACAGCTTTCGGAATAGATGGTCCCTTCGCCCTCACAGCGTGGGCAAGTCGTCGTCTGCTGGACGCGCCCCAGCGGCGTCTGCTGGACCTGGGTCACCTGGCCGCGGCCCTGACATTCACTACAGGTCGTGGCATCAGCTTCCGGGGGATGGCCCGCTCCGTCACAGGTCTCACACTCCTCTGGTCGCTCGACGCTGAACTGTTTGGTCACTCCCTCGTAGGCTTCCTCGAGGTCGATCTCGAGGGTCGTTCGCAGATCGCGACCTTTCCGTGGCCGGTTACGTCCGCGTCCGCGACCCCCGCCGAAGACCTGTTCAAAGATGTCACCAAGGCCACCGCCCATGCCGCCCATGCCGCCGAACGGGTCGCCACCAGCGCCGCCCCCGAAGGGACCCTGACCGCCACCGGCGTCGAAGCCGTGCTTTTCGGCCTGCTCGAAGCGGTCGTGGCCCATCCGGTCGTAGGCCGACCGCTTGTCCTCGTCGGTCAGGACCTTCTTGGCTTTCTGTATCTTCTTGAACTTCTCTTCGGCGTCCGGGTCGTCGCTGACGTCCGGATGGTATTCCGTCGCCTTCTTCCGGTAGGCCTTTTTGATCTCCTCGGCGGAAGCGTCCTTGCTCACGCCGAGCACGTCGTAGAAGTCCTCACTCATTCGTTATACACCGATAACGCGTTGAGACACTTGAAACGACCGTTCCGTCTCGAGGCAGAATGTGACGGCAATACTCTCTCAGACCCAGCGTCTCCTCAAGCCTCCTCACTCACGCTCACTCGAGCGGGCCGAATAACCTGGTCATCGAGTTCGTAGCCGCGCGTGTAGACCGAATTGACCGTGCCCGCTGGCTGGTCCCCCTCGACCCGGTGCATCACCTCGTGACGGTGTGGGTCGACGGGCGTTCCCGGCTCGGGATCGATTCGACTCACGCCTTCGTCCTCGAGAATCCGGTCGAATCGGCGCAACGTGAGTTCGACACCCTCTTTCACTCCCGTTTCGTCGTCGCTGTCCGTTTCGACGGCTCGCTCGAGGTCCTCACGAACCTCGGCGAAGCGTTCGAGGAGGGTCGCCGCCGCCTGTTTGTCCCGCTCTTTTTGTCGCGTTTCGACACGGTCTTTGTACGCTCGAAACTCCGCCCGCGTGGATTCCAGTGCCGACTCGAGGGCTTCTATTCGGGACTCATAGGCCTCGAGTGTCGACTCGTCTGCCTCTTTCGGGGCGCACTCATCGGCAGGGCGCTCGTTCGCTAGCGGGTCACCGTCGTCCGATTCGACTGCGAGGTCGCCGTCTTGCTCGGTGCTCGTGGTGGACTCTCGGTTCTTCGCTTCGTCCGGGCCAGTTACGTCCGCATCCGGAGCCATCGATACCCGATTCGCTGACTCGGCAGTATGGTGTCCCTCGACGCCCTCACGATCGGGTTCGTCTGCTGGCTCGTCCTCGAGTGCAATTGTGACGTACAGATCCCCACGCTCGTCGCCGTCGAGGGTGGGCATTCCTTTCCCCTCGAACCGGAACCGGTCACCGGCTTCGGTTCCGGGCGGTACCTCGAACTGGACGTCGCCATCGAGCGTTTCGATTTCGATCGCATCGCCCGTCCGGGCCTGTCGTGGCGTAACCGCGTGTTCACAGGAAAGGTCGGTGCCGATGCGGTCGTAGCGTTCGTGTGGCTCGATTGTAACCTCGAGAATCGCAATCGGTTGCTGATCTGCACCTGCGGTCACTCGCAATCCCTGTCCGTCTTCGATTCCGGGCGGTACATCGACGGACACCGCAGTTTCCTGCCAGCGGGTACCATCACCGTCACAGATTGCACACTGGCTGGCCGAAACCGTCCCGCTTCCTTCACAGCGGGGACAGCGCCTCGAGCCAGGGCGACCGATGGACGCCCGTTTGTCTCGAGCGACCCGCCCGCGGCCACGACACTGTGGACACCGCGTTGGCCGCCCCGTTCGCCCCGTCCCCGAACAGGTCCGACACCGCGTGGGCTGTTCGATCGAGAGCTCCCGCTCGAGACCCGAGAACGCCTCCTCGAGTGTGAGTTCGAGCGGGATTCGTCGGACGCTGTCGTCGGATTGGCTCGTCGGCATCTATCGTCTTTCAGGTCGGCTCGTCGTTTGTAAGGTCGACTCGTCGGTCGGTTAGCTCGCTCGAACGCTCGAGTGCCACGCTCGAGGTACCGAACCAGCGGTCTCGAAGGCAGTCGTGGGTCGATACCGAATAAAATCGGTTACTGCAAGCGAGGTATTGGCGTCTCGTCTCCCGGTGGCATGCCGCCACAGGAACCCCAATACCGCGTTAGGCTTCGTCGTCTTCCGGATCGACGTCCTCGAAGTCGGCGTCGACGAACTCCTCGCCGTCGTCGTCGCCCGCTGGGCCGCCTGGGCCGCCTGGGCCGGGGTTGGGTCCGCCTCCCATACCGGCACCTGCTGCGCCGCCTGGGCCTGCTGCGCCACCGGGTCCTGCGCCGCCGGCTTCGGCTGCCGCGGCTTCCTGATAGATTTGTTTGCCGATCTCTTGCAGTTCGTTGCTCAGCTCTTTGGTCGCCGCTTCGATTGCTTCCGCGTCGGCGTCCGAGTCGTCGATGGTCGCCTCGAGTTCGTCGACGGCAGCCTCGATGTTGTCACGAAGCTCGTCGTCGACGTCGTCGTTCTCCTCGAGGAGGGTTTCGGCGCGCTGGATCGTTGCTTCGGCCGTGTTTCGGGCCTCGATGCGCTCCCGGCGCTGTTTGTCCTCTTCGGCGTGTTCTTCGGCCTCGCGCTGCATCCGCTCGATTTCGGCGTCCGAGAGGCCAGCGCCACCCTCGATGGTGATCTCCTCGCTGGTGCCGGTGCCTTTGTCCTCGGCACTGACGTTGACGATACCGTTCTCGTCGATGGAGAACGTGACTTCGATCTGTGGCGTTCCGGCCGGTGCCGGTGGGATGCCAGTCAGGTGGAATTCGCCGAGTTGTTCGTTCTTGTTCGCGAGTTCGCGCTCACCCTGGAAGACCCGCACCTGCACGGAGGTCTGGTTGTCCGCGGCGGTGGTGAAGATCTTCGATTCCTCGGTTGGAATCGTCGTGTTCTTCTCGATAAGGCGCTCGAACAGGCCGCCTTTGACCTCGATACCGAGGCTGAGCGGCGTGACGTCGAGCAAGACGATGTCGTCAACTTCGCCGCCGAGGACACCGCCCTGAATTGCTGCGCCCAGCGCGACGGCCTCGTCGGGGTTAACGTTTTTCTGTGGGGCCTCACCGATGAGCTCTTCGACCTTTTCGGTCACCTGTGGCATCCGGGTCGAGCCACCGACCAGAATTACCTCGTCGATGTCGTCTTTGCCGTAGCCCGCGTCCTCGAGTGCCTGCTCGGTTGGCTCGACGGTTCGCTCGATCAGATCTGCCGTGAGGGATTCGAACTTCGCGCGCGTGAGTGATTCCTCGAGGTGGATCGGACCGTCGTCCGTCGCCGTGATGAACGGCAGGTTGATCTCGGTCTCTTTTCGGCTCGAGAGTTCGATTTTCGCCTCCTCGGCGGCGTCTTTCAGCCGCTGAAGGGCCTGTCGGTCCTCGCGGAGGTCCATACCGTGTTCGTTCTCGAACTCGTCGGCGAGCCAGTCGATGATCGCGTGGTCCCAGTCGTCACCACCGAGGTCGTTGTCCCCGTTGGTTGCAACGACCTCGTAGACGCCACCACCCAGGTCGAGGATGGAAACGTCGAAGGTACCGCCACCGAGGTCGTAGACGAGGACGGTCTGGTCCGAATCGTCGTCGAGACCGTACGCCATAGATGCGGCGGTCGGTTCGTTGATGATGCGCTCGACCTCGAAGCCGGCGATCTCCCCGGCGTCTTTGGTCGCCTGGCGCTGTTTGTCGGAGAAGTACGCCGGGACCGTAATGACGGCCTTCTCGACGTCGTCACCGAGGTACTCTTCGGCGTCGCGTTTGATCTTCTGGAGGATCATCGCCGAAATCTGCTGGGGTGTGTACTCCTCGCCCTCGATGTCGACGGTGTAGCCGTCTTCGCCCATGTGGCGTTTGATCGAGGCGATCGTCTTTTCGGGGTTCTGAATCGCCTGATTCTTCGCCGGTTTGCCGACGAGTCGCTCGTCGTCGTCCGTGAAGGCGACGACAGAGGGTGTCGTGCGGTCTCCTTCGCCGTTGACAATAATCTCCGGATCACCGCCTTCCATCACCGCAAAGGCGCTGTTCGTCGTCCCAAGGTCGATTCCGAGAATCTTGTTACTCGCCATCTACCAATCTATTGTGCGCACTTTGTTTTAAAGGTTACTACACGGGGCGAGGTGACGAATATAATTCAGGTTAAGTGGGCTATTGGGGCAACGTGAGACGAATATAGAGGATGATTTTACCCATCACTGGCTGTTTTTAAGTCTCCGAAGCTAATTGGTACTGTTAGGGTAGTAAGTGACTATTGGTTATGTATCGTGACTTTCGGGCTGTAGGGACTGATTACCGGCCAGAACAGTCACTTTCGTCGAACCGGCCCGTGCAGGAGCCCACAAAAGTTGCTGACAGATCGTTTTCTCCGGACAATCACGGTTGAATAGAGAGTCCGGATTTCCTGTGTGAACGTTCACGACTTTCGAGAGTCTCCGCTCGAGTAAGGCGTCGTCTTCGCTTTCGGGCCTGACAGGGTCGATACGATTGTGGGTTAATTAATCAGACATACGTTCAAGAATGTTTGAATATCAGGAAAGACAGTCAATTTCTGCACGAGAAAGTTTATACCACATTAGTTAATTCCCCGGACTTATGGCACGCGATACTCCGGTAGAGAAGCGTAGTGATAGCCTACTATCTGCAGATACGGACGATGCGGCGGACGGGATATTACATCGAAGATCGTATCTCAAACTGGCAGGAAGTACAGCAGCTGCCGCAGCAGGTATGACAGCAGCTACGGGGAACGTAGCGGGCGAAGAATCGTATGACGTAATCAAGGCACGGGGCCAGCAAATTCACGTCGGAGACAACGAAACGTTCGAGAACAAGCTCATCGACATGAGTGGCGGTGGCGACATTTCGATTAGAGCGCGCGGGGAAAACTGGACTGTCCGCAATATCGGCGTCAAAGGTCGGATGCAAGACGGCAACTCGACCACATCATTGATCATGGCAGAAGCGCATGGAGATTGTCTGATCGAAAACGTCTATTACACTGATGGGGCCGAACGGAACCAGCAACTTGGCTTCAAGTTCATATTTGCCCCAACGCAAGCGACAGGCCACCTCACTATCCGCAACTGTCGGTGGGAGAATGTCTGTTCGACAGCCTGCTACCTCGAGCCTGGCGGCCGGGTTTCACCACGGATGACGGCGACTGTGGAAAACTGTTATGCAGGCAATAACCGAATCGACACACTCCGAACGAACGGCAAAGGAGACGAAGTCCGCAACTGCGTCTTCTTCAACACGCCAGACGGAGACGAAGTCTCTCGACTCATCCGGACGGTCAACGACGGTGTATTGGACATCCAGGATACCCACCTTCAGACCCACAACTCCACCTATCGCTGTCTCGTTGCGGGCAGCGACGCGACAATCAACTATCGGTCGGGCGAGTGGGACGGTCACGGCGGTGGCAACGGATCGCTCAACGTCTCATCAAGCGTCGGATCGAACCCCGAGAAATTCGTCCCCGCAGGCGTCCCAACCAGCCCTGAAGACGCTGCGAGCGGCGGATCGGATACCACGGAATACGATGGCGGGAACGACGCCGATGACGAAGAAAGCGAACGCCCGCCGGGGACTGAGCTTCGTCTGGAGGGGACCGCAAACTACCGAATCGACGTCGACGGCACAATTCATCCGTATCCCGAGTTCGAGCAGTATCTCGACTACGGCGAGCACTACGGCGATGACTGGGCCGACTGGTACCTCGGCGATTCGTTTACTGTCTGGTACATCGACGGCGATATCGAAAATCTGAGTCTCGAGGAAACGAACGCCCTTACGGTCTATCTGGATGGCGAGGTAGTTGATCCCGACTCACTGTCATCGGATGGCAGTACGGAACTCGATTCCGGTGAAACGAAGCTGCGAATGGAGGGGGAAGCTGACTACCTGATCGAGGTCAGCGGAGACATCCGACCCGCAGATTCGATCGCCCAGTGGGTCGAAGAAGGCGAGCAGTACGGCGACGGCGTCGTCGACTGGTACCTGACCGGTTCGTGGACGGAGTGGTACTATACCGGCGACATCGAGCGGTTCGAGGTGAATTCGACCGAGGACCTCCAGGTCTACGTCGACGGCGATGCAGTTGACCCAGCACACCTCGGTGGGACGGGACGGGCGAACGAATCGACGCTCAGACTCGAGGGAGAGACCGACTATTACGTCGAAGTTAGCGGTGACATTCGACCTGACGAAGAACTGGCCCAGTGGGTCGAAGAAGGCGAGCAGTACGGCGACGGCGTCGTCGACTGGTACCTGACAGGTTCGTGGACGCAGTGGCACTACACCGGCAACATCGAGACATTCGAGGTCAGCTCTACGGACGACCTCCGCATCTTCGTCGACGGAATCGAAGTGAATACGAACTCGTTGTAAGATACTCGGTGAACGCTGCGGGGGGCGTTCCGTCGGTCTTTCTTTCGGTGGCTACTCGAATCAGTCGTTGCTGGTTTCTCCTTCAGCCGCTGATGGTTGCTCGAGTGTACTGTTGGGTGATCGTTTTGAACGTGGCTTCGACCCAGGAGACTGTTTCCGGATTAGTTTATCTGGGAGTGATCATCGAAACGTCGACTGAGGAACCTCCCGTGCTCCCTCTGTGTTCTCCACTTCCATTTCGTCATCAGTGGCCACTGCCTGCGCACAGACTGCTTCGAGTACTGTGGCTTGGTTGTCCCATGTGTAGGTCTTCGATCGTTCGAGTGCGTTCGCCCCAAGCCGAAGTCGCTCTTCAGGCGAGGTGAGCAATCGCTCGAGTACTGCGGCCAACTCTTCTGTGTCTCCCGGTTCGACGAGATGACCGTGGACTCCATGGGTGAGATAGCTCTCGATGGGTGCCAGCCTCCCGCTCACGACAGGAGTGCCACAGGCCATCGCCTCGAGATTTGCCATGCCGAAACTCTCCACGTAGGAGGGAAGGCAGAAGACATCTACTGCCGTGTAGTATCCCGGAAGCTCGTCGTGTGGGATTTCGCCGTGAATGCGTACCGAATCCCCAATGCCGGCCGACCATGCCGTTTCGCGAAGCGCTTCCGTTCGCCCGGCACCGACGACGTGTACTGTACAGTCGGTGTCGACATCGCCGACTGCGTTGACCAGATCGAAGACGCCTTTCTGTTCCTGTACTCGACCAACGAACAGGACCGCCGGCTCATCGCTTTCGAAGGCCGGCGGAACGGCTGGGTTGAACTGGTCGGGGTCGATGCCCGGATAGGCGACGCCGTCGACAGTTCGATCGAAAACCTCGGTGATCCGTTCGGCCGTTCGTTCGGTGTTCGCGAGGATGGTACGCGTCTGGGAGTGGGTGTCCCGTAGTCGTCCCCCGAACCCCTCGATGTCTATCCGATGAAATCCGTATACTGTCGGCACGTCGACGAGGTTCGAGAGCAGGAGATCGTCCAGCCAGATGAACGTGATGAGAACGTCGGTGTTCGTTTCGATGTGTTCGATCAGGTCGTTGCCAACGCCACGACCCACCATCGCCAGACTGTTTATATCCTGTCGACCGGCAGGCGAGAGGGTCGTGATAGCGGTGGCAATTCGATCGCTGATCCCGGGCATTGGAACGATAGTAACCGCGGAGTCTCGAAGCAGTGCCGTCGGCGACCCTTCCTGCGTGTACAGATAGACGTCGTGTGATTTCGAGAGTTCTGCGGCCATGTACTGCAGATAAATCGCGATTCCGCCGGCGTGTTTCGTACCGGCGGATTCGTGGAAAAACCCGATGCGCATACTCCTGTGTTCGATAGCGAGCGTATCGTTATGTATCAACTACCGTGAACACTGAAGTGCATGGGTCACGAGGCTTGCTGTCCAGCCGGCGATCCTCTTGGGTAATCGATCCATAGCAAAATACGCCTCCACGGAATCGTGACTGAATGCACCGATCGTCGCTCGAGGCCGACCCCGATCTCCTCCGGTTGGTTATCGACCGCTTTGAGAACGGAGATGCGGGTGAAGCGATCGATGCGATCCTGGCGGACGCCGAGCGCCCGGACGTCGTACTGAATGACTTGTTCGGTGTCGGCCAGGACGGCTGGTACACACTTGTTAGCGATGCGATCGACGGCGACTGTCTCGATATCGGTCCGGGGTTCGGTCGCCACATCCACCTGCTCGAGGCGCTTGCGGACACGGTGTACGCACTCGAACCTGATCCCCTCCGGTTACGATTTCTGCACGCGAGAGCCCGAGGGATCGACGTCGTTCCGGTACGTGGTGCGGAGAACGACATTCCGTTCGAACCGGGATCGTTCGATACGGTCATCGCGAGAGAGGATCCCGCTGATTCGGGGCCCTTTTGCGATCGAATCGACCGGCTTTCGTCGCTTCTCGCCGCCGACGGGTCGCTCGTAATCGAACTCGACGGAATAACTCGCGCCTCCGGCCTCACCCGTCTGGCAGGTCTCGAGACGGCGAACGCGGGTCGTTCTTTCCGGTCCCTTTCGGGCCTCTCCCAATCGTTGTTACCCCGGTACGCCTCGTCCCTGGAACGGGCCGGCTTCGAATCGGTACAGTGGTACGCGATCTGCCCCACCGGACGATGGTTCGAATGGATTATTCCGCTCGACGGAACGGCTACCGATTGGCTGCTCGCCTCACAACGGCCATCGTCGACGTACGGTCAACTGCTTCATGCGACTGCCACTGCCGCATCTCGGTTGGGGGCGCTAAAACACCTGTATCCGACGTACCTGGCGGTGTGTGAAAAGACGGGGCGCTCGGGAGAAAGCGAAACCACCGAGGTACTCCGACGAGGCGCGACCCGATCGATCGTGTTCGAGCTTTCCGACGGGACTATTCAACGCGTGCGCAAACCGCCGAACGACCCTCGCCACGCCCACTTCAACGAACGAGCGGCGAGCGTACTGTCTCACCTGTATGCGGGACCCACTTCGTTTACCGAGACGCTTCCGGCGGTTTCCCTGGAGGAGTCGGCTACCGGTCCGGTCCTCGTCGACGAGCCGATGCAGGGAGATCCGCTTCGAACAACGGTGCAGCCACGGACGCTTCGGGAGGACCCTCAATACTTCGACCAGGTTCTTCGGACCGGACTCGAGTGGATCGAACAGCTTCACGACGGATTTTCCGGGGAAATAAAATGCTTCTCTCCCGAACAGGCTCAAAAAACCCTCTCCATTGAGGCACTCGACTTTGTGCCACCGCTCCCGTCGTCACCGGTTCGATACCGATCCGTACCACAACACGGCGACTTCCATCCGGGTAACGTCGTCGTCGACGAATCCGGATCGATAACGACCGTTATCGATTGGGAGTACGCTGCCTTCCGTGCTAACCCCGTCGCTGATCCGGCGTTCTACGCGCTCAAACTTGCCGAGTACGCTTACGGCGACTTCGAGCGCGGGATACACCGGTGCTTCGTCGAATCGACGCCGCAGTCCCGCGTAATCTACGACCGGTTGGGTTCGTTCTGTGCCGAGGCGTCGATCGACCCGGAAACGTTCGCACACTACGTCGGTTCGAGCTTCGTCGAACAGATTTCAACACACTTCGAGGCGGACACGCCGTACCAACACCACACGACACCACGAAACAAATTGGCCACCCTCGAGTTCCTCTACGTCCACGTAGAGACGGTCAGGGATCGGCTGTCTCGACAGGTCCCGGACCGTCCGATATCGGCTTTGCGGTCCGACTAAATCGTCGCCCGCACATCGTTCCAGTCGATTAAACCGACAATCAGCGAGAGCGTAAACCAGATTGCCACGCCGAGTGCGACGAGGAACGCCAGCGTCAGGGGGGTTTCGACGTACGTGCGTAGCGAAAACACGATCGCAGACATCGCCGCAGTAACCGTCGCGATCAGGAGCGTCTGGCGAAAGAGATATCCCAGTCGTAGCGGGAACTCAGTCGTAATGACGTACAGGTTCGCTCCCGCGTAGATAGTGTACGTGATGACTGTGGCGATGGCGGCGCCGACAACACCGAACTCCGGAATCAACAGGATGTTCAACACGACGTTTGCCACGGCGGTGGCACCCTTCGCGATCGCTCGAACTCGAGCACGGCCGAGGAAATCGAGCGCCGTACTGGTCACCTGCATAATCGCCTGCAAGAGTATAAACCACGAGAGGACCTGCAACACGGGAACGGCACCCAGGTACGCCGATCCGAACGTGTACTCGATGGCCGGTCTTGCGGTGAGCGCGATACCGGCGCTTGCAGGAACGTACAGGAGCAGGATATGAACGAACGTCGATTCGTACATCCGTGCTGCCGCTGTCATGTCGTCATCTGCTTTCTGCTTCCCGAGCGTCGGAGAAACGGTAAAGCCAAGGGCAGCCGCCGGTGCCTGGAGAAATCCGACGAACTGCTTACTGACGACGTAGTAGCTGACGGCGACCGGTGTGAGAAAGACGCCGACCAAAATGGTATCGACCTGCTTATCCAACACGTTCGACCCCCTGGTGAAGAAAATCGGCACGTTGTACTCCAGAACCCGTTTCCTGAGCCCCGACTCGACGCGATCTGCGACATCGTACGCTCGTACCGCTCTGTACAGAAACAGACCGCCGAGACAAAGGGTGATGGTGTAGGCGACGACGTGGCCAACCAGCGCACCAACTGCACCGTAGCCGAGAAGGACGAAACCCAGGACAAAACCGAGTTTACAGACCGACGAGAGTATCACGAGGAACGATGAGTTTCGAATCTCTTCGAACCCCTGTAGCAACGTTCGCGTGTATCCTAGTAGTGTCGTTGCTACGACGAAGAAAGCCCCAACGAGGAGCAAGGGCCCGAGCGATGGCTCTCCCACCAGTACAGCGATTTCTATCCGGAAGACGAGAACTCCTGTAGCGGTGACAAGCGCCGCGATAACGGTGTAAATCAGCGAGACACGGACGATGTGCGGTACCTGACTCGGTTCGGTTGCTCTGTACTCGGTTACGTACTTCGCCGCGGCGTTCGGGAGGCCGAGTTTGCTACAGAGGGCAAACAGCGCCAGCGTCGACAGCGACAAGTAGAGCAATCCGTACTCGTCCGGTGAGAGCAAACGGGCCAGAAGTACGGTCAGCACCCCGCCGGCCACCATCGAGATGACCTGTGCCGAGAATTCGACTTTGAACCGGGACAGAACCGTCTCGGCCATCTTCATTTCACGAATCGGGTACCCACAGTAGTCTGATGATACTCGTTCAGAAATACTATCACATCATTCGAGACCATCCTCAACAACCGAAGCATAGTAGAACCGATACCGTGTCGCGGTCATTGTTATTGTATGGTTACCCTTCGTGAGCGTTTGGGCAGGTTTTCGAATCCACCGTTCAACTCGAGCGGGGCAGTGCCCACACTACATGCAACCGACTCAGTGGACGGATGGCTTCGGTACCTTGCCGGCTGATCGGGATTGTGAACGCTGCTCGAGAGGTAATTTACAATATTCACGTAGTGTCGATTGTGAACGACGGTGAGACGTTCCTGCTCGTTCGCTTCGCTCGCTGTGCGAGCGGCGACTCGTCTCGTTCAAATCGCGGGGCTGTTTTGTCCCTCGTAATTGCTCGTGGCAAAAGCGGGCCGGGCGCGATTTGAACACGCGACCGTCTGATTAAGAGTCAGACGCTCTGCCTAACTGAGCTACCGGCCCTGTACCTCCGACTTTTTCCCCGCCGCTAAAATAGGTTTCCTTTAGCAGATGCATGGTTCACAGCCCCCTACCACTCGAGCGTGTCATTACAATGCAACCTAAACTGCCATAGTCTTCGGGACCATTAAGTACAGTCGGTCCAACCAGACTGTCACATGAACACGGGGGTTACGATCTCGTCGATCTCTGACTACGCGATTCTCGGCTGTGGTAGCGTCGGCTTTGCAGTCGCCGAGGAGCTAGCAGGTCAGGACAAAGACGTGCTGATCATCGACCGCGACGAAAATCGCGTCGAGTCCCTCCGGGACCAGGACCTCGACGCCCGAACCGCAGACATTCGTGAAGCCGAAACCGCAGAGTTGGTCGCCGACCGCTCTGTCGTGTTGATCCTCGCCTCGGACGTCGAATCTAACAAACGGGCCGTCGAACACATCCGCGAGCTCGGTGAGGACCAGTTCATTGTCGCGCGCGCAAGCGACCCGGTGTCGGGCGACGAACTCTCCGAACTCGGCGCCAACATCGTTATCAACCCGTCGGCAGTTATCGCCGACTCCGCGCTTCGAGCTCTCGAGTCGGGCGAACTCGAGCACAATGCGGCGTCACTCGCAGACCTGCTCGAGGATACGGCGGGCAAACTGGCTATCGTCACTCAGCAGAGCCCGGATCCCGATTCAATCGCCAGTGCAGCAGCCTTGCAGGCGATTGCGACCCATCTCGATGTCAATTCCGATATCGTCTACCTGGGTGATATCGGCCATCAGGAGAACCGCGCCTTCGTCAACTTGCTCGGCATCGAATTGGTACAGTGGAACGACGTCGAGGATAAATCGGTTTACGATACCGTCGCGCTGGTCGACCACGACACGACCGGCGATCTCGATCTCGAGGTCGATATCCTGATCGACCACTTCGAGCCGGACGAGGACTTCGAACCAGCCTTTAGCGACATTCGACCGAACATGTCCTCGACGTCGACGATCATGACGAAGTACATCCAGGAATTCGACATGAACGTCTCCGAGGAGGTGGCGACCGCTTTGCTGTACGGCATTCGTGCCGAAACGCTCGATTTCAAACGCGACACCACGCCTGCCGATCTCACGGCTGCAGCCTATCTCTATCCCTTTGCAAATCACGACACGTTAGAACAGGTCGAGTCACCGTCGATGTCACCCGAAACCCTCGACGTGTTGGCAGAAGCCATCGCTAACCGGGACGTTTCGGGCAGCCACCTCGTTTCGAACGCCGGGTTCGTTCGAGACCGCGAAGCGCTCATGCAGGCGGCGAACCACCTGCTAAACCTCGAAGGCGTGACGACGACGGCGGTGTTCGGCGTCGCCGAGGAAACGATCTTCCTGGCCGCCCGCTCGAAAGACATTCGGATGAACATCGGCAGTGTCCTCGCGGATGCCTACGGCGAGATCGGAACGGCAACAGGTCACTCCACACAGGCGAGTGCGGAAATCCCGCTCGGTATCTTCACGGGAATCGATATCTCCGACGATACCCGGGAAACGTTACTCACGCTGACCGAAGAAGCGGTCAAACGGACGTTGTTCGACGCCATGGGTGTCGAAGGCGAGGGCTCGAACGGCAACTGATCGGTGTGCTGTTCTGGACGAGGTATTCGTTTCCAACACGCTCGAGCGATAATCTCGTCTCCATAAACTCCCGTGATGTGCGAGCTGGGCGCCGTACAACTTCTCGATAGAATCAGCTTGGCCGATAGCCACACCCGTCGCTCCGCGAGTCATCACTCGAGGGAAACTACAGGAGCCTAGGACCGATCAGGCGACGATTTCTTCCTGTTCTTCGTCGGGTTCTTTGACTCGCTCGACGACGTCTGTGACGAGAATAACGTCGCCGACGGCGCGTACCCATCGGTAGGGTACAACGACGCCTCGAGAGCCGCGTACCTGGTCGCCAAAGAGTTCGTAGTTGAGCCCGCCGAGTGCTAATCCCGTGACGGCTTCCCCATCGATGTTAAGTCGAAGGTCTTCCACTTCACCAACGAACACGCCGTTGTTCGTGTATACCTCACGGCCGACCAGCGAGGTAATTTCTTGCGGTGTATCGTCCATGCTACCCACCAGGTGTGGCGGACTCTTAATTCTTAGTCAGACGTGCGTCCCGTTCGGCCGTGGTCTGGCTCGGACGATTCACCGTCTCGGAGGGTTTGTTTTCGTTGTCAGCGGTGGGACGGTTCGATCGCTGCTCAGGAAGTAGGCAGTGAAAGTCATTGTACACCCGTCGCAAGCGTGCGTCGGACTAGGTGTGTAAATCGTTTCACTGGCTACAATAGTTACACTACTCCGATTACCGCGTTTGGAGGGCCGATCGACCCCTCCAAAACCGCAACAATCAACGACTATGACTGCGAACCACGGCGTAATGGATCTTCGATTCGGTTCGATCTCCCGCGATCCTCGAGCCATCGTGGCCTCAGTTCTCGGTGTGTCACTCGTCGCCGCGGCGCTGGGTGGGGCGCTCGGTTTTGGATTGCAAACGCTTGGCGGCTACGAAACAGTCACCGTTCTCGCAATCCCGTTCACCGTCTCTCCGCTCAGCTTTGCTGCGTATGCGGGAGTGTCAGTCGGCACTTTTCTGGTGACGTTGGCGCTCGTGTTTGTCGCCGTCGAGCACCTCGAGGACGAACAGTTTTAGCTCGAGATGGCGGCTCTCGGGCCCGGACCCGACTTTGGGGCGAATTCGAGCCGTCCGACGAGTAATCCGTGCTCGAGTTGACGGCCACTTTCGATTACCTCCCCGAAAGGAAACGTCAGTCCCTAGTTGCTCTCTTTGACCTGTTCTGCTATCTCATCGACGATTTCGGGGTTCCGGAGTGTCGAGGTGTTGCCCAGTTCGTTGCCGGAAGCGATGTCCTCGAGGAGGCGGCGCATGATCTTCCCCGAGCGCGTTTTCGGCAGTTCCGGGGTGAAGATCACGTCTTCCGGACGGGCAATTGGCCCGATGCCGTCTTCGACGCCCGAGATAATTCGGTCGTACATACCATCCGTTGGCTCTTGGCCGTCCTCGAGGATGACGTAGGCGTACACCGCTTTCCCCTTGACGTCGTGGTCGCCGCCGACGACGGCGGCTTCGGCGACGCCTTCGACGCCGACGATGGCGCTTTCGATCTCCATCGTGCCGAGCCGATGGCCGGAGACGTTGATCACGTCGTCGACGCGTCCGAGGATGGTGATGTAGCCGTCTTCGTCGACTTTCGCGCCATCTTCGGGGAAGTACACCCAGTCGTCGGCGTCTTCGTCGGAGTACTCGCGCCAGTACTCGTTGAGGAAGCGGTCGTCGTTGTTGTACAGCGTTCGAAGCATGCCGGGCCAGGGTTTCTGGACGGTCAGGTAGCCCGCGTTTCCGGGATCGACGTCGTTGCCAGCGGCGTCGACGATCCTCGCGTCGACACCCGGCAGTGGCGGTCCGGCCGCGCCGGGTTTCATCTCCCCGATGCCGGGAAGCGTGGTGATCATCATGCCGCCGGTTTCGGTCTGCCACCAGGTGTCGACGACCGGACACTCGCCGCCACCGATGGTGTCGTAGTACCACTGCCACGCGCGGGGGTTGATCGGCTCGCCTACGGTGCCGAGCAGGCGAAGACTCGAGAGGTCGTGCCCTTCAGGGTACTGTTTCCCCCATTTCATGAACGCGCGAATGGCGGTGGGCGCGGTGTAGAAGATGTCGACGCGGTTTTTCTCGATAAGTTCCCACAGGCGGTCTTTCTCCGGGTAGTCGGGCGTCCCCTCGTACATCACCGTCGTCGTCCCGAGTGCGAGCGGCCCGTAAACGATGTAGCTGTGGCCCGTAATCCAGCCGATGTCGGCCGCACACCAGTAGGTGTCCTCGGGCTTGATATCCAGAACCGCATGACTCGTCCAGGCTGCATACGAGAGGTAGCCACCCGTCGTGTGTTTGACACCCTTCGGCTGGCCCGTCGTTCCCGACGTGTACATCAAAAACAGCATGTCCTCGGCGTCTCGAGCGACCGGTTCGACCGATTCGCCCTCGTGGGCGGCTACGAGTTCGTCGTAGTCGTGAGCCATCGCACCGAGGAAGTGCTGAAGTTCGTCACCAAGTCTGTCGACGACGACGGTCTGGACGTCGTGATCGACCCCACGGAGGCCTTTGTCGGCCTTTTCTTTGTGGTTGAGCGCGTCGCCACGGCGATAGTACCCGTCACAGGTGACCAGATACTCGCTGTCGGCCGCGTTCATCCGTGTTGCCAGCGCATCCGCCGAGAAGCCGCCGAAGACGACCGAATGCGGCGCGCCGAGGCGCGCACACGCGAGCATCGCAATCGGGAGTTCGGGGATCATCGGCATGTACAGCGTGACGACGTCGTCTTCCTCGACGCCAAGGTCTCGCAACCCGGCAGCGAAGGCTTCGACCTCGTTCAGCAGGTCGCCGTACGTGTACGTGCGCGTCTCGCCAAGTTCGCCTTCCCACTTGATCGCCGCCTGGTTCTTTCGACCATCCTCGACGTGCCGGTCAAGACAGTTGTACGACGCGTTCAGTTCACCGCCCGTGAACCATCGATAGAACGGCGCATCATCCGCCTCGAGGACCGTGTCATACTCTTGAGACCACGATACCAGATCGGCGGCTCGTTCCCAACAGCCGGGCCAGTTCTCCTCGAACTCGTCGTAAATCGCCGGATCGTTGACGTTCGCCTGCTCGACGAACGACTGTGGGGGTTCGTAGCTCTCTCCCTCGGCAAGTCGCGCCTCGAGGCCTCCGTCTTCGTCACCGTCGCTATTTGCAGTGTTATCATCACTCATGCTACTGTAGTGGTTCGAGTATTATGCCGATAAACGTTGCCCTCGGCGTCGCCTCGTGTGAGGATTTGTGGCTGTGAGCCGAAATCATTCGAGTGACGTTACGGGGTAGAGCGGTGTACTCGAGGCCTGCAAATCTGTATCCGTTGGTGCCAACGATTCTTTGGGCTCCGTCGAGACGTACATATATGGTCAACAGCGACGAGGACGACTTCGACCCCGAACGGCGACACGAACGGGAGGTTGCGGGTCAACTTGCTACAGAGCGCTCGGAGTTTGTGTCCCTTATGCAACACTTCTACCGTGGAGAACTCGGTCGGGTGACGGCATGGCGCGGACGACTGGACAAAACGACGAACTGGGCGGTTGGCCTTATGGCGTCGCTTATAACCTGGGCCTTCTCTGCGCCCGATCACCCACACTACATCATACTCGGGAGTCTTGTCGTGGTCACGGTATTCCTCTTCGTGGAGGCCCGACGGTACCGGATATTCGATCTCTGGCGATCGCGAGTCAGACTCGTCGAGGAGAACATCTTCGCCAACGCTGCCGATCCAGAAGGCGTCGTTCACGAGCGGTGGCGAACGATGCTCGCTGAAGACCTTCGGGAACCGACGATCAAGGTTCCGTTTCTCGAGGCACTCGTTCGACGCCTTAGACGTGTCTACTTTCCTATGATTACAATCATCGTCGCTTCCTGGCTGTTTCGAGTGGCCGTCTTCGGCCCCACTGATATCGGGGTGTTGGAGGCTGCAGCGATCGACCCTATCCCGGGATCGGTCGTTATCGGTGGAGTCCTGCTATTTTATCTGGTGATGGCGGGACTAACAGCATGGCCAATCGATCGGTTGGCGAAAGGTGAAAAGCGCTTACCTTCGGAACGAGACGACGAGTGGCGAGAAAAATAACGGTGCACCGCTGCCCGCAACGTGGGGCGCGTATCGACGATGAAACGGGCCCCCTCACACGACCAGCATTGTACCCGGTACAAGATTTTCTAGAAACGACTTTACAACCTCGCGCAAATTTTGCGACATGGAACTGGGCACCGGGTTGTTTACCTGTCAGCAACGACCGGACGACGATCGTTCGATGACCGATCTCTACCAGGACGTACTCGAGTTGGGCGAGGCCATCGAAGACGCCGGATTGGACAGCGCCTGGGTCTCCGAACACCACTTCGCCGAGGACGGCTATCTCTCGGCGACCATGCCAACGCTCGGGGCGCTTGCCGGCGTGACCGAGGAAATCGAAATCGGCACCTGCATCGCGCTCGCACCGCTGTACGACGGCGTTCGTCTCGCAGAAGACGCAGCCACCGTCGATCTACTCGCTGAAGGTCGACTCACTCTCGGTCTCGCTATCGGTTCGAACCCGCGAGAGTTCGACGCCTTCGGAGTGCCTCGCGATGAGCGCGTCGACCGCCTCGAGGACCAGATCGACCTGTGTCGCAACGCCTGGTCGGCCGGTCCGCTCGAGTACGACGCGCAGTTTCACGACGTTTCGCCGGACGTCAGCGTGACACCGAAACCCGAGGATGACGTTCCAATTATGCTCGGCGGAAAGGCGAAACCCGCCGTGAGACGGGCGGCCAGAACAGCGGACGCCTGGTGTGCGCCGTCCTCGCTCTCGCTTCGGGGGCTCGAGAAACGCGTCGAGGACATTCGTTCCGTTCGCGAAGACGAGGGTCTCGACGGCGAGTTCACCATCTACGTAATCAAACACGGCTTCGTCGGGGACTCCCGGGAGGCGGCCTGGGAAACGATGCGAGACGGTTACTTCTACATCCAGCGCCGGTACGCCGAGATTTTTAGCGGCGAACCGGTCGACGAACTGTCGGCAGAACGGAAGGCCGAACTCAAATCCGAAGCCATCTTTGGGACGCCCGAACAAGTGACGGCCGAACTCGAGACCTACCGAGAGGCGCTCGGGGACGACATCCACATGATCTTCCGTACCTACCATCCCGGCACGGCTCCCGACGCAATGCGTGATAGTATCTACCGACTGGGCGAAGACGTCGCTCCAGAGGTCCGCTAATGGGCGGCTTTCACACGTTCCCGGTCGAACGAGCCGACGCCCTCGAAGATCCCTCGCGGTATCGCTACTGCTCGCGCGAGGAACTGGTTTCGATGCTCGGACTCGATGACCGGGACGACTCGACGGTTGCAGATCTTGGCTCGGGGACGGGGTTTTACACCGACGACGTCGCCCCGTTCACCGACACCTGTTATGCTGTCGACGTCCAGTCGGAGATGCACGAAACCTACCGCGAAAAGGGGCTCCCGGAAAACGTCGAGTGTGTGACTGCCGGCATCGATTCGCTGCCGTTCCCCGACGACCATCTCGACGGAGCCTTTTCGACGATGACCTACCACGAATTTTCGGATCCGGCGATCCGGTCATTCGAGGGGACAACCGACTCGTTTCACGACGAGGCACTCGCCGAACTCGCTCGCGTGATTCGACCGGGTGGCCGACTCGTCACCGTCGACTGGTCGGCTGACGGGCAGGGCGAAGACGGGCCCTCTGTCGACGAACGGTTTTCCATCAGCGACGTGCGTCGGGGCCTCGAGTCAGCCGGCTTCGAAGTCATCCGTGATGACGATCGTCCAGAAACGCTCGCTATTGTCGCCATTTGTCCGGAATAATACGGCGACCATACACTCGATGTGTACGCTATCTCGCCTAGTACCTGCATATCCTTTCAGGAAAAGGGTTAGTGTCTGTGGAGTGCCCACACCCAACATGGTACGATCAGACCCATACACACCGTCCGGATACGACGTGGAGTGCTACGAGTGTAGCTTTCGAGAGCAAACCGACTCGAGGCCCGGTCGGTGCCCAGTCTGTGGTGGGCCCGTTCACAACGTCGCGGTTCCTCGAGAATAAGTCTGCGTTGTCCTTTCCCGTTAGTCGAAATCGGGCAGGTCTTCGGGCGGTTCGTACGATGCTTCCCAGTCGATATAGTGGTCTTTCAGGCGGACGCAGACGAGTTGGCCGAACTCGGTTAACTCCGCGTTGATCGCAGACACCGTTCCCCAGGAGTCGAGTTCGAGGTGGTACTCGCGTTCGCGCCAATCTTCCGGGATGCCGGGCGCGTGATAGCCCACACGGTCGGCAAAGTCGTCCCAGAAGAAATCGAACTTCGAGAACAACTCGAGGTCGGTCGCGATCCGAAACTCGCGTTCCTCGAGGTCGGTATCGGCGCGCCACTCCTCGAACGATTCCTCCCAGGCACCCTCCTCGAGAAACGCCTGCAGTTCCTCTCGGCGATAGTCGATGTCGTCGGGGTCAGCGACGACCGTGGCGTCTTCGTACTCGTTCGGATCGACGAACTCCAGTTCCGGTGGGGCGGGGGCTTCGACCTCGAGCGTCATGGCCGGGAATAGGGCTGGATGGCGGATAAGGATTTGTTTGCCTGGCTCGTCCGCACCGGCATCGGGTCAACGGACAGTCTGGTTCGCCCGGAACCGAACGCTCAACCCAGTTGCGCCCCTAGTACTGGCTATGAGTGCGTATGAGGCGGTTATTCTCGATGTCGACGGCACGCTCGTTCGCGGCGAGCGAGTCCTGCCGGGCGCAGTCGATGGGCTTCGGGCGATCGACGATACTGGCTGTCAACGCCTTCTCTTTTCGAACAACCCGACGCGCGGTGGCGACCACTACGCCGAGCGGTTGGGAAAACACGATATCTCAGTCGACCCCGAGTTCGTCCTCACCTCAGCGAGCGTGAGCGTCGGCTACCTCTCGGCAACACATCCGGACGACTCGATCTATCTGGTCGGCGAAGATCGACTCCGGGAACTGCTCGAGGCGGCATCCCTCGAGGTGACTGACGATCCGGCATCCGCCGGCGTCGTGCTCGGGTCGATCGATCGGGCGTTGACCTACGACCAACTGAGCGCTTCGCTCGGCGCGCTCGAGGTTGCCGATGCGTTCTACGGCACCGACCCGGACGTAACGATTCCCACCGAGAACGGGTTCCAACCGGGGTCTGGGGCGATCATCGCGGCGATGGAGGCGATTGCCGGCTGGAAGGTGGATGCGATACTCGGGAAACCATCATCGATTGCCGCGGCGACGGCGCTCCAGCGTCTCGAGACGGCACCCGAACGGACGCTCATCGTCGGCGACCGCCCGGATACGGATATCGAACTTGGTGCTCGAGCAGGGATGGATACCGCGCTGGTGACGACGGGGGTCACGTCGTCCGAGCAGGCGGCTACCGGTGAGCTGTCGGTCGAACCTGATTACGTTCTCGAGTCGCTGGCCGAACTCGAGGCGGTGCTGACCGGGAACGACCGCGATAAGTAACCGGAGCTCGAGGCGGTGCTGACCGAGGACGACCGAGACGGTTAACCGGAGTTCGAGGCGGTGCTGACCGGGGACGACCGCGAGAGCTGACTGGATACGACGGCGATATCTTTCGGAACGTGTTCGATCAAAGCGACTCCTGGCGTATCCCCTCCCGTATCGTCCCAACCCGCTCGCGGATAGCCTCCCGTTCGGCTTCGTCTTTGTTCTCGAGGTGATAATAAACCAGCCCCATCCGGTGGTTGTCGCCGAGCCGCTCCTGATTCCGCTCGAGAAAGTCCCAGTAGAGCGCGTTGAACGGGCAGGCTTGCTCCCCAACGGTCTGGTCAGGATCGTACGCACAATCGGCGCAGTAATCGCTCATCCGATCGACGTAGTTCGCACTCGAGGCGTAGGGTTTCGTCGAGAGTGCGTCGCTCGCGAATACCCCCATCCCGATAACGTTCGGAGTGGTCACCCAGTGGTAGGCGTCGACGTACGCGAGATGAAACCAGCGATTGAGCGCCTGTGGCTCGACGCCGTACAGCAGGGCAAAATTCGAGAGGAGCATCAGGCGCTCGATGTGATGGCCGTAGCCCCGTTTTTGGACGCGACCGACCGCCGTTTTTAGGCAATGCATCTTCGTTTCGCCATCCCAGTACAACGACGGCAACTCACGATCTGCCTCGAGGGCGTTTGCCGTCGCCAGCTCCGGCATCGACCGTCGATAGACGTGTCTAACGAACTCCCGCCAGCCGAGGATCTGTCGCAGGAAGCCTTCGACGCTCTCGAGTGGCGCATCTCCAGCCTTGTAGGCCTCGACTGCGGGTTCGAGTAGCTCTCGTGGATGAAGAAGCCCGAGGTTGAGTGCGGGCGAGAGCAGTGCGTGTTCGCCGGCCCAGGAGCGCTCGACCATCGCGTCCTGATACGGGCCGAACCGGGGCAATCGCTCTATAATGAAGTGATCGCGCGCATCGAGCGCCTGCGTTCTGGTCACGGGCCACTCGAACGGCTCCGAGTCGCCCCAGGTTTCGAATGTGGCCTCGACCCACTCGAGGGTCGCTCGAGTCAGTTCGTCGGGTTCGAATCGGCATGGGTCACTGAATGCGTACTCTGGCCGAGGAAACGCACGGTTGTCTTCGTCGAAGTTCCACTCGCCGCCGACGGGTTCATTCCCATCCATCAGGTACCCTGTTTCTCGGCGCATCCACCGATAGAACGATTCATGACGGAACGAGTCGGCATCCGGGCCGGCCCACGCGTCGAACCCCGCGGGCGAGCACAGAAACCCCTCGTGTTCGCGTCGCTCGAGCGTGCCGCCGTGCGATTCGACGAGCGTCTCGAGACGGTCGCCGGCACCGTGACTCGGCGGCTCCATACAGGCCAGACGGTCACCTGGATGGGCATCGAAATGAGCCTCGAGTGCGTCCCCAAACGTCGCCGTCTGCCGGTACTCGACCTCGAACCCCTCACGGCGGAGCCGGTCGCGGAAGTGTCGCATAGCCGCGAACACGAGGGTAAGTTTCTGGCTGTGGTAGGGGTACCGTCGAGCGAAGTCGGTCGCCTCGATCATGAGAACCCGGTCGCTAGTTGGATCCGCCCCAGCCAGCGGGCCGTACTCGAGTGCGAGCTGATCGCCGAGTACCCAGATAGTCATACGAACAACTCTCCTCGAGGGGCCCTGAACGCTTCCCCTATCAACGTGAACTGATCTATGTCAGAGAGTGGCATCCTTCCAAACCGTATAAGTTCCGAGTGGACGAATACCGACACTGACGAATGTCCAGACGCCAGGACGCAACCGAGTTCAGTACGCCACCACCCCTCGAGCGCGGCGACCAGGTCGCGGTAATCGCACCCGCATCGAACCCTTCGCTCGAGGCACCGCACGTCTACGAACTGGGGCTCGAGCGGCTCGAGACGGTGTTCGGTCTCGAACCGGTCGAGTTTCCGACGACCGAGATGGACAACGACGAACTGTACGCCAACCCCGATGCCCGTGCCAGCGACGTCCACGACGCCTTTGCTGACCCGGACATTCGGGGGATCGTGCCCGTCATCGGCGGGAACGACCAGGTACGGATGCTCAATCACCTCGACCCCGACGTACTTCGGTCGAACCCGACCCGGTTTTTCGGCTACAGCGACAACACGAACCTCGCGCTGTACCTGTGGAATCTCGGCATCGTCTCGTTTTACGGTCCCGCGGTCATGCTCGAACTGGCGATGGACGGCGAGATGTTCGAGCACACCGTGGAGTACACCGAACGCGCGTTTTTCGGCGACTCCATGGGCGAACTCGAGCCTGCGGATCGATTCACCGATCAGCCGGGTAACTGGGTGGAGCCGGCTGCCCTCGAGGAGCCTCGCGAGACCGAACCGAGTCCCGGCTGGCACTGGTCCGGCGGGTCAGACCCTGTCTCCGGTCGGGTCTGGGGTGGCTGTCTCGAGATCATCGACCAGCAGTTTCTGGCCGGACGCTATCTCCCCGACGAGGAGCGCCTCGAAGGGACAGTGCTGGCACTCGAGACCTCCGAAGAAATCCCCGACTCGGACTGGGTTGCGGGGGTGTTGCGTGCGCTCGGTGAACGCGGTCTCCTCGAGCAGTTCTCGGGCGTCCTTGTCGGGCGACCGCCCGCTCGAACCCACCTCGAGGATCGACCACCCGAGTGGCGCGAGGAGTATCGCGAGCAACAGCGGTCGGTGATCGCAGCCGTTCTCGAGGAGTATAATCCCGATGCACCGGTGGTACAGGGCCTCGAGTTCGGCCACGCTTACCCGACCGTTCCCATCCCGATCGGTGGGTGCGTCGAGATCGACCCGCAGGATGAGCGGATACGGTTCGACTGATGGCATTTTGTCCGCTGTGAGTAATTTTCTCACCGGCTTCGAATATCCTGATCGAGGGGACTAACCGAAGAAACTCGTTCGCACAGCGGGTCCGAAATCGCTGACTCCGTTGACCTCTCAATAGATGCCAAGAGTTGACTGCTGGATATCGAGATTCTATTTATCAGGTTACAATTCTTTGTAAACAACGCTCCGTGAGTCTATTGAGTCAAAAGAGATGACGAAATAAACAAGACCGTTATACTGGCGGTTTAATATTTCTGACTTGAGCTAAAGAGGTTTGTCGGATCGTACTGATTTTTCAGCGCGACCAGACGGTCGTATGCATCGCCAAACGTCGTTTCGAGCATCTCGTCACTGTCCTCGAAGAACCCCGGAAAATTGAGATACACCGAGCCGTCGGAGAACTGCTGCATATCGTCCAGACACTCGCGTGCCCACGATATATTCGCCTCGTCCTGTTCAGCATCCTCCCAGTTTGCCTCCACACCGAGAAGATGTGGGACCTCCCGGCCGGGAAAGGCGCTTTCGTTGAAACCGACATCGGTTATCGCACCGCCTAGTGGCCAGACATCGACCGTCGAGAGCGGTGACGGAGCCGCATCCGCCCATTCAATGACGCAATCGATAACGTCGCCGGAGAGCGATTCGAGATACAACGAGTTCCAGTAGTATCGCATCCCATCGGGATAGTCTTCGTCGAACAGTTGCTGGAATTCCGTGTAGGGCATCCTGCCGCTGAAGTCCGCCAGCGGATCGGCCAACTCCCGCAATGGTTCAATAACTTTCTCACCCTCTTCGGGAGAATCGGCGTACATTCCCAATATAGCGATCTTGAACTCGTCAACCACGTCGGCTGAAAAGAGTTCCTCCTCGGGGAACACCCCGGCGGAAACGAGCGTGGTGAGCTCGTCCGGTGCCGAATCCTCGATTTCTCGGAACGCACGCAGCACCTCACCGGCATCGTGTCCAGGATAGAACACTAGACCGGTCGCGACCTCGGGTCCAACGGGATGCAGGTCGAACTCGAATCCTGTGACTACTCCGACAGTGCCACCGCCACCGCGAATCCCCCAGAAGAGGTCCTCGTTCTCGTCCTCGCTGGGAGTGAGGTACTCGCCGTCCGCGGTAACGATGTCGACGGATGCGAGGTTGTCACAGCTCAACCCATATTTGTTCCGGAGGTGTCCGACACCTCCGCCGAGGGTGAGCCCCGCGACCCCGGTATCGGAGACGACTCCGAGGGGTGTCGCCAGTCCGAACGCCTGCGTTTCGTAGTCGAGGTCGCCCAGCGTTGCGCCTGCTTGCACCCACGCTGTCCGTTCGTCGGGATCCACCCAGACACCGTTCATCTCCGAGAGATCGATGACGATCCCGTCGTCACAGACCGCGCTTCCGGCCACGTTGTGACCGCCGCTCCGAACCGCCACGAGAAGGTCGTGCTCTCGGGCGAAATTCACCGCGCTGATGACATCCGCCGTCCCCGAGCAGTAGGCGATTATGGCGGGATACTTGTCGATCATCCCGTTCCAGACCGCTCGGGCATCGTCGTAGCCCTCATCCTCCGGAAGAACTACCTCACCGTGAAATCGCTCCGTCAGGTCCTGGACGGCGTCCTCTGGAAGTGACGGTGGTGTTGATTCGGTCATGTAGTGGTCCACCCCTATGTGATACGGTTCTATAGCGTTACTCCGTGACGCATCTGCAGGAGGTGAGACAAAGTCAGTCGATGAAAGATACGCACTATGATGTGATGGAAAACTGTTATCTTCGCTCAAGTACTCTCCGACGAGTTTCGCTCTGACAGATGGTAGATCAGATGTCGCCACTCGGTCCCGACGGTTCGGTTCGTGAGGAGGGGCCAGCGGACCGACGCCTGTGGTTAGCAGTCCACCGGTTCGACCCACTCCGTCGCAGGTTCCCCGTCTGGGACGCCGAGGAAGATTACCCACGCCTGCACCTCGTTGGCCTCGCTCACGTTGTCCGCGATGTGGACTTCGCCGGGATCGAAGAATCCTTCGCCTGCCGCGTACGTGCGGGTGAGGCAATCCCGTTCCCAGGTGACTTCGAGTTCTCCCTCGACGATGTTGACGAGCGCCGATCCCGGGTGGCGGTGCCAGCCCGACGTCCCGCCAGGCTCCCAGGTCACGTCGGCGACGACGAGCGTCGACTCGTCGTCCAGGGTATGGTGAGACCCCATGGTCCCGCCGTCGTCATCGTCGTCCTCGTCGGCAAACATGAGCGCGAACGTCGTGCCCACTTCGTTGGGGAAGGTCGCGTGCTCTCCGACGACCTCGACCTCGAAGCCGTCGGGTTCGTCGACGTCTGTATCGTCCTCGTCGTCGTTGTCGGTATCTCCATCGTCGTTCTCGTCCTCCTGAGCGGTAACAGCCCCGGACAGGCCGACCGCACCGAGGCCGGCAGCGCTGGCTTGCAGTGCTGTTCGCCGCGATATCCCGTCGATGAATCCGGTGTCGTCAGTCATGGTCTCTAGTGTTTGCGGGCGCTCAGTGAGATGCTCTTGACGCCGTATTTCTCGCAGGCGTTCGCCGCCTGGTCCGAGATGAACTCGTATTCGGTATTCTCCCTCACTGCTTCCATCTCGAAGCTGGCGGTTTCGATGAGCGACGTGTAGCTGTCGACCTGTTCGGCGCCGCCGATGCAGGCTGCCCAGAGATCCGCATCGGCTTTGATGCTCTCGGGCAACTGCTGTTCGCTGATGATATCCGACAGCGCGAGCCGTCCGCCCGGTCGCAGCACTCGATGTGCCTCCTCGAACACCCGGTCTTTCTCTGACGAGAGGTTGATCACGCCGTTCGAGATCACTGCGTCGAACGAGTCGTCCTCGAACGGCAGGTCCTCGATGTATCCCTGGCGGAAGCTGACGTTGTGGAAGCCGTTGGCTGCGGCGAGGTCATTGGCCTTCTCGACCTGTTGGGGCGTCATGTCCACGCCCGTGACCGATCCGGTCTCGGTGACGTTCATCGCAGCATAGAAGGCGTCCATCCCGGAGCCGCTGCCGAGATCGAGCACCGCCTCGCGCGGTTCGAGATCTGCCATGTCGAAGTAGTATCCGACCCCTGCGAACGAGTCGATCGCCTCGTCGGGAACGTAGCTTAGGGTATCCGGATCGTAGCCGAGACGTTCGGCCAACTCCCGCCCCGTCTCGAAGTGGAACTCGGCGTCGACCGACTCCGCAACAGCAGCGTACATCGACTTGACCTCGTGTTCGAGCTTGTCCGTGTCGAGTGATTCACTCATTGTTGCTCACCATTAGTCGTCGCCCGCCACCTGTGTGGGCGTGTTGATGGTCATGTCGATGTCCTGAGCGAGCGAGACGAGCGTGTAGACGGGTGCCCGCCGCGCCCATTCGTCGATCAGATCCTGGTCGAGATCCTCGCCGTCTATTTCGACTTCGGCAGTCAGGTTCTCGTATACCGTGTCGGCCTCCTTGAGTTCCTTGAGGCTGAAGAGAACCGCTGGATCGAAATCGGTCCGGACGCGTGTCTCGAGGTGGTCGATTTCCACGCCGTTGGCGGCGGCGTTGATGGAAATGCCGACGTTGATGCAGGCAGCTAGCGCTGACAACGCCGCTTCGATCGGTTCGAGCCGGTCGGTCGCGCCGAGCCATCCGCCAGCGTCCAATACTTCTTTCCAGGCACCGTAGGGAACCGTGTACTCGCGCGTGTCACGAGCAATCGTCTCGCCGCCGAGTTCGTAGCTATTGACCTTTGCCAGGCTGTGTGCGGCCGTTCCCTCGTAGGTCGCCGACGCCCCGAGGCCGAGCTGGACGGTTTCGGGATTCTCCGCTGCGTGTTCGGCGAATCCTTCGAGCGTTTCGAGGTCGATACCGTGCGCAGTTTGCTGGTCGTCAGTCATGGTTTGTGCCTCCCGGCGAAAGAGGCTCCAACGTCGAGGATAGTGTAGTTATTTTGTGACATTTCGGCAGGCTCTGCCGTTCCTGGACACTCTGACATTGATGCACCAGCTGCAATCTGGATGTGGTCGTCACCGACTCTCTTCTCGGTCCACACTCCACAGCAAGGTGCAGTCAAATATCGTTGCCGAGATCGTCACTCTGCAGGTGTTGGGGTTCGATCGGCCGAGCATCGGAACGGTAGCGTTCGTAGACCGATTGCGCCCACTCGCGGACAGCCAGGACGTCGGTATCGATCACTGCCTGAACCGTCCCACTGTCCTGCTCGTAACAGCTAATGACGACGCGCTCGTCGAGTAGGCCAGTTCCGTGTAGTGGCAATTCGTCGTGTTCTAGCACCGTGAAATTATCCTGTTGCAACAGTTCGGAACTACGTTCCGGATACGTCGAGAGAAAGTACGTATGGCAGTTTGGGCGATCGATCAACGTCACGTCTACGCCGTCGTCGACCTGTTGATAGAGGACGTCGAAACAGGGATCCATCAGCGCGACCTCGGGCCGGACGAACCGTAACGTGGCAGTCTTCTCGAGAAGCGACTCGAATCGGGTTACCGGACGGTACGGGACGTTGGGGTTGGCGATAGTGACAGTCAGTTCTGACCATGTCTCGATCGGGAATTCGCTGATGTCGTCGGGGAGCCAGTGCCAGACGTCACGCAGTTTTCGCTCGGTTTCGAACCTGTCGATCAGGTCGTCCATCTCGGTAGCAATCGCCTCTCCCAGTCGGGTTGCCGCGTACTGGTAGCCGTCTTTGCGGATCCAGAGTCGGTCTTCGAATTCGTTCAACGTCCGCCGGATCGTGGACGATGAAACGTTGGTCAACTCGCAGAGTTCGGAGCGACTCCGAGGACGCTCTGTCAACGCAACCAGGGCCGGAATACGATGTTCTGATCGCGCGAGATAGGCGATGTCGCCGATCGGCGAGTCTGGAGTTCGGTGTGTCGTGCTATCTAATCCCATGATATGTGTACACAGGGGATCATGAAAACTATTGGGTCCTGACAAGAATCGATAAGATCGAGACCCCTCGGATACGTGTGTCACCTACATCGATCGATCGCAACAGTTCTGACCACGGTCGATCCTTCGTGAAAGATACGCGCTTTCTGTTCAACGCGACTGCTAACACCTCTCACTGGTCGAGGATATCAACCGAGCCAAATCACCCCCTCGAGCGTGAACGACTGTTCGCGTCTCTTATACGGTTTACTGTCGTCTCTTACCGGTGATTGCCCACATCGGGTCGGCAATCACCGGTAAAAGTTACAGTAGACCGTATTACTCCGTGTGTGACTCGTACTCGAGGGCTTCCTGATAGAGCCGTTCGCCTTCCTCGCTCTCGATGGTCAGTTCGGGGACGGGGGTCGGTTTCCGGTTTTCGTCGATGGCGACGAACGTGAACACCGATTCGGTCGTTTTCTCGCGTTCGCCCGTTCGCAGGTCTTCCCGGTATGTCCGAATCCGGACTTTCGACGTCGTCCGTCCCGTCTCGTAGACGTACGCCGAGATGAACGCGACGTCGCCGACCAGAATCGGCCGTCGAAAATCCATCTGATCGACGCCGGCGGTCACGCAGGTTTCGCCCGAAAATCGCATCGCCGCCATCGCCCCGATCTCGTCCATCCACAACATGACGTTCCCCCCGTGGGCCGTCTCGAGGTTGTTCGCGTGATTTGGCTGGACCATCTCCCGGTTCTCGATCAAGGTTTCCTGTAGCGTTGGCATCCCCTGATCTTTCTGCTCGGCGAATCAGTTTCTTTCGATTACGCGGTCTCGGGAACTCGGTCCGGGAGTCGGTGGGATCGATGGTAAAAAGGCCGCGAGGAATCTATCCACGAGAAATGTCGCTTCGACAGACGATCCTGTTTCGCTGGTTCGGCGTAACGGGCGGGATTTTCGCGAGCGTCGTCATTCTCGCCGGTTTCCTCGTCGTTGCCTGGCTAATCGCTGGTGTTGTCGATGGCCTAACTTTTCGACTCACCGGCGTGACCGTGTTCGTTCTCGTACTTTCGGTCCTCCTCCTCGAGATGCCGGCCCTGAGCGATGAGCGCGGGCGAACGTGAGCCGTATGGACGCTTCGATACTGGTAAAAGCCGTGACCGAGTTGGACCGACAATGAGCGATGCAGGTGACGCGACCGTTCCGGACCCGCCCGAGCCATCGGGAGATGGTCGGGGCTCCGTCGAGGTCCTCGGGACGGCTCACGTCTCCCAGGCGAGCGTCGAGGAGGTAACGGAGACGGTCGACCGGGAGCAACCGGACGTCGTCGCCGTCGAACTCGACGAAGGTCGCTACCGGCAGATGCAAGGGGGGACGCCCGACGATATCGAGGCAAAAGACCTCCTGAGCGGAAACACCGTCTTTCAGTTTCTGGCCTACTGGATGCTTTCGTACGTCCAGTCTCGACTCGGCGAGCGATTCGACGTCGAACCGGGCGCAGATATGCGGGCCGCCATCGACGCCGCCGAACGAAACGGCCTCGGCCTCGCGCTGGTCGACCGGGACATCCAGGTCACAATCCAGCGATTCTGGACGCGGCTTTCGTTTACAGAGAAACTCAAAATGGTCGGCGGACTCGCCCTGGGAATCACAGATCCCCGGACGCTTTCTATCGCGTTCGGTTCCGTAATCGGTCTCCTCGTGGGACTGGGCTTCGGTGCCTTCGGCGCTGGCTGGGTCGGCCTCGAGAGCACTCTCGCACTCGGCATAACGGACCCGACGACGCTCCAGTACGTCGGCGCGCTGGGAATCGGCCTGCTGGGTGGCCTGTTCGTCGGCTTACTGTTTTTGCCATCACTCGAGGATGCGAGTCAGTATGCGAACGGCGTTCTCAGCGGCTCGAGTCTGCGAATGCTTCTCGGTGGCGTCCTCGGCATAATCGCGATGATTGGCCTGGTCGCGACCGAAACGTTCGTCGGGCCGTTCAGTGCGGGAACCTTCGAGGGCAGTGGCGGGCTAACCCTCCGAGGGACCGTGGGCGGCGTCGCCGGACTCGGTATTGGGGCGACACTCGGCGTCCTCGTCGGCCTTATCCTCGATACGATGGCCGCCGACGTCGAAACGGTCGAGGAGATCGATATCGAGGAGATGACCGACGGTGACGTCGTCGCGGCCATGATGGAGGAGTTCCGCCGGTTCAGTCCACGTGGCGCAAACGCGTTGATCGACGAACGGGACGCCTACATCGCCCACAAACTGCACGTCCTGCGTGAGCAGGGCTACGACGTGCTGGCGGTCGTCGGTGCCGGACACAAGGCGGGTATCGAACGCTATCTGGCCGACCCCGAGAGCCTTCCACCGATGGAGTCGCTGACAGGGACGGCCTCGAGTCGCCGGTTTTCGATCACCAAAGTGTTCGGCTATCTCATCATGGTCGGCTTTTTCGCCTTCTTTGGCCTGTTGTTGATGGCCGGCGTGCGAGACGTCTTCTTACTCCAGTTGTTCCTCGCGTGGGTGGCGTTCAACGGCGTCTTCGCCTTTTCGCTCGCGCGACTTGCCGGGGCACGCTGGACGAGCGCAGCCGTTGGCGGATCGGTTGCCTGGCTCACCAGCATCAACCCGCTGCTCGCACCCGGCTGGTTCGCCGGCTACGTCGAACTCCGGTACCGACCGGTCAACGTCACCGACATCAGCCGGCTGAACGAGATTGCGGGAGACACCACTCAGCCAGTGTCGGACGCCCTCGAGCAGATGTTCGACGTGCCGTTGTTCCGACTCATCATGATCGTCGCGCTGACGAACGTCGGCAGTATGATCGCGACGTTCCTGTTCGTCCTGTTCGTCCTGCCGTGGCTGGCCGGCGGCGAACTCGGCAGCGTCGACGCCCTCATGGCCGAACTGTTCGAGGGTGCGCGAAACAGCCTCGAGTTGATCCGTGATATCTTGACATGAGTTACGCAAATCAGTCCCCGTTGTCGTTTAGCGAGAAGGAACTGCTCGACCTGGCTATCGCCTGGGTCGTCCTGAGTGTCGCGTTTGCCCTGCTTTTGGCACCGATCCACCGCGGAATCGGTACCGTCGGCGGCTTCGTGACGATGATCGGCCTGAGCTTCGTCACCGTTGGTGTCGCGTTCCTGCTGCACGAACTCGCCCACAAGGTGGTCGCGATTCACTTCGGCCAGCTGGCGGAGTTCCGTGCGGATTACCAGATGCTGTTTCTGGCGATTATGAGTGCCCTTATCGGCTTCCTGTTTGCCGCACCAGGTGCGGTCTATCACCGCGGCCGGATCACGCCCCGGGAGAACGGCCTCATTTCGGTCGCAGGGCCGGTGACGAACGTGGCACTGGCTGGCGTTTTCCTCCCGATTATGCTGTTCGGCTCGGCGCTCGGTGGTGGCCTGCTCGAGCGAATCGGCTACATGGGTGTGTTGATCAACCTGTTCCTGGCCGCGTTCAACATGATCCCGTTCGGGCCGCTCGACGGCAAATCCGTCCTCAACTGGAGCAAGTCCGTGTTCGCGCTCACGTTCGCGACCTGTCTCGGTTTGCTCGCGCTGTTCTTGCTTCAGTTTGGCCTCCAGTTTTAACGCGACCACACCCGAAATACCGCTATGACGCGCTGTTTTCCGCCTGCCCGAGATTGATACCGTTGGCGACGATACTCGTATGCATGGGCCAGAAACTCAGCTACGACGATAGCAAAATTTACGAGTTTACCCCCGACCTTGAGGCCGCCCTCACCGTCGAATCGGGTGACTCGGTCACGATCGAAACGGCCGACAGCCTCGAGGGAGCCGTCATGGATGACGATGACGTCCTCGAGGAAGTTCCAGAGGAGGTCAACGCCGCGACGGGACCGATCGCCGTCGACGGGGCCACACCCGGCGATATCCTCGCAGTACATATCGACGATATCCGGCTCACCGAATCGGCCGGGCGCGTCGTCACGCTCGGCGGCTTTGGCCTCCTCGACGGCCACGAGGAAATCGAGGCCCCGCGCTCGAGGATGACGCCCATCGAAGACGGGGCGCTCGAGTTCGGGGGATGTGAGGTGCCGGTCGATCCCGTCATCGGGACCATCGGCGTCGCTACCCGCGAAGACGAACCGGGATACACCACGCTCGTCCCCCACGACCACGGCGGCAACCTCGATACGACCGATATCACGACCGGGACCACGGTCTACTTCCCGGTCAACCAGCCCGGTGGGATGCTCGCGATGGGAGACTGTAAGGCCGCAATGGCTGACGGCGAGATGTGCGGCACGGGGGCGGAAATCGCCACTGAGATCGACGTCACCCTCGAGGTCATCGAAGCCCCCGCCGTGGACATCTCCCGACCACTGCTCGAGACGGCCGACGCCTGGAAAACCGTGGCCAGCGCGGAGACGCTCGAGGAAGCCTGCGAAATTGCCAACTGGGACCTGATCGACCTGCTCGTGGCCGAACACGAGTTCGACGAAACCGAGGCCTACATGTTCTCGAGTCTGGTGGGTGGCCTCGAGATCAGCCAGGTGGTCGACCCGCTGGTGACCGTCCGAAACGCGATGCCGAAAGCGTATCTCTCCTCGCCGTTTTGAGACCCCCGTCTATCAGTATCTGAACGCGCCGTGAGTGAGGTTCCGGAGCCATGGCGGACCGGTGCCCTTTTGCCCTCACCGCGAGGTCTCTCGACCATGACCAACGAGGCGGACGACACCGGTTCGAACGGGGCGGCTGACGACGAGCGGGGGCTGACGTACGCGGAGACTGGCGTCGACATCGACGCCAGCGAGGACGCAACCGCGGCGCTGCTCGAGGCGTTCGGCAGCGGGATGAAAACCGAGTACGCCGGGCTGCTCGACATCGGCGACCGGTATCTCGCACTGGCGACCGACGGCGTCGGCACCAAACTGCTGGTCGCCGAAGCCATCCAGGACTTTTCGACTATCGGTATCGACTGTATCGCGATGAATGTCAACGACCTCGTCGCTGCCGGCGTCGAACCTGTCGCGTTCGTCGACTATCTGGCCATCGACGAACCGGACGACGACCTGACTGCTCAGATCGGACAGGGGCTCGCGGCCGGCCTCGAGGAAGCCAACCTCACGCTTCTCGGGGGCGAGACGGCCGTTATGCCGGACGTCATCACTGGCTTCGACCTCGCGGGAACCTGCGCGGGACTGGCGCTCAAAGACGAGATTCTGGACGAAGAGGCTGCCGTCGGCGACGTGCTCGTGGGCGTCCCGTCCAACGGTATCCACTCCAACGGATTGACGCTCGCTCGAGAGGCCGTCACCCGCGAATACGACTACGCGGACACGTTCCCGCTCGACCCCGAGGTGTCTATCGGCGAGGAACTGCTCCGCCCAACTCGCCTCTACACCTATCTGCTGGACCCGATTCGACGACACGAGGTTCGCGCGGCGGCTCACATCACCGGCGGCGGATGGACCAACCTGCTTCGGATGGGCGACCGGAAGTACGTGATCGACAATCCGCTGCCGGCCCAGCCGATATTCGAATTTGTGCAAGAGCAGGGGTCCGTTTCGGACGAAGAGATGCACCGCACGTTCAACATGGGAACGGGTTTCGTCGTCGCATTGGCCGAAGACGACGCCAACGCGTTCGTCGAAGAGACGGACGGCGAAATCATCGGTCACGTCGAGGCGGGCAACAGCGTCGAGATTCGTGGACTTTCACTCGAGTAAGGATCTTCTGTTTTTGTTCACACTCTCACTCGAGTAACGGCCTTCCCTTACCGTCGAATCGCACGCTCACTCGAGGTCGTCCACTGCGGCGCGAACCGTCTCGTATTCGTCGTCGCTGTAGGCGATAAACCGCACCTCCTCGAGCGTCGAGGGTTCGTATTCGCCGATGGTCTCGCCGATGATTTCGGCCCCCCGCTCGAGGGAAAAGCCGGCGACGCCACAGCCGAGTGCCGGGATGACGAGCGAGCGACATTCGAGTTCGTCCGCGCGCTCGAGACTGTTTCGCGTCGCTTCGCGGATACTCGTTTCCGTGGCCTTCCCGTCGCCATAGTGGGGCATGGCTGCCGCGTGGATGACGTGGTCCGCCTCGAGGTCGTAAGCGTCGGTGACGGCGACTTCGCCGAGGTCCACCGGCCCCTTTGCTATCGCTTCCTCGTTGAGTTCGGAGCCTGCACGACGGCGGAGCGCGCCGGCCACGCCGGACCCCATCCGCAGACTCGTCCCGGCGGCGTTGACGAGGGCGTCGGCTTCCTGTGTGGCGATATCGCCCTGAATAACGTCGAACTTCATGGGCGAGGCTACGGTGACGACCCTGAAAAAGTGTCAGGGCTCGAGGAGCCACGGTGTTGGGAAATGTGCTCGAGCGTTCCCGGAATCGCCCTTAGTAATCGATCCGTGTAATCTCCTCGACGGGCCACTGACTGAGGATTTCGACGCCGTTCTCCCGAACGACGACCATCTCTTCGACGCGGACGCCCTGGTTGTCGGCGGGTTCTTGCGTCTCGACGGCCATCGTCATCCCCTCCTCGATTTCGATGGGGTGGTCGGGCGAGAGGCCACGCCAGATGAGCGGCACCTCGTACAACTGCAAACCGAGGCCGTGGCCCCAGTGATTGGTCGTCATCTGCCAGTGTTCGTCGGCGTCGTAGAAGTCGGCGTGCTCGCCCTCCATATCCGGGAACCCTTTACAGATTTCGTCGGTCGTCGCGCCCGGTTCGATACGCTCGAGAACGTCGTACAGGTTGTCTCGTGCGATTTCGTAGGCGTCTTGCTGAGCCTGGGTTGGCTCACCCATGGAGAACGTCCGATAGTAACACGAGCGATAGCCCAGGTAGCCGATGTTGTAGAAGTCAGCGTAAACGAGGTCACCGGGGCGGATCATTCGGTCGGTCGTGTTGGCCTGGTGTTTGGGCCAGGTGTTCGGTCCGGAGGTGACGTAGCCGCCGCCGACGAACGCGCCCTGCTGCCAGAGGGTTTCGGCTGCTGCGCCCCAGAGGTCGGTTTCTTTCGCACCCGGTTTGGCGACTTCCGTGATACGCTGAAACCCTGCTTCACATATCGCAGCAACCTGGCGCAGACACTCGATTTCGTCCCGGGTTTTGACCTTTCGGGCGTCTTCCATCACTGCGGGGGCGGTTTCGGTGTCGACGTCAACACCGCGCGCCTCGAACGCGTTCACGAGGCCACCGTTAGCGACGTCGATGCCGAGCGTCTCGTCCTCGACTCCGTACTCCTCGAGTGCCGTTGCGACGGTGTCGGCCATCTTCGATTTGAGGAACTCGCGTGCCGAGTCACGACCGGACGCTCGAGGGACGTTCCCGAGGCCTGGACAGGAGTACCGGATGTCGTGCAGCCAGGGACAGTTGAATCGCTGGTTGCTCGCGTGGTCGGCCGTATCCCAGTGGATGATATCTCCGTTTTCGGTGAGGACGGTGTAGTGGTCGGCACCGCTGCCGCCGGTCATCGCCAGGCCCGTCACGTATCGGATGTTCGGGTCCGAAACGAGCAACATGGCCCCGAGTTCGGTCTCCTGCAATCGCTCGAGTGCGCGGTTTTTGCGCTCCTCGCGCATGCGCTTGACGTCGATTCGTTCTTCCCAGTCGACCGCCTGGGTGCCACGCGTCCCCTCAATGAACGAACGCTCGTACATATCTCCTCCTTCACGAATGTTGTATATGAAATGTACTGTCATCGCTCGAGGTGTGGGTTTTGGTCGCATACGGAACGGCGAAGGCCCTCACTCGAGTCAGGTACGTCCTCGTTGTCGCCGGCGACGATGGGGGGAGTCATACGGTCTACTGTAACTGTTTCCCGGTGATTGCCCACATCGGGTCGGCAATCACCGGTAAGAGACGACAGTAAACCGTATCAAACGCCGGCCAGAAACCAACGTATTTGTCCGTTCGGTCGTTTTTGGCAGCCAATGGAATGGTCATCGGTCGGTGTTCTCCTCGTTAGCGGAATCGTGTTAAGCGGACTCGTCGGCCTCTGGCTCCGTCGTCGTCGCTCGAGTGTCGGTGACCCGTGGTCGCCCGCCGACGTGGACGCGTACCTCGAGGACGCCGATCTGTACGATATCGAGCAACTCGAGGAACTGGGTGCGTACGACCGACTCATCGGGCTGGCCGAAGCCGGGGAGATCACGGACGAACGCGCGTTCGAGGAACTCTGTCACGCTATCGTCGCGGCCGGCCACGACTGGGAGGATGCGGTCGAGGAGTTCGACGACATGGACGACGTCTCCCAATCGTATCACGCCCACCAGGAAGCACGGGAACGGGAGCCACCGGTCACAATCGGTGAGGAAGTCACACTCGGCGTCCTCGAACTCGAGACTCACCATTCCGGCGAGCGTCGAGCCATCGGCAAAGTGGAAGGGTTCGTCGTCTTCGTTCAGGACGTCCCCGAGACCGTTACGGAGGGAGACATTTTGCGCGCCAAAATCATGTACTTCAACCGGAATAGGACTTCGGCATCGGCCTCGTTGCTCGAGGTACAGTCGTGACACTCGAGAATTATTTGTGGTGACACGTTTCTCGCGCTACTGAAGTTAGGCTGACCAAAACATATTTAGCTTTAGGCTCACCTAATCTCTGGTAATGGACGCGCCGGCCCAACGCAACGAACTGGACACTCCTACCGGTGAAACGGACGACGATCCACTGGTCACGTATCACGAAACCCGTCCCGGGAAGCTCGTCCTCACCGAACGGAACAACACCGACGCCTGGATCGCGACTGACGGCGCTGTCGATCTTCTCCCGTAGTCGAGCGAATTTTCGAAAAACGAGACTTCGCCGAACCGCATAGCCGGTCAACCGATCAGTTACTTAGTACCCTCCCAAACGTCGACCGATGCGTGAAATCGGACGCCCGTAATCGGTTTCACTCATCCGTTCAGGTCTGGGAAGCCACTTAGTGAAGCGCTTCTTCGAGAACGAGCGTTTCGTCCTCGAGATAGTGCTCGAAGTGGTGTGCGTCGTCTTCGACGTCCACGAGGATCTCTCGGAGGATCTGGGCCGTGGCGTGATCGCCGAGGTTGGTCGCGAGTTCGATACTGTCGCGCATCGATTCGATGATGTCGCCGTAAATCTCGAGGTCGTTTTCCATCATCGTGCGCAGGTCGTAGACGTCTTCGCCCTCGAACTCGACGGTCGCGCGTTCCTCGAGATTCGTCGGACCGGAGACGGGGACGCCGCCGAGCGCCTGGGCGCGTTCGGCGATCAGGTCCGCACCGCCTTCGGCGTTCTCGTAGGCCTCTTGGAAGAAGATGTGGAGGTCGCGGAACTCCGCTCCTTCGACGACCCAGTGGTGTTTCTTGAGCTGGTGGTACAGCACGTAGCTGTTCGCCAGTTCGGTGTTCAGCGCGTCGATGACCTGTTCGGCTTTCTCTTTCTCGAGTCGGAGACTGTTCTCTTCGACGGTTTCGGCATGCTGACGGACGGTTTTCTGGGTACTCATCTCGCTTACAACTACCACGCCCAACCTCTTAAAACCTGCCCATTGAGAAATTATTATTCTGACTTCAAAAATAATCTTTCCTTTGAGACTAATTGATTTGCCTGTATCGCCGTCTCGAGGGAGGGGGCGTTCATTTCAGGATGGGCGGGCCAACAGTGCAGGTCCAGCCGTGACCGACAGGATAAACTGCGGGACACGTGACGGTCACAGTATGCCTCCAGCAGTACTGGTCACCGGGGAGACGCTGATCGATTTCTTACCTGAGCGACCCGGCCCCCTCGAGACCGTGAGCGGGTTCGAGCGACGACCCGGCGGTGCGCCGGCGAACGTCGCTGTGGGCCTCGCCCATCTCGAGGAACCGGTTTCCCTGTGGACTCGCGTCGGCGACGACCCGTTCGGGCACTATCTGACGGATGTCCTCGCCGGTCACGGACTGCCTGATACGTACGTCGAAATCGACCGGGATGCACAGACCAGCCTGGCCTTCGTCACGCACGATGAGACGGGTGATCGAACCTTCTCGTTTTATCGCGACGGCACGGCCGACACACGCATGCAACCGGGGCGAATCGACGACGACACGCTCGCGGCAACCGAGTGGGTCCACGCCGGTGGAGTCGTCCTCTCGAGCGGTCGCTCTCGGGAGGCGACGCTCGATTTACTCGAGCGAGCGGCCAAACAGGAGTGTACCGTCTCTTTCGATCCGAACGCCCGCCCCGAACTCTGGCCGAACGACGACACGTTCGCCCGTGTCTGTCGGCAGGCACTCGAGTATACGGACGTGTGCAAGGCAACGGTCGAGGAACTCCGCGCGCTGGGCTGTCAGGGTGACGCTCCCGAGGCCGTCGCGCGAGACGCCCTCGAGCGAGGCCCGCACACCGTGTTTCTCACGCGCGGCAGCGAGGGCGCGCTCGTCGCGACGAACGACCGGGCACCGACTCCGGACGCGCTCGTCGAACACGGCGGATACGAGGTCGACGTCGTCGATACCACGGGTGCGGGGGACGCGTTCGTCGCGGGACTCATCGCGGCTCTGCGGGCTGGGCGAGGGCTCGAGGAAACGCTCAAGTTTGCCGCCGCCGTCGCGGCGACGACGACGACTGAAACGGGAGCGATGACGGCGCTACCGACTCGCGAGGCCGTCGAATCGATGCTCGAGGCGACCGACACCAGTGACTGATGGCCGACTCATCTATTGAGACGACGGTCGAGGCGCATATCCATCAGGAGCACGCGGACGTCTGCTCAGCTATCGAAGTCTGTGCCGACGCCGTGGCCGAGACATGGTCGACCCCTTCGGTAACTGGGGGTCGAGCCATTGTCGACCCGTTTCGAACTCGACTCGAGCGAACGGGTGTTCTCGAGAGGCTGCCCGGCGTGCTCGCAGATCTGGTTGTGACGGCAGGCTATCGTTTATCGGCACCGCCGGCTCCTGCTCCGCCGTACGTCGTCGTCACGAGTCGCGGAGTGTTGCTCAGAGCGACTATCGAACCCGGACGGCTCGTGGTCGAACTCGAGGCGTTCGAACTGGATCCGGAGCGCCACACGTACAGCCGACGCGACGGTCTCGCGGTGTCGGCATCGCTTCGGTGACGGCGGCACTGTACGAATTCCCGGGACCAATAGGTTTTCACCCCGCCGCGAGATACCACAGGCCATGCATCCGCGCGCAACAGCGTTTGTCGAATGCGCTCGAGAGGAATATGGGTTCGAACCGGCCGTCAAAGAGTTTCCCGAGGGGACGAAAACGGCAGCAGATGCCGCCGAAGCCATCGGCTGCGACGTCGCTCAGATTGCGAGTTCGCTGGCGTTCGAGGCAGACGGCGACCTGATCGTCTCGGTGACCAGCGGCGCACATCGAGCCGATGAAGCCACCCTCGCCGAACACCTCGACGTCTCGCCTGACTCCCTCGAGATGGCTGCCCCTGATCGGATCAAATCACAGCTCGGGTGGTCTATCGGTGGGGTCCCGCCGTTCTGTCACGAGACGCCCACGCCCACGTTTCTGGATCGGACGCTCCTCAAGTTCGACACCGTCTGGGCGGCCGCAGGGACGCCGACCGCGGTCTTTCCCATCGAGCCAGCAGTGCTCCAGCGGCTGGCTGACGCGGACGTTGTGAGAGTTGCTGCGCCGGAGTGATAGGCCGGTCTCGAGCTGTATTCGAGGGAGGTAGTGCGTTTTCCGCGCTCGAGATCTCGAATGATTCGATGATACCGTGGCAAAACCTTCCACGGAACATTACCAAACAATACTCTCTCTTTCGCACATCTTAATAAGATCGACACCTTCATTACTAACAATCACTGAACTCTCGAGTAGCGTCTAACAATGCGTCCAACAGATACGGAATCACGACGGAACGTACTGCTCGGAACGGCGTCAATCGGTGCACTCGCGCTCGCTGGCTGTCTCGGCGATGATGACGATGAGGCTGCTGGCGACGACGATCACGATGACCACGACGATCATGACGACCACGACGACGACCACGAGCATGATCACAGCGAGTCCGAAGTGGCCGAATCGGAGTTCGACCATATCGGAATCGAGGAGTTCAGTCTGTACGATGACCACGGCGATCGAATCGCGTGGGTTCACGGCGATCACTGGGATGGACGCCTTCCACAGATTCCAGTCGATGGGTCGGTCTCACTCGAGGCACATGTGGAAACAGAAACGGGTGAGGAACTGACTTTCGAGGACGAGTACGAACTGCGCATTGCCTACGCACACGATGCTCCCGAAGGCGCACTCTCATTCGATACTCACGGAAAGGATGTCTCACTTGGCGGTGAGGAAACGGGCGTCACTGATATCGTCTTCCTGATCTGGCACGATGATCATGCGGATTATCAGACGCCTGGAATCACCGCCCAGGTAGTGGATGAGGTCGACGACGATCACGATCACGACGACGACCACGACGACGATCACGATCACGACGACGACCACGACGACGACCACGACGACGATCACGACCACTAATTGTAATAAATCAGCCATTTCGGTCAGGTTGAACGGGTGTTGGAGGTGGATTTTGCAGAAATATTCTATAACGGTACAGCGCACGAACCCCGATCTCACGGATCGGGGTTGTTGACGGTGATGTTGTATCGAGCGGCACTCGAGATCTGGCCGAAGCGGTTCACAGGATCGTTGCAATTGAAGGCCGATCAGAGAACATGCCTCCGGGGTGTTGCCTATTTCAGACTGCCGAAGGTCGACACTGGGATTTTACCCCTCGCTCGAGTGTCTCAAAGGGATCGTTGTAATCTCTTCCCGTCGATCTCGAACTCGATGGAAGAATTACCAAAGTGGCGGTTCGAACTCTCCAGGATTATTAAATCCGCCAACTCAGATAATAACTCTTTTATCGGTGAGCCGATTTCATTCGGGTATGAAATGCACACGCCGGAATGTGCTTCAGCGCGGTGGGGCAGCCGTCGCTGTCGGTGCACTTGCCGGCTGTCTGAGTGAACCAGGCGAGGATGGTACGGACGACGGTTCAGGCACCAACACCGAAGATGAGGCTGGCGGTCTCACCGGATACACCGCCTTTTTTGCTCTCCAGGATTGGGCCAGCGAGATCACTGGTGAACACGGAACGTTCGAAAATCCCGTCGACGTCGGAGAAATGGGGCACGGGTGGACGCCAGAGGGAGATCTCATCCGCAACGTTGCAGAGACGGATGCGTTCGTCTATCTCGACACGCCGGAGTTTTCGTGGGCACAGGATCTGGCAGCCCAACTCGAGGCCGAGTCGGCCGATGTGGCCACCATCGACGGCCTGGCGGACTTTACCGGCGACCAACTGCTGTCGTTTTCGGATGGTGACCTTCCAGCACCGGACGCCGACTACACCGCCGATCCGAACGATTTCACGCTCGAGGAGTTTCAGGTGATCGATCCGACGATGAACGAGGTCACTGCGTACTGGCACATCGATCACTGGGACGGCGGTCTTCCTGACGTCCCGCTCGAGGGCACAGTCCGATTCGAACCGCTCGTCGAAGCCGATGGTGGACACGTCGTCCCGCTTGGCCCGGACGAGGAATTGCAGGTTGACGTTCGGCTGGACGACGGCGCACCCGAGGGTATCGTCGACCTCGAGTCAGACGGTGATAGCGTCGAAATCACCGGTCTCGAGGAGGGTCGGACGTTACTCGTGTTCGAACTACTCCACGATGGGGCAGTCATCTGGGACTCGAGTGCGGGCGCACTGAGTATCGATGTCTCTGCGGACGTCGACCCCGCTGACGTGACGGAGTTCCACGATCCGCACGTGTGGGCCGATCCAGTGCTTGCGACCCAGATCGTGGAGACGTTTGCACGTGAGTTCGCCACACTGAACCCGGATAATGCGGCCACGTACGAAGCGAACGCGGAGGCATACGCACAACGGCTCGAGGGAGTCGACGAGCAGTTCCAGTCGGCGGTCGCAGACGGCGAACTCGATCTCGCCGTCTTCGCCGGCCACGACTCCTTCCGCTACGTCGAACACCGGTACGGGTTCGATCTGCACTCACCGGTGGGCGTCTCACCCGATGAATCGCCAAGTTCTGGGGAAATTACGGCGACGATCGAACTCGTCGACGAACACGGTATCGATACGATCCTGTACGACCCGTTCGAAGCGGCCGACGGAGAAATCCCACCGCTTGCCCAGACGATTATCGAGAACAGTTCGGCGACCGAAACCGCACCCATGACGCCTGCTGAAGGCACGCTCGCCGAATGGCACGAGCAGGACTGGGGATGGGTCGAGCAGATGGAAGAAGTGACGATACCATCGCTTCGCAAGGCACTCAAGGCAGATTGATGGCAGGAACCGCTCACACGGAAAGTGCAAGAACTAACTCGGCGGCGGCCGGAGAGTCGACCGTGACCTCCGCGGTCGACGTTCGGAACGTCTCGTTTGCCTACGGGGATTCGCCGGTCGTCAAAGACGTGTCTCTGACGATCGAGAAGGGCGAATTCCTCGGCTTGATCGGTCCCAACGGCTCCGGGAAGACGACGCTGTTACATCTCATGCTCGGCCTCCTCGAGCCCGGTTCTGGTTCGATCGACCTCTTTGGGGAACCCGTCGAGGAGTTCAGCGCGGGTGAGCGAATCGGCTACGTTTCACAGCAGTCGACCAACCGGGGCGGTTCGATGCCGGTAACCGTCCGTGAAGCCGTGAAAATGGGGCGATTCGCCCACGCTGGACACGCACGACTGAGCGAGACGGATTACGCTGCCATCGACCAGGCTATCGAGACCGTCGGCATCGAGGACCTGGCGGACCGGCGCGTCAACGCACTCTCCGGCGGCCAGCGCCAGCGTGCGTTCATCGCCCGTGCACTCGCCTCCGAATCCGACTTGCTGGCACTCGACGAGCCGACCGTCGGGGTCGACGCCGAATCTCGAGACGCCTTCTATCAACTGCTCGAGTCACTCAACGACTCCGGTATCACCATCATCCTCATCGAACACGACATCGGTGTCGTCACCGACCGTGCCTCGCGAATCGCCTGTATCAACACGGAACTGTACCACCACGGCGACACCGAATCGTTCGTCCAGAGCGACGCGCTCGCCGAGGCCTACGGAGCGACGGGGACCGTCGTCCACCACGATCACTGATGACCGACAACGTCGACACTACAGTCGCCCGCGAAACAGACTCGGGCCGCGATATTCGTCGCCTGCTCGAACTGGCTGGTCTGGCGGTTACGGGGACCGTTTCCCTCGTGATGATCGCCTTTATCGTCCTCTTCTGGCTCCAGGAGCAAAGCATCGCCTCGGGAGCCTACGAACAGTTTATGATCGCCGGCCAGTGGCTCGATCACTACCTCGGAACGAACGTCTTCAAGTGGGCGTTCATGTGGCAGCAATTAGCTATGGGCGTCCTGATCGGCATCGTTGCGCCGCTCATCGGCACGTTCCTCGTCCACCGGGAAATGGCGCTCATCGGCGAGACGCTCGCCCACACTGCGTTCGCCGGGGTTGCCATCGGCTTTGCGGCCGGGACACTCGTCGGCATCAACGTGCCGCTGTACTTTGCGCTGGTCGTCAGCATCCTTGGTGCACTCGGCGTGCAGTGGCTTTCAGAACACACCGACACCTACGGTGATGTCCCCGTTGCGATCATGCTTACCGGGAGTTTCGCCGTCGGGACGCTCGTCATTAGCTGGGGCCGCGGCCAGCGCGGCATCAGCATCGAGGGGTTCCTCTGGGGCGACCTGTCGATCGTGACGGCCTCGAGCGCCCGATTGATGGCCGTGTTGAGCGTCATCGTCGTCGCGGTCGTCATCTACACGTACAAGCAACTGGTATTCATCACCTTCGACGAACAGGCTGCCCGGGTGGCCAGACTCAACGTCACCGCCTACAACACGATTCTGGTCGTCATGACGGCTGTCGTCGTCGTCGGCTCGATGCAGGTGCTCGGCGTTATTCTGGTTGCCGGGATGCTCGTCATTCCGGTTGCAGCAGCCTCCCAGATCGCCCACGGCTTCCGCGAGACGATGTATCTGTCCGTCCTGTTCGGCCAACTCTCCATCGTCGGCGGCCTGGCTATGGCGATCAATTACGGGCTGCCCTCGGGGGGATCGATCATCGTCGTTGCAATCGTCTTCTATCTGGCGACGATTGGCCTTTCGAGTGACGGCGTCCGGTCGCTTTCGATGCACTAGGCGCCTCACCTCACAAGTCTGTTCGTTCTCTCGGTGTGGCTCAATTGCACGAACAAGTCGGCCGGGAACACATCACCGTGTCCCACCCCTTCGATTGGACCCAGTCGGTGGGAACGTGTGAATATACTTAACTCGGTGCCGAGTGACCGTCCACGTGATGGGAAGGTTACGTGATCTCTTCGCACCGGAATCTGTTGCCGTCGTCGGGGCGACTGATCGCGAAGGCGCCGTCGGACATGCGATTCTCGAGAATCTCGTGGCGGATTACGTCGGGGACATCATCCCCGTCAATCCGAACCGCGAGTCCGTGCTCGGACTCGAGTGTTATCCTGACGTCGCCAGCGCGCCACCAGTCGATTTATCCGTTATCGTCGTCCCGCCGTCGATCGTCCTCGAGGCAATTCGGGAAAGCGCAAAAGCCGGGGTCGAAAACGTCGTCGTCATCACGGCCGGTTTCTCCGAGACCGGTAGCGATGGGGCAGCCCGCGAGCGTGAACTGCGCGAACTCGCCGACGAATACGATCTCAATCTGGTCGGCCCGAACAGCCTCGGGATTATGAACACCCGGAGTGGCATGAACGCCACTTTCGGGCCCGAGAACGCGCTCGATGGCTCGGTCTCGTTTATGAGCCAGTCGGGCGCGTTCATTACGGCCGTCCTCGACTGGGCGAACGAACAGGGAATCGGCTTCCGTGACGTCGTCTCGCTGGGGAACAAGTCGGTTCTCGACGAGACTGACTTCGTCGAAGAGTGGGGTTCAGATCCTGAAACCGACGTCATCATCGGCTATCTTGAGGGCATCGACCGTGGCGACCAGTTCGTCGAGGTCGCCCGCGAAGTCAGCGATGACACGCCAATCGTGCTCGTCAAGTCCGGGCGGACTGACGCCGGCGCACAGGCGGCTTCCTCACATACGGGCGCGATTGCCGGCAGTGAGGTCGCCTACGAAACCGGGCTCGAGCAGGCCGGCGTCTTGCGTGCGCGGTCCGTGCAGGAACTGTTCGACTGGGCACGCGCGCTTTCGGGACTGCCAACACCTGACACCGATGGCGTGGCTGTCGTCACGAACGCTGGCGGCCCCGGCGTCCTCACGACCGACGCGGTCGGCGACGCGAACCTTGGGATGGCGAACTTCACCGACGAGACTATCGACCGACTCGCCGAGACGATGCCGGATGAGGCGAACGTCTACAACCCGATCGACGTCATTGGGGACGCCGATATCGAGCGATTCGAGACCGCACTCGACATCGCACTCGAGGACCCCAACGTGGGCAGTGCCGTCGTCGTCAGTGCGCCAACGGCCGTCCTCGAGTACGACCGGTTAGCGGAGGTCGTAATCGAACAGCGCGACGCCCACGACAAACCGATCGTCACCAGCCTGATGGGCGGAAGCCGGTCGCGAGCCGCAGAGGAGGTCCTGCGGGAGTTCGGCATCCCGAACTACTTCGACCCCGCCCGCGCGGTGTCCGGCCTCGATGCGCTCGCTCGATATCGAGACATCAAAACCGCACAACGTGACGAGCCGGAGCGGTTCGACGTCGACCGCGAGCGCGCCAGAGAAATCCTGGAGACGGCGCGTTCCCGGACGGGCAACCGACTCGGCGTCGAGGCGATGGACCTGCTAGAGGCGTACGGAATTCCGACGCCACGCGGCGAAATCGTGAGTGACCCCGAAGCGGCTCAGGACGTCGCTGCCGACATCGACGGCGACGTCGTCCTCAAAATCGTGAGTCCCGACATCTCACACAAATCCGACATCGGCGGCGTCCGCGTCGGCGTGAGCGACGAGGACGTTTACGACGCCTACGAGGACGTGGTCTCGAACGCCCGGAACTACCAGCCTGACGCGTCAATCGTCGGCGTGCAGGTCCAGGAGATGCTCGACCTCGAGGGATCGACCGAGACGATAATCGGCGTCAATCGCGATCCGCAGTTCGGTCCACTCCTGTTGTTCGGACTCGGCGGGATTTTCGTCGAAATCCTCGAGGACACGTCCGTTCGCGTGGCACCGATCGGCGAGGACGAGGCGCAGGCGATGGTCGAGGACATCAAAGCCGCGCCACTGTTGCGTGGCGCACGGGGCCGCGAGCCGGCAGACATCGAATCCGTCGTGGAGTCGATCCAGCGACTGTCACAGCTGGTGACCGACTTCCCGTCGATTCTCGAACTCGACGTCAACCCGCTCGTCGTCGGACCCGAGGGTGTACAGGCGATCGACCTTCGACTGACCGTTGATACGGAGAAACTATGACAGACGACACCGCAACCGACCCAGACAGTGCAGACGAACAGCCAGCGACGACCGACGATGGGCCACGAACGACTCTCGTCGCCTCGCTCGAGGAGAGTATGGGCAAAACGGCGATCACGCTCGCCCTTGCCAAGCATGCGAGTGAAGCCGGCGCGACCGTCGGCTACATGAAGCCGAAGGGGACGCGACTCCAGAGCAACGTCGGCAAAACCCTCGACGAGGACCCGATGCTCGCACGCGAACTGCTCGATCTCGACGCCGAGATGCACGACCTCGAACCGGTGGTCTACTCGCCCACGTTCATCGACCAGGCGATTCGCGGCCGCGAGGACCCCGAGGCAATCGGCGAACGTGTTCGCGAGGCGTTTGAGAATCTGGCCAAAGACACAGACCACATGTTCCTCGAGGGTGGCGGTCGCCTCGAGCAGGGCGGCATCGTCAACCTCACCGACCCCGACGTGGCCGAACTGCTCGATGCCGAGGTGTTGCTTGTCGCGCCCTACACGACCGTTGGCGACGTCGACGACGTTCTTGCAGCAGCGAAAGACTTCGGCGACCGTTTCGGTGGCGTCATCTTCAACGCCGTCTCCGATGCCGAACGCGACCGCCTCGAGACCGAAATCGCGCCGTTCCTCGAAGGGCGTGGCGTGCCAGTTCATGGGGTCTTGCCGCGCGAGCAGACGCTGGCTGGCGTCACCGTCGATGATCTCGCAGACGAACTCGGTGGCCAGGTACTCGTCGAGGAAGGCCTCGAGAACTACGTCGAGCGGTTTTCCGTCGGTGCAATGGGTGCCGACAGCGCCCTGCGACACTTCCGGCGGACGAAAAACGCGGCCGTCATCACGGGTGGCGACCGGGCGGATATCCATGCCGCCGCACTCGAGGCACCGGGCGTCAAGTGTCTCATCCTCACGGGTGGTCACCGACCATCCGGAGCCATACTCGGCCAGGCAGCGAAGAAGGGCGTCCCGGTCGTCCTCGCCCAGACCGATACCCTGCGGACGGTCGAACGCGCCGAAGAAATCGTCCGCAGCGGTCGGACGCGCGATGCACAAACCATCGAGACGATGGCGACGCTGCTCGCCGATCACACGGATCTCGAGGCCCTGCGGTAACGTTTCGAAAACGTGAACGGGAGCCCGTTCACGGCCGTCGAGTGTCAGAGGCACGCCGGCAGTCCACAGTATAGACGTCCAGCATCAAAACTGCATTCCTCCGTTTGTACGAGAGTCGGCCGGAAAAAGGCCAAATGTGGACCGACTGTCCATTTCCGCGTCCGTGACGGGCTTGCTATCGGTTTCTCGAGGATCACATCACTCGTGGTGACTGTCATCGATTTCAGGAGACGGCAACCGCTCGACCGGTACGGTTAAGTACATGACAACTGCCATCACGAGTATGAGTGGACGACCGCTTGACGTCCTCGAGGCGTCACTTGGCGACCGAGTTCGAGTACGACTCAAAAGCGGCGAGGAGTACGTCGGTGACCTCGCGGGATATGACCAGCACATGAATCTCGTCCTCGAGGATGCCGCGGTTTCGTCGCCCGAGGACACTGCAGCGGACGCGTCAATCGAAGACACAACCATTATACGCGGCGATAACGTCGTTTCGATTACTCCATGACTGGCGCAGGAACCCCAAGCCAAGGAAAGAAGAACAAGACGACGCACGTCAAATGCCGACGCTGCGGTGAAAAATCCTACCACAAACAGAAAGGCGTCTGTGCCTCCTGTGGCTTTGGCAAATCCGCCAAACGCCGCTCGTACGCGTGGCAAGGAAAGACCGGCGACAACTGACTGTCTTTTATTCTGTCGCCGCCTGAAATTTCCTCCCGATAGCCGCACTTCTCGCCTGTGGCTATAGCAGTACATTTGTGAGAGGGGCTATCTGTGACTGGAGGGCGTATTGACCGCACCTCGAGGGGCTGTACGCTGTTGTCTCGAGGGGGTGGGTGACCACGACTTGCGGGAATAAACGAGGGGTCGTCGGGTAGCCGCTAAACCAGTATCAAGTTCGTGGATATTCAAGAAAGTGTATACATAATACGTATGATGTGGTGGATCCGAGCACAAACACGGGGGATTTTTATCGGCTGAAACCCCACTGACCACCATGACTGATGGGCGGGGCCAGACACCCCGGCGAACAGGGATGACGGAAAAATGCGGGGTCGTCGGTATCGCTTTCGAGGACCGAAACGCCGCTCGACCGCTGTACTATGGTCTCTATGCACTCCAGCATCGCGGCCAGGAGTCTGCGGGCATCGTGACCCACGACGGGTTCCAACAACACAGTCACGTCGAAATGGGGCTCGTCGGCGACGTGTTCGATGAAGACGACCTCGAGTCGCTCAACGGCTCGACGGGAATCGGTCACGTCCGCTATCCGACTGCTGGCAGCGTCGACTCCTGTTGTGCCCAGCCGTTTTCGGTCTCGTTCAAATCCGGATCACTCGGTCTGAGCCACAACGGCAATCTCGTCAACGCCGAAGAGATTCGGGACGAACTCGCCGGTCTCGGCCACGCCTTTACCTCCGATGGGGACACGGAAGTCATCGCCCACGACCTCGCCCGAAATTTGCTCAACGAGGACCTTATTCGGGCGGTCAAACGGACGATGAAGCGAATCCATGGCTCGTACTCACTGACGATCATGCACGACGAGACCGTTATGGGTGTTCGTGACCCGCAGGGGAATCGACCGCTCTGTATCGGGGAACTCGATAACGGATACATCATCGCCTCCGAATCTGCGGCTATCGACACGCTGGACGGTGAACTCGTTCGGGACGTCCGCCCGGGCGAACTGGTGGTGCTGAGCGAGGACGGTTCGGGTTTCGATTCCTATCAACTCGTCGAGGGCGAGAGCACGGCTCACTGTTTCTTCGAACACGTCTACTTCGCTCGCCCGGACTCTCGAATCGACGGTAAACTCGTCTACGAAGCCCGTCGAAACCTCGGGCGCAAGCTCTGGGAAGAAAACGGCGTCGAGACGGATGTCGTGATGCCGGTGCCCGACTCCGGACGCGCGTTCGCTTCGGGCTACGCCGACGCTGCTGACGAAACGACCGCAACTGGTGAACCACGCGCAGAAGACGACACTGGCGTCGAGTTTGCCGAAGGCCTGATGAAAAACCGGTACGTCGGCCGGACGTTCATTATGCCGACACAGGACGAACGCGAACGGGCTGTTCGGCTCAAACTCAATCCGATAACCTCGACGGTCGAAGGCAAAACGGTCACCTTGATCGACGACTCCATCGTCCGGGGGACGACCTCGACACAGCTCGTTAGCCTGCTCAAAGACTGTGGCGCAGCGGAAGTCCATCTGCGAATCGGTGCCCCACCCATCGTTGCTCCCTGTTACATGGGTATCGACATGGCCACTCGAGAGGAGCTCATCGCCTCGGACAAAACGATTCCCGAGATCGAGGATGTTATCGGCGCAGACAGCCTCGCGTATCTCTCGCCCGAATCGGTTGCGGAGGCGCTCGGAGCCCTCCGATCGGACCTCTGTATGGGCTGTGTCACCGGCGAGTACCCCTACGATATCGAGGGCGAGCCAACTGACCGAGAAGTCACGCGGCCAGCCATCGGCGGGCAAACGATTCAGGCTGACGATTGAGTGGCTTGGGAGGGTACTGAGGGAAACGGTGGTCTTTAGCAAAATGTGTTCTTCGTACACTCAAGCGGCCGCTACGACCCCTGAGTCACGCAACCACTATTGTATATGCACTAAATTGATTGTATAATCGAAGTATAGGGGATCTGGCGCTCGAGACGTACTATGCTTTTCAAAGTAAGTGCTACTGAAAACCCGTTCAGTACACGATGTGTAACAGCACGTAAACGACGATTCCGAGCGAGAACGAGATAAGCCACAGTGTCGCTGCGATACGACCGATTTGTGCATGCCGAGTCTTGTACAACTCACCGACTGAATGGCTCATTGCGAGCAACAGGACGTAATACAGCAGCGGAATACAGACGATCGCGAGCAGAATGTGTATCGCCAGCACCGGGAGGTAAACGAATCGCTCGATCGTTTCCGGCCCGGGGAACGGCTGGGAGCCACCCAGCGCGATCAGTCGATACAGATACAGGAGCAGAAACCCGGCGAACAGGAGAAACGACGTGACCATTAGCATCCGGTGTCGGTCGACGGCACCGCGTCGAATCGCACGAATCCCTGTGAGAATCGTTCCGATGGCAGTAATCGAGATGAGGACGTTAATCGTCGGAATCGCCTCGAGCACCCACTCGGGCACGGTTGGGACTGCCGATTGTGGAATCACGCCACCGGCAGCACCGAACACCAGCGCGAGCGAGACGACCGACAACAGTGCAGTGAGCAGCGGAACACGCTCCCGAGCGACCACGGTCATACCTGACTATCAGGAGTGGGCGGTTAAGGACGTATTGGTCGCTCCTGACAGCGCTCACAGCGGGATAACCGTATCTCCCTGTCGTCTATTCGTAGCGATCGAAACGATTCACGTCCCTATCCGGAGGTCGTCTTGTGTCTGGGGGTGGAACGCGTGTCAACGGTCACTATTTACTGCGTTCGCTCAGATCTGTGCCGGTTGACTCTCCAGGCAAGATGTCACCGATAACGGCCCCCAGGGCAGCAGCAGCCCAGATAACGGTTACCCGGCTCAGTTGTTCGAGCGCAGTCGGGTCGGCTTCGTGTAATCGACCCCAGAGAACCATCGTGCCGAACGCCGTCAGAAAGGAAACGAGGATTACGCCGACGTACCGCCGTGGAATCACGCCAAAGAACGGATGTTTCATCTGTACGTCTCTGAAATCGGCATAGTACAGCAGTCCAGCAGTCAACCCCAGGATGAACAACACGTTTGCAACCAGGAACACTGGAATCCCTCCCACGGTGATCTCGAGGAACCACTCCGCAATCTCGAAGACCCCGTCTTCGACGAGCAGCGGAAGGGAAAAAACGACCGCGCCGACGAACGATTGTGCGATGTCTCGAGAGGTGTACTTCGTAATCCGTTTGGTGAACGCCCCACTGCCGGGCATTCGTTCGACGAGTGAAATGGTCTGTTCGACCTTCTGGACCTCTTTGGGGTCGTCGACCGTCTCTTTGAGAGCCTCGAGTTTGGTCAGGAGGTCGTCGATGTCCGGGTTTTCGGGCCCTCCATCAACGGGTGATCGTCCTGCATCGTCCATTGTCATGGCCTCGAGTTTCGAATCCAGTCAAAAATAGGTACCTAAGAGAGTGAACCAAGGTAGTCACTCTCGAGTTAGCTTCTGTAGAATTATGCGTGGGTGATGTCCGCGAAGGGAAATCACCTGCATCGACTCGCTCGACGGCGTTGCCATCGAACGGTTGGCGGACTTTGTCCGCGCTTGCGATGCGTGGGACCGGATTTGAACTTCCGCCGTTTCGCTTCGCTCACGACGACGTTCGCAGTCGCGAGCGACTGCTCACCGGCGGACCCCAAGAGGTATAATAGCCAGTGAAAGGATTTCACACCTATCGCGACACTGTCTTTCGATACGGTGTGCAATAACTTTCACCGGCTACTAAAATGCCGTTGCTGGATTCGGTAGTTCGTCCGTAGAATTATGCGTGGGTGATGTCCGCGAAGGGAAATCACCTGCATCGTGTCGTTCGACGGCGAAGCCGTCTCACGTAGCGCGGACTTTGTCCGCGCTTGCGATGCGTGGGACCGGATTTGAACCGGCGGACCCCTACGGGACAGCGCCCTCAACGCTGCGCCGTTGGCCTGGCTTGGCTACCCACGCTCGCGTGGTCTTTTTCTCCGCACTCATCGATATCCAGCGGCCATATAAAAGCCCTTTCTTTTCTCACCGTCTCTGCGGCGAGGTCACACGGTACAGATTCCTTGAATCCCTTTTCACGTACCGATGGCTCGCGTCAGGATATTGGCGCGCCAGGCGTGTATCTCGTTCCAGTTGAAGGCACTATTCGGTCAAGGCGACTGTCCTCGAGTCATGGTTTTGCACTCGAGTCGCTTCGCTCTCCTGACGACCGCATAGTTGAAAAGGCCGAACGGCCAACGTCTTGTATGGCAAAATACTCCACCGGTTCGTCCGCTGGCGGTGGCGGGACGTCCTGTGAACTCTGTGGTGCGGAAAGCGATTCGCTCCGTCAGGCGACCGTTGCCGGCGCACAGTTGCAGGTCTGTCCCAACTGTGCTCCCCACAGCGACGAGTCGGGTCGACGCGGCCAGTCAGGTGGTGGCTCGAGCGGCCAGGAGTCACGAACCAGCCGCAAGAAGAAAGCAGCCCAGAACGTCGCCAAAGCCAACCCGATCTGGGACGGTGACTCCGAACACTGGGAGAAAGACGGAACGAACTACGACGACGATCCGCTCCCGTATCTTGTCAGCTCCTACGGTCAACGCCTCGAGTCCGCTCGACAGGACGCCGGGTATAAACGCGAAGAACTCGCCGAGGAACTCGGCTGCAAGGAATCCGATCTGCTCGCTATCGAGCAAGGTCGAGCGACGCAAGCAGGGGTTGGTGGCGGCCTGATTACGGCGCTCGAGGAGTTCCTGGATATCGAACTCGCCGAATAGTTTCGGACAAAATACCCGAAATCTCGCTCCCGTCTCGCAAAATGTTGCTCTCGTTTAGCCCCTTTCTCCCGACGGTCGGCGGGCAGACTTTTATCACCTGAGAACGGATGGGGAGGTAATGAGCGGGCAACGGGCGGCAGCAGAGCCCTATGCGACACGGTTCGAGACTGAAGTGACCGCCGTCGACGGCAACAACGTCTGGCTCGAGACGACGTATTTCTACGCTGAAAGCGGCGGCCAACCGGCTGACCGTGGGAAAATTGGCGACGTCGCTGTCGAAGACGTCCAGCAGATCGATGGCGAACACGTCCACATCCTCGCGGAAACACCGCCGTTTCGGGCCGGCCACCGCGTCATGTGTTCGATCGACTGGTCCTTTCGGATGTACTGTATGCGTGCACACACGGCCAGCCACGTCCTCTACGGTGCTGGACGACGACTCCTTGAGGACCTCGGCTACGGCGGATTCGATATCGGCACGGAAAAAGTCCGCGTCGATTTCGAAACGACGACCAACATCGACGACGATGTCCTGGTCGAACTCGACGAACTGCTCAACAGAGCCGTCTGGGAGTCACGCCCGGTTTCCTGGGAATCAATCCCGGTAAGCGAGGCCCGCGAACGCGAGTTTATCGCGTTCAACGAGGCGACCGAGGAGGGCGCGTTCAACAAGGGACAGGTTCGCATCGTCACGGTCGGTTCCGAGAACGACAACGGGGCGACGACCAACGGCTCGAGTGACCCCTGGGATGTCGCCGCATGTGGTGGAACCCACGTCCGAAATACGCGCGAAATCGGGCCCGTCACGATTCTGGACCGATCGAATCCGGGTGACGGGTTGACGCGCGTCGAGTTCGCCGTCGGTCCACGGGCAATCGAGCGACGAGCGGCCGAAAAGCGGGCTAGTTTCGCCGCGAAAACGGCGCTCGGAGCGAGCGTCGATTCGGTTCCGGACAAACTGACGAGCGCGCTGGCGAAACAGGACGAACTCGAGGCCCGGAACAGCGAACTCGAGTCGACAGTGGTTGAGACGGCTCTCCGGGCGGAATCCCCGGACAGGTACGGCGACGAATCGTGGATCGTCACCACTATCGATGATATCGAACCCGAGGGGCTTGGTGACGCCGTTCGTCGTGCATCGGTAACCGGCGCGGATGGTTTCGCTGTCGTCGGCGAAACCGAGTATACGTTCGCCGTCGTCCGTAGCGACGGACAGCGAGATGCGAGCGAGCTTATCGATACGTTGACGACGATTCACGGTGGCGGTGGTGGCGGGTCAGCTGCGTTCGCCCAGGGCGGGGGCTTTGACGACAGCAAAACGACCATCGTCGACGGCCTCGAGGCGTTGCTAACCGACGGGTGACTGTTCGTTTGCCTGTGACAGACGGACGACCAGGCGATGTATAAGGTTTTACTACTATGCGAGTCAATGGTGCTCGTATGGGTATCGATTACTCTCAGCTACACGACCCTAATGCCGAGTACACGATGCGGGACCTCTCGGCCGAAACGATGGGCGTAACCGCCAAACGCGGGGGCGGCCGAGACGTGGAGATTACGGACATCCAGACGACGATGGTCGACGGGAACTTCCCGTGGACGCTCGTGCGCATCTACACCGACGCCGGTATCGTCGGCACGGGTGAGGCCTACTGGGGTGCAGGTGTTCCCGAACTGATCGAGCGGATGAAGCCGTTTATACAGGGCGAGAACCCGCTCGACATCGACCGATTGTACGAGCATCTCATCCAGAAAATGTCCGGCGAGGGCTCGATTGAAGGGGTCACCGTTACGGCAATTTCGGGTATCGAAATCGCCTTACACGACCTGGCGGGCAAGATTCTCGAGGTACCAGCCTACCAGCTACTGGGTGGGAAGTACCGCGACCAGATGCGCGTCTACTGTGACTGTCACACTGAAGAGGAAGCCGACCCTGAGGCGTGTGCTGATGAGGCCGAGCGCGTAGTCGAGGAGCTCGGATACGATGCCCTGAAGTTCGACCTCGACGTGCCGAGCGGACTGGAAAAAGACCGGGCAAACCGCCATCTCCGGCCCGGCGAAATTCGACACAAAGCCGAAATCGTCGAACAGGTCACCGAACGTGTCAAAGACCGTGCAGACGTTTCTTTCGACTGTCACTGGACGTTCTCCGGTGGCTCGGCGAAACGACTCGCCAACGCGCTCGAGCCCTACGACGTCTGGTGGCTCGAGGACCCTGTCCCGCCGGAGAACCTCGATGTGCAGGCTGCCGTCACCCAGTCGACGACGACGCCGATTGCGGTCGGCGAGAATCGCTATCGCGTGAGCGAACTCCGTCGACTCATCGAAAACCAGGCCGTCGACATTATCGCACCGGACATGCCGAAAGTCGGTGGTATGCGAGAGACCCGAAAGATTGCCGACGTTGCCAATCAGCACTACATTCCCGTCGCCATGCACAACGTGGCGTCGCCGGTTGCCACCGTCGCCTCCGCACACGTCGGGGCGGCGATTCCGAACTCACTGGCCGTCGAGTACCACAGCTACGAACTCGGCTGGTGGGAGGACCTGGTCGAAGGCGATGTGATCGAGGAAGGTTACATCGAAATTCCCGAAGAACCCGGACTTGGTGTCACCCTAGACATGGACGCCGTCGAAGCCCACATGGTCGAGGGCGAGGAGTTGTTTGACTGAAAAGTCAACTCATTGGGTTATTGTAGCCTTTCTCCTGTTCCGACTCACGGGAGCCGACCCAGTGATTTGATCCCCGGACAGAAATCTATGCGTTTCTACGACGATCCCTATCACACTCATCGTACGACGTGCGGGGTTGCAGAGTACTGACTCTCTTTGAAGAAGACCAAGTTGACCAGGACAATACGGAACCGTGTGGCCCCGCGTCAAACTGATTCTAATCGACTGTTTCTCCCGGTAACAGACTGATTACGCGTTCGAAGCCACGCAGTACCGTATCGTCTTTCACGCTAATCTCTTCCTGAGGTTGAAACGATTTGTTCCTCTTTACGTCCCGGGGTGGACGGTATAAACGTCATGGACGACCACCCTGAAGAATCCGAAGGCAGCCGATTATCGACAGACAGAGAAACGATTCGCCACTGGGCGGACGAACACGCCGCGATGCCGGTCCAACACCGTGAAGAGTCAGACCGCTACCGCATCGTTTCGGAATCCGAAGTGACCGACGATCACGAGACGGTGGACTGGGACGATTTCTTTGCTCGACTCGACGATGACGATCACGTCGTAATCTACCACGGCGCGGAGACGTCCGAGCCTTTCGAAATAACGCATCGCGAAGACGCGCTCACGCGAAGTAGCGTCGACCGAGAGGACCTGAAAGATCGGCTCCTCGAGGGAGAGACGGTAACGACGGAAGTGACCGAGACGACAGTCGTCGAGAGTGTCGTGGTCGAGGAGGCGACTATCGAGAGCGAACTCGTCGGTACCGAGGTGATCGACGAGAGCGTGATCGACGTCGAACTCACGATGCGCGAGTGTACGAACTGTACGCTCCATGAGGAGGGCACCGCGGATAACCGGGACTGGTTCGACCAGGATCGATACCTCGATTCGATCGCGCGTACGGAGTCGGAGCCGATGGAGGCCGAGATGGGTGCTATCGAATCCACTGCAGCGGTCCCCTACTCTGCCGAATTGGATGTCGAGGAGACGTGGGCAGTCACGCGCGAGTTCACCGAACGGTTCACCGTCGAGAGTCGCGTCGCGGATACCGACGTCGTCGAGACCGATACCGTCGAGGATCGCGACATCGACATCGAGGGACTCCAGCGCACGATCGCCGAAAGCGATCTCCTGGACATCAACATGTCGCCGGAGAACGTGCTGGTACAGTGTGATATCGAGACGGAGTTCAGCGACGATGACCGCATTCACACCCACTTCACGCGCGAACACGTCGTCGAAGACGAAGTGGTCGACCGCAAACGCCTGCACGCCGACGTGACGGGGGGTGAACTATTGACGATGGAGACGGTCCACAGCGAGGAAGTCGTCACCGAAGACGCTGGAACGATGTCGGGCGATACGACCGAAGCGGGCGTTTCGGGAGCCGCCGAAGACGTCGGAGAGCCGATCGAAGCTGAACCCGCCGAAGGGGCTGGGCACGTAACGCTGTCGGACGACGAAATCGGAAAAACGGTTGTCGACGCTGCAGACGAAGAACTCGGGATGGTTACCGGCGTCGATGACAGCGGCAACAGGATATACGTCGACGCGCACCCGGGCATCACCGAACGGATCAAAGCCACGCTCGAGTGGGGCGACGTCGACGAAGACGACGTTCCGGTGGAAGCCAACCAGATACAACACATCACCGACGACCGCATCCAACTCAAGGAGGCAGAACACCTGTAGTTTTACTGGACGAGACCCATCGGGGCGTTGCCGCGGCGCTCGAACGTTCATACTGTCGACTGTGGAGCGTTCAAGATTCTCTCACGCTTGGCACAGCGCGACTCCCCCTCTCACAATTGAAACGATTGACACCCCTATCCCGAGGCACCCTTGGGATAGGGTATGCAATGACTTTCAATGACTACTATAGTTACAACTGACAGTATCAGGATGCGTCGCCGTCAGTTTCGTCATCCTGCTCCGTGTCGGTCTCAGCATCTTCATCTCGTCGAGGTGCGCTCTGTGAGCCGACGGAGCTATCCGCGTCGAGGTCACGACGTATCCGGCCGAGTTCGTCTTCGATCTCGGCTGTTCGTTCGGGAATCTCGAAGAGAAAGACAGATAAAAGTTCCCGCGGTGTAAACACACAGATATGGACGTTCCCTACGATCTCACCTCGTACGTGCGGGTGCTGAAGATGGCGACGACGCCCACGCGCGAGGAGTTCCTGCAAGTATCGAAAATAGCCGGTGCAGGGATCTTGCTCGTTGGCTTTCTCGGATTCCTCATCGGTGTGATTATGTTGTTGCTCACCGGCGGTGGGATCTGATGCCGATTTATGCCGTCAAAACGACTGCGAGCCAGGAGCAGACGGTCGCTGACATGATCATCACTCGGGAGGACCCGACCGTACACGCAGCGTTAGCCCCCGATTCGCTGACTTCCTACGTGATGGTCGAAGCGGACGATGCGAACATCATCGAACGTATCCTCGAGGAGATCCCCCACGCACGGTCTGTCATTCCAGGCGAATCGGACATCTCCGAAGTGGAGCATTTCCTCTCGCCCAAACCGGACGTCGAAGGGATTGCAGAAGGAGATATCGTCGAACTCATCGCAGGCCCGTTCAAAGGGGAGAAAGCACAGGTGCAGCGAATCGACGAAGGGAAAGATCAGGTGACGGTCGAACTGTACGAAGCTACGGTTCCAATTCCGGTGACGGTTCGGGGCGACCAGATTCGGGTGCTGGATTCGGACGAGCGGTAAAGACTCGAGTGCTGTATTGAGACGGTATCGTGTCCCATCTTGTGGCGTTTTTCGATGTATTGCACTCGGCGCGAGTCGCAGACGAGCGCCGAGCATTTTGTACTAAATTTTGCAAGGAGCGGTGAGTGAGCGTAGCGAACGAACCCGACGCGTGAAAATTTAGCCGTTCAAAAACTCGGCCAGTCGCTTTTCGTCGACGGTTTCGTCTATCTCCTCGAGGAGTTTCTCACGCTGGCGAACGTCCTCGGAGTCGGCTCCGTAGGCGCGGACGTATTCGGCACGGCTGTGTTCGGTGAAGACGTGGCGGATACCGAGGTAGCCGTCGGGGACGATGGTTCCACAGACGGCACATTCGAGGCGCTCGTGGGCACTCACCTGGTGGGCGATGGCTGATTCGACGTCGTCGAAGACGGCATCACAGCCGTCGATTCCACATTCCCAGGCCATTCAGTGGCTTTTCTCAAGGGGGTCTAAAGGGTCTTTCGTTGCACTCACGATTCGATTTCGACAGTCCGGGGGGATGGACAAATCAGAATTCCTAACTGCTCGCTGGTGATACGGACAGGTGTGAGCGCCGGAGAGTCCACTCGAGTCGATTGCCACATCAAGGTGTTGAACGATCGCGTCGTCGAATACGCCCGGCGTGCTGGGATCGACGTGCTGGTGTATGCCCCCCATTTCAAGCGCCTGCCCGAAATACGCGAGCGGGCGGCCGCCTACAGCACCGACGCTGTCCAGGTGATCCCTGCTCGAGAGGTGTTCACCGGATCGTGGCAGGACCGCAAACACGTCCTGGCGATCGGACTCGAGGAACCGGTGCCTGATTTCATCACGCTCGAGGGAGCGATGGCGGCGTTTGACCGCCAGGATGCGGTGGTATTGGCTCCCCATCCGGAATTTTTGACGGTGTCGCTGACTGAGAGCGATATTCGTGAGTATCGGGATGTTATCGACGCAATAGAGATTTTTAATCCAAAGCATTTACCGAAACACAACCGTCGAGCCAGGAAGCTGGCTTCGCAGTTCGAATTGGCTCCATTTACCTCTTCGTATGCGCATTTGCCTCGCTCTGTGGGGGTTTCTCACGTCGAATTCGGGTGTTCGATCGAGACCGAAGCCGACCTCGTTGAGGCGTTACAGACGAACGAAAGACGGCGTGTCGTCTACGACAACGGCCGCAAACGGTGGATGACGACGGCGAGCGAGATCGGTCACCTCGTCTACGAGAATACCTGGGAGAAAGTCGACCGATTGTTGCTTTCTGGAACGGAACCAACCCATCCCGATCACATCTTTTACGAGGGTAAATTCGACGACATCGCGGTGTACTAGTGACTTCCCAAACCTGAACGGAAGCGTGAAACCGATTAGGGGCGTCCGGTTTCACGCATCGATCGACGTTTGCCGGCGTACTGAACGGTCCATCGTACTGGATAAGGACTGCTCGAGTGGCATCCGTTGACCGATTATCGTAACCACGATATTTGGGGGTGGAATCTCGAGCGTCGTGACTGGGGGGACGGTGAACAGGCAGTTCCTCCCTGGGGATCGTCGATAGCGTGTCCTTCTCTCTCGCGGTAACGTCTCACAATTCGGATTTTTCATGAACGTATTGTAAATCTATAGCAGACTATATTCATGAATGTCTACCCACAGACCGAACAACTGTTTGAAACGGAAGTCATTGGCGTACGTGTTAAGTGTCTCGGGTCGTTACCATCTTCTGATGACTTCAGATACGTCTACTGCGGGTCTCCCAATGGAACCGCCGCCGAAATGTACGTTGTTTTGCTGGGAATGTGACCACCAGAGTTCAGTCGACGGTGACTGGGCGCTAGAGGAGCGTGGTTCGGCAGTCGCGTACGTCTGTCCGAAGTGTTCGACGACGATCACCGAACGACCGAGAGTCAGCCGCCCTGAGGGAGACGACGAACCGTCCGATCACGGCGCGATGGGAACTCGAGACGCGCCGTCCAGCGGTGCAGTTGGTTCTCACGCGCTCTTCGCTGCCTGGAGTCGCATGGTGACCAAACCGGTTCGTGCGTGGACGGCCACGGTCGAAGCAACCGCGTTCCGAGATCGATAGCCACGCGTCGGCGTCGACGGTACGATTCGTTTCTTTTGATTTGTGCGCCTGTTCACTTGCTGCCGTTAGTTCTCGGTCCCTGCATACGACTCCCCTCCAGTAACGTCGGACTCGCGGAGTCGCTCGCGCAGCGTTGGCGGCAAGTCTTCATCGGGCGTTGGCAGGTGTCCATGCCCGAGCGTCCCTCGAACCTCTGTTCGGTCGCCATCGAGCGTGAGTCTGACAGTGGGTGCGAGCGTTCCGCCGAACCGTTCGAACTGCGCTTCGGGTGGAAGGTTGCCGACGTCGTCGATCCCGAGTCCCTCGAGGTTGTAGTAGTTGAGGAAACTCGAGACAAGTATCTCCTCGCGGTGTGGATAGGCGAGCCAGGAGTACGTCTGGTACGGTGCAGCAGTCGGGTTCGTCAGGACGAGCCCGGAGTCGTTGAGGGGTCGGTACGGTCCTCGAAGCGACTTCCCGACGAACCCATAGAGGGCGTCGAACCCCTCGAGCCCCGGTTCGAAGGTGTGGCGGTGACTCGAGATGAACAGGTAGTAACGCCCATCGCGGACGATGAGGTGCGGTCGCTCGAGTTCCTGGTTGACACAGACGGCATCGATGAGCGGGCCTTCGAACTGCCATCGCGTCGGGTCCCCGGTTGGCGACGTTGCGAGGCCAATCGAGCCGTTGAACTCCTGGCGTGTAGGGTCGCCGTTACAGCAGTCGGCGTCTTCGGGGACCGGTGTATTCGCTTCGAACAGTAAGTGCGTTGCACCCGTTTTGGGGTCTTCGAAGAACCACGGATCGCGGAAGGTGTAGATCATTCCCCGGGACTGGGCTTCGGTTTCGTATCGGTCGCCGTCGGCCTCGAGCATGATCTGGTGGTCGAAGGGACCGAGGATCTCGAGGCCGGTTTCGTCGGTTTCGACCGAGCCGCCCGCGCCCACGGCGAGGCGCTGGTGGTAGCTCAACGGTCCCTCACGGGAGCCCGCGGCAGTGTAAAAGCAGTAGACGGTTCCGTCGGCGTCGTACAGGGCGGACCCCGCCCACTGTCTCGAGCCGAACGCCTTGCCTTCCTCGAAGACCGTTCCGCCACAGTGCCACTCTTGGCCGTCACGCGAGTAGAAATAGCGAATCGTGGCGACGTCGTGGCGCTTGCCTGGTAGCAAATCTGCCGGTGCGGTGAGTGAGAAGATTACGCGCCAGCCGTCGATGGTCGCAATGGAGCCGTCTCGAGTGCGCAAAAACCAGGTGTCCCAGATGTGGAGGCCTGACGCATCGTCTTCGTCGGCTGGATAGACGATCGGCGCAGTCGTTTCCGGCGTTCGCTCGATTCGTCGGGCCTGTTTGGGACTCCAGCCAGAGGGCGCACCGTATCCCGGTGCGTGCTCAGTCTCCTGGTCTGGTTTGTGGTGGCTCATAACAGATTTCACTCGCCCACGAATAAACACTTTTCTCGATACAGGCTGGCGTTCGAACTCCCGATCTGTCAGTAGCGCCCATCGTGCTGATCAGAAAAAAACTCGAGTATACTCTCGGTGACTGCGTCGGGTCGTTCGATGTGGAGCCAGTGGCTCGCGTCGGGAAATCGACGAACGGTGAGATCGTCGACGTATCGCTCGAGGCCGACGGTTTGTTCGACTGCGAGCGCCGTATCCTGTTCACCCCAGAGAACCTGGGTCGGGGTGGTTACTCGCGGGACTGGTGGGGCAAGTCGGTCACCAACGAGTGGAAGTCGACCCACTGCCCGCTGGGGGAACCAGCCGCGGAAGAGTGCCCGATAGTACGCGAGAGCCGATTTCGCGACGCCGGGTCGAGAAAAGGCACGCCGGTAGCGTTCGATATCACGATCGGTGAACGCCGCCGGGTCGGCCGCGCTGTCGGAAAACACCGATTCGAGCGCGGCGCTGTTTTTCATCGTCAGGAACCGATTCGGTATCCAGGGTACCTGAAACCAGAGCACGTACCAGGATCGGAGACACTGCTCGAGCGAGAGTTCCCGAACGTATTTGACCGGGTGTGGGGCGTTGAGGACGGTCAACGCCCGAACGACCTCCGGTTTCGAGTACGCTGTTGCCCAGGCAACCAGTCCGCCCCAATCGTGGGCGACGAGGTATCCCTGTTCGTATCCGAGTTCGGTGATGAGTTCACTAACGTCTTCGGTCAACTCCTCGAGTCGATATGCCTCGAGGCCGTGGGGCTTTTCCGACCGGTTATACCCACGCATATCCGGGGCGATAACGCGATAGCCAGCGTCGGCGAGCGCGGGAATCTGGTGTCGCCAGGCGTACCAGAACTCGGGGAACCCGTGCAAGCAAACGACGAGGTCGCCGTTTGACGGTCCAGCGGAGACGTAGTGCAGGCGAACGTCGTTGACGATCATTTCTCCGTGGCTAATACGGTCGTCTATGGTGTCTTTTGACTCGGGTTTTTCAGGCTTCATCGTTTGCAGATACGTTTCGTACGCACGGGAAAATACGTGTGCCACTGGGGTAGGTGTGCGCTCTCGGACGCGTGGTGTCGCTTTCAAAAGATGGTTCCGTTCGAGCGGACGATCGTATTGGTGTCTCGCTCAGTCGTCAGCCGGTGCGGGCGAATCGCCGGAGGACACGCCCGTTCCGGGGCCGAGATCGATCTCGAGCGCCTCGAGTTTCTCGTCGGGGACGACGCCGTTGATCCAGCCACGGTGGTCGTAGTACTCGGTTTTCATCTCCTCGAGTTCGCAGAACTCGCCTTCGCTGGCTCCCTGGCCGGGGATCCCGTCCTCGCCCTCGAGGAAGCGTGCCGGGAGCGAGTCGTCTGCGCCGTCGAAACCGTTGAGGTTGTTGTAGTAGCGTTCCAGCGTGTAGATGCGTTCGCCTGCCTCGAGCAGGTCGTCTTCAGTGGTGTCGAGGCCGGTCATGCCGTTGTACTGCAGGACGTACTCCTCGATGCCTTCGGCGAAGGCATTGAACTTGCAGATATCGAAGGAGTCGCTGATGGCGTGCAGATCCTGGAAGGCTGCGGCGAGTTCACCCTTGCCCTCGTACTCGTAGGGATCGACTTTCTCGGGGATGCCGAGGATTTCGGCGGCCGGCGTGTACGCACGCAGGTGACAGGCACCGCGGTTCGAGGTCGCGTAGCCGATTCCCATGCCTTTCATACAGCGTGGGTCGTAGGCCGGAATCGTCTGCCCTTTGACCGCCAGCGAGTTGTCGTGAGCGTCTTTTTGCTCGGCGACCCGACGTGGCCCTTCCGCGAGCAGGTCTGCGAGTTCGCCATCACGGCGGCCGATCATCTCGATCATCTCGATCATCGTCTCCGTGTCACCCCACTCGAGATCACCGACGTCCTCGAGTTTGCCCTGTTCGCTCATCTCCATGGCCATCGCCATCATGTTCCCAGTTTCGATGGTGTCGACGCCCATGTCGTTACACCGGTCGATCATCACGGCCACGGCATCGCGGTCGGTGTGAGCGGAGTTTGGACCGAGGGCATAGGCGGATTCGTACTCGTACGATTCCATCCGGACGTTCATTTCCTCGCCTTTGTGCATCCGGGTAACTTCGACTTCCTTCTTACAGGCGACCGGACAGGAGTGACAGGTCGGTTCGTCGACGAGGATGTTCTCGCGGACGTTCTCGCCGGAGACGCGTTCGGCGTCGATGTCCGCCCCTTCCGCGTCTCGCATACTTTCGGTCGAGGTGTATCGGCCGTTCTTCGTCGGTAGCCCGTCCATCTCCTCGCCGATGTTCATCAGCACGTTCGTTCCATAGAGCGAGAGTCCGCCCTCGTTGGGTGCGGTCACGTCGGACTCGGTGATCGCTTTCATCGCCTGCTGGTGCCCCTCTTTGAACGTCTCGGGGTCTGCCGGCTGTGGCATCCTGGTCGTCGACTTGATGACGACGGCTTTGAGGTTTTTCGAGCCCATTACACACCCGGTGCCACCGCGACCCGATGCGCGGTCGTCTTCGTTGACGATACAGGCGTATTTGACCTCGTTTTCGCCGCCCGGACCGACGGCCATTATCGAGAGGTTCTTCCCGTACGAGCCGTCGACTTCCTCCTCGAGGGTGTCTCTGGTCTCGTGGACGCCCTTCCCCCAGAGATGGGAGGCATCACGGAGTTCGACTTCGCCGTCTTCGATGTAGGCGTAGACGGGGTCGTCGGCTTTCCCCTCGAACAGGAGGCCGTCGAAGCCCGCCCATTTCAGCCGTGCCCCGGACCAGCCACCGTGATGGCTGTCGGTAACCGTGCCGGTCAGCGGTGATTTCGTACAGACGGCGATGCGCCCCGACATCGTCACTTGCGTTCCGGTCAACGGCCCGTTCATAAACGCGAGCAGGTTGTCCGGACCCATCGGATCGACATCCGGCCCCTGATCGAAGACGTACTTCACTCCGAGTCCGCGCGCGCCGATGTACTTGCGCGCGTCTTCGTCATCGATCGACTCGTATCCTACCGATCCGTCCGAGAGATCGACCCGTGCCACGTGATCCTGGAAACCACCGATTTCTGTCATGGTAAACTCTGTTCATTATATTGGGTCTGCAGCCTGTTAGTCGTTCCCACGACAGGGTAACCATCTGTGGTTACTTCGCCACCCCTCGAATGTGGGCCGCCATACGGTGTTACGAAAAGGAGGGCGTGGACCGAGGGCAGGGATTCGAGATGATTTTTCGTGGTGAGAGATCCTCGGGTGTCTGGTCGTGAAGGTAATCGGAGGTGCATTCACAGACCGTCGGGGTTCAACTCCAGTGACACCTCTCGGGAGGCCGCGATCTCTCGATCACTGACTGCTCATGACGGCCCGTCTCGAGGGCTACAAGAGCAGGGCCACGATGGCGAGGATGATGAATATCAACACGAAGATACGGGCGATCTCCATGGTGATGCCGGCGACGCCTCGCGCGCCCACTGCGGCCGCGATAATCGCCAGTACGAAGAAGATTATCGCCCAGTACAGGAAGCCGCCGCCACCGATCTGAAGCGGGATTTCGAGCATGAACCGGCATACCACGATGGGTTATTTAAACGCGGGTGACCGTCGTATCCGATTTTCGAGGCTAAGGTGAGACTACGATTCGGTAAGCAGTGGTTCATGCGGTGACTGTATTCTCACCTCGAGTCAGGATCGTCGTCGAAAAACGCCTGACACAGTTTTGCTTCCGCACTTCGAAGATGTTCGTGGAACGTGGGCCGAGAGACGCCCATCGACTGGGCGAGTTCCTCGCCGGTCGTCGGTCGAGGCCACTCGAAGTACCCACCCAGGTACGCTCGCTGTAACGAGGCGAATTGACGCTCCGTCAGGTCCCCCTCGAGACTCGCGGCGAACTCTTCTCGGGTCTCACCGCCGCGTTCGTGCTGGCGGAAGGAGATGACGTCGGTACCGTCGTATTTCGATTGGACCGCTTCGACGACACCACGAACGTTCGTCGAGTGTGGAATCTCGAGGGTCACACGCGACCGACCCGAATCGGCTTCGATTGATTGGACGAGTATACCGCGTTCGGAGAGCCAGCGGACGAAGTCGTCATCGCTGTGGACTTCGATGAGACAGCTGTCCTCGCGTTCGACGAGTACCTCGAGGTCGGCGTCTTCGAGGGTGGCAGCGACGCTCTGTAGGTCTTCAGCAGCGATGCCCGTCGCGGTGAACAGGGAAGCCGTGTCGTCACCGGTTCGATGGACTGACCGGCGATACTCGAGCTGGCAGTCAGTTTCGGCCGTTATCGCGACTGGAAGAAGGCTGGGGTCGGTGAGATCGAGTTCGACGGCCACCACAGCGTCGGTGGCGAGCATCCGACTGGTCTCGCGCGCATTGATTCCGCTGGCGACCGCTCGAGCCAGTGCCGAGAGTATCACCTCCTCGCGGTCAGTGACCTCATGGTCCTGGCCGGAACAGACGGTAAGGGTGCCGTACTCGACCCCGTTGTACTCCAACGGGAAGGCCGCCTGGGTCATCCCGTCGTGGGTATCGACGACGACCGATTCCGTCTCGAGGCTCACGGCCGACGGGTGGCCCGCATCGACCGGCACATCGTCGGGGTCGACACCCGCGGTTGCACGAACTTCGAGCACGTCCGTTGCGGGATTTCGCTCACCGATCCACGCACCCTCGTACGGCGATTCCGCCGCGATCCGTTCACAGACCGACTGCTCGAGGGCGCTCCGAGAGGTCGAACCGGCGACGGCGGTCGTCACGTCCTGAATCAGGCCTTCGACGCGTTCGAGAATGTACTCGAGTTCGTCCGTGCGCTCTTGCAGGGCGAACTGGGCTTCCTTTCGCTGCGTAATATCGTTCTGGAAGCCGACGTAGTGGGTGATTTCGCCGGCACTGTTGCGAACCGGAGCGACGGTTACCTCGTTCCAGAACTCCGTCCCATCCTTCCGGTAGTTTTTGATTTCGACGGTCGTCGGTCTTCCATCGTCGATCGCGGCCCGCATTTCGTCGGTGGCGGCGGCATCGGAGTCGGGTCCCTGCAGGAGCCGACAGTTTCGGCCGACGACTTCGTCACCGGGATAGCCGGTTAACTCCTCGTAGGCCGTGTTGACGTAGACCAGCGGGTTATCCTCCATATGTGGATCGGACAGCGAGAAACCGACCGGTGCTTCGTTGATAGCTCGCGTTTTGACCGCCCGATCGACATCTTCGAATTCGGTTTCACTGTCGGGAGAATGCAGCGTGATCGTCGCGCCGTCGTGTCCCCGGTGGACGCGAGCGTCGAAAGCCTCCACGTCGATATCGACGTTACGAACCGTACCGATCGTCGTTTCGGCGATTTCGGCTTCCAGGTGCGACCATATCGATCCCAGCGCTTTCGATGCTTCGGTCCCGATTACGTCAGTGGGTAACTCGAGGGCGTTTTTTGCCGGCTCATTGGCGTAGATTATCGTTCCGTCTTCGACGGTAAAGACCGGGTCGGCGACGTATTCGAGCGCGGCGGTGACCCCTCTCTGGGGGACCGACTCACTCTTTCCATGTGTCGCGTCGACATCATCCATACCCTACTTAGATAGGGCTCGGTATTAAATTTGTTTGGTCGTTCCCACCCGCGTTCACCGTCCTTGTGGTGGTTTCTGACATCGGTTTCCAGCAGTCGAGAGAGAGGTGGATTCCTAAACGACCGTTACTCGATACCAGTGCGACACTGGTGAAGTCACGGATGGATTTAAGCGCTTTCGAGCCATGTGTTAACACATGGCTCTCTCACAGAGTCGATACCCACTCGAGCGCTATCGGGACAGACTCGAGCGAACGCACCAACGGTGCGGTGCATGCGGGGCCAAAGACCGAGATGGCAGCTGGACGGCCGAGACGTCGGGACGTCGTGTTCGCTACCGCTTCGTGTGTCCCTCGTGTGAGGCAGTCGACACGCGGGAATTATTCATTAGTTGACGAGCCTACTCTCGAGGACGAGTCCGTGCTCGGACAGGAAATAGCAGCGCCAGTGATTCGTCACGCCTGAACGGATGCGTGAAACCGATTTCTGGTGCCCGGTTTCACGCATGGATCGACGGTTGGGTGGGTACCAGTCCCTGCACTCGGTCGATACACATTTATTCTTGACTGCCTTACTCACCGCTCCAATGGTCTCCGAGTACGATTTTTGGCTGCTCGACCTCGACGGGACGCTTGTCGACGTCGAATGGTCGTACACACGGTCGGTCTTCGATCGGGTCGGTGACCGCCTCGGTCGTTCGTTTAGCGACCGTGAGGCCGATATCCTCTGGAGCGGCCTCTCCGGTTCCCGAAATGCCCAGTTGCGCGAGTGGGGTATCGAACCCGACACCTTCTGGAACGCCTTTCACGCCGAAGAAGATCCTGCCGTTCGGGCCCAGCACACATACCTCCACGACGATGCCGCGTTCGTCGGTGCCCTCGAGGCGCCCGTCGGATTGGTCACCCATTGTCAGCAGTTCCTCGCCGATCCGGTACTGGACGAACTCGACATCCGCGACTGGTTCGACACGACTCTCTGTTGTACCGAAGAAACCGGTTGGAAGCCCGATCCGACGCCCGTCGAGCGTGTAATGGCAGACCTCGGATTGCTCGAGTCCAACGCTCGAGGTGTCCTCGCTGGCGACGGGGCAAACGACGTCGGGGCTGCCTGGAACGCGGGGCTTGATGCGATTCACGTCGAACGCGTCGGCCACGAACGTCGCGGACAGTGCGTGCTCGGTGATTACCGTGTACAATCGTTCGACGAACTCGAGATCGGTACCTGATCAGCTGTTCGTCTGCTCGTTCGCCGGCTGGACCTCTGCGTCTACGAGCGTGCCATACGCTCGGCGAAGGCGTTCGGAGAGCGCCTGATGGGAGATTCCGAGTTCGGCGGCGAGTTCTTCCATCGAAATCTGTCGCGGTATCTGGAAATAGCCTCGCTCGAACGCAGCCGTCAGCGCCTCGTGCTGTTCGGGCGTCAACCTCGAGTTCCCCGTCGTCATCCGAGAGATGTCGGTCACGCGGCTCAGGTCAACCGTTATATCGTCGTTCTCGAGGCGTTCGTGGGTCTCGACCAGGGCCTCCCGACTCCGAAAGCGCATCTTGTACTGCCACCAGCCGTCACAGCCGTGGCCCTCGAGCAGTGAGCCATCCGATGACAGCAGTTTGTCGTAGAACGCCTGTGCGGTGCTCGACTCGATATCGTACAGCAGTCGCTCTTCGGACCGGGTAACCAGTTCGAACGCTTCGACGCTCGAATCGCCGGCGAACGCGTCCTCGATGGTTTCGCGCTCGACACCTGAAACCCACAACGAAGGCAGGGTCTTCGATACCGATGCCTCGAGTTCGAAGCGCACGCTCGGAACCGCTTCGAAGGTCGCTGACAGAGCGGTCTCAGCCGCTGGGACGCGAAACTCGGCAATCGTCGACATCGTGGGTTATACACCGGTGATGCGTAAAACTGTAACTTCGAGAAATGATATTTTCAATATAAATAGAATGTTTGAATCATCTATTGGTTTCTACCTAAATGTCAATAAAAATCTTTCCCAAGCGGATCCCTGGTTAGAAAGACACTCGGGTGTACCCAGGCCCGCTCACTCGAGAACGTCCATGAGCACACCCTCGAGCGCTCGAACACCGGGTTTATCGGTTCGGTCGGGGTTGGCGAGAACGCGAACAGGCTGGTCGCCGAGTGGGACGAACCCGAGGCTGAGTTGCCTCGCGGTTTCGGCAAGCCCGAGGGCGACGTCGGCGTCGCCGGCAGCGACTCGCCGGGCCGGGCTTTCGTGAGCACGCAGGCCGATATCGAAGCCGTCGATGGCACCGACGATATCGTGGCGTTCGACGTCACGAGCGGTCGCCAGGTCGGCCACCTCGAGACCGAGGCTCGAACGCAGGCCGGAATCGGTCGTCCGGTTGACGAACGTCACTGGCTGATCGACGAGGTCAGCGAGCCCGGTGACCTCGTCGGGATTGCCAGCCGGAACGACCAGACCCCACTCGCGTGTCCATTCGCCGAGTAACTCGTGGTCGACTTCGCGCTCGAGCGGGCCCGCTACCACTGCCACGTCGGGGACCCCCTCGCGGAGCCGTCGGAGGCCCGGCCGTGAGCCGATTGGCAGGTATCGCGGCCGCTCGAGTCGGTCGAGGGCGCGGTTCATCGTGGGATCGTCCTCACCCACGGCGAACAGTTTCGGTGGTCGTGTTTCGGGCGAAAAGAGGGTGACGTCGACTCGCTTTCCGGCCTCGAGGTAGTCGATGTCAGCGTCGACCTCGACGAGGCCGTCGGCGTCCGAAAGGCTCGTGGTTGCACCGCTGCCCTTATCGACGGGGTAGACGAGGGTGTTTCCGTCCCCGTCGGTCGTCAGCCCAATCGGGACGAGTCGGTGTCGCCCCTGTGGTGAGCGCTCCTGGGTGGCCAACTCGCCGGTGATCGTTGCCGAGGCCGGTTCCGGGAGGCCCGCCGCTTCGCGAATCGCGGGTGCGACGAACGTTCGGAAGACCATCATCGCCGAGACGGGATAGCCGGGAAGGCCCACGTATGCAGAGCCCTCGAGACGACCGATTAGCATGGGCTTGCCGGGTTTGATGGAGACGCCGTGGACCAACAACTCACCCTGCTCTTCGATGACGCGATAAATGACGTCGACGGCGCTCGCACTCGTCGAACCCGACGAGAGGACCAGATCACAGTCGGAAGCGGCATCTCTGAGAACACGTTCCATCTCGGCTTGATCGTCGCCGGCGTGCGGATACATCACGGCTTCGCCGCCGGCTTCCTCGACAGCGGCGGCGATCGTGTAGCTGTTGACGTCGTAAATCTCGCCACGATCACTGTCGAGGTCGCCACCGGGCCGGACCAGTTCGTCACCGGTCGAAATGATCCCAACGCGTGGTTTTGCCCGAACGGGGACCTCCTCGAGACCCAACGCCGAGAGTAAGCCGATTTCGCGTGGCGTTATCCGGGTCCCCGGTCCAAGTGCCCGCTCGCCAGCGGCGATATCCGCACCGGCGAACATGACGTTGTCGCCGGGGGCAACACCCGTCCGTACTAGCACGTCTCCGTCCTCCAGATCAGTTCGTTCGACGGGAACCATCGCATCCGCGCCGTCGGGCATCACGGCCCCGGTCGAAATCTCGACCGCCTGCCCATCGTCTACCGCGACCGCAGGTGCTTCCCCCGCATGCACCTCGCCGACTATCTCGAGACGGGCCGGATCGGCTTCGTCAGCTCCGAACGTATCGGCGGCCCGGAGGGCGTAACCGTCCATGCTCGAGCGGTCGAAACCGGGGACGTCGAGTTCGGCGTCCAGCCGCGTCACCAGCACGCGTCCGTGGGCATCTGCGAGCGGGACGCGGTCGATACCGCCCTCGAGGGAGAGCGATTCGATCGCCTCCGTCGCCGCCTCCGGTGACACAAGATCGCGAAACTCCTTACGTTCCATGGCTCATCGTTTGGAACGCGAACCTATAGTTGCCACTCATGCGGGTCGTTGTCGATGCCTATCGGTGGCCGTTCCTCGGAATGCGTGACCAGTGACGCTGAACACTGGGTATAAGCCTCGATACGATCACAAACAAGCGATGCAACAGGATCGGTTCACCGACTTGAGCGAGCCGTCCCACTCGCACCCGGGAAGAGGCCGACTCGCCTCGCAAAAACCGCTCCGCAGCCGTTATCGAATCGTCGTGTGCTCCGACTCTTCGTTGAGCGCCAGATTCGCCGCGATTTCGGCGTTACGCATCGCATACTGGGCCGTCTGTTGGAGGCTGACCAGCACCTCTCGAATCTGGAGCAGGTCTTCGTTCGACATCTCGGGCAACTCCGCGAGGATTTCGCGCTCACGGTTCGAGATATTGTGGAACAGCTCCCGTGCTTCGATGGTCTTGTCGTAGTTCCGTTCGACTGCCGACTCGACTGCCAGCGTCGTGATTTCATCGACCTTCTCGGTCAACTCACGAATGTCACGCATCACCGACTTGTCGACGTTGAGCGTGTGTCCCTCGGCTTCCATCACGATATCGGCGATATCTTCGGCGTTGTCGGCGGTGAGTTCGAGGTTCTTTGCAATCGAGCGGTAACCAATCAGCGGGAACCCGCTCTCGAGGCCAACTGCGCGGGCGAGGTTTGGGTTCTGGTAGGCCGTAAAGATCAGACGCAATAGCAGGACGAAGATTTTGTTAGCCTGTCGTTCTCGATTGAGCGCGCGCTGGGCCAGGTCGGGATTGCCGTGTGCGAGAGCCTTGATCGCTTCCCCACGCATGGTTCGCCCGGTTCGTTCGAGGCGCTCAAGGAGGTTATCGAGCGTGAAGTCTTCGGGGTCGACCGAACACCGGATCGAGATGCTTTCGGGGGTTTCTTCGATGACGCCAAGTCCCATCAACTGGGTTTCTGCCCGATAGACGGCGTTGATGTGTTCCGACTCGAGTGCACCGTCGGTACACTCGATGCGGATGACCCGCCGTCCGAGGACGTACTGGGCGACGATGGCACGCTCGACCGCGTCGGCATCCAGGTTATCCGTTCGGATGATCGCCTCCATTTCCTCGGTGTTAGCCGATTCGGGCATCACCGTGAGCGTCCCTTTCCCACCCATGCGGAGTGAGACCTCGTCGCCTTTTTCGACACCATGTTCACTTGCCCACTCGGCCGGCAACGTCATCGCCAGCGTCGAGGGACCGAGCCGTTGGACTTTCCGCGTCTCCATACCCGCAGTAGGGCCAGGCCGACCTTAATCTTGACTATATGTGTGATATCAACTTGTCCGAGTGCGTGTGCCCTAGTTTATCTTGGTTCGATATCATTACACCTTATATTCGATGTTCGGGTACGAGCAATCGTCCCTCCTTCCTGAAAAACTACGACGGCTGCGAACCCGAGCGGTTCGTCACGTCTCACTCGAGTTTGAGCATTCGGGTAGTGAACCGGCCGGTCCTGACGTGAACCCAGCCACGGAGCGATTCGTCCAGTTCGGGGTCGTCCGTATCCACGTGTAAGGTACCGATCGAATCGAGTTTGTCGTCGGAGGCGACGATCTCGATCGATTCAGCCCGCTCGATGACGGCGGGGGAAATCTGGTGGTTGCCGCGTCCGAACACGAACCCCTGTCCACCGATAGGTGAGACGACGATCACAACGGGATCATCGATGATCTCGAGGATTTCGGTTTCTGCAGCGTCTCGGACCAGGAGTTCGCCGTCTCGCCAGACGTCGACGCCAAGGGGCGAGGGGTCGATTCCCAATTCGCTTTCGATCGCGCCGACGGTACTTCCGGGGCCGAAGACGTAGGTCGCTTCGGGGTCGATCTCCTCCGCAAAACCCGCGGCGAGACCGTCGACACTCCCGCTCGAGAGCTGTTTGCTCGACTGGACGCCGCTGGCGACGGGGACGGGGACGACGGCTTTGAGTTCGGCCCGGACGGTCCCCTCGCGGTAGGCCGCTTCGTCGATGTCGTTCACCTCACGAGCTTCGACGCGGTCGAACTCGGCTGCCACCCTACCGGCGTCCGCAGGCGTCACACCGAACACCGAGGAGTAGATTTTGACGCCTGCAGGCACGCCGAGCATCGGCGTTTCGCGCTCGTCGTCCTCGAGCACTTCCGCCACGTCGACGGCCGTTCCGTCCCCCCCAACGAAGAGAACAAGATCGACGCCTTCCTCGAGCATGGCCTCGACGGCGGCTCTGGTATCCGCTGCACTGGTGTCCGTGGTTTCGTCCCCCTTTGCAGGCGGATCGTAGATCACGATAGGGTCGTAGCCGGCCGCGCGCGCGGCGTCCTCGCCCATCCGGCCGGCGGCGGTGTAGACGGTCAGCTCCGGTTTTCTGCGAGCCAGTGTCTCGAGTGCAGTTCGTGCACGTTCCGGCGCGCGTGGCTCTGCACCACGTCGTCGTGCCTCTTCGACCATCCCGTCGGTGCCTTTCAATCCGACGCGACCGCCCATGCCCGCAATCGGATTGACGACAAACCCCAGTGTCTCCATACGCGACCCTTCGGCCGGGGAGAAAAAAGCCGTGTGGCTTCGGTCGGGCCGCGGTGGCGATTCCCGCCCGCTTTCTGAACCATTAAGAGGGGCGCGTTCTCACTGGAAACCATGGACGAACTCACAGGAATCCTTCTCGAGGGATCGGCCGTTCCGATCGAAGTATCCGGATGGGGCGTACTGCTTGCGAGCCTGATCGTCGTCGGTCTCTGGCTGCTGTACGTCTACCGGTAGTGTTGGCTTGAGTGAGATCATCGCTCGGTGAATCAACACTCCTTCGAGCGTTATCCGTCGGTATACTAGGCAGTGAACGTCATTGCACACCCGCTCGAAAGTTGGCGTCGCGATAGGTGAATAGATCGTTGCCCACCTCGAGCCCGCTTCAGCTATCTCCATTCTCAGTCACTGCCACCGTCTTGACCTGGTCACGCAACCAGTCGACGGCTTCCTCGACGGTCCTCCGATCCGTACTCTGGACGCTGATGCGGACGTGCTCTCCGGGATAGCTCCCAACGCCCACGTCGAAGCGCTGCTGTAACTCTGCCAGTCGGTCGAGCAGTGCGCTTTCGGGTTCGTCGGCCACCACAACCTCTCGAAACCGTTCCTGGCCGCTAAACTCCGTTGCGACGCCTTCGAACATGGGCTTCATCTCGTGTGGGACGCCCGGGAAGACGTACACCGAACCGATAACACAGCCGGGCGCAACGCCAGCCACGTTGTGCAGCGGGCGAGCGTCGCTCGGGAGCATCGCCGTGCCATCGGTCAGGTCCTCGCGCGCGTACCCACCCTCGGTCTCGAGCCACTCCAGCACAGCTTCGTGTTCTTCGAGCGGGCGGCCGAACGCCGCCCCGATGGCTTCGATGGTCACGTCGTCGTGGGTCGGCCCGAGACCGCCGGTGACGATCACGGCGTCGTACTCGGCGTGATATTCGTTGACCACCCGGGCGATATCTGCCACCCGGTCGGGGAGGGTCGTCACCCGCTCGACGTCGACCCCACGCTCTGTGAGTTGGCTGCACAGCCAGGTTGCGTTTGTGTTGGTCGTTCGCCCGGCCAGCAGTTCGTCCCCGATCGTGACGATCGCCACGTGCATACCGACGGCTTTGGCCCGACTTGTCAAAGCTCTCTCGCCATCGGCAGAGCTCTTATTGATTCTCTAACACGACTTGGGGGCGTCATCGAAGGGGACGCGGCCACGTTCGTTCAGCACGGCCAGCAAATATATAACGGTCAATCTGAACAACCACAAGATTCAATTCTGATAATTAGAATGTCTCTGATATTCATGTCACGTGGTGGTTGGACTGAACAAGCTGATGGTGAACCGGACGCACTGCTTTCGGCCCTCGGAAGCAAATACAGTGCTGAAATTCTCTGTGCGGCGGGGACGCCGAAATCCGCACAGGCGCTGAGCGAGGATATCGAGATTCCGATTGCGACTTGCTATCGTCGCATCGAAGAACTCGTCGACGCAGGGCTACTCGAGTGTGAGGGGCGACAGCTCTCGACGGAAGGCAGGCGGACGAACATCTATCGACGCACGCTCGACGAAATCGAAGTGGATTTTTCGTGTGAACAACCCCAGTTCTCTCAGAAACGCCGGACCGAGGCGAAAAATCAGTTAGAAGACCAGCTAGAACACTAACATACCGTCCCCCTGTCCACTGTGAGCCGGATACGGGCCAGCATATTGCTATCCGATGCCGACGTTAACGAGTCACACCGGATGATTTCCCGCATGGGTACATCCCTAGTTCCACACTCGAGCCACCATCGCAAGGAGCCCATTTTTGCTGCCGGTAACCAACTCTCGAGCGACCGGGGCGCCATCGTATAGCCACAACAGAGCGGTAATCGCGACCAACGCGAGTCCAGCCCATTCGACCGAGGCGAGTTCGCCCGAGAGAAGGCCCGCGCGATAGCTTTCGACCGCAGTAAAGAACTGTTCGAGAAAGCCAGCTTGAACCGAATCCGGCGGCGCACTCTGGACTGGCCAGAGGATCCGCTCGAACGGAAGGGTCCCGTTCCGGAAATACATCGGGATGACGTCAGCGGGAAGATGGGCAAGATAGCCGACTCCGAACGCGAGACCGAGACGCGGTCGTCCGTACAGACGCGTCAGCATACCGATTGCAGTGCACACCGGGACGGCAAAGAAAACCGAATGCCCCAGGGCGTATCCCGTGTCGAAGACGCCGAACTCCCAGGCCAGCGGTTTGTCGATGAGATCAGGGAGTAACGAGGCCCCAACGACCGCCAGGGTCTCGAGCGCACCGGGTGTATCTCGGTACACGAGATGGGTGAACACCGAGTAACTGAAATAGCCGACGACGACGTGTTCCCAGGGCCACATCGACCGACTCTCGAGGTGCCGGTCGGTTAGTTATGGCTTCCCTGCAGGCAGGCGGTCTTTGCGTGTGTGCCTAGATAGGGAATGGATACTCGAAGGGAAAGTGTGTGCGAGGTGAGAAGAAAGTACGAGCAAGCAGGCTGAAGCGGACGGGAGGGGTGTCCTGGGGTGATGCGTATGAACGCTCGAGTATGTCGGTATCGACGTCCGTTCAGGCGACCAGGTCGCCTTTGGCCTGCAGGACCGAAACCTCGCTGGCGTCGACACGTTCGACCTCGAGCCAGTGTGGTGTGAAGTTTCGCAGCTGGAAGTCTTCGAACTCGTCTTCCTTACCGACCGTACACCAGAGCTGGACGCGGTCAGGACCGTGCCACTCGCCGTTGCGACTGATACCAAAACAGACCAGTTCTTCCCCGCCGAGTTCGATCACGCCGCCTTTCCGAATACCGGGATCCCCGTGGATGATGAGCCGTTTCATGTCCGCTGGTTCGAACGATGGGGAATTAAGCGCTTCGAAGCCACCTACGGGTTGGGTTGGTCGGTTGTGAAGGGGTCGAGAGACACTCTTGCTCCGGAAGACGTGAACGGCTGTGTCTCGAGCCACCTCCGGCAGGGTAGTTCCTCGAGTAACTGGTGAACGATTCCTGCATCTCATCGGGTGTCCGCGTCGTGGACTTGGTTGTCCACGCGAGTGTCTGGTTGTCCACGCGAGTGTCGCGCCACTGTGTGTGGCTACCACGCACGCGTCCCGTTTACCGTCGCGGTCGGAACCAAACGGGTTTTAAACGGGGATGCCATACCCCACTCCAAGTGAGTTAATCATGCAGATGCCACGCCGATTCAATACGTACTGTCCGCACTGCAAAGCCCATCACCAGCACGAGGTCGAGAAGGTCCGAACCGGCCGACAGACTGGAATGAAGCAGGTCGCCGACCGCCAGCGCGCCCGCCAGCTGTCGTCCATCGGGAACTCCGGGAAGTTCTCGAAGGTGCCAAGTGGTGACAAACCGACCAAAAAGACCGACCTCAAATACCGTTGCAGCGAGTGCGGCAAAGCCCACCTCCGCAAGGGATGGCGCGCCGGCCGACTCGAGTTCCAGGAGTGATTTATATGGCAGGAAGCTACTACCGCGTCCGATGCAGTGACTGTGAGAACGAACAGATCGTCTTCGGCAAGGCCGCCTCCGAGGTCGCCTGTGCCGTCTGTGGCACCACGCTTGCCGTTCCGACCGGCGGCAAAGCCGAGATCGAACACGAAATCCTCGAGACTGTGGAAGCACGATGAAATACAGCGGCTGGCCCGAGCCCGGTGAACTCGTCGTCGGCAAGATCGAAGAAATCGAAGACTTCGGTGTCTTCGTCGATCTCGAGGAGTATCAGGACAAACGTGGCCTGATTCACATCTCCGAAGTCGCGAGTGGCTGGATCAAGAACGTTCGCGATCACGTTCGTGAAGGCCAGATCGCCGTCTGCAAAGTGATCGACGTCGACGAGTCACACGAACAGATCGATCTCTCGCTGAAAGACGTCAACGACCACCAGCGCTCGGACAAGATCCAGGAGTGGAAAAACGAGCAAAAAGCCGACAACTGGATGGAGATTGCCTTTGGTGAAGACATCGACGACGAACTGTACATCTCCATTGCCAACGAACTGCTCGGCGCACATGGCAGCCTGTATGACGCCTTCAAACAGGCCGCGATCCACGGCGAAGAAGCCGTCGAGAAGACCGACCTGAGCGAGGACGAACGTGCGGCCCTGGTCGAAACGGCCCGCGAAAACGTCTCCGTACCCTACGTCAACGTCACCGGCTACGTCGACCTCGAGAACGCCTCTCCGTCCGGCGTCGACGGCATCAAAGCCGCACTTCAGGCGGCCGAGGGGAACGGTGAACTCGCGGACGAAATCGACCTTTCGGTGAGCTACGTCGGTTCCCCCGAGTACCGAATCAAGGTTCAGGCCCCGAACTACAAAACCGCGGAAGCCGCTCTCGAGGCGAGTGCCGAGCGAGCGATTTCGGCTATCGAAGCCGAAGGTGGCGAAGGCGAGTACCACCGCGAGCGTCGTTCCGACGACGAGTAACCTCACCTCCCTTTGTTATGAAATCCGATATTCGCGTCTGTAGCGAGTGGGAATCCAACCACGAGCGCCCCGTTTACACCCTTTCTCCTACCTGTCCCGAGTGTGGTGCCGAAAGTGTCAACAGCGCGCCCGCACCGTTCGACCCGAACGACGCCTACGGCGAGTACCGACGCGCTCTTTACCGTCGCGTTCGCTGATAGGGTATGGACGCACTCGACATCGACGCAGTCGACGAGGCCGACCTCGATGAGCCGGTTTTGATCGAAGGATTGCCTGGCGTCGGCCACGTCGGCAAACTGGCTGCCGATCACATTCTCGAGGAACTCGAGGCTGAAACCACACTGGTTCGTCGAATCTATTCACAGGAGTTCCCCCCACAGGTGTCCGTCGACGGTGGCGTTACCAGTTTGACCTGTGCTTCCGTTCACGCTGTCACCCCTGAAACCGGCCGTGACATGCTCGTGCTGACCGGCGACCACCAGGCCCAGACGAACGAAGGACACTACGTGCTGACGGACGCGTTTCTCGACGTTGCCGAGTCCTTCGACGTGAGCGAACTGTACGCCCTCGGCGGCGTTCCGACGGGCGAACTCATCGATGAGTACGCCGTCCTCGGGGCCGTGAACAACGAATCCATGCTCGAGGACCTCGAGGATATCGGCGTGGAGTTCCGGGACGACGAACCCGCAGGCGGTATCGTCGGCGTCTCTGGCCTGTTGCTCGGACTGGGCGAACGTCGCAGCATCGACGCTACCTGTCTCATGGGCGAGACCAGCGGCTATCTGGTCGACCCGATGAGTGCACGGGCGGTGCTCGAAATCCTCGAGGAACGACTCGAGATTGATCTCGAGTACGAGTCGCTCGACGAGCGCGCTGAGGAGATGAAAGACGTAATGGGCAAGATCCAGGAGATGGAGAACCAGCAACAGTCGATGGAAGTGCCGAGCGACGACGACCTCCGATACATCGGGTAGCGGTTCTACACGGACCAACTACGGATGAACTCGCGACGGTGTCGGCTCGAGAACCGGTCTCCTGCCGGCGGTACCAACACCGGGGAGCGAGCCTTTCTTTATCGCTCATCCCCTATCTGTTGCTGTGCCAGCAAGCGTTCTCGAGGCGATTCCACCAGCGGTTCTCGCGGGGCTTGCCCTTGGCGGGGTTTTTTCGTGTCTCGCCGCTGCAATCTTCACTGTCGGCGAACGGTGGTTCCCGACACAGTCGGGCCCAACACGCGAGACGAGTGGCTACTCGAGCGAACGCCGTCGCCAGGGTGAGATTCGGTCGTACTTACAGGAAATCGGCGAACGGTATATCGAAGGCTACTCGCTCGGGGGAACGAGGGTAGCGTTTTATTTACCGGCAAGAGACGTCGCGGTGACCTTCGACGCACAGGATTTTTTTCACCTGCAACAGACCACTGACACCTACGTTATCCTCGCCGAACACGAGATGCCGGGTGTTCATCTCGGCCATCGGTTGCCGTTCGAAGTGCCCAAACAGGTACACACTGGGCCAGCCGACGTGCAGAAGCGACTCACACAGGCCTATCGTGCGCTCGACGTTCCGAAAACGGCAGACGCAACCGAGATCAAGACGGCCTATCGTGAACGAGTAAAGCAGGTACATCCCGACCATGGCGGCGACCGTGACTCGTTTCGGGAAGTCCAGAAGGCGTATGCGACGGTGAAAGAACACGCCGAGTGAGGCGGTATCGCGTATCGCGCTGGAGGGAAGACGAGTCGCTTCGTTCTCGATTCGTCTCGCTTTCGCTCAACTCTCGAGCACTTCGTACGTGACGTCGCCATCACGCAACACGTCAGTGACGCGGCCGACGGCATCGGTCGTGGCGACGACGGCCACGTCGAGTCCACGTTCGGCGGCCGCAGCGGCGACGTTGCCGACGGCGAAGGTGGTTGCGGGCTCGATGTCGGTTTGCCGGAGAGCGACGACCGCTTCGACGCCCGTCGCGAGGACGAGGTCGGCGTCACGACAGCCCGCGGCGAGGTCGGCACTCGAGACGGCATCGCTCCCGCCGGCGCGAACGGCGGGGACCTGCCAGACCGTGACGGCGCCCGGATCGAGGTCGATGACGCCCTGAAAGTTCGTCACGCCGACGTCCTCGTTGGCCTCAGCGTCGGTCATCGCGACGCCCGTTGCAGGGCCCGCCGTGCCGGGTGTTGCGTGTAATAGCCCCTCTTCGATGGTAACCGAGACGGCATCCCCGGCCTCGAGGGCTGCGGTGGCGATGGCGGCGTCTTCGCCCATCGCACCGAGGACGTCTTCGGTGACGTGGTTGGCAAAGCGACTGACGTCGTCGGCGGCCTGAAACAGCCAATCGACGCCTTCGTTGGTCACCCGATAGCGCGACCGGCCCTGTTTTTCGACGTAGCCGTCCTCGACGAGTTCGCGAATGTACTCGCTGACGGCCTGGCTTGTGACGCCGACCTCGTCGGCGATTTCGCCTTGGCTCACTGCCGGTTGCCGATCCGCGATTTCGGTGAGTATGCGAAAGCGCGTCGCCTCGCGTTTGTTGTCGAGGACGTCGACCATACCCGACATTTCATTCGACGTGGTAAAAAGTCACGCGGTCTCGAGAGTGTCACCGGTTGTGTGCGACCGACACACAGCGTCAGGTTGATAGCGACCGAGTACATCAATTCGTCTGACTATGTCTTCGACTCGGTCACTGGCACTCGATGCCGGCGCTTTCGTCGCTACCTCGAGCGTCCTCTCGGGATTTCTCACTTCCGTCTCGGTTTCCGACGTCCTCGCGTGGGTTTCGATAGCGGGATTCCTGGCTGCGCTGGTTTTCAGTTGGCAAAGACGCAGTGACCTCGCTCGATACGTTGGCTCGGGTTCGTGGATCCTGTTCGGCCTGTTTTGGCTGACTATGGTGCCGTACTACTACACTGACGCCCAGAGTCCGATCCAGACCGTGTTAAGTCTGGTTGCGTTGCCGCTGTGTGCGTACACCGGCTATCTCCTCTACAATGGGCGTCTCTCCTTGCTCACGCTCACGAAAGCCGTCGCCGTCATGGGGTTGATCTACCTGCCTGTGGAGACCATTCCGTTCGTCCGACAGTGGCTGATCGAAACGACGGCGACACAGGCACACTTCGGGATGGAACTGCTCGGGTACAGCCCCGGTATCAACGAGGGGGCAAACGGCTACCAGAGCCGATTCGATTTCGATCCGAATGAGACAGTCACCGGCCGAACCACCTACATCGTCCTCGCGTGTACCGGCATCGGGAGCATGGCTATTTTCGGTGGCCTGATTGCGTCGGTGAAAGCGCCGCTCAAACGCAAGGCAAGCGCGTTCGTGCTGGCCGTCGGCGTCATCTGGTTCCTGAACTTCTTGCGGAACGTGTTCATCGCGCTAGCCTCTCCCTACGGCTGGTTCCAATACGACGCACTGATCTACATCACAACGACGTTCATGGGTGCCCCCGAGAATCGAACCTCCTTCCTGGTTGCCCACAACTTCATCGCCCAGTCGCTCTCGATCGTCGCCCTCGTCGGCATCACCTATATGGTTATCAAAATCCTCCCCGAAATCTTGGGCCCGCTCGAGGAAGCGCTGTTCGTCATCACCGGTACCGAGTACGATCTGTACGACGCCCTGGCCGACCTCGATGGTGCACCCGTCGGCGAGGAAGCGGTCAACCCCGGTGATGACTGAGGACGACCACACGCTCGAAACCACCGACTACCGGCCACCAGGCCTCGACACCCACTCGATCACCTTCCTCGAGCGAGCACTCTACCTCCAACGGAGCGACACGCTCGTCGTTTCTGACCTCCACCTCGGGCGCGGAGCGGCCTCGAACGTCGATGCACCGGTCGACGACGACGGGGACACGCTCGCTCGCCTCGAATCGCTCGTCTCCCTCACCGAACCCGAAACCGTGGTCGTCGCTGGCGACTGCTTACACGCCTTCTCGACGCTCCCCCGTGGGGTCGACTGGAGCGTCACCCGTCTCGAACGACTGGTCGCTGACGCGGACGCCGACCTGGTGATTACCCCGGGCAACCACGATGGGATGCTCGAGTCGGTGTACGATGGACCTCGCCCCAAGCTGTATCGGCCAGGACCCGGGACAGTGGTCTGTCACGGCCACGAACGTCCCGAACTCGAGGACAAGGTGGATGAAAGGCTCGGTCTCAGGGACGAACAGCAGGCACCCGAGTTCTCGAGCGAACGACCGGCTCTGTATATCGTCGGCCACGACCATCCGGCCCTCTCGATTGGTGGCCGAAAACGACCCTGTCTGCTGTTCGGCCCTGGTTGTGTGGACGGTGCAGATGTCCTGATGCTCCCGGCGTTTACGAAAAGTGCCGCGGGGATGACGGTCAACCGACTCCGCGGGTCGGACTTTCAGTGTCCGCTGGTCTCGAACCCAGACCGGTGGTATCCGGGCGTATACGACTCGAGACTCGCGGCGGTGCGATGGTTTCCGCCACTCGGGCAGTGTCGCTCGCTGCTTTGAACTGGCTCACCGTGAGACGTCTTCGAGCACCGCCTTCGCCGCCTGCCGACCGCTCTCGAGTGCACCCTGAATCGACGACCACCGGGTGTAATCGCCCGCGAGGTAGACCGAATCACCTGGGTCACGCGGGCCGGGAAGCGTCTCGTGGACGCCCGGTGGCTGGGCAAACTGGGCGAAGGGAATACGTGCGGTGTGAAGCATCTCGAGGTCGTCGAAGCGCCGCTCGGGGTACCACGACTGGAGTGCCGCTCGGGTACGCTCGCGGAGTTGGGCCGCGTCGGTCTCGAGGTCACCGAGATACGTCGCGCTCACCAGTGAGGCATCTTCGGGTGCGTACGAAGGTGTGACGTCAGTGTGTGGCGTGACGTGATTCGGCCCGTCGTCGTCGGCTGCGTTCAACAGCAGGCGCTTTCCGGTATCGAGCGTCGTCCCCGCCGGCAGTCGGTAGTACTGGGTGACACAGCCGGGCCCGTCGGTCGGAATCGACTCGAGTCCGGTCAGTTCGCTCGCCGTCGGCGGGTCGGTGGCAACGACAGCAGCGTCGAACGACTGGGTGTCTGTCGTCGTCTCGTCGCCACGCTCGAGGGTCAGTTCGACGCGTCCATCGTCGGTTCCCGTGACGGCGGTAACGGTCGTCTCGAGTTCGATCTGAGCGCCGGCCCGTCGCGCATTGGCCGCCAACTGCGCGGGAATCGCTCCCATTCCGTTTGCGGGGACTGCAATCGATCCCTCCGAGAGTGTTCGGAACGTGTACTCGAAGACCCGACTCGAGGTCGACAGACTCCGGTCGAGCGTAATCCCACCGTAGAACGGGGCGGCAAAGCGGTCGATGAACCGGTCGGAGAAGCCCGATTCTCGGAGGTAGCTCTCGATGGTGGTGTCTGTCTCGCCCTCTCGAACGCCGGATTCACTCGACCCCTCTCCAGCCAACGACCCGTCGCCGTCTGCGTTCGAGAACGGGAATATCGATTCCAGATCGCGGCTGGCCAGGTTCCGGCGCAGTCTGAGCACCGCGAGTTTGTCGCCGATGGTGACGTCTCGATTGAACAGTGTGGCCGGGAGCGCCCGCGGATCTCGAAGCGGATCCGCAAGCGTCGAGCGATGGCCGTCTCGAGCGATTACCGCGCCCGGTGAGAACGCTTTGAGATCCAGGGCCTCGAGGTCGAGTTCGGCACGAACGGCGGGATAGGCCGTGAACAGGACCTGGAACCCGCGGTCGAATCGGAACCCGTCCTCGACGATAGTTCGGACGCGGCCGCCGACTTCCGACGCCCGTTCGTACAGCGTGACCTCGAGGCCACCGGCGGCGAGGTGGCGGGCCGTTACGAGGCCGGCCAGCCCCCCTCCGACGACCGCAACGGTCGGAGTCTGTGTCATACCGGATGTTCGGCCTTCTGCTACAAATGGTTCGACCCCTCGGCAACCGGTTCGTCGATTCCCAATAGATTCGAGACAATTCAATTGGTAGCAATTAAATACTAAATACTACACTTTCAAGACTATTGGAGGAATACTGTTCTATAGTGATAGGCATGTGTTTCGACGTAGCCAATTGACCCCCGATTACGGAAATTCGGGACGAGAGGTTCACTCGAGGACGAGACTGCTCTGTAGACTTGGGAGGACGAGACTGCTCTGTAGATCTGTCTGGAGCGACCGTCTTTCGAGGGCGTGATGAACAGGGATTTGGTGCCCGCCTGCCACACCTCGCATATGGAGACGACCGACGCGTTCGCCGGCCTCGAGTGCATCGACTGTGGCGAAACGTTCGACGCCGAGGAAGGGACCCACCGCTGTGACGGCTGTGGGGGCATTCTGGACCCGACTTACGACTACGATGCCATCGACCTCGAGCGCGAGGACTTCGAGTCGCGGCCGTTCGACTCGATGTGGCGCTACCAGGAGTTGCTCCCGTTCACGCGCGAGTCGGCGGTGACGATGGACGAGGGGGCGACCCCGCTGGTCGACTGTGCGAAACTCGCCGATCAGTTGGGCGTTGGTCGCGTCGTGTTCAAAGACGAGGGCCGTAACCCGACGGGGACGTTCAAGGACCGCGGCCAGACCGTCGCGGTAACCGCGGCGAGCCAGCACGGCGCGAGTGACGTCGCCCTCGCCTCGGCCGGAAACGCCGGTCAGGCAGCCGCGGCCTACGCCGGACGCGCTGACATCGACTCGCACGTCTTTTTGCCCGCTCGAGCCGGCTTCACGAACAAGGCGATGGTCAACGTCCACGGCGGCGACATGACCGTCGTTGGCGGGCGAATCGGCGACGCCGGTGCTGCCTACGACGACGCGATGGCCGAACACGACGACTGGTACTCGGTGAAGACCTTCGTTACGCCCTACCGCCACGAGGGCAAGAAGACGATGCTCTATGAGATTATCGAGCAACTCGAGTGGGAGGTTCCAGATGCAATCGTCTATCCGACCGGTGGCGGCGTCGGCATCGTCGGCATGTACAAGGCCGCCCGCGAGTTCGAGCAATTGGGACTGATCGACGAGATTCCGGCGTTCTACGCCGCACAGGCTACCGGCTGTCAGCCGATCGTCGAAGCCTTCGAGGCCGGAAAAGACCGACACGACCCGGTCGAATACCCCGACACGATTTGTGGCGGTATCGAAATTCCCGACCCCGGCGCGAGCCCGTGGATCCTCGAGGCACTGCGCGAGAGTGACGGTGGAGCGGTGGCGACCGACGACGAGGAAATCCTCGAGGCGGCAATCGCCGTCGCCAAGGGCGAGGGCCTCGAGATGGCACCGACCTGCGCGGCGGCAGCCAGCGGGGCCTGGGAACTCGGTGATCGGGGGGAATTCGATGAAGACGCGACCGTCGTTATCCTCAATACTGGCACGGGGAACAAGGACGCAGACGTCCTGCGTAGTCACCTCATGGGCAAAGGTATCTAAAGGGAACAACGAGAGTTCCACGCGCCACCTGACTCGTGATCGTTCATCTCGAGTCGTGAGACCACACGATCTTCGTTTCCACTCGAGTTTTGAGCACAAAATCGACGACAGCGGGTCCAAAACCGACGACAGTTCAATCCACGTATAGCGAGTACGCTATTACGCCGAAGCCGACGAGGACGAGCAGGCTTTCGATCAAAATCCCCGTCTCGAGCGTGACCCCGAGGATTTCGTACAATACGCCCGCGAGGACGAATCCAAGGGTTACGAGGCTGAATCCGAGCGTCAACAGTCCCAGTTCGCGTCGTCGCGTGCGTCGATAGGCCTTCAATGCGAAGTAGGTAATCGACCCGCCGACGACGAGGATCAGGGTTTTGACGATGGCCAGTGCAATCGTCACTTCCGTCGCTGCAACAGTGTGTGGACTCATACTTCCTCTCGCACCTCCGACCAAAGACTGGCCAGTCGTTCGTCCGTCGTCTGTGGCGGTCGATTGATCGCCACGGTCAACTCGTTGTCCTCGTCTAGCTGTAACGAAATTTCTTCGAAGGCAATCGCATACTTACTCGCGTGATGGCCGTCACGGCGAATCTCGGTCGATTCCTCGAGCAGTGTCGACTCGGTCAATAGATCCAGCTTGCGATACAGCGTCGATTGGGGGATGTCACAGCTCGTTTTGAGTTCAGAAGCCGTCATAGGTTCCTCGAGATTCCGGATAATTTCCCGACAGTCTGGGTCGTCGAGAGCGGCACAGATCTCCTTGGCCGTCGGCAGCGATTCTGTGGCGGTCGGGTCCCGGACCATTCACCAGCCACTACTCACAAGAGGGCTTTAGTGCCATCGATTTCGGCGGTTTGGCCCAAATGAAACCGTTTTCTGATTGAAACGAGGCCGGTCTGGGCGCGTCGTTCTCGAGGCGATACTATCGTCACTCATGACAATCCCACTGAGAGTGGCTCGTATCTCTCGTTAACGCCACTCGAGACCGTAAGAGATCGGTCATGGTGACTGCGTCTAAACGGCGGGAAAATGACGACTGAACGCGAGGTAGCAAAAATTGCCTGTTCAGTTCTCGAGTCGCTCTCGGATCAGCGTCTCGAGGTCCTCGCGCAGTTCGTCGACGGCGACTTCCTCGAGGACGGGCACGAAGAAGCCTTCGACGAGCATGTTGCGGGCCAGTCGTGGCGAGACACCACGAGAGGTCATATACAGCAGGTCCTCCTCGTCGATCTGGCCGACGGTTGCGGAGTGGCTGGCCTCGGTGTCGTGATTGTTGATGATGAGCTTGGGGGAGGCGTCGGCCTCGCTCTCGTCGCTCAGCATCAGGGTGTTTTCGCGCTGGTAGGAACTCGTATCCCAGGCGCCGCGGCCGACGTCCTGGACCCCCTCGTACACCGAGCGGGCGGTGTCGTCGGTGACACCACGGGTAACGAGGTCGGCCGTCGTGTGTTCGGCGCGGTGCCAGACTTTGACGTCGAGGTCGAAGTGCTGGTCGTTGTGGCCGAAGAACGCCCCGACGATCTTGGTCTCCGAGGAGTCCCCAGCAAGTAGGGTCGAGGTTTCGGTTTTGGTCAGCTTCGTCCCGATGTTGCCTTCGATCCAGTTGATCGTGGCGTAGGTGTCGGTCTCACCGCGTTTGGCGGTGAAACAGTAGGAGTCTTCATCGAGGTTCTGGAGGCTGCCGTACTGGACGTAGCTGTTCTCGCCGGCGGCGATTTCGACGATGCCGCTGTAGTACTGTTCCTCCTCGAGTGCCGTCCCAGTCGATTGGCGCTCGAGAATCGTGACCGACGAGGATTCCTCGGTGATCACGAGCGTGTAGTTAAACAGCGAGCGCGAGTGCTGTTCGGTCCGAATCGTGACGTCCTCGGCGTCGACACCTTCGGGGACGTAGACGACCGTTCCGGTGGTAAACAGCACCGTCGAGAGCGCCGTCAGGTAGTTCTCCTGCGGGTCGACGATGGAGCCGAAGTGCTCGCGAATGAGCCCCTCGTGTTCGGCGAGTGCGTCGGCCCACGAAAGCACGTCAACGTCGTCGGGGCCGACCTGATCTTTGTCCTCTGCCGCGTTGAGCGGATCGACCAGTTCCTCGAAATCGAGGCCGTGGAGGTTCGTCCAGTCGCGACCCGGCGTGCGGATCACGTCCGGCATGTCGAGCGTCTCGAGTGCCTCGAGCGCCTCGAGACGGGTCTCGAGCATCCAGTCGGGTTCCTCGAGGCGTTCCGAAATTTCGCGTACCTGTGCGTCCGTTAGATTGGCGTGTACCTGTGTCGTGCTCATATTATCCGAGGCTTCCCTCCATCTCGAGTTCGATGAGGCGGTTGAGTTCGACCGCGTACTCGATCGGCAGTTCTTCGGTGATCGGCTCGATGAAGCCGGCGACGATCATCTTCTTGGCGTCGTCGTCGTCGAGGCCACGGCTCTGGAGGTAGAAGATGTCCTCGTCACCGATTTTCCCAACGGTTGCCTCGTGGGCGACGTCGACTTTCGACTCCTCGATTTCCATGTACGGCATGGTGTCGGAGGTCGATTCGTTGTCAAACATCAGCGCGTCACACTCGACAGCCGTCGAAGAGCCTTCGGCACCGTCGGCGATGTGGACGAGACCGCGATAGTTGGTGCGGCCGCCGTCTTTGGAGATCGATTTAGATTCGATCGTCGACTTCGTGTTCGGCGCGTTGTGGTAGACCTTCGCGCCGGTGTCGATGTTCTGGCCCTCGCCGGCGAAGGCGATGGTGATGTGCGTGTCGGTTGCGCCTCGCCCTTTGAGGATGGAACACGGGTAGAGCATGGTGGCTTTCGAGCCCATCGAGCCCGAAATCCACTCCATGGTTCCGTCCGCGTCGACGAGCGCGCGCTTCGTGTTGAGGTTGTAGGTGTTCTTCGACCAGTTCTGGACCGTCGAGTACTGAACGTGTGCGCCTTCTTTGACGAAGACCTCGACGCCACCGCTGTGGAGGTTGTGTTTACCGTATTTCGGTGCGGAACAGCCCTCGATGTAGTGGACTTCCGACCCCGGTTCGGCGACGATGAGCGTGTGTTCGAACTGGCCCATCCCCTCACTGTTCATCCGGAAGTACGCCTGCACGGGCATCTCGACGGTGACGTCTTCGGGGACGTAAACGAACGACCCGCCCGACCAGACGGCACCGTGGAGGGCAGCGAACTTGTTGTCGCTTGGGGGGACACACGTCGTCATGAAGTGTTCCTTGACGATCTCGGGGTGTTCCTTGACCGCCCGGTCCATGTTCATGAAGACGACGCCTTTCTCCTCCCACTGCTCTTGCATGTTCTGGTAAACGACTTCGGACTCGTACTGGGCACCGACGCCCGAGAGCGCGTTCCGTTCGGCTTCCGGAATGCCGAGTTGCTCGAACGTGTCCTTGATGTCGTCTGGCAGTTCGTCCCAGTCGTCGACGCCTTCACGCTTGTCGACATCCGGTCGGATGTAGGGGACGATTTCTTCGATGTCGAGTTCCGTCAGGTCCGGCTGGCCGGGCCAGTCCGTCGGGAGCGGCATCGCGTGGTACTGCTTGAGTGCACGGAGGCGTCGCTCGAGCATCCACTCCGGTTCGTCTTTGTCTTCCGAGATCATCCGAATGACCTCTTCAGTCAGTCCTTTCTCGGACCGAACGGCCGAGCGCTCTTCTTTCTTGAACTCGAAGCGGGCTTCGGTGTCGGTCTCTTTGAGGTGGTCTTGTTCTGAACTCATAGGTTGTATCTGGTTGTGTTTACGGCTGTAGCGTTATGACGGTTTGGCTAGGTGAATATGGTTACGCCGTCTCGTAAACCTCTTCGCGGACCCAGTCGTACCCCTTGTCCTCGAGTTGCTCGGCGAGACTGGCATCGCCACTTTTGACGACCTTGCCGTCGAGCATGATGTGGACGCGGTCGGGTTTGACGTAGTCGAGAATGCGCTGGTAGTGAGTGATCTGAAGGATACCCGTTCCCTGCTCGTCGCGCAGGGCATTGATGCCGTGAGAGACGTCCTGCAGACGATCGATGTCCAGTCCGGAGTCGATCTCGTCCAGAACTGCAACCGAGGGCTCGAGGATCGCAGCCTGGAGGACCTCGTTTTGCTTTTTCTCCCCGCCGGAGAAGCCGGCGTTGAGGTAACGGTGGGCGAACTTTTCGTCCATGTCGAGTTGGGCCATCTTCTCGCGGAGGATGTCCTGGAACTCTGAAACCCCGATCTCGCCGTCGTCGGCCGGACCTTCCATCGGCGATGGGACAGTCTCGTCTTCGTCCGCTTCGTCGGATTCGGCTTCGTCGGCTTCGAACAGTTCCTCACGCTCTTCGATTTTGGCGTTCAGCGCCGTTCGGAGGAAGTTCGTCATGGTGACACCCTCGATCTCGGCTGGATACTGGAAGCCGAGGAAGACACCGAGTGCGGCGCGCTCGTTGGGTTCGAGGTCGAGCAGGTTCCACGTGCGTTTGTCCGCTGGAATCTCGAAGTCCTCGCCGAACTCGTCCTCGTCGAGGTGGATCAGGACTTCACCCTCGGTGACTTCGTAGGCCGGATGGCCAGCGATGACCTTCGCGGTCGTCGACTTCCCGGAGCCATTCGGTCCCATCAGGGCGTGGATCTCCCCGGATTCAACCTCGAGGTCAACCCCGCGGAGAATTTGTTCGTCGCCCTCTGCCACTTCAGCGTGCAAGTTTTTAAGTTCAAGACGTGCCATATATTCGGTTACCTCTGTCGTTCGTTGGTGGGGTCGTCAGCCCCATAATGGTTTCGTATTCCATTGTGAACGATGGGTCAATTGGAGAATTATTTTCGATATAGAAAACAGAGTTTCTCACCACTGAAAGCCCGAAGCTGTGTTCTGTCTCCTTCAGGAACTCGAGGAGTCGTCTGATTCCCGGATGCATCCCACTACACGGCCGTATCCGGTATTTGCCGACCGCTGTTTCTGGTGTGCACGATAGTAACAACCGTCACTGCACAACTCATGTAACTAAATGTGGTTACCACCTCAGATCCGAAATACGCACAATTGATGAGGAGAAGCGCCCGGTGAACTACTCTTGCCTACTCAGCCGCTTTCGCGGCTTCCTTGAGGCAGGAGCTTCCTGCTTCTACGACGCGACGTGCAGACACGGAAAACGAGTCCACAGCGGTCGCAGTCTCCACAGGCGTTGCTTTGGAGTGACCCACTCCTAGTTTCTCCAGACCACGCAATTCGACGTTCAACGCAGCGTTCCAATCCCTATCCAACTCGAACCCACACGACGGACAGGAATGCTCTCGCACCCACAACCGCTTCGTCGTTTCCACACCACACGATGCACACTCTTTCGTCGTTCCGCGTGGATTAACCTCGACGTAGTGGGTGCCGTGCTTGTCGCAGTGGTGTTCGAGAATCGCTCTGAACTCACTCCATCCAACTTCAGCCTTGTTGCGAGCGTTGCCATCTGATTCCAGCATCGACTTTACATTCAAGTCTTCGACAAACACGACATCGTACTCCGTCGCGTAGAAGTGTGCGAGCTTGTGCTTGTAATCGTGCTTCTTGTTCGACATCCGAGCGTGCACTTCAGCGACTCGCCGGCGCTGTTTCTCCCAGTTATTCGACTCGTAGTGCTTCCGGGAGAGCGAGCGTTGCTCGCGTTCCAATCGTTCTCGCTCATCGGACAAGTCGAGCCGCCCGATAGACCGCCCATCCGAGTCGTGGATGAAGTTGAGAACGCCGAGGTCGAGGCCAACAGTGTCTTCGGCGTCTATACCTTTCACCTCAGGTTTCTCTGGTTCTTCGGTGCTGATGCAGAACGATGCGTACCACGCTCCCGTATGTTCTTTCTTCACAGTAACTTCCTTGATAGCGTCGTGCTCGGGTAAGTCACGGTGGAGTCGGATTGGAATCTCCAGCGTTTCACCGCGGACTTTTTTGAGTCGGAGGATTGCTCGGTTTCTCGGGCCACTCTTCTTGTCGAGTTCGAAGCCCGATTGCCGATACGTAAAACTCCTGTACTCACGCGGTGCTTTCCAGTTCAACGAGCCAACGTTGTACCCCTTGGATTTCAGTTTTCCAAGGTTGTTGATGTTGGTACGGATGCGTTCGACAGCTTTCTGCAACACGGTGGAGTAGACCTGTTTCAGACCTGTCCACTGTTGTTTGAGTTGTGGCAGAGTGTCGCGGATTTGCCAGACTCGCTGTCGAAGCGTTCCGTCGTCCTCGGGTATCTGATTGAATTCGTGGAGTGCGTGGTTGTAGAGTTGTCGCACGATATTTCTCGTCCAGTCAAGGCTCTCTCGCTGTTCGGTCGAGGGGAAGAGTCGATATCGTGGACTGTACTCCATGCGACTTGCTCTCTGCTGGTGGTTGTGGTTAATTAAACATTTTGATTAGAATCGGTTTCGAATCGTGCGGGCGCTGTATCCCCGCCCTACTCGCTCACTTCGCTACGCTCTGTTCACTCCTTGAGGACGGGGGCTTAGCGCCCTATCCCTCAGCTAACGGACGGTCACATGAACGTATCCAGGCCGGTTTGTTCCTGACCGGATTTGACTTCGTCCCAGGACATGCCAAGCGCCTCGAGGATCCGTTCGATTGGCCCCTGAAGCGTCTTCTCGAGCATCTTGTCGTAGTCGACGCTGAACGCATCCGGAATCTGGTCTTCGTACTCGAAACAGATGACGTCGGGGTCGCGTTTGAACGCTCCGTAGACGGGATCTGTGTGCGGGTCGAGCCCCTCTTCGTTCTCGAGGCGGCGGAAGAACGCCGGGTCGACCCGGTCCAGATACAGCCGCTTTGGCTTGCTTCCCCGGTCGAAGTTGGTGCCGAGCATCCGGTTGGCATACTTCGCTCCGCGCACCTGGGCCGTGTCAGTATCGTAGTTGTCGAGACGCTTACCGATTCCACCGGGAATGGCGATCTCGTCGAGGCTGACTTCTCCCTCGAGGAAGTTATCGATCACACCGGCGACGTACTCGGTCACGGCGTCGATGTCGCCGTCACGGACGATCATTTCGATCACGCGGTGTTGGACTTCCTTGGTGATGGGAGCGATGTCCGAGCGCTTGTACTCGAAGCCGGTGATATCGATGTCGTCGACGTCTTTCCCCTCTTTCCAGACGATGTGGCCGGCGTAGCGCTTTTTCGTCCCGGCCTGGAAGAAACGCCGATACAGTTTCTCGAACTCGATCTGGAAGCGATGGAATTCCGCATTGAGTTCCTCGAGGGCGAAGTCGTCGTACCGACCGTTGACGTACTCCTCGATCTCGAACGATTGCTCGATGGCTTCCTCCGTCGAGACATCGGGGCCGAGCTCGAGCATAACGCTGTCAGTATCCCCGTAGGCTACGTCGTAGCTGATTTCGTTCGACGCTTGCTCGGTGAACTCGATGACTTCGCGGCCGGTCGCCGTGATCGCGGATGCGGCTTCCTTGTCGTAGAGCCGGAATCGTTCCCATCCCGAAACGCCATACAGTGATTGACCGACGAACTGGAATTTTCCATTCCGGCCCGCAAGTAAGGAATGATTGTCGGCAACGGTGACACAGTAGACGCCGTCTTCGGCCGTACTCCGGGACGAACTTCGGTGCATCCGAAGCGTGTTCTTCGAGTCCTCCGTCACGTAAATTCGCCAGGATCCGCTATCGTGATTGTAACTTCCAGTCAACCCGAGATGGGCACAGAGGCGAAGCACATCGTCTCGCAATTTCTCGCTCGAAGTTGTGTACCGCCAACTGTTCGTCTGCCAGTCGCCGTCACCGTCGATCAGAGTCTCGAGGAAGCGTCGTTTCTGACGGCGACTGCACTCGAAGACGAAATCCGGAATACGCTTTTCGAAGCTGTTGTCACCGCACGTCTCTCGAAGGAATTCGCCGAACAGTTTCGACGTGAACTGGTAACATCGGTCGTCGACGTAACAGTCGAATCCCATCCCCTCGAGCAGAGAACCGATCGTCATGTGGTGGTCGACGCCACCATCAGCCACTGGCACGACGTTCTGGGCGATTTTGACGGTCGTCGCTGAACCGCGAGTCTTTCCGTTGAATTCTTTCGTCTCTGACGTGTAAACGTTCCCTTCCGTGATGTACCAGGCGAGCAAGTCGAGAAACGCGTCGCCGTCAAAGGTACGTGGAATCCACTTTCGACCGGATTCCAGATGGACGAAGCTTCGTTCACACACCTCCTCGATGTACTCGCGGTTGGCCTCGAACTCTTCGGCCGTGAAGACGTATCCCGTTTGTCCAACGTCGGCTTTCGGGACTCGCCTTGGCGTCCACCCGAGTTCGGCAGTGAACGTGTGACCGTGCACCGATGGTCGAACCCAGACTTCGTATTCCTCGTCGATCATCCTCGTGAGGTCGACTGTCTCCAGTGTGTCACCGCCAGGCCCGTCCCAGTCGTGTGGCAACTCGTAATTCGTCGCTTGATCTAACGATCCAGCTTCGACGAACCGATACGTGTCTTCAGTAATTCCATTTCGCTCGTTTTTTCGAACGAGCATCCGATGATTTGGCGTTACTCGAAAGTCGATTTTACTCGTCTGTATATCGATGAGTTCGTTCGTATAGTCCGGATATGCGTGTGTCTCTGTGACCGGTTTGACCTCCATTCGCATTGTCTCTGGATGCAACGAATAGACCTCGTCACCCACCTCGAGCGCCGTGACATTTTGAACACCCTCGGGAGTTAGCACCTCAGTGTCCGGCGTGAAACAGTTCATAATAACCTTCACAGCTCCTTGCTGACGGTCATATTGTTCGTACGGCTGGGTGCCGGGTTCGTATTCGTTCCGAAGTGACTTTTTCTCTTCACGTTCGGCCAGCAGCTCGGTGATCATCTCCCGCATGACGCCGTCGGGCTCCTGGCGGAAGTGCGTCGGCTCGGGTTCCGTTGGCGCGACGAACGTCTCGCCGTCGTACTCGTCGGGGTCGACTCTCGTCTCGGGCGAGGCGTTGATCGTCGTCATGCACATCGGATACAGGCTCTTCAGGTCGAGTACCGTCACGTTCTCTTTGACGCCCGTAATCGGCTCGAAAACGGCTCCGCCTTCGTACTCCTCGCCAGCTTCTTGTTGTCCTTTCGACGGCAACGCGAAGCGCCCGTAGGCTTCGTGGAGAACGTACATATCGACCGTATCGCCTGGCGTCGGCGCGTCTTCGAGTTTGCAGCCGACGAACGAGCGGACCTCGTCCCAGAAGGCAACGATCGACTGCTGGCGATCCAGTTCGACACAGAGTTCGACGTCACGAAGGTTGTACTCGAGCAACCGTTTCGGATCGTTCTCCCAGAGGTCCCCGATGGAGCCGGCGTAGCGCTCTTTCCCGACCCCTAACTCAGCCTCGCCGACGGCGTCCAGCCGGTACGAATCGAGTTCGGAGAACACCATCCGCTGGTAGCCATACAGCAAGTCGAAGACGACACGACCTTTGATATCCGGGCCACCCCAGTTGCTTCGCCAGACCTCGTCGACGCGGGAAAGCTGGTCGACTGCGAGGTCGTAGTCGTGGTGACTTCCCTCGAGGACCTCGAGTCTGTCGAGAAAGTAGGGGGCGTCGAAGTCGTCGAAATTCCAGCCCGTTAAGACGTCTGGATCCGTTTCATCGATGTACGAGATAAACGCCTCGAGCATCGCTTCCTCTGTATCGAACGCACGAATCTCGTGTTCGATGTCGCCTTCGATGGGTTCGTACTCGGTGAGGTCGTCGGGAACCTTTCCGTCGCCCTCGTCGGCTTCGAACACCCAGAGGATGTACTCGTCCCGGTAGGAATCGTGGCTGGCCAGGCAGATGATTGGCTCTTCGCCGTCTTCGGGGAACCCGTTTCGGTCGTCGACCTCGATGTCGAACGTCTGGACCCGCGGCTCGGCCTCGACTTCGCAGGCCTCGAGTTCGGTGTGTGGGACGACCAGACTTCCGTCGTCCGCCCGGCGCTCTGGAACCCGGACGCCGCTTCGGATGTCCTTATCGATCAGGAGGCGATTCGGGAAGAGGATGTCCGCCTCGTAGTGGTCGAACTCGTCACGAATCTGGCCGACATCGCGTGGTGTCTGGCCGAAGATTTTGGTCAGGTTCTGGCCACGGATACTCTCGTAGCGCTCGCCGTTTTCGTCGGTTTCCTCCCAGTCCGTAATGCGCTCGTTTCGCTCGAGGCGATCGACATCGAGCGTATCCGTCGGGGCATAAAAATATGGCTTGAAGCCGAGCACCTGGATATGCTCGAGTTCGTTGTCGGTCGTTCGGCCGAAGACGTGGACGATAGGATGTTCGTCGTCGCCGTACCCAGCGACCGTGTAATCGACCTGCATCACGGCGACCTCGAGCGTACCCTCGGGCTCGGGAAGCGTTTCGCGCTGCACGTCGATCACCTCGCTCGCACTCGAGCCGCCGTTGCCGGCGACGTGGGCGGCTTCTGCTGCCGGGCGCTCGTCGCCGTCCCCGGCGAACGCGTCCAACCCAGTCTGCCCCGAATCAGTCATGATATCCTGCTTTGTAGGCGTCCGGTAAAAACCCACTCGAATCGCGTGGCAACTCCTCGGAGGGAGTATGGTGAACACCTGTTTGACAGACAACAGCTGGGCAACAAGACATATAACGTGGTAACACATAGCATGGGGTGAGGTAATTGCCGTGTCTATCCGTGTTAATGACGATACGACGGACGGAAGCGAACCGCGTGGCCAACCCGATGGAACGGCCACGATCGAGTCATACGAAACGGACGAGGGCGTCGTCTTCTATGACGCCGAAAATCCCCTCGCGTGGGTAGAGACCACGCGAACACTCTCGCTCGAAGAACTCGCCTGATCGGTGTACAGGCGTTATCCCGTTTGCTACTTTTCGCCGAATCAGCGACCATACACCAACGCGAACGTTTTTTGCACACTGCGAACGTCCTCTCACGTGTGGACCTCGAGCCGAGCGAGCACGAACCGGACGAGTACGACCCCGAAGCGGAGTTTCGGGATCCAACCAGCGACTCGCTCACGATCCCGGACGTTTCCGGAAACGCCGGAAATACCAATCCGCAGCTGACGACCCAGTTCTGGGTGCTCGTGATGGTCATCAAGGCGGCACTCATCGCCCTCTCACTCGGCGCGCTCTTTCTCATCTTTCAGACAAATCAACGGTTCGGCTGGCTCTTGCTGGGTGGCGGACTCCTGCTCACGATGTTTGCGCTCAGACGCTATCGGGACGTGTCCGCAACCCTCGAGGCTGCAGAGGATGAAGAAACGACGACCACAGACGAAATGCCGGAGGATGCATGAACGTCGTCGTCGATACCGACGGCACTCGGTACCTCCTGCTCAAACGCTCGAGTGACTCGAGTCTCGTGCGCGATCCGGAAACGAACGTCACGAAACACGTCGAAAACGACCGTCTCGAGTACCTCGAGGGCGAGTCACCGTTAGAAACCGCCGCCAAGGCAATCCCGGACGATATCCGTACTCTGGTACTCGCGACGCCCGATGCGCGAACGCTAGGCCTGCTCATCGAACTCGCCGACAGGGAGCCGCTGGGCGTCCGGGAACTGCTCGAAACATCTGATTTCTGTGAAAGCGACCTGCACGGGCGGCTTACCCTGTTGACGGCTGCCGGCGTGCTCGCTGAAACCCGAGTCGGTGGCGAACGCGGCTATCGGGTCACCGAGTCGATGCGGCAAACGCTCGACACGCTTCGATCGCTCTCACCCGAGGAGTAGTCGGACATGAGGGGGAGCCGGATCCGAAGGATACTCCGATCTGAGCGTTAGTCGGACTCGGCGGCGAGTAACGCGGCTTCCGGTGGCTCACCGCGTTCGATACGGGAGCGATTCGAGGTGGCGTCTTTCTCGACCCGTACGAGGTCATCGGCGGCCCCGACCAGTTCCTCGTCATGGCTGACCACGAGGATCTGTTCGACGCCCAACTGGCGCATCGACTCGATGAGCGAAACCAGCTGGGTGACGTGGCCCGAATCGAGAAACACCGTCGGCTCGTCCAGAATCAACGGTGGCATCGGCGCTGCCCCCTCGACACCCTCGGCGAGCAACCGATAGATCGCACAGCGAAGACTCAAATTAAACAGCGCCCGCTCGCCACCCGACAGCTGTTCGGGTTCCAGCGCTTCGCCGTCTTTCTGATAGACGGTTAGTCGATACGACCCGTCGAGATCGATGGAGGCGTAGGAATCGTTCTGATACACCAGTTCGAACGTCTCGTTGAGCAGGCGCTCGAGCGTATCGACGTTTCGCTGGCGCAGTTCGGCCCGCAGTTCCCCGTACGTCGTCTGCAGGGTTTCGGCTTCGTCGTACAACGATTGTAAGTCGTCACACCGCTCCTGGACGCGGTCGACGTCCGCCCGCAGTGCCTCGAGGTCCTCGAGTTCCTGTTCGACGGCCCCGATTGCGCTCTGTACCTCCTCGCGCGTCTCCTCGAGTTCTTCGAGTCTGGGTTCGACCTGCTCGAGGTAGTCCTGCGCATTTTGCTTTTTGGTCTTGGCTGCCTCCAGCTTTGAGGGGTCGAACTCGGCCTCGAGTTCCCGTTTTCGGTCGCGTTTTTCGGTAAGGCGGTCCCGTCGCTCGTCGTTCAACTCGGCTTTACTCTCGCGTTTCTCGCGTAACGTGTCGGTTTTTTGCTCGAGGTCGGCGATTCGGTCAGTTTGTTCCGCAACGGTCTCGAGGGTTTCGCGTTCGCTGCGTATCTCGGCGCGTTCGGCGTTGATCTCTCCGAGTTGCTCTCGTGCCGACTCGATTTCGGCGTCGATATCGGCTCCCGTTTCGCGCTTGGTCGCTGCCGTCTCCTCCAGTTCGTTCGCCCGCTCGAGCAGCGTTTCACGGCGCTCGCGACGTTCCTCGAGTCGTCCGCGTTTCTCCTCGAGGAGCGTCGTCGCATCGCTGATCCGTTCTTCAGTCTCGCGAACCGTCCGTTCGGCTTCGACCAGCGATTCAGCCGTCTCGAGCGCCCCACGAGCTTCCTCGAGGTCTTCGCGGTGTGAGTCTCGCGTCGCCTCCAGTTCGGCGAGTTCGTCGTGACGCTCCTCGAGAACGTCGACGTGTGGTGAATCCTCCACTGGCTGACCACACTCGGGGCATTTTCCTTCGGCGAGGAGGGCCTCGCCTTCCTCGATCGACGCCTCGAGCGCCTCGATTTGCGCGTCTATCGATGCCAGTTCGGACTGACACCCATCACGCATTTCGACACATTGTTCGTGATAGGTCGTTGCCTCACCGACGTCGACCGGGGCTCCCTCGAACGTCGCCCGTGCCGTCTCTATTGTCTCCTCGAGGTCCGCTCGCTTGTCGACCCATTGCTCGATGGCTGCCTCCTCTCCCTCGATAGTCTCGGCCAGTTCCGACGCCTCCGTTCTCGCCTCAGCAGCCTCAGCCTCGAGTTCTTCGGCACGTGATTGCAAGGTCTCGAGTTCGTTCTGTTTCCCTTCGATTTCGATCTGCTGGGTTTGTAACTGGTCTCGAAGCTCCTCGTCGTGTTCCTCAAGGGTTTCGAGACGACCCTCGACAGTTTCGCGAATCTCGGTTTCGTCGGACGATTCCCCCGAAATACCGAGGTCTACTGACGCCAGTTGTTCGTCCCGGTTTATTTCCGTCTCCTCCCGTTCGTCCTCGAGCGCAGTGATCGCTTCGAGCAGTTCTTCGCGTTCGGATTCAGTCTCCTTGATCGTCGAACGCAACGCCTCGAGTTCCTCCTCGAGTTCGTCGATTTCTGTTCGCGTATCCTCGTACTCTTCGAGTATCGTCACTGCTTCCTCGAGTGTCGCCCGTGCTGCGTCGCGTTGCTCGGTGTAATTGTCAATCTGTTCGGTAATCTCAGCGCGACGACTTTCGAGCCCGTTGAGTCGCTCGTGTAACTCCTTGCGCTCTTTCTGTTCGATCTGTTCTCGCAGTTTCTCGAGTGCCCCTTCCTGTCGGTCGAGCACGTCCTTGACGCCGAGACGCGCTTCGCTCGCGCGCTCTCGGTAGGTCTCGAGTGCGCCCAACTGGAGCAACTCATCGATCATGTCCTGGCGCTCACGTGGCGAGGCGTGAATCAGCTTGTTGACTTCGCCCTGCCTGACGTACGCACAGTTGACGAACGCATCAGCGTCCATTCGCAACAGTTCCGTGACCGCCTCACGAACGTCTCGAGCCCCCTCTATCGTGCCGTCGGGGAGCTCGAGTACGCAGGTCGTCGTGGTGGCTCGGTCGCCGCGAAGTTTCAACTCGCGCTGAATACGGTACTGTGCACCATCGTGGCTGAAGGCGAGTTCGACCGAGGTTTCCTCCTCGCCGGTGGTGATGACGTCGTCGAGCGTTCGATTATCGAGCGCCTTCGACCCGTACAGAGCGAAGAATATCGCCTCGAGCAGCGTCGATTTGCCGCTGCCATTGACCCCGTGGACGACGGTAACGCCGTCTTCGAGCCCCAGTTCGGCTTCCCCGTAGCACTTGAAGTTTTTCAGTCTGAGCGAAAGTACTCTCATGCGAAATCACCCAGTGAAGTCGTCGACTCTTTCGATTCGTCGCTTTCATCGACGCTCTCTGTCTCGCCTCCGTCGTTCGAGGGTGTTACGTCGCTTGCGCTCACCTCCGCGGGGTCGCCATCTCCATCGGCATCTCCGGAGAGCGAATCGGCCAGCGTGTTCGCCTCCTCGGGCTGTCGCTTCGGCGCGGGTGCGAACGCCGAATCGTCGGCCTCGAGCAGTTCCATCACGCGCCGTTCGACGGCCTCCCGAACGTTCGATTCCGCCAGATCGTCGTCACGCACGGTTTCGTCGATCTCGAGGGCTGCATCACTGAGCCCCATCTCCCGCACGCGTTCACGGACGGCAGCGTCCGGATCTGCGAAACTGACAGACACCTCGTCGTCGGTGTCGGCTATCTCCCGTCGGTCGTTGACCCGAGCGACCAGTGCGCCTCGCTCGAGGGCTAACTCCTCGACCGTTGCGGGCGTAATCGTCCGCCCGTCGCCTTCGATGGTGACGATGACGACGGCATCCTCGAGGTCGTATTCTCGAACGCGTTTCTGGACACGGTCGATTCCCTCGTCTTCGCCCAGTTCGACGTCGACAAACACGAATTCACGGGTGTTGGGAACGGATCGTCGGCTGATGGTGACGTCACTTTCGAAGGTGACGAGATTGTAGCCGCGGTCGTCTCGCTCGCTCGCACTCGCGCGCTCGGTAGAGCCACAGTAGGTGACCCAGGTATCTCGGACTTCGGCGGTATCTGGGGCGTGGTTGTCCCCCAGTAACAGCGCGTCGAAGGCCACGTTCGAGCGCTCGAGGACGGTTTCGGTGTCCCAATCGGCGTGAGCGAACGGTTCGAACAGGCCGTGGCTGACGAGCGCCGTATGCTCGGCGTCCTCGGGAACGGGGTCGAAGTCGTAGGCGAGAGCCTCGCGTCTCGAGCGTGGCACGAAATCGAGGCCGTAAAGCGCCAGGTCGTCGACCACCACGGGGGACGCTCCGAGTCGGGTTGCCAGCCCCAGATCCGCAAAGAGGTCGAGCCACTGGGCGTCTCGCTTCCCTTCGTGGTTCCCGACGACGGCGAGGAACGGAATGTTGGCCTCGGCCAGCCGTCGCAAGATTTCGACGGTCCCCTGGAGATCGATCAGGCTGGGGCGTCGGTCGTGAAAGAGGTCCCCAGCGTGAACGAGTGCATCGACGTCGTCGGCAATTGCATCGTCAGCGACTTCGCTGAACGCCTCGAGAAAGTCCCGTCGTCGCTCGGGCGTGTTGTACTGCTGGTACCCGATATGGGTGTCGCCCGTGTGTATCACCCGCGTCATCTACGCCGACCTTGTTTGCCATCGCCTAAAGGGATTGCGTGACCGGGGTGAAAGTGAATAAAACTCGAGAACTCGTATGGTTCAACCGGCGAAGGGAGTAACAGTGATATTACTATTCGATCTCGAGAGAGTACAGCCGCTTTCGTGCATCGGAGAACGAAAAGCGCGACTCGATGACGTTCTCTTCGTCCAGTCGGTTCAAGGCGTACCTGACCGTGCGGGCCGGGAGCAGACTTTCTTCGGCGATCTGTTGTTGGGTCATCGTCTCGTTATACTCGAGAACTTTCGCCACGAGTTTGGCGCTGGGTGGCAGTTCTCGGACGTCGTCCCACGTCCCTCTGTCGGGTTCACTCGTCTGGAACGGCTCTGATATGCTCATCGTAGCACAGGCTTGTGCATACAGGGTAATAATATTTACTGTTTCATATTATGTTTGTTGGTAATTCTACAGGGAGTGTATCGACCCGAAGCCTCTTATGACCTACAGCCCTACCTGCGAGTAATGAGCGACACTGTGGAAGACGTCGATGTCCCATACGACGAGGACGAGGCGTCTCAACAGGAGAAAATACGGGCTCTCGAGGAGCGTCTTGAGGTGCTCGAGTCCCAGAACGAGGAGATGCGGGACAAACTCCTCGACGCAAACGCCGAGAATAACAAGTACCAGCAGAAACTCGAGCGCCTGACTCACGAGAACAAGAAACTCAAACAGTCGCCGTTGTTCGTCGCGACCGTCCAGGAGATCATGGACGATGGCGTCATTATCAAACAACACGGCAACAATCAGGAAGCGCTGACGGAAGTCACCGACGAGATGCGAACAGAGCTCGAGCCGGACGCTCGAGTCGCGGTCAACAACTCGCTGTCGATCGTGAAATCGCTCTCGAGCGAGACGGATGTACGAGCGCGTGTGATGGAAGTCACCGAGAGCCCGGATGTCTCGTATGAGGATATCGGGGGTCTCGAGGAGCAGATGCAGGAGGTGCGAGAAACCGTCGAAATGCCACTCAAGAGCCCGGAGATGTTCACCGAGGTTGGCATCGACCCACCGAGTGGTGTCTTGCTGTACGGCCCGCCGGGGACCGGAAAGACGATGCTCGCGAAGGCGGTAGCGAACCAGACCGACGCCACCTTCATCAAGATGGCCGGCTCCGAACTGGTTCACAAGTTCATCGGCGAGGGTGCAAAACTGGTCCGTGACCTCTTCGAAGTGGCCCGCGAACACGAGCCAGCAGTGCTCTTTATCGACGAAATCGACGCCATCGCGGCAACACGCACGGAGTCGAAAACCTCCGGCGATGCCGAGGTTCAGCGGACGATGATGCAACTGCTCTCGGAGATGGACGGATTCGAAGATCGCGGCGAGATTCGTATCATTGCGGCGACGAACCGTTTCGATATGTTGGACCGGGCAATCTTGCGACCAGGCCGATTTGATCGCCTCATCGAAGTGCCCAAACCGACCGAAGAGGGACGGGAACTCATCTTCCAGATCCACACCCGCAACATGAACGTCGCCGACGACGTTGACTTCGCCGAACTCGCGGAGATAACGCCGGAGGCCTCCGGTGCTGACATCAAAGCCGTCTGTACCGAGGCCGGTATGTTCGCAATTCGAGACGAGCGAACCGAGATCAGAATGGAAGACTTCCGCAGCGCCTGGGAGAAGGTTCAGGCCGAATCCGAGGAAGACCCCTCCGTCTCGAAGACGTTCGCCTAAGCGAAACCGTATCCTTTCCGTTTTGCACGACCGAGAGTCACCCGTTCGTCAACCGCGTATACAACCGACTGATGCGCTTACAACAGATCGGGGCACTCGAGGAAGTAGATTCGCGCTCGAGTCCCGGTTCGAAAACTGACGACCGTACCGATCACAGCGTGGCGAACGCCAGCCACGGCAGTCCGAACAGGACGAGCGTCATAATCGCGAGAATCAACAGGTAGCCAGCCCCCGTTCCAACGACCGTGAACCAGGATGGGTGATCGTACGCGGAAAGATCCAGTGTCATATCAGGAGGGTCTGGCGATGGAAGTATAAACGTACCGGGACCGCAACGGGCCAATGACCGCCATATTCGAGACCGGACGGGTTCGGACCGCTTTTATCGCTCGAGTGGCTATCGAAGTCCAATGACGACAATCGCTGTGGTGGACAATCACGGACAGTTCACCCATCTGGAACAACGTGCGTTGCGTGATCTCGGCGTCGACTGTGAGTTAGTCGATAACGATACTCCGCCCGAGGACCTCGAGGCCGATGGCATCGTGCTCTCCGGCGGTCCCGATATGAATCGTATCGGGCGCAGTGCGGACTATCTCGAGGACGGGCGTCCTGTCCTCGGGATCTGTCTCGGCATGCAGATCATGGCCAACGCGCTCGACGGCTCCGTCGGCGGCGGCGACTACGGTGGCTACGCGGACGTCACCGTCGACATTCTCGAGGAGGCAGACCCGTTGATCGGCTCGCTTGCACCCGAGACGCGCGTCTGGGCGAGTCACGCCGACGAAGTCAAGACGCTCCCGACGGGGTTCACGCTCACCGCCTCGAGTGACGTCTGTGGCGTCGAGGCAATGAGCGACACCGAGCGAAACCTCTACGGCGTGCAGTGGCATCCCGAGGTAGCCCACACGGCAGAAGGCGACGAAGTCTTCGAGAACTTTCTCGCGATCGTCGAGTCAGCGTCGACGTAACAACCGAAACAATTCACTCGCGAATTGCCCTCGATCCGAGCGAGTACCACTGCATCGCTGCAACCCCCATTTCGTCGCGTTCCAGACGGTGAGATGTCATTACAACGTTGATGACTACCTCGAGAACGTGGATTTACGGCGCTTTTCGTCTTTCGTTCGGTGAGTAATACTGTTGTACCCGTCGAGAGCTACCACCCGTGAGTCGTCTTCACATCGTGGTCGGCGCTGCATCCAACGACGTTACCCGTAATGGTCGACTGTTCCAACTGACAATCGAATCTCGTCACGTTGTGTGGGTGCTTTTCTGTAGAAATATAGCGTTTCGGTGGCAAAGGTGCCACCTCGTTATATTCTGTGACACCGATCCGACACCTATGGGCGAGTCCAACTGGCAGATCGATCGACGTACCGTACTGGAAGGGATCGGTATCGGCGCTGTCGGCCTTGCGGGGGCGACGAACGTACAGGCCGCTTCGACCGTGCAAGACGGTGAAGTTACCATCACCGCCGTCTGGACCGACGACGAAGAGGAGGACTTCCTCGCCGTGGTAGACTACGCGGAGGAGGAGACGGGCCTCGACATCTCGTATGCGCCACGGGACACCGAGGCGCTCCTGACGACAACCCTTATGGACTACGAGGTAGAGACCGCGACCGCGGATATCGTCGTGATACCGATGGAGGGTCGGGTTCGGAGAGACGCGGAGGCAGGCCACCTCGAGCCGGTCGGTGACCTCTGGGACGAAGAGGACTATACGACCGACCACGCGACGGTGACGGTGAACGACGAGGTGTACGCCGCGCCGTTCGGCGGTGATCTCAAACCGGGGTTCTGGTACCGTGAGTCGTTCTTCGACGAACACGACCTCGAGGAACCCGAAGACTACGACCAGTTCCTCGATTTGCTCGCAGAGATCGACGGCATCGAGGGGGTCGAAGCGCCGCTGGCTTCAGGGAACGGTGATGGCTGGCCGCTCAGCGATATCACGGAGGCGTTCATCCTTCGACAGGAGGATGGCCACGAGTTGCAGGTCGACCTCATCGAAGGCGAGGCCGAGTTCACCGACGACCGAGTTGCGACGGCGTTCGAAGAACTCCAGGAACTCCATCAGGAGGGCTACTTCAGCGAGGTGCGTGACTTCGGCATCCAGTACGAGTTCTTCTGGGCGAACGAAACGCCGCTGTACTTCATGGGGTCGTGGACGCCGGCGTTCGGCGCAATCGAAGATCCCGAGGATCTGAACTACTTCATGCTCCCCGGCGCGGAGGCGATGGTGACGAGTATCAACTGGTTCACTATCCCTGCGTACGTCGACGACGTCGATGCGGCGAAAGACGCCGCCGAGGCGATCATTTCGGCGGAGGGCCAGGAGATCTGGACCGAGCGCGGTGGCTTCGTCCCCACTGCTGTCGATGTCCCAGAGGAAGCCTACGAACTCGATGTCATGCGCGATCTCACCCAGGAGGCCGACGAAGTCGAACTCGTTCCCGATCTGGACGACGCGCTCGGCGACCCGTTCCAGGCGGAGTTCTGGTCGCAACTGCTCGGCTTCTGGGCGGAACCGGATCAGGAGATCCAGCCGATCCTCGAGACGCTCGACGACGCGTTACAGGAGAGCGCCGGGGCAGACGACGAGGTATAGCGTGGTCGACGGCGGTGACAGCGTGACTGGCGGGCGCGGCATCCTCGAGACGGTCGTCATCGCCGGCCAGGAACTCCGGCGAAGCAGCGTGAACGCCGTTGCCGTCGACGTGTTGTACCTCTTCACTACGGCGTTTTTCGCCACACTGGCGATACGGGGCTTCTGGCCGGCACTGATCGCCGTATTCCCCCTCGTCGTGTTGCTTTCGTTTGCCTGGATGTCCTCCCGGCTCTTTTTGTTCACGAACATCGTCGTCATCGCCGTGTCGATTGCGGTGACGCGAGCGGGAATGATGCCGCTGTGATCGTCTCTCGTCGACCTGGACCAGCGGCGGACAACTGATAGTCTTTCAGAAGATATCCCATCCGAATTACAGCGGGAGACGTCCGGTCGAACCCCATCGGGAGACACTCATCCAAACCCCAGCGATTTTAATCAGCAACCGCCGCGACCATCCCCCGTTTGTAGTATCGCTCGAGGAACAAGAACAGGAGTACTGGGACGGCCATCGTCATGATTGAGCCGGCGGCGATAAGCCCCCACTCTACCTGGACCCGCCCTCGCATTAACGGAAGCACCTGGGGTGCGAGGTAGAGTTCGGGCGAGCGCATGAACACCAGCGGGAAGAAAAAGGCGTTCCACACCCACGTGAACTGGATAACGGCAACCGACACGAGTGCCGGCGTCGAGAGCGGCAGGATAATCGTCCGGAAGATCTGGTATCGCGAGGCACCGTCGATACGTGCGGCTTCCTCGAGTTCCTCCGGAATGCCGAGTAGATAGTTTCGCAGGAACAATACGACCCACCCAAGCCCCCATCCGATGTGGATCAGTATCAGCCCCATGTACGTGTCGAACAACCCGAATTCTCGGAGGGCGTTGAAGTTCCCCATCGCGATGAGTTCAGGCGGCGCGGCCATGACTAGCAGTATCAGGAAAAACAGCGTCGTCTTCAGCGGGAACTCGAACCTGGCGAATGGGTACGCCGCCATCACGCCGAGGAGCATCACGACGAGTACAGCGGGGATGGTGACGATGAACGTGTTGAGCAGGGCCTGTCCCATCGGTGCAGTGCTGTAATTCCACGCCCGATAGTAGTTTTCGAACGTGACCGTCATTCCCTCGAGATGCCACCAACCGCCGATAATCTCCGAGAGCGGGCGGATCGACGCCATGAACAGGCCGATGAACGGAACGATCCAGAGGACGGCGATGGTGATGGCGACGACGTACTTGAGGGCCCGTCGTTTCGCGGGTATAGACTCGATAATCCTCGTTCGCCAGCTCAGTTCCGCTGTGGGAGCGATGTCCGGAACGTCGTCGACCGACAGGTATTGATCGTGATCGGTGGCCCGGCCGGAGCCGGCGTCGATGCCAGTCGGTTCAAGAGGGTCGTCTTCAGCCATGTGTAATCAGTTCATGCGAGCGATGTACAGCGCGAGGGGGGCGACGATAAACAGCTGAACCAACGCTACCACCATCGCCATCCCGTAGTCTATCGGTGGGCGGAACGCCGCCCGGTATACTTCGATACCCAACACTGAGTACGCGTGGTTCGGTCCACCTGCAGCGCCACCGGCAGCGTACACGATGTCGAACATTCGCATCACCCAGATGATGCCCATAATGACAACCACGGCCGTCACGGGCCTGACCAACGGCCAGATGATGTCACGGAACCGTCGCCAGGCACCGGCTCCGTCGACCTTGGCGGATTCGAGCAGGGATGGATCGATGGCCGACAGCGCAGAGCTGTAGAGCAACATACTGAATCCGGTGTGGACCCAGATTCCGCCCGCAATGAGGGCGTAAATCGCGACCTGGGGCGATTGCGTCCAGTTTCGAACCCACTGTTCTTGGCCGAGTACGCGGAGAACTTCGTTGAACAACCCCGCCCGCGGATCGTAAATGAACATGAGAACCAGCCCGATGACGATGGGCGGGACGGTAAATCCCACGAAGATCATGGATCGGAGGAACCGTCGTCCTTTCAAATCGGCGAACAGCAACGCCAATCCGAGGCCGAGGAACGTACTCGCGGGTACGTGAATAACGACCCAGAGGAGGTTGTGGGTCAGTGCCCCCATGGGATAGCGCAACTCCTGCATGTTCGGCCAGTGGATAATGAGCTGATCGGTAAGCGAACGGATCCAGTTATCGAGGCCGACGAAACTCTCCAGAGTGAACGTATCCCACGAGAAGAAGCTCCCGAACACCGAGTAGACGATTGGGGCAACCGAGAAAATACCGAAGAGAGTCAGGCCGGGAACCAGAAACACCGCCAGAGCGACCGCCTTTTCCCGGTCGATATCTAGCAGGCCTCCCTCGTCTCGATCGACGGTAATTCCGTCGATATGATCTTGTAAGCTCATGTGCGTTGGCGTCTCGAGGCGGTGTCGATCATGCGACGAGGTCACCGTTCGTGTCGTACACGTAGGCGTCGTTTGTATCGAACGTGAGGTATACTCGGTCACCGCGAGAGACGGTTCGATCGGATACCTTCGCGTTAACAATTTGGTCGTTTACCGATACGTTGACCAGGATGTACTCACCCATCGGTTCGACCGTATCGACTCTCCCTTCGATGACGTTGCCCGACGGTGGTGGCGTCGAAGCGAGAGTCAGATTCTCCGGTCGAATGCCGAGTGAGACGGTACCCTGGGTATCTGATGCCAGCAAGGCGGTCGATTGGACGTCGTCTCGTTCACTGGTCTCCACAACGGCCTCTTTGGCCTCGAGCACGCCACTCAGGTCGACGGTCCCGGCCTCACCGAGGTCGATCGACCCGTTCCGGCGAGTCCCCTGAAACAGGTTCATCGGCGGCGATCCGATAAACTGGGCAACCCACGCCGTCCTGGGTCGATCGTAGAGTTCCTGGGGCGGGGCAACCTGTTGCACCGTCCCCTGATTCATGACGGCGACCCTGTCGGACATGCTCATTGCCTCCTCCTGATTGTGGGTCACGTACACCGTCGTGATCTCCAGCTCGTTCTGGAGTCGTTTCAACTCGCTTCGCATCTCCTGGCGGAGTTTGGCGTCGAGATTCGACAGCGGTTCGTCGAGGAGGAAGACTGTTGGCTCCCTGACGATAGCGCGCGCGAGCGCCACTCGTTGACGTTGCCCACCGCTCAGCGCTCCCGGTTTTTTCTCGACCTGATCTTCGATGTGAAGCAGCGAGGTGACGTCTTCGACCTTTTCGTCACGTTCGTCGGGGGAAAAACCCCGTACTTTCAACGGATATCCGATGTTCTCTGCGACCGTCATGTGCGGGTACAGCGCGTAGTTTTGGAACACCATCGCGATGTTGCGGGCGCTCGGTGACCGGCCGTCAACGCGGTCGTCGTCGAAATAGATGGCCCCCTCCGACGGTTGCTCGAGGCCGGCGATTAAGCGTAGTGCCGTCGTCTTTCCACACCCTGACGGTCCGAGAATTACGAGAAATTCGCCATCCGTCACCTGGAGGTTCACCTGGTAGTTCGCCACCGTCTCCCCGAAGTACTTGCTAACGTTTTCGAGCGTAATGGCGACCATTCACCATATCCGATGACGTTTATCAATATTAACCCCCACATCACTGGATATTTTATTGAATAGTAAACATTCTTTGACGGTTCGTTGTCGGAGATAAAACGGTGGTCTCTCGAGCGAAACTGGCCCGATCCATTTCACTGAATCTGGAACTCCACACTGTGCGGGGACTGGCGGACTCTCGTTTCCGCTATCCGGCGTACTCGATTTCCAGCAGTGCAGACGAACTCCCTGATCGACCCTCTCCCGTCTGCAATGGAGTGAGTGCACTGAGCGTATTGGATTCCGACATCGAGACAGTGATGGCTCGATCGGCAATCACATCCGTCAGTGTTGCTTTCGGCCACCTCGAGCCGTGTTGGGGATCCATCAAAACCACGCCGGAGAGTGGTTTCGCGACCGGGTTATCGGACTTTCTCGCCCAGCTCAGCGTCGTCGTGTGTCGTCAACAGGTCGGCTTCTTCGCCGGCGGCGAGCACCATACCGTTGGACTCGACGCCGAACAGTTCTGCAGGTTCCATGTTTGCGAGCAGGATACATTTCGTTCCCGGCAGGCTCTCGAGGTCGTGGAGGCGCTTGATGCCGGCGACGACCTGTCGGGTTTCGAAGCCGATATCGACCTCGAGGCGGGCCAGGTCGTCGGCCCCCTCGATGCCTTCGGCTACTTCGATCTGGCCGACCCGGATGTCCAGTTCCTGGAACTCCTCGAAGCCGATGCGGTCCTCGAGCAGGGGTTCGAGGTCACTCGTCTCGGTTTCGGTCGATTCGTCCTCGGTCGTGTCATCAGTGGTTTCTGTCATGGATTCGCTGTCGCTTTCGGTTTCCGCACGGTCGGCTGCCGCCTCGATTTTCGCCTCGAGTTTGGCCTCCAGGTCCTCGACGCGGTCGTCTTCGATCTTCTCGAACAGTTCGCCAGGCTCTTCGAACGTCCGGGGTGGTGCCTCGAGGGCGGTCTCGAGGATGGTGTCTGCGACTTCGCCGTCCTCACCGAGCTGGTCCCAGAGCGCCTGTGCTTTGCCCGGTGCGACCGGCTGGAGCAAGACGCCGACGGCTTTGGCGATCTGTACACAGTCCCGGATGACCTGTGCGGCGCGCTCCGGGTCGTCGTCGGTGAGTTTCCAGGGCTCGTTACGCTGGATGTACTCGTTGCCGAACTGGGCGAGTCGGGTCGCGCTCAGGCCGACGTCCCTGACCGAGTAGTCGTTGACAGCTGTTCGCGTCTCCTCGAGGGCGTCCTCGATTCGCGCTCGGACTTCGTCCGAAACCTCGGCTTCGGGCGTGCCCTCGTAGTTGCGGTAGGCAAACAGCAGCGATCGGTACCAGAAGTTGCCGATCGTGCCGACGAGTTCGCCGTTGACCTTCTCCTGGAAGGCCGTCCAGGTGAAGTCGACGTCCTGTTGGAGTCCGCCAGTCGTCGTGAGATAGTACCGAAGGAGGTCGGGATGAAACCCTTCCTCGAGGTACTCCCTGGCCCAGATGGCACGGTTTCGACTGGTCGAGAGACCCTTGCCGTCGATGGTGATGAAGCCGGTCGCGGCGATACCCCGCGGGGTGTTGTAGCCTGCTCCCTCGAGCATCGCCGGCCAGAAGATGGTGTGGTGCTGGATGATGTCCCGGCCGATCACGTGGACGATCTCACCGCCGTCTCGCCAGACCTCCTCCCAGTCGTACTCCTCGCTCCCGACGCGTTCGCTGTACTGTTTCGTCGAGGCGATGTACTCGATAGGCGCGTCGACCCAGACGTAGAGGACGATGTCCTCGTCCTCGGCACCGGGGTAGTCGATTCCCCAGTCCATGTCGCGAGTGAGACACCAGTCCTGTAGTCCCTCTTCGATCCACTGGCGGGGCTGATTTCGTGCGTTCGAGGTTCCCTCGAGGCCGTCGAGAAAGTCGGTGAGGTAGTCCGAGAACTCCGAGACGCGGAAAAACTTGTGGGTGCGTTCGCGGTACTCGGCCGGGTTGCCCGTCCGAACGCTGGTCGGGTTCTCGATCTCACCGGGCTCGAGGTGGCGCTGACAGCCTTCGTCACACTCGTCGCCGCGCGCTTTCTCCCCGCAGTATGGACAGGTGCCGACAACGTAACGGTCGGGAAGGTGGTCGTCTGCCTGCGGGTCGTAGGCGACGAGTACCTCGTCTTCGTAGACGTAGCCCCCATCCTCGAGGGCGCGAACGATGGACTGGGTGAGTTCGACGTTGGTCTCCTCGTGAGTGTGTCCGTAGTTATCGAAGTCGACGCTAAACTTTGGGAACGTTTCGGTGTACTGCTCGTGCCAGCGCAGCGCGAATTCTTCGGGGTCGACTCCTTCTTTATCCGCGTTGACGGCGACGGGCGTTCCGTGCATGTCCGACCCACAGACGTAGACTGACTGCTGACCCAGTGTCCGGAGTGCTCGATTGAACGTGTCTGCACCGATGTACCCGCGGAGGTGTCCGATGTGGAGGTCACCGTTCGCGTACGGCAACCCACAGGTCACCACCGCCGGGCGGTCCGTCGGAAAGTTCTCGTGGCTCATATGTGTACTCTCTCGATGGCAGGCGTAAAACCCGCCGGTTTCGGTCGCTACTCACTCGACAATACTCGCCGTATATCACGGCACAGAATACAGCTCGGTTTCGCCGTCGTTCGGCCCGACCGCATGACCGGTCTCGAGAACGACGGTCCACCCGGTATTCGACAGGGTTACGGGCGCATCGGACGGTCGCCTTTGCCACCAGCTGTCGGCATCTCGAGTGGGGATTGTCGATTGGAAGACTTAGGGGTTTCCCAACGATGTACGTCGTTCCCACGATGGTGGCTCGAGCTATAGTAGCCAGTGAACGTCAGTGCACACCCTATCGCAAGACTGCATCGCGATGGGTGTGTAAACTGTTTCACTGGCTCCTATAGTCGGTATCTCGTGTCAATGTTACTCTCCTAATCCCACTTTCTATCGAAATGTCGGGGAAGAGGAGATACAGCCGACAGGATGGCGTATGTGATAAGAAAGAGTTGTATTGGTTTCTGATGAAGCGAACTCATGAACAATAGCGTCGATACGGTCTCGAGAGACGCGTGGGCGACGCGGGCTGGATTCATCCTCGCTGCTGTCGGGAGCGCTGTCGGGTTGGGAAACATCTGGCGGTTTCCGTTTCAGGTGGGTCAGGAAGGCGGCGCTGCCTTCCTGTTGATCTACCTGCTTTTCGTCGCCGCAATCGGCTTCCCGGCGATGCTCGTCGAGTTCGTTATCGGTCGGTATACGAACCGCAATCCCGTGGGTGCGCTCGCACAACTGGGTCGGGGTCTCTGGGGATACGTCGGCTGGGTTTTCATCGCGACCGGATTTATCATCCTCTCGTATTACAGCGTCGTCGCTGGCTGGACGATTCGCTACACCATCATCGGGCTCCAGGACGGCTATCTGGCGGATGGCGCGGCAGCTGAATCACAGTTTCTCGACGTTGCCAGTGGTCTGGACGCGATTTTCTTCCACGCCGTTTTCATGGCGGTAGTCATCGCTATCGTCGCACTCGGAATCAAACGCGGTATCGAACTTGCGGTCAAACTCCTCGTTCCGGCGATTATCGTAATCTCCCTCGGGATGGCCCTGTACGCGTTCACGCTCGCGGGTGCGAGTGATGCCTACAGTTACTATCTGTCACCCGATTTCGGCGTCATCGCCAGCAACTGGACGAGCATTCTGCCCGCGGCCGCTGGACAGGCGTTTTTCACGCTCTCACTGGGCATGGGTGCGATGATCACCTACGCCTCCTATCTCGAGGAGGACCGAAACCTCGCCGAGGACGGGGCGATCATCGTTGGTTTCGACACCGCAATCGCGTTCGTTACCGGATTGATCGTCTTCCCAATCTTGTTTACTGCCGGCGTCGATCCTGCTGACCCCGGTCCGGGGGCGATTTTCGTCAGTCTTGCAGCTGCATTCGGTGACCTGACGCTCGGCTGGTTGATCGGAGCCGTGTTCTTCGCCACCGTCGCTATCGCCGCGCTCTCGAGTGCCATCTCGCTGCTCGAGGTCGTCGTCTCCTATCTGATCGACGAACACGACATCGACCGCGTGACCGCGACGCTGGCTATCGGCGGCGGCCTGTTCGTCCTCGGGCTTCCATCGGCGTGGGACCTCGTCTTGCTCGATCTGTTCGACGGTTTCGCCGACCAGATTCTATTAGTGCTCGGTGGCCTCTTGCTCGCGCTTTTCGTCGGCTGGAAGATTCCCGACCTGGCCGTCGGCGAACTCAAAAAAGGGATCGGTCCGATCGATTCGTGGGGGACGCTCTGGGTCTGGCTCATCAGAGTTCCCGTCGTCATCGTCCTCGTCATCTCTCTGGCGCTCGGTATCCTCGGCTACGTCGAGTTCCTGCAGGACGATTTCATCCCGTGGCTCGAAGGTTGAGAGGGGACGAGTTGGGCGGTCTCAGTCGAACCAGTCCTCGGACCCTTCGACACCAATCGTAGTCGGCTCAGGGAACTCGATCAGTGCTCTCTCGAGTCACTGCGTACCTTCTCATGCGGTTTGCTGTCGTCTCGTCCCGGTGATTGCCTATACCGGGTCGGCAATCATCGGTACAAAGGTACAGCAGACCGTATCAATCGTCGGTCCCTTCGCTGTCGGCAAACCATATCGCTGGCAGCAACTCCCGCCGACTGGCAAAGAGAAGCGCCAGTCCGACAATCAAAGAGCTAATAAATAGTACGGTACTCACCGACCCGGCCGGAATCGCTAGCGCAACCGCCGCCCCAACCCAGGCCAACCAGGCGAGAGCCTCCCAGGGTTTGCCGTCGTACAGTCGCCACACGGCGAGTGACAGCAGAAACCCACCAAACCCGGCTCCGAGCGCTGGCGTTTCGACCACAAACGAGAGGCCGATGAGCCCGAGAAAACCAACCAGTGCCGTCAGATCGAACCGGTCGAAACCCATACTCGAGTTTCACACGGGGGGCCAAAACGTGTATCGATTGCCGTGCTCGAAATCCTCGAGATCGCTCGTACCCTCCCGAACGTCGACTGGTAGGGTGAATCGAAAGACAACGAGTGCGGGACTCTACCAGTTCAGGTTTGGGACGTCGCTATTCCTCGAGTGTCCCCACGTCCAGGTCGGTGATGTCGATCAAGAGGCCCTCGTGCAGGGAGTCACCGTCCGGTGTAACTATCATCCCGCCGCGCTCCCAGACTCGACGGACGGTGCCGTCTTTGTCGATCATTCGATAGATGAGGTCGAAATCCTCGCCTTCGGCCTTGCTGGCGTCCGTTTGCCGGCGTACCCAATCGCGATCATCCGGGTGAATGAGTCGCTCGGCGATTTCGACGTTTTCGAGCAACTCCTCGGCGGTGTAGCCGGTCAGCGCTTCGCAAGAGCCGCGAATCAACTCGAGCGTCCACTCGTCATCGTCCTGATGTTGATACACCATTCCTGGTAAATTATCGATCAGTGCCTCGAGTCGCCGTCTGTTTTCGTAGCGTTCGGTGACGTCCTGAATCTGTGAAAAGACCCGGCTCAGTTCACCACCGTCGCCCATCACGAGGTGGTCGTTCCACTCACAGTTGCGTATCGTTCCATCCTTTCGGCGGATTTTGAACAACTCGCGACCGCTACTGTGACCCTCGAAGAGCGCTGTCATGTTCGATTCGAACCGTACTCGTTCGTCGGCCGAAACGATAGATTGCCACGAGCCACCCACGAGTTCACGCTCGCTGTAACCAACTATGTCGGTTGCCGCCTCGTTCACGCGCCGAATACGAATCTCGCTATCCCACTCGATGACTCCGAGGGGGGAATGCTCGAAAAACAGATCGAGTCGCTGTTGGCTTCGCTCGAGGGCGAGTTTTGACCGCTGTTGCTCGACGGCGTTTTCGATTCGGTTGGCCAGCACGGTGTACTGGTCCGTCCCGTGCTCTTTCTGGAGATAATCGGTGACGCCGGCAGAGATGGCTTTACTTGCTATTTCCTCGCTTCCTTTCCCGGTAAAGAGAATAAATGGCAACGAGGGGTAAGAGGCCCGAACGGTCGACAGAAACTCGAGACCGTTCGCTCCGGGCATATCGAAATCGCTGACGACGCAGTCGATTCCATTATCGAGTAGTTCTTTCCCCTCGAGGACGCCCGTGGCGGTTTCGACGCGTAGCCGGTCGTTCACACGTTCGAGAAAGGTTTTCGAGAGTTCTACCAGTGACGGCTCGTCGTCGACGTGCAATACCCGAATTTCCCCCCGCACAGCTACCCGATTCACGAGGCGGTGACATAGCAGTTATGGAGAGTAAACAACAGAAAATTCGGTCTTTGCGCTCCCGCGTTAATCGTCACTTGCTACTGGCGCAGTCGTCACCGCCCGGCACCCATCGAGGTCCTCGAGGAACGCCGCGAGCATTTCGCGCGTGACGTGGGGCATACAGACGACACGCATTTCGTCGTTCCCCGTTCGGGACACGCGCCAGCCTTCGGCTCGGAGTGCGTCGAACGTCTGGGCCGGAACGTCGGCAGCGACCAGTGGAAGCGTGGGTTCGATGACGTCATAGCCCAGATTCCTGAGCTCGCCCGCTAGCCACTCGGCGTTCGCCTGTGACCGTTCGTACTGGGCGGCGTACCCATCAGGCCACAGCGCCTCGAAAGCGGCCAGCGCACTCGCAACGCCGGCACCGGAACGCGTTCCCGTCAGCGTCGCCTGTGCGGTCGTCTCGAGATATGGGGTGTCGACGGCGAGTTCGTCCAGCAGGGTTTCGTCCCGAACGAGTAACCCGCCGGCGGGAATTGCGGCCTGTCCCATCTTGTGCGGATCGATGGTCATCGTATCGACGGGCGCGTGCTCGAAGTTCCAGGGGATGTCTGTGAACGGTAAGACGTACCCACCCCAGGCAGCGTCGACGTGAAAGAGAGCGTCGACTTCGTGAGCGAGGGTCCCGAGTTCGGGGATCGGGTCGACGCGACCGTACTCCGTCGTACCGGCGACCCCGATGACCAGCGCCGTTTCCTCGTCGACGCTCGCGCGGGCCGCCTCGAGGTCGGCCCGATAGTCGTCGTCCGTGGGGACGATGCGAAGGTCGACCTCGAGAAGGTCTGCTGCTTTTCGAAAGCTGAAGTGGCCCGAATCGGGCATGACGACGTTCGGTCGGGCCGTCTCCGCTCGCTCGCGGGCGATTCGAACGGCCTGGATGTTCGCTTCGGTGCCGCCGCTGGCAATATAGCCTGTCGGGTCGGCCAGCCCTGCAATCTCCCCCAGTGCGTCGACGGCGTCGTCCTCGAGTGCCGATATCGTGGGGTATGTGCCGGGGTCGCCGGGATTCGTCGCCAGAAAGTCGACGGCTGCCTCGCGCGCTGCCGGGTGCGGGTCGGTACACATCGACGAAAGCACCCGGTCGAACGATTGCGGCTCGGCTGGCATATCACAAACCAGGACGGTAGGCACTTTATTCGTTGTGTTCTCGACTCGAGATTGAAAGTTAGCTATAGTAGCCAGTGAAACGATTTATACACCTACCGCGACACCCGCTTGCGATTGGGTGTGCAGTGACTTTCACTGGCTACTATTGCGGAGACTGCTATGCTCTGTTGTACCTGTTTTACTGAATCAGGAAGCCTCGGGGCTCGACCCCGAGGCGATTCACGGTGGTTGCCCATATTGGGTCGTCAATCGCAGGACTTCAGTCGTGGGTTGATAATCTGTGAGAGTACCGTGGGGTGCATGACACAGTGTGTCAGGGGAGTGCCCGTTCTCGAGCGTCGAAATTTCCACTCGATCGTACGTACAGGGATGTGTAAAGGTCCCAACACTTGGGAATCATGAGTGGACTTTCCCTCCGGGACGTCCTCCTCCCAACCGGGGTGAAACCATGCTCGACTACTACGACGCGATCCTGGTTGCGATCATCGGCAGTCTCGTGGCTGGCCTACTGGTGAGTGCGGTCTCGGCGCTCACAATTCACGCTGGGATCTTCGTCGGCTCGCTCGTGGCAATCGTGTTCGTGTGTGATGCGATGATCCGTCGCCCACCGGTTGCTGCCTCGAGCGAACCCCATTTGGTTGCTGCAGACGGTGGTATCGACGACAGCCGTGTGGCTACTGTATGAATCAGCTTTCAGTCGTTCTCCCGGTAATCGAATCGGCCAGGAGTTCGTAGACCTCGATATCGATCGCCTCGATGTCCTGGTCGAACACGTGTAACCGCTCGAAGGTCTCGTTGACGGTCAGCGCATCGAAACGGTCTCGTTCTGTTCCCGTGAGTTGGCGCAGTGTTCCCTGCACCAGGACGCTCCAGTTCTCGTCATCCGATTCGATTCCATACAGACAGAGGCAGGCTTCACTCGTCGCCTCGAGGTACTCGCGTTTCGTGCTGTCTCCTTCGAACGCAAATCGGAGAAACACCGAATCGCCGTCGTAGTGGTAGGCAATCGGGACGGCATACGCGGCCGAATCCTTCGCCAGCGAGAGGACGCCGACACCGGTTTCCTCGAGCCGTTGCTCGAGTGTTTCCCGATCCATTCCGAACATGTAGACGTACTCAACGTTTTTCATACGGTTTCCTACGGTGGCCACGACCATCAAAGAGCGCTGCACTCGCACCAATTGATAGGGGCGTTTCTCCCAATAATCTAACATAATTCACCCAACAGGCGGTGCCCGAGAGCGGCACGTACACGCTTCTAGAACTCCTGTCTTGTCCACAGTGGCGGTGAACGGACCGGTGTAAATGTACCGCAGATTGCCAAAACTGGGAAAGCCCACCACGGTGGGAAAATGCGATGAACCGGATACCTGACTGTTCCGGAACCGAAACGCGTGAGACGCTGGAGCAACTGGTTGTTATCATCCGTCCGTTCGGCCGGTCGACTGTCGTCGAAAGACGCCGAATCCTTGGTCGATGGTACCCGCTGCTACTGACCTCATACTCATGTCTAGCATATTCGAGTCGAACCGGTTGCGCTGTCTCTGGGCACTCTGGAAGATGGCCAGACCATCACAGCTGGGGGTCGTCTTTCTCGCATACAGTCTCGGCGTGGCTATTGGACTGACACAGCGCACCGTCGATTTCAACTCGTTTCTCGTCGGTGCGCTGGCACTACTGGTCGTCGCCTCGAGCGTTCACTATGCGAACGAATACGCCGACCACGAAACCGATCGACTGACGACACGAACGCCCTTTTCCGGTGGGAGTGGTGCCCTCGAACGAAGCGGACTCTCCAGACGCCTCCCGGCTCAGGCGACAGCGGTGACGGGACTCTTCGGCCTGGGGTTGGCCACCTGGTGGACACACGCAGGGTGGCTGGTGATGCCAGCATTCGTCGTCCTCCTCTCGATTGCCGTGCTCGGCTGGGGATACTCCCTCGAGCCGATAGCCCTGGCCTGGCGTGGCTTCGGAGAACTGGATAATGCACTGCTGGGCGGTTTCCTCGCCCCGTTATACGGCTACGCTATCGTTGTCGAAGCTCTGTCGGCGTTTCCGGTCGTTGTCTGCCTGCCGTTCGCACTGGTCGTGTTCGTCAACCTGCTTGCCACCCAGTGGCCCGACCGTGTCGCAGATGCCGCCGTCGGGAAGCGGACGCTCGCCGTTCGTTTCTCGTCTCGCCGTCTCAAACGACTGTATAGTCTGAGTTGCCTGGCGGCGTTTGCCCTCCTTATCACGCTCCGGTACCCGCTCGAGCTGGTACCGACGACCGTCTTCGTTGCGACCCTTCCTGTCTCCCCGTTCCTCGTGTGGGGATGGTACGTGTTCACCGATCAGGAGTCGCCGTTCCCGACCGTCACAGCGATGGTCGTTTTACTCTTCATCCAGATATTCGGGTGGCTGGTGGCTGTCGGGATCGTGTGAAAGCTCATGTCCCTCTAGAACCATGGAAGGGCGGGACCGACGATGTTACCCGTCTCCGGACACACCGTCGAGTATGAACGTTCTTTCGTCGGTCGGAAATCGAGCCGTGGCAACGGCGAAAGCCCAGGTGGCCGCCCTGAGAACGGACGGGGTCATAACCTACCTTTGCTCGAGACCACGCGCAGCGCTCGGTTCTCTCGGCGCTACCCTCCTGGCGCTGGATTCGCTTCGTATGAGTCCATCGGCAGTCCAGAACGAGTGGGCCGGGCGCTCGGGCCACTACTCGCCCGAATTCTACGCCGAGTACGGCCCCGATACGGGCACCGAGGCCATCCTCGAGGTACTCGAAAAATCAGTCGACACCGATGCCTCAATTCTCGAATTGGGCTGTGGCGGCGGTCGACATCTCGCGCACCTCCACGACCACGGCTACGAGAACCTGTACGGAATCGACATCAACGAAGACGCCGGCGAGGTTATCGAACGCAAGTACCCGGCTCTCGAGGTCGACGGCACGTTTTACTTCGATGCGATAGAAGACGTGGTCCCGACGTTCGAAACCGACGCGTTCGACGTCGTCTTTTCGGTCGAAACCCTCCAGCACATCCATCCGGACAACGCCTGGGTGTTCGAAGACATCGCTCGAGTCACTGACGATCGACTGCTGACGATGGAGAACGAACCCGACGGAGACGAACTGCTCACGGTGACGAACGTCGATGACTTCCCGCTTTACTTTCGTAACTGGGAACGCATTTTCGGCGATCTGGGCTGGCGGCAAGTTCACTCGAGCGAGGGGAACATCGACACGTTTCGGGTGTTCGAGAAACGAGCAGCTTCGAGCGCCTGACCGGGCGGAACCTGCTTACCGAACCGAATCGAGCAGCAGTTTCTGTTCGACGCGTTTGACCTCGTGTTGGACGTCACGGACGGCGTCGATGTTCGCCGAAATCGAACTCACACCTTCGTTGACCAGGAACTGGGCCATCTCGGGTTTCGAGCCAGCCTGGCCGCAGATGCTCGTCGCGACATCGTGTTCGCGACAGGTTTCGATCACGTCGGCGATCAGTCGCAAGACGGCGGGATGGAGTTCGTCGAAGCGGTCGGCGACGTTCTCGTTGTTGCGGTCGACGGCGAGGGTGTACTGCGTGAGGTCGTTCGTCCCGAACGAGGCGAAGTCGATACCCGCTTCGGCCATCTCCTCGACACAGAGCGCGGAGGCTGGCGTCTCGATCATCACGCCCCACTTGCGTTTGCCGGGATCGATACCCGCCTTCTCGAGTTCACGTTTCGCCCGATAGACGTCTTCGGCGTCGTTGACGAGCGGTAACATAATCTCGAGGTTGTCATAGCCCATGTCGAACAGTCGGGCGAATGCCTCGAGTTCGTAGGCGAACACGTCGGGGCGGTCGAGGCTCCGGCGGATGCCACGGTAGCCGAGCATCGGGTTGTGCTCGAGGGGTTCGTTGGCACCGCCCTCGAGTTCGCGGAACTCGTCGGTCGGGGCATCGAGCGTGCGGACGCGGACTGGGCGCGGATAGAACTCGTCGGCGACGGTTCGGACGCCGTCGATGAGTTCGGAGACGTAGGCGTCTTCGCCGTTTTCTTCGATAAAGCGCGCCGGCGTCTGTCCCAGCGAGAGGATCATGTGTTCGATGCGGAGCAAGCCGACCCCGTCAGCGCCGGTTGCGGCGGCGCGATTTGCCGCCTCCGGAATTGAGACGTTGACTTTGACCTCGGTGGCTGTCATCGGTTTCACCGGTGCCTGCGGTCGAACCTCCTCGAGCGGTTCGCGTTCGTCATCGGTTTCGGTCTTCCCCTCGAGGACCGTTCCCTTGTCGCCGTCGAGAGTGATCAACTGTCCGTCCTCGAGCACGGTGGAGGCGTTCTGGGTGCCGACGACGGCAGGCACGCCCAGTTCGCGGGAGACGATGGCGGCGTGGCTGGTCATTCCGCCCTCGTCGGTGACGATTCCGGCGGCTCGTTTCATCGCCGGGACCATGTCTGGTGTCGTCATTTCGGTCACGATAATGTCGCCGGTACCGACCTTGTCGAGTTCGTCGAGCTTTCGGATGATTCTGGCTGCGCCACTGGCGAGCCCTGGGCTCGAGCCAAGTCCGGAGACCAGAACCGACCCCTGTTTCGTTTCACTGGCTGTGGCTGCGCCGCTGCCGTCAGTGACACTCGCCTCATTGGCGGCCATCTCCTCGAGAGAACTGGCTTCCGGGTCGAAGCCAGTGTCGATAGTCGTAATCGGGCGTGACTGAAGCATATAGACCTCGTCGCCGATCATCGCCCACTCGACGTCCTGTGGACCGCCGTAGTGCTCTTCGACCTGTTCGCCGAGGTCGACAAGCCGGCCGAGGGCTTCGTCAGAGAGGACGCGCTCGGTTCGTTTTTCCTCGGAAACCGGTCGCTCGACGGTTTCGCCGGTGTCTTCGTCTCGGCAGTGCATCACTTTCTTGTCAGCGACGGTGGTCTCGACGGATCGGTCACTTCGCGAAATCACGTAGTTGTCCGGTGAAACGGCACCGGAGACGACGGCTTCCCCAAGCCCCCAGGCCGCTTCGATGATCATCGTCGGGTCGCCCGTCGAGGGGTGACTCGTGAACATCACACCCGAGCGCTCGGCATCGACCATCTGCTGGACGACGACGGCGATGTTGACGACGGAGTGGTCGAATCCCTGTTCCTGTCGGTAGTAAATCGCCCGCTGGGTGAAAAGCGAGGCCCAGCATTCGCGAACGCGGTTGAGCAAGTCATCTTCGGTGACGTTGAGAAACGTCTCCTGTTGGCCCGCAAACGAGGCGTCGGGCAAGTCCTCGGCCGTTGCGGAGGAACGAACGGCCACGAACGCCTCGCCGGTTCCGATCGATCGATACGCCTCGAGAATCTCTTCACGAAGCTCCGCCGGGAAGGGTGTCTCGAGGATGAGTTGCTGGGCACCATCGGCAGCCGCGGCCAGCGCACTCGAATCCTCGACGTCGACTTCGACGAGTTCGAACAGCTCCTCGTCGATGCCGGCGTTTTCGATGAACCGTCTGTAGGTCCCGGCCGTGACCACGTATCCGGGTGGAACCGGAAGTCCAGCACCCGTCAGTTCCCCCAGGGAGGCTCCTTTGCCGCCGACGGTCTCGAGGTCGTCGGCGCTAATCTCGTCCAGCCAGAGTACTGCCATCTGTATCTGCGTGGACACCGGTGTGAATAAAGAAGGTTGCGAACGATGCTTACAATTACCAACTCGGAGACGAATGAATTTTACCGGGTTGCTGTCAGTATTGCCACCGGTTTCTCGTCGGTGATCGCCTCGAGTGATCGCCCGTAGTGACTATACGCCTCGAGTGAGAGTTCCGACTATGGACGTACCGAACGCCATCAAGTGGTCACTGGTGTATCGGGCCGTCGCGACGGGTTCGCTCCTGGCTGGAGTGGCGCTGGTCGCGTTTGGCTTCGTTTCGGGATTCTGGGGCAGTCTCAACCTGCTGATTAGCGATCCGCTCAATCCCGGTTCGGCGATCGATGCGGCGAATCCGATGGTCACCGTAGCATTGAGTATCGTCGGTATCGCCGTCTGGCAGTTCGGCAAGACGGTCGCCCTCTTTTATACGTTACCGCGCGCCGCTGGACGACAGGCGGCCAAACAGTTCGATCGACAGGCACTCAAAAGCGACATCCTGCAGGGGCTCGACGGCCGTCTTTCGGACCTCGAGGAAGACGTCGCTGAAACCCGACGCGCTGTCCAGGAAATCAAGCGAGAGCAACACGCAGCGAGTTTTGACGAACGGGAGGCCCTCGAGGGTGAGGACCCACCAGCCCTGGAATCCGCGTCGTCGACCGGCGGCGCGGCCGGCCGTCGGCCACTCGACGATATCGATCGCTCGAGCGACGAGCGTTCCACCTCGAGCGGAGAACAGCGGACGAACAGGTCATCGCCGCAATCGAGCGGCCACGCAGACGCCGAAACTGGGCGAGACGAAAACGACCCGGTGTCCCGGTAGCGATTCTACGAACCGCTATGAGGCCTCGAGAATATCGTCCTCGTCACCTTCGGGGACGACGATAGTTCCCTCGAGTGCCGTCACGGCTCGGCCGCCGACGCGGATGCCGTTGCCGTCGTGGACGCGCACGCGGACCAGTCCGGGCCGGTCTACGTAGTAGCCTTGCTCGAGGCGCAGTTCCTCGGGCGTGGGATCGAAGGCACCGTAGCGGTCGAGATACGCACTGACTGCCCCGCTCGCGGTGCCAGTAACGGGGTCTTCGGGAACACCCGCGGCGGGTGCGAACATCCGTCCGTGCAGGGTCGAGTCGGCCTCGAGGCTGTCGAAGGTAAACAGATAGACGCCGGCCGCGTCCACCCGTTCGCTGAGGGCTTCGGTGGCGGTCATACCCGGCTCTGCGGAGCCCACGTCGGCGAGGTACGTAATCGGAACGACGAGGAAGGGCAGACCGGTGGAGGCGACTGCCAGCGGGAGGTCCGCCGACGCACCCTCGAGTGCGGCCCGGTCGACCCCCAGTGCGTCGGCCACGTCGCCGTACTCGACGTCGACCTCCCTGATCGTGGGGGACTCCTGTGTCATCCAGACAGTGCCGTCGGCCTCGACCTCGATATCGAGAATGCCGACGTTGGTCTCGAGCGTCGATGTGCCCGCCTCGAGCGCCCCCTCTTCGTACAGGGTGGCGAACGACGCGATGGTCGCGTGCCCACAGAGGTCCACCTCCTGGGTGGGCGTAAAGTATCGAATCCGCCTCTCGGCCTGCGGACTCCCCGTGAGAAACGCCGTTTCGCTGACGGCCATCTCTCGAGCGATGGTCTGCATCTGTCCGTGAGTCAACCCGCTCGCGTCGGGTACGATGCCGGCCGGATTGCCGGTCAACGGGTCGTCGGTAAACGCGTCAACCTGCAGGATGCGTCTCGTCTCCATACCCGCGGCGATGGCCGGCGGGGCAATCAATCCACCGACGCCGAGATGGCCGACGCTGATATGACCGACGCAGGACCCGTCGCTCGAGCCGTCACTTTCGTCGCCAGCGCGACAACGTTATTATGCCTGGGGGTAGTATGATAGATGATAACGTATGTACGATTGTATCCTCGTCCCGACGGATGGTTCCTCGGAGGGCGAGCGTGCTGTCGAATACGCGTTCGATCTGGCCAGAGCGCACGGTGCAACGGTGCGGGCCATTTACGTGGTGAACGCAGCCAATTACGGAGGGTTGCCGATGGAAACAGCGTGGGATGGGATCAGCGACGCCCTCAGGGAAGAGGGCCAGGCCGCCGTCGACCGCGTCGTGGAACTGGCTCCCGAAGACGTGACCGTCGAAACACAGGTGCTCGAGGGGTCGCCCAGCCGCGTCATCGTCTCACAGGCCCAACCGGAGAAATGTGATCTGGTCGTGATGGGAACCCACGGCCGGGGTGGTATCGACCGACTCCTGCTGGGAAGCGTCGCCGAACGTGTGGTTCGCCGGTCCCCGGTGCCCGTGTTGACCGTTCAGGTCGAGGAACTCGAGGAACGCGAGTCGGAGGTCGCCCAGAACGCGGAGGCAACCGTCGAATAACTCGAGTTTGCAGCGGTGTGGTTCCATATTGCCGAAGGTGCGGATTCCGGGCTACTATGAGTTCGACATCACTTGGTACACTAATTTGACCAAATTGATACAAGAATAAGAGCGTTTACTATAATAGTGCAAGCAAATACCGTCGTATTGGGATAAATTATCGCTTGTCACAAAACTTCCCTTAGCCTGTGAAACCGGCGTCAAACCGGTCGTAGATGCTCACAGTCGCCCGCAGTGATCGTCACCGTCTCGCCACCCTCGAGTTCGACGCGTAACGCGCCCGTGTCGGTGACGTTTCGAGCGACGCCGACGAGCGTTTCGCCATCGCGTTCGACCCGGACGCGCTGTCCGAGCGTGAGCGCGAGGTCCCGCCAGGCCGGGATAACGCGCTCGAGGTCGTTTCGATAGGTGTCGAATACTTCGAGGACGCGCTGGACGAACCGTCGTCTGTCGATCTCGCCGACTTCTTCGGCGATGCTCGTTGCCTCGTCGGGTAGGTCGGCGGCGTCAATATTCGCGTTGACGCCGATACCGACGACCAGCCACTCGATACGGTCGGTTTCGCCTTCCATCTCCGTGAGGATGCCGGCGAGCTTTCGGTACGAACCGTCGTCACCGACCGGGACGATGACGTCGTTCGGCCACTTGATTCCGGCGTTGACGCCGGCCTCCCGAGCCGCAGTTGCGGTTGCGACGGCCGCGGCGAGCGTGTACTGGGAAGCCCTCGCAAGGGGAATCGTCGGTCGGCAGACGACACTGAGCCACACGCCGCCCGATGGTGCGCGCCAGGCTCGCTCGAGGCGACCACGTCCGCCGGTTTGTTCGTCTGCGAGGACGGCCACGTCGTTTGCGCCACCCGCAGCCAGCTCGCGGGCGCGGTCGTTCGTACTCCCGATGGAATCGTGGTACTCGATTTCGAACGGGGCCTCGAGGTCGTACTCCACGGTGGGGCCCGAATAGCGCTCGACTCCCTCGAGGACATATCCCGAACCGTCGCTCGCGATGTCGAACCCACCCTCGCGCAAGCCTTCAACGTGTTTCCAGACCGCAGCACGGGAGATATCGAGGGATTCGGCCAGCTCCGGCCCCGACACCGGCCCACCAGCCAGCGCCTCGAGGACGACGCGTCGTGTCTCGTTCATACCGATAGCGGGGGCCTCGAGGCACTTGAATCGGGCTGGTCGGACGACATCCGACGATTTTGTTTCCGTCTCGAGAGACGACACCCTACGATTTCGCTTCTCCCTCGAGATACGTCTCGCGCATGGTCTCTTCGAATAGCCCGTCGGGATTCAGGACGATGGTGACCAGGACGAACGGTTCGCTGACATCGAGGACCCATACGGAAAACGGCGGTGACGCAGATTCGGTTGCTCGAGCGAGCAGTGGCTCGAGCGGTTTCTCGCCGTCGCGAAACTCGGCGAAGAGGTCGCGCTGGCCGGCCTGTTCGGCGAAGGTGTAGAGGACGCCGTTCGGGCGTCCGTCGGTATCTCGAGTCACGCTCGCGTTCATCGCCTCGCCGGCCTGTCGAGCCTCGTCGAAACAGGTCTGTGCGGCCTGGAACGTCGGCGCGTCGGTCCGGACGAAGTGAAATCGGGTCGAGTCCTCGACGGCGAACTCGGCCAATTGGGGCGTGTCGTCGACCCACTCGACGGTCCCTTCGAGTCGATTTCCCACCTCGAGTTCCCCATCGACGTCCTCGCTAGCGACGTACGTTGGGTCAGCCGCGTTCACCTCGAGCAACAGCCACTCGTCGGCACTTCGGCCGGGGTAGACGCGGAACGTGCCCTCGGTCGTTGGATGCATACGTCATCATTGGTGTGCGCTCGGTTAATGACGACGAAGCTGTTCGCGCGAAATCTTTCGGGGGTTGCGGGCGTCGTAGACGTCGTAGCCAGCAAGGATGGCTGTGGCGAGACCCACAGCAAGCGTCCCCCATCCGAGGAAACCAACTACGCCGATCAACAGCGTCCGGACAACCAGCCAGACCCCGAGTGCGACGAGTATCGAGGCGACTGTGGCACTCGCTGGAACGCGATTTCGAACTCGGTAGACGTTGTACCCCGCGCCAATCGCCACGAGGAACCCGATCACCACGTTGATCGTGACACTCGACTGTGCCCCCTCGACGGTCGGCCAGGCGGCAAGTCCCAGCGAACCGACAACGAGGGCGACGCCGAGGACGACGAGACCGGTGGTAGTGGTGCGCTTGCGCTCGACTCGAGTTCCTGACGCGACTCGATATCCCACGGCCGGTGTGCGGTGACTCTCGACAAAAGTCGGGCGTACCGTTGCGGTCGATTTCACGGTTCGAGCGGCAGTAATCCGTTGTTTCTTGGTCTGGAGTTGGCAACCGATTCGAGCCGTGCGGGCCGAAACGGACTCGAGACGCGACCAGTAGCGTTTTTGTCCGGCCGTCCCCTGGCATAGCCGTGAACGTACGCGGCACCGTCACGGATGACGTGACGGCTCGAACGGTGTCGACGGGCCACGGCGAGAGCCAACTCGCCGAGGTGCCACTCCGCCAGGACGACGATAGCGTCGTGACTGTCACCTGTTGGGGGAAGTGGACCGAATCCACGTCACTGCTCGAGCCGGGCATGGATCTGCTGGTTACCGACGTCGAGGAAGACGAGTTCAACGGTGAGGTGAGATACTCGACGACAGGTGCATCCTACGTGGTGGTCGAACCGAGTTTTCTGGTCAACGTGACGGCGATCAGAAACTGGGTGGAGTGTCCCAGGCTGTACTATCTGAACAAACTCTCGGGGGTCCCGCTCAACTATCCGGTTGTCAAAGGGACCATCGTCCACGAAGTGTTCGGGGACCTGCTCCGCGGGCGCGACCTCGAGGCTTCCATCGACGAGCGCGTGGGCGACCGCGGCCTCGAACTCGGCCTGCTCGGCGAGGGCCCGTCCTCGGTCAAAGAAGACGTCCGAAAAAACGCCTCCGCCATCGAAGGCTGGCTCGAGCAGGGTCGCCTGACCGAGGACGACGAGTGGCGTTCCGAACAGCTGTTGATCAGCGAAACGTTCGGTATCCGCGGTCGCGCAGACGCGATTCGCCGGGGTGCGCCGGTCGAACTCAAAACGGGGAAGAACCTCCGGAAGGAGCCGCGATTCAAGGACAAGGTGCAGGCAGCCTGTTATGCCCTGTTGCTCGAGGAACACGGCGACAGCGTCGACACGGGGACCTTGCTCTATACGAAAAACTCCGCGCTCGAACGCAACGAGGAGACGGGTGACCTGACGCCGGCCAAGGATTTCTCGATGGGGGCTGGCCTGCTCAAATACGTCGTCCGCCTTCGGAACGAAATTGCGGCGATGGAGATGTCGGGCTCGATTCCGACGGGCAAGGAGGCCGACGCCAAATGCGAGTACTGCTTCGAGCGGGACACCTGTATGGTCGTCTCGGGGCGACTGGACCAGGAGTCCAAAGCCGGCCAGATCGGCCAGCCGTTGCCAGATGAAGAACTCGAGCACTTCGACCGACTGTATCGAGCCATCGAGGACGAACGCCGGGCCGTCCACCGCGAGTACGCCAAACTCTGGGAACAGAGTGCCGAGGAGCGAGCCGACGACGACCGCGCGCTGATCGACCTCGAGTTCGTCGACAAACGCGAACTCGAGGGTGGTCGGTGGGAACTCCGCGCTCGTCAGCGCCGACCCGGCACCTCGAAACTCCGGGAGGGTGACTTGGTACTGGCGAGCGACGGGCACCCTGTTCGTGGCGAGGCCGAACTGGCCCGTATCGAGCGACTCGAGGACGAAATCGTGCTCACAGCGGACGAACCCGTCGAGGTCTCCCGTCTCGACGTCTACCCGTCGGAACTGACGACCGACCGCCTGCTCACGGCGCTCCACGACGCACTGTTGAAAGGCGACAGTCGTCGGAAGGACATCCTCTTCGGGCGGGCTACCCCCGAATTCGAACCGCTCGAGGAGACGTTCATCGACAACAACGCGGCCCAGAACGAGGCCGTCACGAAAGCCGTGGGTGCCAGGGACTGTGCGCTGATCCACGGGCCGCCGGGCGCCGGAAAGACGTACACCATCGCACAGTCCATCGGCGCGATGATAGACCGCGGCGAGCGGGTCCTGCTCTCGGCGTTTACCAACCGGGCCGTCGACAACGCCCTCGAGGCGGTCATCGACCACGGCGTCGACCCGGACACTATCGTTCGCGTCGGCAGCGAAAGCGGGGTCCGAGAGGACATGCAGGGCTACCGCCTCGAGTGGGCCGGCAACCCGGAAACCCGTCTCGCCGAACTCCAGGACGCACAGGTCGTCGCGGCCACGACGGCCTCGTGTGGGTCGCGAGTAATGAGCGAACAGTCCTTCGACGTGGCGCTGATCGACGAGGCCGCCCAGCTTACGGAACCGGGAACGTACGCGGCCACCGAACTCGCCGACCGGTTCGTCCTCGTGGGGGACCACGAGCAGTTGCCGCCGGTCGTCCGGGCCGACACCGACCTCTCGACGTCGCTGTTCGAACGGCTGGTCGAGTTACACCCCGACGCCGGGGTCATGCTCGACCGCCAGTACCGGATGAACCAGCGGATTCAGGCGTTTTCCTCCCGCGAGTTTTACGAGGGTCAGCTTCGCCCCGCCAGTGGTGAGGTCGCCAGTCGGACGCTGGACGACCTCGAGGGGGTATCTCGAACCGCCCTCCCCGACGACTTGCTCGACCCAGTTTCGTTCGTCCACGTCGAAGGCGACGGTGAACGCTACACTGACGACGACGAAGCCGACCGAATCGCCGATCTGATAACCACCTACGAGCGCGCTGGCCTCGAGCGGGAGCAGATCGGCGTTATCGCGCCGTTTCGCGCCCAAGTGTCGACGATTTCGAACCGCGTGCCGAGCGACGTAACCGTCGACACAGTTGACCGGTTCCAGGGCTCGAGCAAGGAGGTAATCATCATTTCCTTTACCGCGACCGGGGCCCTCGAGGGCCCGATATTCGAGGATTATCGTCGGATTAACGTCGCACTGACTCGCCCGAAACGAGGCCTGGTACTGGTCGGGGACCGAAACGCCCTCGAATCGGATCCCACGTATTCTCGAATGCTCGAGTGGGCCGATCGGTAACGTTTTTATTACACTCCTGAGTGGTGAATCCCATGCGGCTCGAGGGGCCAAGTGCGACGATTCGAGAAGCGGTTTCGGACGAATACGTCGACATCGTCGTCGCGGTTACCGAACTTGGTAGTCCGACAGTACTGTTGTTTCTCCTGGCGACGCTGTACTGGCTCGTCGATCGACCGCGAACGCTGCTCGTGGTCAGCTATGCACTCGCTGGGCTGACGGTATTGATCACGGTCAAAGCCGTTCTCGGGATGCCACGGCCGCCGGAATCGCTCTTTCTGATCGAACTCGATGGCGACGAGTACGGATTTCCGAGCGGCCACACCTTTGCCGCCGTCGTGGTGTATGGCGGCTTGCTTAGGGCGTTCGACCGAACGCGGTCTCTGCCAGCGGTCGTCGGGGTCTCGGGAATTATCACCCTCGTGGCGCTCTCTCGAGTCGTCCTCGGTCTCCACTATCTCGGGGACGTCGTCGCTGGCGCATTGTTCGGCGTTCTCGCACTCGTGATTTTCGGACGACTGGTTCGGGGTGAACCCCGTCGAGGCTTCGCTATCGCAGTTATCTGTTCGGTTCCCGCACTTCTGGTCACCGGTGTCACGTCCTACACGCTCCTCGGTATTGGCGGTGGGGCCGGGGGAATGTTCGCGGCCAGGTACGTCGACCGTCTACCCGCGCTTCGAAACCGGCTCGAGGGGGCCGTTCTCTTCGTCTTCGGCTGTACGTTCGTGCTTATCACGGAGGTTGCAATCGATGCGATACCGGCGGCTGGTGGTGGAGTTCTCGAGGCTGGCGGCGGATTCCTCGAGTTTGCCACTCTCACCCTGATGGGTACACTCTATGGGCTTCAGGTTGCAGGGATTATTCTCGTCCCGGCAGCCATTGGCCGACTCGAGTGGCCGTTCGCGTCGCCGACGAACTGGAACGGGGCGTGACCGGGCGCGTTCCGGGTCCGATCCTCCTATAAGTAGCAGCTTGCGCTCGAGGGCCCTATTCCTCGACGGTGATGGTTATCTCGTCAGTTTCTCCGAACACTCGGTGTGCGCCGTCAGCGAGTTGGAGACACAGTTCGCGTTCGCCTGGCTCCATCTCGATCTCTCCTTCGGAACTGCCATCGCCCCAGTGGTAGATGCCGTCTTCCTCGGCTTCTTCACTCGGGCCGGGTGCGACTTCGCCGTCGTCGAAACACTCGCGGTCGACGAGCACGTGCAGGTGGGCCTCGCCGGCAGCCGGTTCCGCCACTTCGACGAGTTCGACGCCCTCGACTTCCGCTTCGATCTGGACCGGTGATTCGACCGTATCACCGTCCTGTGGAGTGACGAACATCGCGGCCGCATCATCGGGTTGGTCGTCGATGTCGTATTCTTCGTCGTCATCGTCTTCCGTGTCATCTGTGTCGTCCGTGTCATCCTCCATCTCGTCCTCGTCGACGTCATCCGTGTCATCCTCCATCTCGTCGTCATCGAGATCGTCGTCGACATCGTCAGCTACTTCGTCATCGCCGGGTCCTTCATCTGCACAGCCTGCGATTGCAACCGCACTCATACTCCCTGTTGCCGCAAGCAACCATCGTCGACTGTATCGCTTGGATTCCATACGTGGCCCAGGTAGGGGAGACGTTTCAGTAGGCACACGCTATTGTATCAATAACGCTGATTTCCATTATCGAGAATCAGTCTCCGAACGCCACGATCGGCACTGTGGTGGCCTGCAATAGTCTTGTAGCGGCCCCTGGCTCGTGGTGTACGACCGTGGACTACACCCAGCTATGGCTCTCGAGGGTAACGACCACACCAGGTCAGTCGCCATGTAAAAAACAGGTTACCGACACGCTCGAAGAAAGGGTACTCGAGAACGATACGAAAACGGAACGAGTCGCCGTTATTTGTGGCGGTCGAGCAGGTCGTAGCTGCGCTCCCACTCGGCGTCGTCGTCGAAGTAGCGTTCGGCGAGTGGCTCTTCGGGCATCTCACCGAGTTCTTTCTTCTGGTCCTGGTAGGACGGTCGCTCGTCGACGAAGTAGCGGCCGGTGAGGACGGTGCCCTCATACAGTTCGTTTTCGGTCTCGAACATCATCTCCTGGGCTTCCTGTCGGTCCGTGACGTCGAAATCGTAATCGTCGGATTCCTGCACGTCGACGTACGGGACATACTGTCGAGCGTCCTTGTTCCAGGTTGGACACTGGGTCAGGAAGTCGATGTGGGCGAACCCGTCGTGTTCGATGGCCTCTTTGATGATCTCTTTGGCCTGGTTCGGGTTGACCGCCGCCGTGCGGGCAACGTAGGTCGCTCCCGAGGTCAGCGCCAGCGAGAGCGGCCGAATCGGCGACTTCGCGTTGCCGTGAGGCGTCGTCTTCGAGGTATGACCTTTCGGGCTCGTCGGCGATGTCTGGCCTTTCGTCAGGCCGAAGACCTCGTTGTTGAACACGATGTAGGTCATGTCGTGGTTCTCTCGAGCGGTGTGCATGAAGTGGTTGCCACCGATGCCGTAGCCGTCACCGTCACCGCCGGCAGCGATGACCTCGAGGCCGTCGTTTGCGAGCTTTGCGGCTCGGGCGACGGGCAGCGAGCGGCCGTGGATCGTGTGGAACCCGTAGGTGTCGAGGTAGCTGTTCAGTTTGCCCGAGCAGCCGATACCGGTGACGGTCAGGACTTCCTCGGGGGTGAGCCCGACTTCCGGAAGCGCCTGTTTCAGCGCCTTGAGGACGCCGAAGTCACCACAGCCTGGACACCAGGTCGGCTGGGGCTCGAGACCGGGGGTAAACTCGTTCCGGTCGATGTCGCGGTCTTCTCCGATTGCGTTGAATGCACTCATAGTCTAGTCACCTGCGGCTGGTTCGATGCGAACCTGTGCGGTCGGCTCAGCGTCGCCGCCGTCGACGTTGACCTCGTAGCCTTCGACGATCTCGGCGGGTTCGAACGGGTTGCCGTTGTACTTGAGCAGGCTGGTCAGTTTGTCACCGTAGCGGCCGAGTTCCTTCTGGATGAGGCCGCGGAACTGTGCCGTGGCGTTCATCTCGACGACCATCGCCTGGTCGACGCTCTCGATAAACTCGGTGATCTCGTTCTCGGGGAACGGCATCATGTCAGATACGCCGACAGCTTTGACGGCGTGACCCTGGTCGTTCAGCCGGGCCACGGCTTCCTGGACTGCACCCTGGGAGGAGCCCCAGGTGATGATGCCGAAGTCGGCCGTCTCGTCGCCGAAGTACGTCTGGTTGGACTCGTGTTCGGTCTCGAGTTCCTCGCGGATCGCCTCGAGTTTCGCCATACGGCGGTCCATCTGGGCGACGCGGTTGTCCGCGTCCTCGGAGATGTGGCCTTCTGGCGTGTGCTCGTTGCCGGTTGCCAGGTAGCGCCCGCCCTTCTGGCCGGGCAGCGACCGTGGACTGACGCCGTCCTCGACGTCGTGCTGGAAGCGGTGGAACTTCCCGGAGGCATCGTGGGGCATCTCGGCGATCTCGTCTTCTGTAGCGATCGAGCCGAGCGTTGGCTCGGGTTCGCGGTCGAAGAAGCTGACGGGAACGTTCGAGTTCTCACCGCTGAGCTTCTGGTCGTAGATGATAATCGTCGGGATCTGGTACTCGTAGGCGATGTGGAACGCCAGTCGCGTCTGCTCGTAGGCTTCGGCGACCGTTCCCGGCGCGAAGACGACGCGTGCGGAGTCACCCTGACTCGTGTAGAGGGTGAACTCGAGGTCGCCCTGTTCGGGTTTGGTCGGCATCCCGGTGGATGGACCAGCACGCATCGACTCGAGCAGGACGATTGGCGTTTCGGTCATCTCGGCGAGACCGAGTGGCTCGCTCATCAGCGCGAAGCCACCACCGGAAGAACCGGACATGGCTTTCACACCGGCGTGACTCGCACCGACGGCGAGTGCGGCAGCCGCGATTTCGTCTTCGACCTGCTCGGAAATCCCGCCCATGTCGGGCAGGTGCTGGGACATGATGGTGAACACGTCGGTCCACGGCGTCATCGGGTAGCCAGCGATAAATCGACAGCCGGCATCGATGGAGCCGTAGGCGATGGCGTTCGAGCCCGAGAGCAGCGCCTGCTCTTCGTCGTGTTCGCCTTTCGGAATGCGCAGGTCGTGTTCGAACTCGTATTCCTCCTGAACCATGTCGTAGGCGTCGTGCAGGATGGTCAGGTTTGGCTCGAGGATCTTCTCGGGCATCGCGTCTTCCATCAGGTCCTCGATGTGCTCGAGATCCATCTCGAGCAGTGCGGCGGTGACGCCCACCCCGGCGGTGTTGCGCATGACCTCACGACCGTGCTCTTTGGCCAGCGAGCGCAGATCAATCGGGAAGACGTGCCAGTTGTTCTCCTCGGCACGTTCCTCGAGATTGAGCGCCTCGACGTCCTCCTCGGAGACGAGCCCCGAGTCGTAGACGATGATTCCGCCTTCGCGGAGGTCGTCTAAGTTTTCTGCGAGGGGTTTGATCTCTTCGTTGCCGTAGTAGGCTTCTTCCTGTGGATTCCGGGCGAACGAGTCCCCCAGTGAAAGCAGGAAGTTGTACCCATCCCCTCGAGACTGTACATCGTGCCCTGCGGCTCGAATCTCGACGTAGGTGTGGCCACCGCGGATGCGTGACGGATAATGTCGGTGGGTGAACACGTCGAGCCCCGATCGCATGAGGGCTTTCGCGAAGTTCTGACTCGTCGAGTCGATCCCGTCTCCGGAACCGCCTGCGATTCGCCAGATAAGTTCATGATCGCTCATGGTGGATAAGCGGCCTCGTTGGCCAGCAGTATGCGAAATTTTGCCCTACCGAACCTAAAGCCTTTGCTATCGATTACCAAGGATTTTTCATGAAGAATGCCTGAATCTGCAAATTTACACAAATTATCTATTAATGATCTATAAATACATTTTTAGTTTAAACAGCGTGTACAGTCATTGTGGCCTCGGCTCCTCACGGCCCGAGCGCGAGCGGAGATGAGACGATCGTCCAACAGGTCCAGTGTTCATCGAGCCAGGATGGAAAGACGGATTCGGGACAACGAACCGCGCCGCGTCGCGAATGAACCGGCCTCGAGTCAATTTATCAGTCCCAGCGAAATCCTATTTCGGTGCCTCCGACGCTGGCTACTCGTTCCGCGGATTGCTCGGGTGATAGTCGGTATCGTACGTTCCGGACTGTCCGTCGACGCGGTCGGGGTTGAGTCGTCCCGACAGCAACATGAAGTCGACGAGCGTCAGCGCGAGCATCGACTCGACGACGGGCACCCCACGCGGTGGCAAGACGGGGTCGTGTCGCCCGATGACCTGTGCGTCGTCGACGACTTCGCCGGTTTCCCAGTCGACGGTCTGCTGGGCTTTCGGAATCGACGTGGGGGCGTGGAGCGTTACTTCGCCGTAAATGGGTTCACCGCTCGAGATGCCGCCCTGGATACCGCCGTGGTCGTTCTCGACTGGCGTTGGCGTGCCATCGTCATCGAATTCCCAGTCGTCGTTTCGGTCCTTGCCGGCGTACTCGCGGGCCTCGCGCCCGAGGCCGAACTCGAACGCCGTGGTTGCCGGGATGGCCATCATGGCCTGGCCCAATCGGGCTGACAGCGAATCGAATCGGGGTGCGCCCAGGCCAACCGGGACGCCACGTGCCTCGAAGTAGATGCTGCCGCCGATGGAGTCGCCTTCTTCCTGATATTCTTCGATTCGCGCCTGCATCAGATCGGCCGTTTCGGGATGCGCACAGCGGACGTCGTTTTCCTCGCTGTACTCGAGGAGTTCCTCGAAGCTCACTTCAGGGGCTTCGATGTCGTCGATCTGGTTGACGTGGGCCTTGAGTTCGATGCCCTCGAGCGCGAGTAGCTTCTTTGCGACTGCGCCGGCTGCGACCCAGTTGACGGTCTCTCGGGCCGACGAGCGCCCGCCACCGCCCCAGTTTCGAGTCCCGAACTTCGCCGAGTACGTGAAGTCCCCGTGGGAGGGACGCGGTGCCGTGATGAACGGCTCGTACTTGCCCGAGCGAGCGTCCTTGTTCTCGATGACGAGGCCGATGGGCGTCCCGGTCGTGTACCCGTCCTGAATCCCAGATTTAATCGAGACGGCGTCGGGTTCGCCACGACTGGTCGTGATCATCGACTGGCCCGGTTTTCGTCGGTCGAGGTCCTCCTGAATATCGTCTTCTGCGAGCTCGAGGCCGGCGGGACAGCCCGAAATGGTACAGCCCATCGCCTCCCCGTGGCTCTCACCGTACGTGGTCACCTGAAAGAGACGACCGAAGCGGTTGCCGTTCATTGGCCCCTTCTCCGTGATGGGCACACTTATGCCTCCCTGATTGTGCAAGATGAGTCGGTGTACAGTAACGGGACGCTTGGGGCTCCGGCAAGTGCTGGTCTCGAGGGGGAAGGCGTGGCGCACGATGGTGTCTCACGTGTGGCGTTCGAGACCGCACTGTCACTCGCTGAGGCTGTCCCTTGAGGTGGTAAACGAAAGTAGTCTTTGAAGCGAATGGTCGCTGTCCCAAACCGACGTGGTGAAAACCTCTGTAGATGACAGGAGGTATTTGCTAAACACAGTGGGTGAACTCATCACCCTCGGGTGTCTATTACTATCATCGGTGGAGGTTCTCGCATACAACCCGAAGCAAGTGATACGTTCAACCGTTACCGTAACAGAAAGCATTCGCGATGATAGTGAAAAAAGTTTATTATTAATAATGTAGAAATAACGCTTGGGGTGATACTAATGGCTATAACAACCAGAATCCAGGTAGGAGCAACGCCGAATTCGAAGTACGCGACGTGGAACGACCACCGCGAAGCCCTCCGTCAGGAGGCCGCCGCAAACCGTACGAAGCGGGTTGGCGCATGGAGGTAGTTTACTCCGATTTACATTTTCGACGGTTTCTGTCCCTCATACGCCCCGTAAGATGTCTATACAAACAACTACCGAAATAATGCCCATCCGAAACAGAATATCTTAGGCCCCGATACGCATTATTTTAACCCGAACCCGCACGAGTTCGTGTCGAGAAGGAAAACATCATACGGCCGCCGTGCGTGTATCCGATATGAGTTCTAGCAATAGAGTCACCGTCGAAGACGTGATGTCCACACCGCTCGAGACGATTTCGAAAGATGCAACGGTAATGGAAGCCGCCCAGCGGATGCGCGAGAAGGATATCAATGCACTGGTCGTGTTGACCACGCCACGAGCGATCATCAGCAGCACGGACGTGCTCGATGCGGTCGCTGACGGGGACGATATTACGTCCTTGCAGGTGACAGATGTGATGACAGAAGACGTCGAAACTGCCACGCCGGACCTTTACATGGAAGAAGTCGCGGCGATGATGACGACGTACGGAATCAAACACCTTCCCGTAGTCGACGGCGACTACGTCGGTATGATTTCGTCGACGGACGTCACTGCGCACCTTTCTTGATCATCGCCGTTGCTTTCGGCACTCGTTACTTCTGACTGCTTTCTACACCGATGGTGAACTGGCTGGGCCTCGAGTCCGCACTGCGTTTCACAGCGGGCGTTGTCCTCACGCCCATCGAACGTCACTCCTTGTCGAACAAGGAGCAGTACGTTGGTACAAAATCCCGTGGCGAACGCGAAGCAGTCACGTTGGTACAAAATTCGAACTTTGCTGAAATACGTATTCGATGATTGGAGGCGATATCCGTGATGATTGCACAGCGCGAAGTTTTTCCATCTCGGGTTCGCCTGCGGTGACCACTAGGCGCAAAAACTTCGGTGAAAAGGGCGGACGACTCTCACCCCCATCGTCCGGGAACCGTGCTCGCTTCGCTCGCGCGGAGACTGGTGATGATCCATCCTCTGAGTCGGTCACGCCACTTTTAATAAAATCTGCGTTGAGCGCACAAACCTTACTGAACCACGTGCGTAACGGGCATGGTGTGACTTGGTCATATCCTGCAGATTTCCCATAGGATGACTCTATGTGGCTTCATAACATAGTTCGGAGCGGTGAATCACCCTATGGCAACAACACCATCCAGCACACACAGCATCGACCTCGTCCGGCAATTCAGACGCCATGTGTTTAACGGACGAGAATACAGCCGCATGCCTGAACTCTTTGCCGAAGACTTCGTTCAGCATGGGCCCCGAGCGGGAACGGAGAGCCACGGCGTGGGAGAGTACGAAAAGACACTCCGAATGTTTCACACTGCGTTCTCCGACCTAGAGGTAACCGAGGAGGTCGTCTTCAGCGACGACACCGGCGAGTTCGTCTGTACGGTGTATACGAATCGTGGCACCCACGACGGAGACTTCATGGGGATTACCCCGACCAACGTCGAAGTTGCGGTGCCTGGGATCGCTGTTCAGCGGGTTGAGGACGGCAAACTTGCGGAGACGTGGGTGGTGGCCGACTTCCACAGCCTCCTTCAGCAGATCGGTGTCGCGCCGTTGATGGACGAATACCAGACGTGACTCTGCCAACCAATCACCCTCTTTCCCCTATTTACAGACGCTTCAGGGACGTGACACAGACTACACTTTCTGTACTCTGCACGCTCTCCTGACAGCGGTTGGGTAGTTCGTCCCACGCCTGCTGAACGCAGAACGTACATGTATCAATACACTGTAGGGAAGGGTCAATACCGGGGGTACGACTATATTGTTCAGTTCGGCGTATGCACGTCTGTAATGCCGACTTACGTACTCTTGACGTCTTTCACTCAGCAAGGCGTCGAAAACGTGCGAGAGAGCCCCGAGCGGACGGAACACGCGAAAGAGATGGTCGAATCACTGGGCGGGACGTGGAAGGAATTTTTCGTCACGATGGGCCGGTACGACGGCGTCGTCATTGCCGACTTCCCGGACGACACGACGGCGGCGCAGGGAGCGCTCACGCTTGCAGAAAGCGGCAACGTGACGACCGAAACGCTCCGAGCGTTCACCCTCGATGAGTTCCGCGACATCGTTGAAGCGATGTCGTGAGGGATTCGCTGCGTCCGCAGATAGCGCGCCGATCCAACCCGCGACAGTGCTGCATACACCCTCTGAGTCGGTCACAAAAACCCTATCAAAACTCGAGCGATTCGAAAAACCTGCTCTGACGCACTCGGCTAGTCTTGTAGATCTTCGCGGTTTTGAGCCATAGATTCGGGACACGGCGGTGAGATCTATTGCTTTCAGCGGTGGGACCAGCCGACAGAGCCTGAATAACGTCTGCACATCAGCATATTATAGGTTTCGAGCCTGTGATAGCAATATGAAGACAATCATTACCGAAAAAGACGACCTCATGCTAGCGCGGATAGAGGATGATGATCGGGTGTTTGAGGTAAACTTTGAGTCGATCGAGCCAACTGACGTAACTCTTCGGTTCCTGCGGAACGACGAACGCGTCGGGAGCATCTACAACGACGACGGCACCAACCGAACAATGGCGCGGCTGACAACGGGGCGTGACGGAACCGATTTTATTGGTATTGAAGTACCCAAAGAGTTCGTTGCCGAACTGCTCGACGCCGCAGTTGCGGCCCAACGGGTGACTGATGAGGGCACTATCGAAGGATACCGACTGCGGGTGCTATGAGCGCCGCTAGGGGTTCTACTTCGCGCGGGTCGCTGATTCTGTTTCGGAGAGCCGCCGAGTGCGTCGGCCACCGGTTCGCGTTCTGTATTTGAAACGCTGTATAGACCAGACCGTTCCTCTCAGGTACAGAAAACTCCAAACAGCAACCGTTCCTCTCAATGACTCGATTCGATCCGCTCGAGGTCGACACCCAGTCCCTCGAGCACGTCGAAAAAGCCGGGGAACGAGACGTCGACGTGTTCGGCCCCACGAATCGTCGTCGGACCGTCGGCGAGCAGGGCGGCGACCGCCAGGGACATGACGATGCGGTGGTCGCCGCGGCCGTCGACGGTCGCGCCCTCGAGGGTCGACTCGCTCCCGTGAATGGTCAGTGAATCTCGTTCCTCCGTCGTTTCGACGCCCATCTTCCCGAGTTCTTCGGCCATCGCGCTCACGCGGTCGGTCTCTTTGAACCGAACGTGTTCGGCGTTCGTAATGTAGGTGTCGCCGTCTGCGGCGGCACCGAGGACGGCAATCGTGGGCAAGAGGTCGGGCGTATCTTCGACCGACACCTCGATACCCTCAAGATCGGCCCGAGAGACGGTTACCGCGCCGGCAGAGCGATCCCAGTCGACGGCTGCGCCCATCGCCTTGAGGATGTCGAGAATGGCGGTGTCACCCTGGGCACTCGACTGCGCACCCCGAACGGTCACGCTTTCGTCGCCGGCAAGCGCGCCAAGGGCCGCCAGGTACGAAATCGAGGAGAAGTCCCCGGGGACGTGGTAGGTGCCGGATTGGGGAGCGTACGACTGGCTGCCGTCGACGACGAAGCCGTCGTCTGTCGCGCGAGCCTCGACGCCGAAATCCGCCAGGACTTCGATGGTCACGTCAACGTAGGGTGCCGATTTGAGTTCCGTCTCGAGGTCGAGGCGCAAGCCGTCGTCGGTCACTGCGCCGGCCATCAAGAGCGCGGAGATGTATTGGGAGGAGACGTCACCCGGAATCGAGACGCGCTCGCCAGTGATGGGGCCCGTGACGACGAGCGGTGCCTGGCCGTTTCCACGAGTGCTGAACGCTTCGCCTCCGAGGTGGGAGATAGCCTCGAGCAGCGGCCCCTGCGGTCGTGAGCGCAACGAGCTATCGCCGGTAAGGACGGTTGTCCCGTCGGCGAGGGCCGCGGTGGCGGTCACCAGTCGCATTGTCGTCCCGCTGTTGTCACAGTCAATCACGTTGGCCGGAACTGTGGGCGTCCCGTCGAAGCCCGTCACCTCGAGCGTGCTTCCCGACGTTTGCGTAACCGTACCACCGAACAACTCCACTGCGCGTGCGGTGGCGCGGGTGTCGGCCGACCAGAGCGCATCGTGGACGGTCGCTTCCTCAGCATACCCCGAGGCGAGGATGGCTCGGTGCGTGTAGCTTTTCGAGGGTGGCGCTCGAGCGGTGCCCGAAACACGCGACGGAGAGATGGTTACGTGCATGGTCGGCCTCTCGGTGGGCGAACGTAATACCGTACCGGTGTGCGGAACATTTGCACCGAATCGAACACGTCCCGCAAGCCTTATGTATAAATCAGTACATTGATGTACGATAATGGAAACTGCTGACGAGGTTGCCCCGGCCGTTCGGTCGATCCTCGAGGCGGCCGAAAATCGCGAGAGCGGGACTGACGGGCCGATCACCGTCTCTTCCCGGTCGTTTTCGGCGGCGCTCGAGGACGCCGAGAACGCCGGTCGCGTGCCCGTGATCGCCGAGGTCAAGCCGACGAGTCCGACGAGTGACGGGCATCGCGAAGATGACCCTGCAACGCTGGCCAGCGCGATGGTCGCCGGGGGCGCAGCGGCGATTTCCGTGCTCACCGAACCGACACACTTTGGTGGTTCGCCCGAAGCGCTTTCACGGGTTCGAGACGCGGTGGACGTCCCAGTCCTGCGCAAGGATTTCATCGTCCGGGAGTCCCAACTCGACGTCGTCGAGGCCGACCTGATTTTACTGATCGTCCGGTTCGTCGACGACCTCGAGGGATTGCTCGCGGCCGCTCGAGACCGGGGCTTTCAGGTACTGGTCGAGGTCCACGACCGGGCCGAACTCGAGACGGCGCTCGAGGCTGGCGCATCGATCGTCGGCGTGAACAATCGCGACCTGGCGAAACTCGTCGTCGACCTCGAAACCTTCGAGGGGGTCGCGCCCCACGTTCCGGACGACGTGACACTGATCGCCGAAAGCGGAATTTCGACCCCCGACGACGTGTGCCGAATGCGGGCGGCCGGCGCTGACGCCCTGCTCGTCGGGAGCGCCATCATGGATCACGCAGGCGATACCGACGGCGACATCAGCGAGAACACGCGACGACTGACGACTACGGAGGAACGGACATGACACCGACAGACACCGACACGCGACCGACCGAGCGGAACCGAGACGAACGGACGGCCGAAGACGGGAACTTCGGTCGCTTCGGCGGCCAGTACGTCCCCGAAGCGCTGATGCCCGCCCTCGAGGAACTCGAGGACGCCTACCGGCGATACGTCCTCGAGAACGAGGACGGATTTATGGACGACTTTCGTCGCCGGTTGCGAGATTTCGGCGGCCGGCCGACCCCGCTCCAGCGGGCCGACCGACTGAGCGAACGGTACGGCCGCGAGATCTACCTCAAGCGTGAGGATCTGGTACACGGCGGGGCGCACAAACTCAATAATGCGCTCGGGCAGGTGTTGCTCGCGAAGTACATGGGCAAAGAGCGTATCATCGCCGAAACCGGCGCCGGCCAGCACGGCACGGCGACGGCGATGGCCGCAGCCCACCTCGACATGCCCTGTGAGATCTACATGGGCCGAACGGACGTCAATCGCCAGCGACCCAACGTGTTTCGCATGCGGATCAACGGGGCCGAGGTCAATCCCGTCGACGCTGGCCGTGGAACCCTGAAGGAAGCCATCTCCGAGACGATGCGCGACTGGTCCCAGACCGTCGAGCACACCCACTACGTGATCGGGTCCGTCGTCGGTCCGCACCCGTTCCCGGCGATGGTTCGCGATTTCCAGGCCGTGATCTCGGAGGAAGCACGCGAACAGATCCTCGAGGAAACCGACGGCCTGCCAGATTCGGTCGTCGCGTGTGCGGGCGGTGGCTCCAACACGATGGGGGCATTCGCCGAGTTCATTCCTGACGAGTCGGTCTCCCTCGTGGCCGTCGAAGCCGGCGGCTCCTCGCTCGAGGTCGACGAAGCGGCCGGCGTCGCACCGAACTCCGCCACGCTGTCGACGGGCGAGGAGGGCGTCCTTCACGGCGCGCGAACGACGCTCTTGCAGGATTCCCACGGACAGATCATGGAATCACACAGTGTCTCCGCCGGACTGGATTACGCCGGCGTCGGCCCCGAACTTGCACACCTCGTCGATATCGGTCGGGTAACTCCCGTCAACGTCGACGACCGGGTCGCTCTCGAGGCGTTCCACCGGCTCTCGACGGAGGAGGGTATTATCCCTGCCCTCGAGACGGCCCACGCATTCGGCTACCTCCACGCCGTCGGAACGGACGCCGACACGGCCCTGACCGACGCTGATACACCACCGGTCGAGAGCGACGACCCGCTTGGGGAGACCATCATCATCAACGTCTCCGGACGCGGCGACAAGGACCTCGAGACGGTTATCGAACAGACAGCGGAGATGGGACTCGAGGCCGCACCCGACATGTCCGTGTTCGATGGGGGGCTGCGATGAGCGACGGAATCGAGGCCGCGTTCGCCGACGGACCGGCGTTTATCCCGTATCTCGCCGCGGGCGACCCGAACTACGAGGCCTCACTCGAGTACGTCGAGGCGCTCGACCGCGGCGGAGCCGACGTCATCGAACTAGGTCTGCCGTTCTCCGAACCCATCGCCGAGGGACCGACGATTCAGGAAGCCGTTATTCGCGCACTCGAGAGCGGTATGACGCCCGAGCGGTTCTTCGAGTTCGTCGAGGAACTGGACGTCGACGCCCCGCTGGTCTGTATGACTTACTACAATCTCATCTATCAGTATGGAGATGGCGAGGGTCCACGGCCGTTCGTCGAGCGAGCCAACGAAGTCGGTCTCGAGGGATTCGTGGTTCCCGACTTACCGGCCGAAGAAGCCGACCCGCTTCGCGATGCCTGTGACGAGTTCGGCCTCGACTTGATCTTTATCGTTGCACCGACGACCCGAGGCGACCGTCTCGAGCGAATGCTCGAACACGTCTCCGGCTACGTCTACGTGCAGGCCCGACTCGGAACGACTGGCGCGCGAGACGACGTCTCCGACCAGACCGACACCAGCCTCGAGCGACTGGCCGACTGTGATGTTCCAAAGGCAGTCGGCTTCGGTATCAAAACCGGCGAGCACGCCGAACGCATCATCGCTGCGGGGGCCGACGGGATCATCGTCGGGAGTGCGCTCGTCGATATCGTCGCCGCAGGCGAGGAAAACGAGGAAGCGACCGCCGACACGGCGGCCGCACTCGAGGCAAAAGCTCGCGAACTCAAATCGGGGGCGCTCGCGGGTTCGTCCGAAACAGTACCGGAACCAGAACAGCCATAACCACAAGTTTGCTACACACTCACAATATGACTTCACCTGGACTCGACACACGACTCGACCGAATCGGGACGGACGGGCGGTACGTCATCGTTCCGATGGATCACGGCATCACACTCGGGGCCGTCACCGGCCTCAAAGACATCGAATCGACTATCGACGCGGTCACTCGTGGCGGCGCGGACGCCGTCCTGACACAGAAAGGGATCGCCCCTCGCGTCCATCCGAACAAGAACGGCGCTGGCTACATCGTTCACGTCAACGCATCGACCGTCATCGGTCCCGACGCCAACGACAAGCGTATGACCGCCACCGTCGAAGAAGCCATCCGGGCCGGAGCCGACGCCGTCTCCTTGCACATCAACGTCGGCTCGAAGTACGAACCCAAACAGCTCGAGGACCTCTCACAGTTGACGGCCGATGCGAGCCGCTTTGGTATTCCCGTGCTCGCGATGGCCTACGCTCGCGGCCCCGACGTCGAGGGTGACGATCCCGAAGCGCTGGGTCACGCCGTTCGTCTCGCCGAAGAGGTCGGGGCAGACATAGTCAAGACCGGCTACAGCGGCGATGCTGACAGCTTCGAACACGTCGTCGAATCCACTCGCCTGCCGGTCGTCATCGCGGGCGGTTCCCGTGGAACGGACCGAGAAACGCTCGAGATGGTCCGCGGTGCGATGGATGGCGGCGGCGCTGGCGTTTCGATGGGTCGATCGATCTTCCAGCACGAAGAGCCAGAAGCTATCGCCCGCGCCGTCGCTGGCGTCGTCCACGAGGATCTGTCGACGGACGAAGCCCTCGAGGTCAGCGGACTGGCCCTCGAAATCTGAGGTGGACTGCCGGCACGGTCGTTCTTCGCGCATTCGCTCTTTCAGCCAGAAGCGGGACACTAAGGTAGGTCGGGCGCAAACGGGAGGCTATGAGTCTGGGACAGCGGGTCTCGAGCGATCACCAACTCGCGCGATTGCTCCAGATCGGAATCGTGCTGGAGGAGGTCGTCGAGTCACGTGCCGCCCACCACATCGAATCGCTTCCCGAGGCGGAACGAAAACAGGTTGACGCCGAGGTTCGTGCCCTCCTGGAGGAAGCGACCGCCGAATCGGCCGAGCACCGCGAGCGACTCGAGGCGCTGGTCGACGAACTCGAGGCCGAGACGGTCTCTTACGAGGAGATCAACGCACTGGTTGACGCCCGGTACGGTCCGCCCGAAGACACCGACGGCGTGCTCTACGATCAACTCTGTAACGAAGAGACGGCCTACAAGTTCTACGACGACCTGATCGCCGCGATCGAGGCTTCAGAGACCGATTTCAGTATCGACCGGGAACGCGTCCTCGAGACGCTGTATGCGATACGCGAAGAGGAAAAAGAGGGTGTCGAAGACGTCACGAAAATCATGGAGCGTCGAACATGAGGGGGGCGCCAACGGATATGGCACCCGAGGAGACGAATTGGGCGACCAACCCACGAAACGACTACCAACGCACCGGAGGGACACGACGATGAATACGGCAGACCAATATCTGAAAGCGATATATCTCGCACAACGGCTCGAGGACGGACCGGCATCGACGGGCACGCTCGCCGACCTCCTCGAGGTCAGCCCCGCCAGCGTCAACGAGATGATCGGCAAACTCGAGCAACGTGACCTCGTCGAGCACGAAAAGTACAAAGGCGCACGTCTCACCGACGACGGTCTCGAACGAGCGCACAACGCCCTCCAGACCTACTGTATCATCGAGCGCTTCCTCGCGAACGTCCTCGAGGTCGACGCCTATCGCGAAGAAGCACGGGCACTCGAGAGCGTCATCGACGACGTCGTCGCCGACCGACTGGACACGATTATCGACCGTCGCGAGGAGTGTCCGGACTGTTTCGACCCCGAAGCCGACTGTTGTGAGTATCTCGAGGCCTGCTCGACTGCTGAGTGATCGGACTGTTGTAGAGCCTTTCTGGCAGTCTTCGCTTCCTGGGTCAGTGAAATACGCGGTAGACTGCCACGGTAGTCCGTATCGACTCTTAGCCACGATAGTCCGTATCGGCTCGCTAGGAACGCTGTTTGACGACCGCACGTTTTTATCCAATGAGTCGGCCAGATCGGTCGTGCAATGTCCAACCTGTGACAAACAGTTGTCGACCGAACGGGGGATGCGCCAACATCACACCAAAGTCCACGGCGATCCATTGCCAAATCGGACGTGTACTGGGTGTGGGCTCGAGTTTTACGATCCCAAATCCCGCCGGAGTTTCTGTGATGGGTGTAATCCGAACGCCGGCGAGCACAACGGGAACTGGTCGGACGCCACGGAGCAGGGATCGTGCAAATTGTGTGGAGCGCGTTTCGAGTACTATCCATCGAACAAACCTGGTGTGTACTGTTCAGATTGTGTTAAGACACGTGATGAATTTCTTGGAATACCCTATCGTGAGGTTCATTCTATTAAACGGCTTGACCGAGAATGTGAATTCTGCGATGCGGAAATGACCGTCCTTAGATCTGCTGTAAAAAAGGGGCAGGGGCGTTTCTGTAGTCAAGAATGTCTTGCTGAATGGATGTCTGACCAATGGGGAGGTTCCGATCCGAAATATACTGGACGGTGGCGTGAAGTTCGACGACAAGCCCGTAAACGAGATCGCTCAACCTGTCAGAGGTGCGGAAAACATAGAGAGGTGCTTGGACAGGAGCCCGACGTTCATCATATCAAACCCGTTCGTAAATTTGAAGACCCACAACAGTCACACAAACTATCTAACGTAGTTTGTCTGTGTAAACGGTGTCACGCCCTTGTAGAGATCGGGAAGGTACCGTGTCCGAATCCCCCTGATTACGAGTGAGACAAGATATTACAATGTCTGTGTTATCATGGCACACATTCAATGACAACCCGAAGGATTTGTATTCTCCCAGCGCACTCGTCAATATGGAGTCCCGTGGTGTAGTGGCCAATCATCTGAGCCTTTGGAGCTCAGGACGGCGGTTCGAATCCGCCCGGGACTACTCACTCGGAGTTTTGAGTCCTGACAGCCGTGAGTGCGCTTGACGGTCGTACGAAGGGTGAGTCGGATCCTGAGAACGCACCGGTTTTCGTGGGGCCTTTTGTGCTCGTTTTTAGTCCTCGCTCCTCGAGTGGGGCCTTCGCCCGTTAGAAACAGAGGGCGCAAGAGCGAACAAGCAAACGAACACAAGAAACCATTATCTGGAAAGGATTGGGCGAGTCAGGCCTCGGCTTCTTGGCTCGCTTCGTAGACGGACTTCCAGAGGTGTTCGGTGATGATATCTTGCACCTCGTCGTTGTCCATAAACTTCTGAAAGAGTTCTTGGTTCTGGTCTCGGCGATCGATGAGCAGCTAGGTAAGCATGCTGTCGAACTCGAGGGCGAAATTGTCTCGGAGTTGATCTTCGCCGACTGCCGCAGGCGCTCGTTTTCCAGTACGTCTTCTATTACCTGATCGAGGAAGAGCTGATCCGCGTCAGTAAACTCCGTGCCGAGCGCCTCGTTGATACGCTCGACGAGCTTTGACAGTTCGACCTCTTCGTACTCTTGGCTTCGCGTACCCGTTTCTGTCGGCACGGATACTTCGCCGCCCGACTCATCGAGTTCGATCTTTTTTCGTTGGTTTTCTCGAGGCGGAAATACCGAGGGATCATCGCTCGGATTTTGCGGTCCATAGTACGGTGATGGGCAAGCGGCCAGCTCTGGGGACGGTTAAATTTGGTATTCTCTCCACATATAATGAGATCGTAATATCGTGGATATGTGCATACTATCCTTCCAGCGCTTATATACCATGTTTCGTCACATTAAAATGCGCTCACTCGAGACACAAGACTTAATTATAACTATATCTGAATGTATTAACTATGCTGCCCCCCAGGCACATAACGAAAGCCGGCGGTGGAGAGGAGGTCGGACGTAGACCCGAAGAGAGCGGAGGAGTCCGATAATGTTCGATGTGACGAGACGGCGATTATTACAAGCCGGTGCCGCACTCGGGCTTTCGGGATTCGTCTCCTCGAGTGCGACCGCGGATGAGCACACCTCGATCGAACTCGAAAAGTTCAAACACGAACTGTCGGTCCCGAAGGAGCGATCGCCCGATGGGAAGCGACGAGGGGGCGACTACCACGAGATCCCGATCGAAGAAACGACCCACAGTTTCCATCCGGACCTCCCCGACACGACGATCTGGGGTTTCGACGGGCAGTTCCCCGGCCCGATCCTCTCGGCCCGCAAGGGCGAGCGCCTTGCTGTCGAGTTTGACAACAGTGAGCTCCCAGACGAGCACCTGTTAGAAGTGGACGAACGGATCGATGGGACGACCACGGAGAACTACGTCGGATACGACGGCCCCGTCCCGGAGGTTCGGAACTCGACTCACTTCCACGGGCTCAATGTCCCACCGGAGAGCGACGGGCAGGCCGATATGTGGGTTTCCCCCGACGGGGTGGAAGGGCCTCGACGCAGCAGGGACGTCCAGGTGCTGCCGAACCGCCAATCCCGTCTGACGTCAACGTATCACGATCACACCCGAGGGCTCACTCGACTCAACAACTACGCCGGGCTGGTTGGCCCGTACTATATTCGAAGTCCCAAAGAAGAGAAACTCAACCTACCGGACGGGGAGTACGACATCCCACTCGTCCTCGCGGATCGATCCTTCAACGAGGACGGTTCGCTCGATTATCCGAATATGTTCATGGCGGACGTCAGCGGCGACACCGCGACCGTCAACGGTGCCGCGTGGCCGTATCTGGAGGTTGAACCGCGCCGATACCGATTCCGGATCATCAACGTCTCCAACGCACGCACGTTCGACCTCGGGCTCGAGAAGGGAGGCGGTCACGGAGACCACGATGACGGTCACGGAGACCACGATGACGGATCCATGCACTCGAGCGAAATGGACGACGTCCCGACGCTCTACCAGATTTCACCTGGTCACGGGTTCCTCGAGGACGTCGTGTCCATCGGACACCACGGAGACATGCATTCGCTCCTGCTGTCGCCGTTCGAGCGTGCCGACGTGATTGTCGACTTCTCCGAGTATGCTGGCGAGACGTTCACTGTCACCAACGATGCCGAATTCCCGTACGCGGGCGGAACGGAGATGGATCACGATGACGGCATGATGCACAGCATGGATGACCACGACGACGACCACGATGACGGTCACGGTGGCCACGGCGACATGGATCACCCCCAGCTCCCGGAGATCATGCAGATCCGGGTGGCCAGCGAGGCCGAAGGGACGGACACCAGCGCGGATCCGACCGAGCTGACTCTCCCGAACCGCAACGGGCCAAATCCGAACGCTGCAAGAACGACGCGGGAGATTACCATGAGTATGGGGATGGACGATGAGGGGCTCATGGCCCACTGGCTGAACGACAGCAGCTGGGGTGATCCCGTCGAGATCAAACCGCAGCTCGGATCGACCGAGATCTGGGAGCTTAGAAACGACGACCATCACACCCATCCGATTCATCTCCACCTGGTCGAGTTCGAGGTCATCGACCGGGAACGCCACGATGACCATGATGACCACGACGACATGGAAGATATGAGCGGCGATGACGACGACCACAATATGGATCATCCAACGGGCCCCCTCCCGAACGAGAAGGGCGGCAAGGACGTCGTTCGGGTCGATCCTGGAGAGACCGTCCGAATTGCCGTAAAATTCGGTGACTTCGCCGGAAGGTATCCGTTCCACTGCCACGTCCTCGAGCACGAAGATCACGACATGATGCGACCCTTCGAGGTCGTCAAAGGGAACAGTGCTGGTAACTCGGCTACTGATAACCAAGGACGCGGCGACGATGACCACCCGGGTCGAGGTCACGGCCTTTCAAAGTAAGCGAATCGAAGCCACCGGCCCCTTGAAGGCACGAATCGGCAATCACTACAGGTGATCGGACCAACTCGAATAACACACAGGGATTACGAGGTCGATTTTTACGAGAACAAATCCTCGAGGGTCGTCGCAGGATCGCTCAGTTCCTCGTGAATTGCCCCTTCTATTCAGGCGCGAACCCCGTGAGGAGCGAGTACATCGGACGAGATCGAAACCCGGATCGCTACACTAGGCGGGCCAGAGTACTCAGTGAGCTACTGAACATCACTATGCGGTTCAGCGTCGTCCGACTCCGTCTCTCGGGCGCTTGATTCGTCCGTCGGATCGGCTTGATCGACGAAAGAAAACACGCCATCGCCGTCGGCCGAGGACGGTGTCACGTCGCCATCGGCTTCGTTCGAACGATCGAAAGCGACGTTGGTCTCGAATTCGTCGAGATTCGCGGAGAGTTCCGACGCCTGCTGCGAGAGGGTATCGATGGACCGGGAAACCTCGGTCAGCGCAGTGGTCTGTTCTTCGCCGGCCGCCGCGACGGTCTCGGCCTCTGAAGTGGTCTCCCTGGCAATCGTCGCCGCCTGGTCGACCATCGAGACAACTTCCTGGGTGGACGCGGCCTGTTGTTCGGTGGCCGCGGAGATCTCCTGAACGCCGTCGCTCGTTGTGTTCGCATACTCAGCGATCTCTTCGAGAACCTCGACGGTTTTCTCGACGTCGTCGCGGTGGTTGGCGATTCGTTGGCTCGTCTGTCGGACTTCGCCTGTCGTGCGATCGGTCTCAGCTTTGAGCTCCTCGATTCGTTCCTCGATGTCCTCGGTGGCCTCTTTCGTCTCCTCGGCGAGTTCCTTGACCTCCGCCGCGACGGCGGAGAACCCCTCGCTGGAGTCAGTCGAGCGGGTGGCCTCGATGTTGGCGTTCAGGGCCAGAAGGTTCGTCTGGTTGGCCACCTCGGTGATGAACTCGACCAGTTCGTCGATCTGGGCGATCTCCGCCTCGAGGGATTCGATCGCGTCGATGGTCCGCTCGGAATCGGCCTCGATCTCGTTCATCCCCTCGAGAATGTCGGTCGCAGCGTCCTGGCCTTCCCTGCCCGTCTCGGCGGTTCTGCTCGCGAGATCGGCGACGTTGTTGGAGGAGGCCGCGATCTGTTCGGTCGTCGTCGACAGCCCGTTCATCTCCTTGTTTACGGTCTGTAGGTTCTCGCTCTGTCGCTCGGCGCCGTCGGAAATTTCCTGGATCGACTCTGCCACCTGAGCACTCGCCGAGTGAACTTCCTCTGTGCTTGCGGTGACCTCCTCGCTCGAGGCCGCGACCTCGTTCGAGAACTGAGAGACCCGGTCGATGGTCCTTTCGATCTCGTCGACCATTCGATTGAATTCGACGGCGATTTCGGTCATCGCGTCGCTCCGGCTCTCCGGATCCATCCGTCGGGTGAGGTCTCCCTCACCACACGTCTGCATCACGGCGGCGTACTCGTCGGCTTTCGTCTCGAGGTGATCGTTGAGGCGATCGGCCTGGGAACGTGCATCCTCGACCTCTTGCATGCGTTCGCGCAAGGTGGTTCGCATACTGTCGAACGCCGCGTACAGTTGGCCGATCTCGTCCGTTCGGTCGGTCTCCAGTTCAGCATCGAGGTTGCCCGACTCGAGTTCCGACGCCCGGTCGGCCAGGTCTTCGATCGATCGAGTCGTGTTTCGTCCGATGACGGCACCGACGACGCCGAGCCCAAGCACCGAGACGAGAATTAGCGCGATCACGGACCGCTCGATGTCGCTCTGCAGTGCGTAGGCCGATTCGGCGGGAACGTGCGTCATGATCACCCAGTCCGTTCCGGGGACCGGTGTGAACCCCATTGTCATCAGTCCCTCGTGTCCATGACCGACGTCCATTTCCATGTAACCTGTTTCGCCCTCGAGCCCGCGCTTTACGGCCATAGACTCTACTCCGTATTCGTCGTCTGTGCCCATGTTCTGGGTGTTGATGTCCTGAAGGTGGTGACTCATCACGACCGTCCCTCGGGAGTCGACGATGTGGGTGAACGACCCGTCCGCCGTGGACGGGCGTTCGAGCTGCTGGGTTTGGGTTTCGAGGTCGACGACCAGAACGATCGCTCTATCGGGGTCGTCCGGCACCTGGCTGATGAACGCGATCGAGTTCGCCTCTGTCGATGGGTCCTCGTACGGATGGGTGACGACCGTCTGACGTTCGCTCTCGAACGAGAGGTCGTCGACCGCCCACTCGGTGCCGGCGTCGCGGTAGTTCACGTCGGTAGCCTCGTCTTCGGTGCTGGCGAGGACCTGATGGTCGGCTGTATCGTAGTAGTGAATCGCTGCGATCGAGGCTGCGGAATCCTCGTGTTCCGTCCGAAGATACGCCTCGGCGTCCGCGAGATCACCATCGGCGACGCGGTCCGATGCGGAGAGGTATCGCGTCCTCTCTCGCGTATTGTCGACCGACTCCGCGACAGTGTTCGCCTGAAGTACCGTCGACTGCTTCATATTCTCCTCGGTACTATCTTGAAGCGCTGTCCCGGTCTGTACGTAGATGACGCCTCCGATACCCGCAATAAGCAGAAGGACGATTAAAAACAACACACCTAATTTCCTTGAAAATTTACTTTGGATCGAGCTAAGCGGGGTAGTGAAAATTTTGTCATCCATGTCTAGCAGCAATAATACAGTAGTTAGTAAAGAGTATTGTGTTTAATTATATACGCCGATTATATTACTATATCGGATTAATTAGAACATAGTGCGAATCAGGTTAAGGAATGGGACGCGTATTAGCAGACTCGAAAATCGGTGATAAACGTATTAATTAGTTAGAATATATTGATCGACTGTATTCAGGTGACAGCGTTCCTGATCCCTCAAATGCCGTCCGTAATGAGTGCGATACGAACACCATCGAGACGCTGTCCGGGCGGCGCGGATCGCACGCTACCTCGTGCGCACTTCGTCGAAAGCGCCGACCCGGAAACAGCACTGCTCGAAGTACTGCGAAGTTTACAATGCAAGTCCGGAGGAGGCAACGTATTGCGTTCCAGGCCGCTGCGGAGGCGGGAAAGGTCGAGTACGTGGCAAAATTGCTGCGGACAAAGGGCCGAGGTGAGTCGGGGCCAAAGTCGAGCGATTAGTTCACCCTTCGTCAGTGCTCCTCTAAAAACAAAAAAGAGAACGAATGTCGAAGGGTGAACTAACCCGAACATCGAATCGAACATTCGGGCACTGAAACCATCAGATTGACAATATCATTGAGTGCGCGTGCGCGCTCACGAGCCCCGTGGCCGATAGACGTCTTCGAGTTCTCCACGCGCGTAAACGTGCAGTGGCCGCGCACAGAAGCCCCGTCGAAGCTGTCGCCGTCCTCGAGCGTCCGAAGCCTTCGTGGAAATTCTCGGATCGCCGTCCAAAACGGTTGACCATGGGTGACACCGAACGGAAAATTGATGCACGCATCGCCGTCTCCACCGAGACCCGAGATCAGGTACGTGACCAGAAGCGCGGAGGCGAAACCTACGATCAACTCCTCCAGAAGGTGGCCGATCAATTCGATCCGAACGAAGCGCCACTCCAGGATTGACCGCACGAGTCGGCCCCCGACTCACCGAGTCCTTTGGATAAACTATTGAGTTTCTTCAATCGGTACTAAATCTTTGTGACGAAAGTCGATTGGAAGCTCCTCGCTTGTATTCACGTCTCGAACAGTATACGAATATGCCTCCAACAGGGAACGGTTCACTGCTCCAGTTCGGCCACCGTCAGGATCGTCTTTACCGCGACGTCCGGCGACACCGAGATCGAGTCGATATCCTCTTCGACGAGGAACGCCGTGTACTCCGAGATCGTCGAGGGCGCGTCACCACAGATACCGACCGGTCGGTCGTGCCGGTGGGCTTCTTCGATCACGGTGGTGATCGAGCGTTTGACCGCCTCGTCGGTCTCGTCGAACAGCGGAGCGAGCACCTCCGAGTTCCGATCGACGCCCAGGGTCAGCTGCGTGAGGTCGTTCGAGCCGATCGAGAATCCGTCGAACAGTTCGGCGAACCGATCCGCGAGGATCACGTTCGCGGGGAGTTCCGCCATCACCCAGATGTCCATCTCGTCCACTGGGAGCCCGAACTCGTCCATCAACTCGAGGACGCGTTCTCCCTCCGATACCGTCCGACAGAACGGGACCATCACGGTGACGTTATCGAGTCCGACGTCTTCGCGGACGCGCCTGAGTGCTTCGCACTCGAGCCGAAACGCTTCGCGGAACGTCTCGTCGTAGTACCGGGAGGCCCCGCGCCAACCGAGCATCGGGTTGTTCTCCTCCGGTTCGTACTTCCAGCCACCCTCGAGGTTGCGGTACTCGTCGGTTTTGAAGTCGCTGAGTCGGAAGATGACGTCGTCCGGGTGGAACGCCGCACCGATCTTCGCGATTCCCGTTCGAAGTGCGTCGATGAATTGTTCTTCCTCGCCGCGCTCAAGCAACTCGAGCGGGTGGTAGCCGACGTGGGAGGTGACGATAAACTCCTCGCGGGCTAGCCCGACGCCGTCGACCGGCAGGCCCGCGAGGGCGAACGCTCGATCAGGGTCTCCGAGGATGAGTTTGACCTCCGTATCGGTCTCGGGGAGCTCGTCCACCGTTTCCTCGGTGACGTCGAACTCGACATCGCCGTCGTACACCCGTCCGGTGTCAGTCGAGCAGTCAACCGTCACGACGTCGCCGTCGGAAAGGGCCTCGGTTGCCGTCCCGGCACGGACGATCGCAGGGACTCCGAGTTCGCGGGAGACGATCGCAGCGTGGGAGGTCTTGCCGCCCATGTCGGTGACGATGGCGCTCGCGCGCTTCATGACCGGCACCCAGTCGGGATCGGTCATCTCCGTAACGAGGACGTCCCCCTCCTCGACCTGGTCCATCTCTCGGTGATCGGAGAGGACGCGAACGGTGCCGCTCGCGATCGCGTTCCCGATCGCGACGCCATCGAGCAGTTGTTCGTCCGTTTCCTCGAGAGTGTACGTACGAAGGACGTTCTCCTCGGCAGCCCCGTGGACCGTCTCGGGTCTGGTCTGGACGACGAACAGTTCGTCGAGGTCGCCGTCGACGAGCCACTCGATATCTTGTGGCGTTTCGAAGTGGTCCTCGATCCGTGTCGCGTACCGTGTCAGTTCCCGAATTCGATCGTCCGAGAGCGCAAACTGCTCCCGGCGGTCCTCTGGAACCGACTCGAGTTTGGTGCCGCCGTTGCGGCGAACCATGCGCTGGGACTTCCCGCCGAGTTCCTTCTCGACGATCCCCGTCGTTGGCTTGAAAACGGTGTACCGGTCGGGGTCGACGACGCCCTGCACGATCGGTTCGCCGAAGCCGTAGGCCGCCTCGATGGTGACGACTCCGTTGAATCCTGTATCGGGATCGAGCGTGAACAACACGCCCGAGGACGCCAGATCCGCCCGCCCCATCTTCTGGACGGCACAGGCCAGTTTGACGTCGAAGTGGTCGAAGTCGTTGTTCTCGCGGTAGACGATCGCGCGATCGGTAAACAGCGACGAGAAGCAGTGTTTGATCGACTCGAGCAGCTCCGTTTCCCCGGCGACGTTCAGGAACGTCTCCTGTTGGCCGGCGAACGACGCCTCGGGGAGGTCCTCCGCGGTTGCGGAACTTCTGACGGCAACCTCCGGATCGTCGATACCGAGTTCGTCGCCCAGGTCGGCGTATCGCTCGAGGACCGCCGACTCGAGTGCAGGCGGCATCGATGCCTCCGAAACCGTGCGCCTGATACGCTCTCCGCGTCGCTGGAGATCTGCAACGTCGTCAATGTCAAGTCCCTCGAGTTGCGACTCGATCTCGGCCTGGATACCGGTCTCTTCGACGTAATAGTCGTAGGCCGACGCGGTCGTCGTGAATCCTGGTAGCACGGGGACGTCGATGTCGGCGAGTTCCCCGAGATTTGCGCTTTTGCCGCCGACTATGTCCGTATCGTCGCTGCTCAACTCCTCCAGCCACCGGACGAACATTTCTCGTGACATCGGTCTGGCATTCGGACGACACGGACGATAATAAGTTCGCAGGGGCATGCAGGACGTCACGCCCACCTGGAGGCAGACATCACGTCGGTCGAAGATTTGCCGGTGTTTATCGCCTGTAACGCGAACGTCGACGCGATCGTTCGGGTCGACGAGGAATTGGAATCGTTCCTCGAGCGGGGGCAGATCCCGGTGCGGAAGGGCCGCCAAGTCGGCTCGAATCGAAACGAGAACTCGCGGCGGCGATCGCACATACGTTGAGCCTGCGGGTACCGTCGGCACCGGCGACATCGTCTCGCGTCGAGTTTCGGGCTCGGATTCGCCTTCTCTACCGAACGGGAGCGAGGTTAGTGGCTTCCCAAACCTGAACGGATGCGTGAAACCGATTACGGGTGTCCGTTTTTACTCAGGAGTCGACGCTTGACGGAGTACTAGCAGCGGGTCCGCGAACGCTCGTCGGTCTCGAGTCGACGCGAACGCCGCCCCGGCAGTACGGTTTTGTACCACGGCTCCGTCGACTCCGTCATGGACCGACACGTGCTGGTTCCCCTCGATGGATCGAAACCGAGCTGGGCGGCCCTCGACCACGCGGCGGCGAACGCGGACGGAGACCGAATCACCGTCCTCCACGTCGTCGACCCGGCGGAGGGCGTTTACACCGGAACGGGTGGTGGCTACTACGACGCCGAGGCGTTCGATCGGGCCAGGGAGCGCGGCTCGAACCTCTGTGAGCAGGCTCGCGAACGGCTCCGGGAGGACGGCGCGCTCGAGCGGATCGAACTGGATACCGCCGTGGAAACCGGCAAAGCGGCCAGGACCATCGTGGCGTACGCGACCGATCATGATATCGATCACGTCGTCATCGGCAGTCACGGCCGCGCGGGCGTTTCGCGCATCCTCCTCGGCAGCGTCGCCGAAACCGTTGTCCGCCGGTCACCCTGTCCGGTGACGGTCGTCCGTTGACCGGGTACCACCGTCCGGTCACGCTTCCCGCCGACAGTTGCCGGCTGACCAGCAATCCTGCCGGACTGACCGGCGTCCAGCCAACGATGGCGGGGATTTTATAGGGGTCGTTGTCAGTGCGTACCGCTCATACGGTCTGCTGTGACTTTTTACCGATGATTGCCCATACCGGGTCGGCAATCACCGGTAAGAGACGACGGTAAACCGTATCAGTGGGCGAATCTGTCCGACACTGACTACGACAACAAATTCTATTACGGGTCGCGGCCGAGCACCCGGTATGGACGCCGATGTCGGACTTACGGTTGGTGACTCGCTCGATCGGCTGGCGGCGACCGTCGACGGCTTCGACTTTGCCGAACTCTCGATCGGCGACGGGACGTCCGCGGCAGATCTGGACGAGAATCATCTCGAATCGATACTGTCGGCCAGCGATGCCGACCTCTGTGTGCACCTCCCGTACAAGCAGGTCGTAGCGACGCCCAGTCCTGAGATCAACGAGGGCATCGTCGACTACATGACTCGACTGCTCGATTGGGCGGGTGGGCTCGGTGCCGACAAAGCAGTCCTCCACGGCACGCTCCGGGATCCCCACGACACTGACCTGCGCCCGGTCTTCGCCGACCAGCTCTCGACAATTGCCGCGGCCAGCGACAACGCGGGCATCGAACTCGTCGTCGAAAACGTCGGGCACCAGGCGCGTGGCCTCCCGCTGTCGGTCCTCGGCGACCTCGCCCGCCAGACGGAAACCGCAGTGTGTTTCGACGTCGGGCACGCTTACATGGAGGATGGTAACGATGGCGTCGACCGGTTTCTCTCCGGCTGGGGCGATCTCGTCTCGCATCTGCACGTCCACGACGTTCGCTCGAGGGGGGATACCCACCTGCCGATCGGTGCCGGCGAGATCAATTACGATGTCGTCGCGGACCACCTCGGAGGATTCAGCGGAACCGTGGCCGTCGAGGTGTTCACCGACGATCTCGAGCTGTTGGGTGACTCCGCTCGGCGGGCGAGGAGCCACCTCGAAGCGGACTCGTGAATCGGTGGAAAACCGATCGAGGACGCCGCTGCTACCCCTTTTGGGCGACTGTGACTTCGACCGGAAGCCCCCAGGCGCTGACGATTCGTTCGGCGTCGATCTCGAACCCGGCGTCGAGAAGCGTGTCGCGGAGGTAGAGTGGTCTGCAGTCGACGTACGTCGGATACAATTCATGGATCGATTCGTACAATCGGGTTATCACGCCCGCCTCCCGGCGGGACAGCGAGACAACGCAGAGACGCCCCTCGGGGGAAAGCACGCGACGCCACTCCTCGAGGACGGCCGGAATCTCAGGTGTGTCGAATAGGTCGAGGACGAAACTCGCGAAGCACGCGTCGAACGTCCCGTCCGGGAACGGCGCGATCGACGCGTCACCCTCGACGACGACGCCGGGATCCAGATCGGCGGCCGCGAGCGTTCGCGAGGTTCTTCGACACATCCCTCCCGAGAGGTCGATACCGACGGCGAGGCCGTCCGGACCGACCGCTCGGCTGAGTGCAACGAGTGCGGTTCCGGTCCCGCAGCCGATATCGAGGACTCGCTCTCCGGGCGCGGCGTCAAGCAGTTCGAGCCCTGCCTCCCGCGCCGGCGCCTCGAACGGGTCGGCGACGACGTCGTACCACCGGCTGAGTGAGTCGTACCAGTTGCGGGCTGCCGCCTTCGGCCGAGGTACGCGGGCGATCGGACCGGGCGGGATCGCGTTACCGGATGCGTTCTCCGCGATTCGCGACGCCACCCGTTCCGGTGTCGCGTCTCCCGGCGACGACTCGTCGCCATCACCTGTCGCGGGTCCCGAATCGCCTCCGGCCGCCGACCGGTACTCCGCACCATTGTCGGCCGAAGAGGAGTCACTTGGCTCGTTCACTGTCGAACCGCGTCAAGCTGCGCGAAGAGCTTCTCATAGTCCTCGGGGAGCCCGTCGCGGACCTTCGTGACGTTTCCGGGCGGGACGACATCCGCGACGACGGTCAGGACCTGCTGGGCGTGGTAGTTCGCGTCTGAACGGTCGACACTTTTGCCCTCGCGCTCGGCGATCCGGTCGAGAAACTCCCGGTAATCGAACCGCTGGCCGTGCTCGGCCTCGGTCAAGTACCGATCGATCTCCATCGGAAGCGGGCTGGCGAGATCGGTCGCTTCGCCCTCGTGGAGTCGCTCGCCGAGCGTCGTCAGGACCGCCCTTGTCGCCCGAACCGCGGGCCCCATTTCCGCGAACTCGAGGCTGTGCTGTACCTGTCCGACGAACTCTTTGTATTTCATTGGAATCACTGAACGGACGATCGATGCGATCCGCCACTAGACCCTTCTCCGACCAGCGAAAAGTAGGGCGGGGATGGCTCCCATCGGCCGGGACTGTGCGGGGCCTCTTTCCGCCACCCTCCTATACTCACTAGCGAGGGGAGTAACGATGGTCGAATACTACGACTGGATCCTGATCGCCATCGCGGTAGCCCTCGCGTCGGGGTTCGCCGTGGGCCTGGCCACGACCGTTCCGCTGGAGATGGCAATGGCCGGTAGCGTCCTCGTCTCGACGCCGTTTGTCTACGAGGCGACCTTCAGGAATCCGCCGATTCCGGAAAACGATGCCCGGCGTACCGTCGCCGTGATCGTCTGGCACGTACTCCTCGTCTGGGTACTTCTGGTTGCAGTTCTCTGATGCGAGTTTACCGCCGATCGGCTGGCATTTATCCGGGCGGATCGGCGGCCGGCTTCAAATCGGGTGCCGCGAAGGTGCCTGCATATCCGTATCGAGTTGCGGGTGCTGAACCGCTACCCGTTCGGCGGCTCCTCGGCACGAACCACGGTCACTGGGACAGCCGCCCGGCGAACTACCGTCTCCGCGACGCTTCCCAGCAGAACACGTGCAGCACCCTCCCGCCCGTGGCTGCCGATGACGATCCCGTCAACCTCGTGTTCGTCTGCGTACTGGAGGATCGTTCGTGCCGGCTCTCCGGGGGCGAGTTCGGTTTCGGTTGTGATGTCGTCGGGTAGTTCTTCGAGTATCGATTCGAGGACCCATTCGCCTTTCTCGCGTTCGTTCTTAAACTCGTCTTCGGACCTGTAACCGGGAAACGCTTGCCGCCGACTGTATTCGATCATCGGGTCCATCACGTATAGCAGCGTAATGCTCGCGCCGGAGAACTGTTCGGACGCGTAGTCAGCGGCGGCCCGGGACGGTCCGGATCCGTCAACGGGGACGAGAATGGTCTTGCTCATAAGCGTATCTTCACAATCTCGCCCAATAATTGTGGTGTGGCTCGCACAGGTGTTCGACTGATCCGTTAGCGCAGAGATCAGGCGAGTGCGTCGACGCTGATCTCGTTGCGTCGAGGAGGAGAAGCCTAACGCGGGCACGGAACCAGAGATCGGCACCACGACGGCCCGTCCGCCGATTCGACCGCCCGTTTCTAACAGTCGGTTGCTCGGCTGCCACTGGAGTTGGTCCATCCTCCAGCGTCCAGCTATAGGCCGACCCCGGAGATCAGGGCTGAACGTAATAACGCTCCGGAACGTACATTCAACTGTCAAAATGACCCAGGACACCGCAGAGACTGACGGCACGCTACTGGTCCCGATCGCGAATCCCGAGACGGCGGATCGACAGCTCGATACCGCGATCGACATCGCGGCCGACCGGTCATACCGAATTCTCGTCATCTTCGTACTCGAGGTTCCGCCACAACTGTCGCTCGTCGACGGCCGGCGGTACCTGCTTGAGGACGAACAGGAGGAACTCCTCGCCGACGCCGTAGAGCGTGTGGAATCTCGCGGAATCCCCGCCGACCAGCGGATTCGAATGGCTCGTGGCGTCGCAACAGGGATCGTCGGGGCCATCGACAAGCACGATGTCGACACAATTCTGCTAGGATGGCGTGGTCGGCCGCCCCGTCAGGACGTTATCCTCGGAAGTCACGTCGACAAGGTTCTCAGTGACGCCTCCTGCGACGTGCTCGTTCAGCGAATCAAGACGCCACGACCCGAGAACGTCGACTCGGTCCTGGTCCCGGTGGCCGGCGGCCCCCACGACGCGTTCGCTGCGGAGACGGCCGCCTCGATCGCGCGGAATAACGACGCTTCGGTCACCCTGCTCCACGTACTCGAATCGGCGGAGCCGGAACTGTCGCGGGACGAGGCGGCGGCGCTGCTCGACGAACGGGCCGACAGCTTCGAGGATGTCCGATCCGTCGATCGCGCCGTGATCGAGGACGACGACGTGGGGGGCACAATCACCGACTGGACGACCGAACACGAGGTCACGGTGCTGGGTGTCTCGCGTGGCGGGCTCCTCCAGCGAGCGCTGCTCGGGACGATCTCGGACGGCGTCGGCAGACACGCTGTCGGGACGGTCATCCTGGCAAAGCGACACGATCCCGTTCCGTCCCGTCTGCGGCGACTGCTCCCTTGACGAGATCGACTCTCCGGAACGACGAGAATCCGCTCACGACAGTTTTTGGCCCTCCTCGGCGTAGTGATCGCAATGCTCCTGGAACCCGCAGGCCCCATCGAGTACACTGTGTCGGTCGTCGGGGCGGTCTTGGTCCCGGTCGAGTGGACCGCAACCATGGCCACTGTCTGGCCGTCGATCCCCGTCCCGGAACTACCGCTGTGGTTACTCACTGTCGGTGGCGTGCTGGCAATCGCGCTCCTGATGGTGATATCAGGGTTCTTTTCGTCGTCAGAGATCGCGATGTTCGCGCTGCCGAAACACCGTCTGGACGCCCTCGTCGAGACCGAGGCGACGAACGCGACCGTTGTCGAGGAACTCCGTGGCGATCCACACCGACTCCTCGTCACTATCTTGGTGGGGAACAACGTCGCAAACGTCGCCATGTCGAGCGTTGCGACTGCCCTTCTCGGCTTCTACGTTTCCGGGATACAGGCGGTCCTGCTGACGACCATTGGGATCACGTCACTCGTCTTGCTCTTCAGCGAGAGCGCGCCAAAGTCTTACGCCATCGAGAACACGGAGTCGTGGGCGCTCCGGGTCGCCCGTCCGATACGCTTCTCGGAGTATCTGCTGTATCCATTTGTCGTCGTCTTCGACAAACTGACCCGGGCAGTCAACGGCCTCGTTGGCGCCGAGACGGCGATCGAATCCGCCTACATCACGCGGAGCGAACTGCAGGAACTCATCGTAGCGGGCGAGCGCGCCGGCGCGATCGAATCCGACGAGCGCGATCGATTGCGCCGGACGTTCCGGTTCGACGAGACGCCAGCGAGCGAGATCATGGTGCCGCGGCCGGATATCGTGGGTGTCCCGGCGTCGGCGTCGCTCGAGGACGCGCTCCAGACCAGCGTCTACAGCGAGTTTACCCACCTCCCGGTGTACGAGGGGAGTCTCGACACCGTGATCGGAACCGTTCACGTCTGCGACCTGCTCCGGGAGCGCGATTACGGCGAGCGCGATCCAGACGAGGTCGACCTGTGGGACGTCATGCGACCGACGGTACACGTCCCCGAGAGCATGCCAGCTGACGACGTGCTCGCGGAACTGCAGCGCGCGCAGGTCCATCTCGGCGTCGTCATCGACGAGTACGGGACGACCGAAGGGATCGTCACCACGGAGGACCCGACTGAAGTGATCGTCGGGGAGATTCTCCAGCCCCGCGAGTCGGTCCCGATTCGGATCGTCGACGATGGAGCCGCTATCGTCCGCGGTGACGTGGCCGTGACGGCAGCCAACGAGGCGATGGAAATCGACCTCCCGACGCCACCGAGATCCGACACCGTGGCCGGCCTCGTACTCCATCGAGTGGGTCGACTCCCCGAGGAAGGCGAGCGCGTCGCTGTCGGCGACGTCGCGATCGTCGTCGAATCCGTCGCCGACACGCGGATCGAGGAGGTCCGGATCGTCCGGCCGCCGATGGACGCGACGACGGACGGGGACGGACTCGATCGGTGAGTCCGGCGTCCGGGCGAGTCATACTGTCGAACATTGTGAGAATTCGCCGCGCTCGTCCGTCGAATTCTCTTTATTGACTTCCGTCCGATACTCTCAGGAGGACGGACTGAACGGTGGAACTGCATCACGTTCACCTGTCAATGCTCGAGGGCAAGGGCCTCATCGAGTACGACGGTCGCGACGGCACGATCCGGTACTACGAGTGCGAACTGATGACGAACGTGCTCGCCGCGGTCGAGCGGTACGGGACCGAATACAGTAACAACTGAAACTGTTTGTACACCGCCTGCCGTTCCGCGGTTCTCGTTCACATCGCTCACTCGCGGGTCACATCGTTCCCCGCTCGCCGTTCCGCGGTTCTCGTTCACTTCGCTCACTCCGAACCGCGCTCACTTCGAACCGCGCTCACTTCGAACCGCGCTCACTTCGAACCGCGCTCACTTCGAACCGCGCTCACTTCGAACCGCGCTCTTCTCATGTGATCGGATGCGCACTGACTCTCTGTGGCTACTGTGGGGCGGACGCGTCGGACCCCGGCCGACGGCGCGCGTGGGACGGGACGTGCATCTGTCGATCCTGGGAGACGGGACGGAAAGTTTTCACCCCGAAGGTCGTGTATTCGAACTGATGTCCGATTCGACGTTCGGGTTCTTGACCGAAGAGACGATCTCGCTGTTCACCGATCTCTACGAGTTGCGGATGATGCAGGGCTACTACAACCAGTCGCACAACCCGCGGGCGACGTTCAGCCTCTTCGTTCGCGACTTGCCCCCGAACCGGGGTTACATGGTCGCCGCGGAGCTGGAACAGGCGACTCGCTACGTCGAGAGCCTCTCGTTCGGCGAACGAACCCTGGAGTACCTGGCCGAGCAGGACTTCGACGAGGCGTTCCTCTCGTACCTCGCGGACTTCGAGTTCACCGGCGAGGTGCGTGCGCTGCCCGAGGGGACGCTCGCGTTCGCGAACGAACCGCTGCTCGAGGTGACCGCGCCCATCCTGCAGGCGCAACCGCTCGAGACGGCGCTGATCAACCAGGTCGGCTACCAGTCGCTGATCGCGACGAAGGCCAGCCGAATGCGCGACGTGATCGATCGCGAGGGCGACGGTCAGCGACTTGTCGACTTCGGATCGCGACGCCCCACGGGACCGACGCCGGGATGAAGGCCGCACGGGCGGCCTACATCGGCGGGTTCGACGCCACCTCGAACGTCGCCGCGGGTGAGGCGTTCGGGATCCCCATCTCTGGAACGATGGCCCACTCGTGGGTCCAGAGCTTCGAGTACGACCGCGATGCGTTCGAGACGTTCGTCGACGAGTACGGGTCGGAGAGTGTCCTCCTGATCGACACCTACGACACCGTTAGGGGTGCAGCGGTCGCCCGCGAGGTCGCCGAGGCGAACGACGTCGACCTGCGAGGCGTCCGCCTCGACTCGGGCGACCTCGCGGCGCTCTCGACGGACGTCGACGAGGTCATCCCGGAGGCCGACCAGTTCATCTCCTCGGGTATCGACGAGTATGCCATCAAGGAGTTCTTCGATCGCGACGGCGTCGGAGCGGGGTTCGGCCCAGGAACGGCGCTGGTAACGAGCACCGACGCCCCGAAGGTCGAGGGGGTGTACAAGATCGTGGCGGTCGAACGCGACGGCGAGATGCGGCCCACGATGAAACTCTCGAAGGGAAAGGTGACCTACCCTGGCGCAAAGAGCGTCTGCCGGGCCGAGTCCGACGGCGAGTACGTCGGCGACATCCTCGGTCTGCGGGGCGAGGACCTTCCCGGGACCGAGCAACTGGTCACGATCATTGAGGACGGCGATCGGACATCCGACCTCCCGGACCTCGATGATATCAGGCAGATTACGCGGGCAGAGCGCCGGAAACTCCCCGTGGAGCACCGCCGACTCGATGACCCCGAGCCGTACGAAGTTCGGATTAGCGACGGGTTACAGGCCGAGACGGACGACCTGCGGTCGACGCTCGAAGCCCGGATCGCGGAGTGACCGAGCGTCAGAACCGTCCCGTCGTCGAGCGCGACTCTCATCGGAAGAAACGCGTGTGAGCCTTTTTCCCGTCACCGGGAGTCCGTTCGCGTATGTCAGTCGACGAACTGCGAGAGTACGGACTGGCCGAGATGGACGACGACGAGATGCGGTCTTTCCTCGCAAGCCAGAAAACCGGCGTGCTCGGGCTACCGGGGGAGGGCGGACCCTATCTCCTCCCGCTGTCGTATAGGTACAACGGCAACAACCGACTCTACTTCACCTTCCTCCTCGGCTCCTCGAGCCGGAAAGAGACGCTGAGCGAGGGCGCCGACGCCGCCAGCTTCCTCGTGTACAAAGTCGACACGATGTACAACTGGGAGAGCGTCCTCCTCTCGGGCACGATCGACGCCGTCCCCGAATCGGAGTGGGGCGACCTCGAGGAGCCTCAGAACCACGTCTGGCAGCCGAGTCTGTTCGAGGAGGCCTCCCTCTCCGGGTCGGTCAAGATCTACGAGTTCCGGATCGAGGATCTAACCGGGATCAAACACCAGGGACTCCCGCCCGCGCTTCAACCCGATGGCGAGTAGCCGACGGCGGTCGCCCGCCGCGGCGCGGTCAGGAGACCGTCAGCACGAGAACGGGCGATCACCGCTCTCGATCGGTGTACTGTCCCTCCTCCAGTCGAATGTCGGGGATGGACGGCGGCGCGTAGTACCGGACGATGTAAACGTCGTACTCGCGTCCACGGCGGACAACCGTCTCGACGACGCTCCCACTACTGGGAGTGGTCTACAGGCCGTCGTCCGACAAGTTTTATATCCGGCTGTCGCTCGTCCTCCGACGTATGAGTGAACGCGTCCTGGTCCCCTACGACGGAAGCGATCACGCCGAGGCCGCACTTCGATTTGCGTTCGAGACGCATCCCGACGCGACCATCGTGGTCTTTCACGTCGTTGAACCGTTCGCCGAGCACACCGACGCCGGCGTCGAGAACGTCCGCCGGTGGCAGGATACCGCCCGCGGGTACGCGGAAACGGCCTTCGAAGAGGCGGCGGCCGTCGCCGCCGAGTACGATCGATCCGTCGAGACGGATTGGGAGTACGGCCGCCCGAAACACGTGATCGTGCGGTACGTCACCGATCACGACGTCGATCAGGTCGTGATGGGCAGTCGCGGCCGTAACGGACTCGATCGACTCCTCCTCGGTAGCATCGCGGAGACCGTCGTTCGACGAGTGCCGGTCCCCGTCACCGTCGTCGGGGACGAAGAACTGGAAGAGTAGCCGGCCCGATCGAGACGGTCGTCCGTCGGCCGCTCACCGGACGACCGTCACCGGGACGGGCGATCGACGGACGACCGTCTCGGCGACCGTTCCGAACAGCGGTCGCTGGGGTTCCGTCCGGCCGTGGGCCCCGATGACGACGTGATCGACGGTTTCCTCGGTTGCGTACTCGACGACGAGCCGCGCCGGATCGCCGACATCCGAGTCAGTTTCGACCGATTGACCGTAGTCGGCGGCCACTTCGGCGACGTCTGCGAAGAGCTGGTCACGCAACTCGCCGACGTACTGGTACCACTCCTCGGTGCCGAGCATTGGTTCGTAGGATGACTCGGCGGCGGCCGGGGGAGCGGGATCGAACAGGTCGACGACGTGGTACGCCGTTACGTCGGCGTCGGGAAACTCCCGCAAGGCGTGACGAAGTGCACGCAGCGACAGCGTCGATCCGTCGACAGGGACGAGAACGCGGCTGGTCATACGCCAGCTACGGTCCGGAGTGTCATAGTGTTCCCGCGGGAGCGGTATTTTCTGGCTCGTCGTCGAACGGCCCCTATGACGAGAATCGAACTCCCCGACCCCGAGACCGACGGCACGACGAGCGTCGAACGAGCGATCGCGACCCGGGCGAGTCGCCGAACGTTCGCCCAAACGCCAGTGGGGACCGCGGACGTGGGGCAGGTGCTGTGGGCCATGCAGGGAGTTACCCACGAGAGAGACGGGATCGAGATGCGCGCTGTGCCGAGCGCCGGCGCGACGTATCCGCTCGTCGCGTTTCTCGAGGTCGCGCCCGACGGCAGCGAACGCCTGGAGGCGGGGCTGTACCGGTACGAGCCGACGGATCACACGCTCGAGGTGACGCTCGAAACGGCCGTCCACGACGATCTCACGAGCGCCGCGCTGGGACAGGAGGTCGTGCGGGACGCACCGGCGACGATCGTCATGGCGGCGGAGTACGATCGAACCCGAACACAGTATCCGGACCACGGCGACCGGTACGTCCACATGGAGGCCGGTCATGCCGCGGAGAATGTCCACCTCGTCTGCGAGTCGCGGGACCTGAACACCTGCCCCGTGGGCGCGTTCTCCGACGCCGATGTCGCCGACGTGCTCGACCTTCCGGGACGACTCGACCCGCTGTACCTGCTGCCGTTCGGCCACCGACGGGCCGAGGAATGATACTACCGGACAGAAGTCAATGAAGAGAATTCGCCGGATAGTAGCGGCGAATTCTCACAATGTCTGACAGTATGAGCCGCCGGGCGATCGACGCCGAATCTCGGTTGTCGAAATACGTTCGCGGTCGCCGATCGACTATTCGATGTTGATCGTCCGTCCTACGGATTCGGCCGGCTCTCGCTTCGGCAGGTGACCGTGACAGGCCGTTTCGGTACGTCTGCTCGACCTTGCTTTCGTCGACCGGTTCGGACAACCGAATGCTCCGGTTCAGCGACCTCCGGGCGCGCTTGCTCTTGAGGCAGAACTCCTCGTCCCACTCGGTCACTTCTTCCTCGCGTTCGGCGGTGACGTGAACCGTCGTGTCGGTGAGTCGGACCTCGATGTCGTCCGTTTCGAACCTCGGCACGTCCGCCGTGAGTTCGAACGCGTCGCCGCGATCGGCCAGGTCGAGTCGCCCGTCGAGGACGGCCAGAACTGATTCACGTTCCCATCTTTAGTGGCTCTGATCTTGCGGGAGAATTCGTGGACGGGAACGCCCCCAGTGCCCTCACGAGCAGGTCGACGATTGGGCTCGCGAGAAGCGCCGTTCCAGCGCGTGCATGAGGACCCCGGATATACGAGTCTCACCGTGGACACGTGCGTGTATGAGTGAAATAACGTATCACGGAATCGATATCGGACTGTTAGAAGGCGGCGAGGACCTAGTGGAACTGCTCCTCGAGGCGTTCGAGGAGAGCGAGACGCCGACCCTGCAGGACGACGACGTGCTCGTCGTTTCGTCGAAAGTCGTCTCGCTCGCGGAGGAGCGGATTGTCGAACTCGATCGAGTTCCCGTCTCTCCGGGGGCCGAACGGATCGCCGACGTGACGGGGATCGACGCACGAGAAGTCGAACTGACCCTGCGCGAGTCGACGATCCTCGGGGTCATCCCGGTCGCCGAGATAGTGCCCGATCGGCTCGAATCGTACGCGGTGAGTCCCGAGGCGGCCCGCGACGCGCTCGAGACGCTGCCGGCGCTGCTCGTGACGAACTGGAACGGGCGGCTCTGTACGAACGCCGGAATCGACCTCTCGAACTCACCCGAAGGAACGGCGACGCTGCTCCCGACCGACCCGAACGCGAGCGCGCGACGGCTCCGCGAGGAGATCCGGGAGCGAGCGGGTGCGGACGTCGCGATCGTGATCGCGGACTCCGAGGTGAGTCACCGGGGCGGCAGCGTCGACGTCGCGATCGGATGCGCCGGGATCGATCCCGTCGACAGTAACTTCGGTGCGACGGACCTCTTCGGGAGCCCGAAAGTCGGCGGGGTGGACCTGCTGGCAGACGAACTCGCTGCCGGGGCCGCCGTGCTCTCGGGGCAGGCCGCGGAGCGACGACCGGTCGTCCTCGTCCGCGGCGTGGACTACGACCGGAACGGGGGGATCGACGACGACGTTGACCTGGTCCGGGCGGGCTTCTGGCCGACGCTCAAGCGGACCGCGCAGGTGAAACTGGCCGAGCACCTGCCGATCCCCCGTCGGTGATCCTCGGTTGGATCACCCTCACGTCTGCGACGGCGTCAGGGCGTCGTAGCGTCCATCGGCCCCCGTCGCCGATCGATCGGCCTGCGTGTCACCGGCGATGAAAAGATCCGGGTCGTGAATCTGGTCGACTTTTTGGCCGCTCCCGTCGAGAACCCGGTATGGACGCGCTGCTGTCTACCGCAATTCCGGCCCTCGATAGCATCGTTCCCGTCGTGTTCGGCATTCTCCTGGTCACGCTCGTCGACACGTCGCCGAACCTCCTCGCGAGCGACATCTCGAGTTCGTCATCGACCAGAGCACGATCGCGCTCGACCTCGACGCCGTCAACGCGGTGATCGTCACGATCTGGGAGACGGCCTACCTCACCGACGTCTCTGAATCCCTCTCCGAGCGGCTCGATCGACGGTTTCTACAGGGCAGAGTGTCTGAGAGTAGCCATGGTAACCAGGTGGTCTCGTCGGGCAGTTCAGTACCTCGCGCTGGTCGTCGTGACGACTGCCGTCTTCACCGTCGCGTACAACGTCGGAATGGCAGTCTGGGAGGATCGGCCCCAGCCCCTGATTCGATCCCTCGAGGTCGTGTTCCAGAGTTTCACGACGACCGGCTACGGGCAGGACGCGCCCTGGGAAACGGCCCAAATGAACGTGCTGGTGATCGGGATGCAACTGGCCGGGATCGGCCTTATCCTTGCGGCGATCAACGCCTTTGTCGTCCCGTGGTTTCAGACTGCTTTCGAGACGTCTCCGCCTACGACAGCACCCGAGCTCGAGAACCACGTCATAATCTGTGGATACACTCCCCGAACGGAGTCGTTCGCAACCGAACTCGAGGCTCGAAACAGGAGTTTCGTCGTCGTCGAGTCAGACCTCGAGTCGGCCAACGAGTTACACGAAGCCGGGTGGCCGGTCGTCCACGACGATCCGGAATCCATCGATGTCCTCGAGCGAGTGGGGATCGACGAGGCGGCCGCCGTCGTCGCGGACGCGCCGGACGACGTGAACGCGAGTATCGTGCTGTCGGTGAGAGAAGTTGACTCAGAGATTCCGGTGATAACGGTCGTCGAAGACGAAGAACTGGGCGAGTATCACCGAATCGCGGGGGCTGACGAAGTATTGTCCCCCCGCCAGCTGGTCGGCGAGAGTCTCGCGCAACGGGTCCCGACGGCGGTCACGACTGCAGTCGACGAGAGCGCCTCAATCAGCGACGAACTCGAACTGGTTGAGGTTTCGATCGCTGCCGGGAGTGAATTATGTGACCGCTCTATCGAGGACTGTCGGTTTCCCGACCAATTCGGCGTTAGGGTCGTTGGTGCCTGGATGAACGGCGATCTCGTCAGCCCGGTCGAACCGGAGTTCGAGATCGATCCCAATACACGGCTCCTCGTCGCTGGCGCTCCGGACGACGTCGACACACTCCGAGCGGAAGCGGCCTCGAACGTCCGCGAGTTGGCGCGACAGCGGGTGCTGATAGCCGGATACGGCGAGTCCGGCGCGGCGGCCGATACTGCGTTTACCGGAACGAACACAGACGTGACCGTCCTCGACGTAGAGGAGAAACCAGGCGTCGACATCGTCGGTGATGCCCGCGAACCGTCGACACTCCGTGAAGCGGGTGTCGAGGACGCCTCTGCAGTTATCGTCACGGTTGGCGACGACACGACCGCGATCTTTACCACATTGATCGTTCGGGACCTGAACCCGGACGTCGACGTCTTCGTCAGAGCGAACGAGGAAGCGGACGTAGCAAAACTATACCGCGCTGGGGCAGACGACGTGCAATCGCTGGCAACGGTCAGCGGCCGGATGATGGCTGCCACCGTCTCGGAGGGCGAAGCGGCGCTCGCGTTCGACAAGCAGATCAGGGTGGTGACAGTTCCTGCCGGCGATCTGGCGGGGCGAACGCCAGCCGACGCCGACGTTGAGCATCAAACCGGGACGACGCTGCTCGCTGTCGTTCGGGACGGTGAGGCGATCACGGGCGTCGACAGACGAGAGATCGAACTCGAACGCGACGACGAACTCGTCCTTGCCGGTACTGACGAGAGTATCAGCCAGTTCGAACGTACTTTTGAATAGTCACGCGTCTTCGCATGGATAGATCGATCGGATTCTGGCGGACACACTCGTCTCACGTCGTCCGACGCACCCACATCACGGTGTTCTCGTGAAACGCTCGATTACGGCGTCACGACGATGACGTCTCCCCATCGCTCAGTCGCTCGTGCAGTTGGTTGGCGAGTTCTTCGTCGATCACTTCCAGCCGATCGAGAAGCTCGGTCCCGGCATCGTCGACCGGTCGTGACTCTACTTCCGACTCGATTCGATCAAGGACCTCATTCGTAACGATACTGTCTTTCTCAAAATCGGCTGCAGGTCAAACTTCCTCCGCTCTCGGTCGGGATTTGCGCTTCGACCTCAGCGAGCGCTTCCTCCTCCCACTGTACTTCGACTTCGTCGGCGACGGCTTTTCTAGGCCAACCCTTCCTCGAGAATCCGTTCGTAGACGGTCATGTTCTCCCACACGCGAAGGAAGTAGCCGAGCACCAGCCCACCCTGGAAAGCGATGATCCGGGTCCATGCCGACGAACAGAAGGGAGCTGAATCCGAGAACACAAACGCTGCCCTATAGACCAGATCGAAGTAATACTGCGTCTGTCGTCCGGGGACCCGAATCATAGCCCAGGAGTACCCGAGCGAGTCAGTCTATAGTAGACAGTGAAACGGTTTACACACCTAACGCGACGGCGTCTTGCGATAGGATGTGCAATGACTTTCACTGGCTACTATAGCGTTTCGATAGGCTGCTACGGATTTCTGTAACGATTTACCGGCGTAACCGCCGCTCGGGTCGCCTTTATCGTGGAAATGACTTACAGCAGTCCGTATGAACCCATATCGGCACCTGTTTTTTGTCGTTCCCCGCGACCGATCGGTATGGCGCTGGACGAACTCGCGATCACCATGGGGAAACTCGGTGCGGGTGAGTGAACCCTCCGACTGGACGACGATGAAACGATCGACGTCACCCTCGACGAGGTAGAAGTCAGCGAGGAGCACGGCTTCTCCGCCGAGGGTCGCGACGAAGACGCGGCGATGCTCTACGAACTCACGACCGGCAAACGACCCGGCGGGCCGATTCGCTTGCGCGGGCGTCCCCTCCGCGCTGACGAGTGGGAGACGGTCGGCGAGGTCGTGGACGCAACGAAGCACGGCTGAGAGACCGTTCGGGGACGGGCGTCGCGGCCAGTCGTCGGACGGCCGGACCCGAGAGAACGAGCGGCGCGTCAGCCGTCCCGGCGCAGATCCGTACCGAGGGAGTACAGCACGTCGAAAACGCCCGGAACGGTGACGTCGTCGAACTGTTCACAACCCTCGGACGGATCGAACCGGCCAACCACCGACCGATCGTCGAGGAAGCGCAACTCAGCGAACGCTCACGGAGGGCGACTACGAGGAGTTCCTCCGCTGGGTGACCCACACCGACCTGATCGATGAAAGTCGACGGGACCGGGAAGTTCCATCTGGGTGAACGCCGCGGCCGAGAAGTGACCAGTCGAGAGCGGGGCGGCGTCGACGTCGAACCCGAGAACTGCGACCCCGAACGGCGGGGTGCGACGTGGATCGGTCGCGCCCGATCGGGTTTCACATCCGGTCGATCGCGAGACGTTGGCGGCTCCGCGAAAGACGGGACTACTCGGACTCGTGATTCCACTGGCGAGCGGCCGCCGGCGCGTCGAGCCACGCGTTCGCGATCCGCAACCGACCCCAGGTTCCGTGCCACTCGCGCCGGAACGCGACGACGATCGGACAGGCCATATGCGGTCCGTCGGTGACGATCGTTTCGTACTCGCCACCCTCGCCCAGGAGGTGGACGTCGCTCTCGCGGTTCAGTTCCACCAGATCGGAGAGGGCGTCGCGATCCAATCGGCGGCCGAGCCAGGACTCGTCGAATCCGGGCGCCGTCACCTGGAGGATCCGAATTTCGAGCCCCCCGTCGATCATCCGCTTCGCGAGTTCGCGCGGTGGCGCCCGCCACAGCGGCGCATGGACGTCGCAGCCGACGCGATCGCACGTCGCTCGGACGCCCGCGGCACGGTGTTCGTCCGCGACGGTACCGACGACGACGCCGGCCACGCCGCCGTCGAGGTCGGCGTCCAGCGATCGCAGGGTGGGTTCGAGGGGTTCGATCTCGGCGTCTTCCGGTCCGATCGAATCGACCCCGATGTCGGGCGGTTCGACGTCGACGGCCGGGAGGCCGGCGTCCACGAGCGGAATCCCGATGCTCCGCGCGGCGAGTCGAATCACGGGCGTTCCGGGTGCGTGGTACGACGACGAGGGCGTTGGCGGATGAACGAGTACCAGTCGTCGGACGTCGAGACCGCTCTCCAGGGCGCGGTGGAGCGCCCACGAGGACTCCTTGCCGCCCGAGAAGAGGGCGATCCACCCGCCGTCGCGGTCGGCCATGGATGCCCTACGCCGTCGGTCGATAAACCCCTGTGGTCCGATCCAGCCGATCACCGAACGAATTCGACCGAAAAGCAAGGGGCGCCGTCGGTTCCTCGCCCGGTTCGACGACGCTGGAGATCGGACCACGACGGCGCCGCGCCCAGGCGACCGTCGACGTGCTACCGCCGGATCCGTCAGCCGAACAGTTCGCCCAGGCCTTCGCCGGTCGCCCCCTCGTCTTCGTCCTCCTCTTCCTCTTCGGGCTCTTCCGCCGCTTCCTCGGGTGCTTCCTCCGGTTCAGCTTCCTCGGCCGGCGTCGCGGTTGCCGGGGCGCCGACGGCCGCTTCCGCGACGGCCTCGTCGATGTCGACGTCTTCGAGCGTGGCGACGAGGGCCTTCACGCGGGATTCGTCGACGTCCGTACCGGCGGCTTCGAGGACGTTGGTGACGCTCTCTTCGGTGATATCTCGATCGGCCTCGTGCAGGATGAGGGCTGCGTAGACGTATTCCATGTTGATCACCGATCCTGGATCGGACGGGCCGATCCGTCCGGCCCGATCGCTCGATCCGGAATCGGGACTCGTACGCCGCCGAGTGATAAGACGCTTCGCCCTACGGCGGACCCGTCGGACGGCCGAACGACCGTCTGGAACGGAGAACGACGACCACCCTTGAAGAGACTGGCCGTCCTCCGTCGACACGCATGTCCGCCGATCTACCGACGCGGGACGAACTCGTACAGGGGATGACCGTGGAGATCGAACAGGAGAACGGCGATCGGATCCTCGGCGAAGTCGGCGCCATCCTCTCGGACGAGCGCACTCATCCCGAGGGAATCCTCGTCAAACTCAAGTCGGGCGCTCAGGGGCGCGTCAAGCGGATCGGACCCGAGATCTGATCGGCTCTCAAACCGCGGCGTCGCTACTCTTCGATCTCGAACAGGTCGTCGTATCCGGCGGAGAGTTGCGCGAACGTTCGATCGAGTTCCCGGGACGGAACGACGTCGACGAACACGTCACCGACGACGGAGGCGGCGTCCCGGACCGCCCCCTCGGAGCACTCTGTCTGGCGCGCGACCCGGGCGACGAACTCGTCGGCCGAAAACGACGCGGCGTCGGGTGACTCCCGATCGACGACCCACGCTTCGGCGTCTCCCTCAAGGTACCGCGAGAGGTCCTCGGCCTCGCCCCTGGAGAGGCGCTCGCCCAGCGTCTCGAGGAGCGTGCGGGTCAGCTCCCGGGGCGTCGACGTCGGAGTCGAACGTTCCCCGCTTGGCGACGAGGTCGGCGAACGGCTGTCCGACGGTCTCCGGTTCGACGTCGAAGACGTGATCGTAGTTCGGCGGTAGTTGCGCCCGTGCGTTCTCGATCTCGACCTCGCCGATGCGCCCGGCGAGGACCGACAGGACCACCCGAACATCCCGCTCGACGTCGCGGTCCGCGAGTTCGGCCCCGTCGCGCACCCGTTCGAGAAACTCCTCGTAGGGCATTGGGTCCGGCTTCTCTGGCGACGCGGCGACGAGTTCCTCCGAGAGCGGTCGTGGGAGGGGCGCCGCGACGTCCCGAGCCTGTCCCGCGGAGAGGCACCGTCCCAGGTTCCGGAGCGTCGTGCGAATCACCGACTCCGCCCCCTCGGGGGATGCGAAGTCACACGATCGATACACCTGATCGACGATGTCGGATTCAGTCATAGCGAATCTCGGGATGGTGGGAACGACCTGTCTCCGTTCCGATCGACGGCCCGCTCCCGCGTGCTCCCGCACTCGCCCATTCGAGAAGGAGCGAGGAAAAAACCAGGGGACCCGGTTACTCCTAGTCGTCGACCGGGCCGAGTTCCCCGTGGAGGTCCGCGAAGAGCCCCGCCTCGCTGTCCGCGACGTTGCCGATGAGGGTCGCGGCTTCCTCGTAGAGCGCCGGTTGGGGGTCATCGTGCTCCAGGATCTCCTCCAGGCGCTCTGCGACGGTGTTCCACTGCGATCCGGTAGCGTCCATGCGATCGGCGAGCGACGGCGGCAGATCGGTTCGCTGGCCGAGTTCCGCGAGCGACTCGGCGAAGAGGCCGCGGTAAGCCGTGCCGTCGCCGTGCTCGTCGATGCTCCGACGAGCGATGCGCACGGGCCTGGCCGGCTCCGGTAGCTCCGGCCACCTGCCGACGTAGTCGCCGAACGAGCGGATCGCGGGCAGTCCCTCCTCGCCCGGGCCGCGTGCGTCGCGCTTCACGGCGAGCGGGTCGACCACGTACGTCGCCGCCTGTCGCAGGCCGGCGGCGACCGCGTCGGTCTCGTCCTCGGTCCGCGCCGCGCGGGTCACGACGAGCGACTCGTTCTCGAGTCGACCGAACGTCTCGTGCGACCATGCCGCCTCGAGCGTCGATCGGGAGACCTCCTGTGGCTCCTCCATCGCGGCATCCGAGAGCAGCGCCGTCTCGTCGTCATACCCGATCAACACGGTGACGTGGGGCGGGACGTGGGCTGGGTCCTCAGGCAGGTAGTCGATCGACGCCGGGTCGAGGAACAGGATCACCGGATCGTTCTCGTCAACGTGGTCGGTGACGGTCTCCCAGGCCGTTTCGATGTCGTCGCCCGCGCGGTGCAGGTGCGGAACCCCGAGCCGTTCGAAGAACGCCCGTTCCAGCCATGTCGGACTGGCCCGGAACGTGACCCAGGGCTCGTGCGGGTGTTCGTAGAGGACGAACGCCGGACCGCCGCCGACGCCGAAGCACGTCGCCTCGCTGTAGTTCCACCCGTAGTGCGCCGTGACGTTTCGCAGTGCCGACGCCCCACAGTGCACGCCTGACTGGTGTACGTATCCGTCGACGAGTTCCATACGGAACGTACGATAGACGGGCCAATAATACCCTCTGTGTTACCATCCCACAGATCGTGATCCGATCGTCGCGCCGACCGGGATCAGCCGTCAAGGTCGGCCGAGTCCGGCCGTGATCACTCCTCGAGCAGCCAGCCGAACCGCTTCTCCCAAAACTCCTCGCTCGGGGATTTCGTGCTCCGGCCGTAGGTCTTCTCGTCGCGGATCTGGCGCTCGAGGACCTCCCAGGCCTCGTTGAGCGCGTAGCTCGTGCCGTCCCGTTCGCCGGAGGCGACGTACAGCCCGCGATTGGTGTGGAGGCGAACGCGCGTGAGCAAGAGCGGAACGCCGCGGCATTTCTCGCCGTAGGACATGTCGTCGACGAGGTCCGGTGCCGTAGACCTGCATGTCCTGGTTGCCGCCGGCCTCCCACGTGAGCACGTCGAGGATGTCGGTCTTCGTGACGACCAGCGACGACGTGCCGATCTCGAACATAGCCGAGACGGCCTCGTCGAGGGTTTCCTTCGGGTAGATCCGACGGACGGGCGAAACCATGACGTCCCGGAGGCAGATCCAGCATGTATTCGGTTTCGCTCTTGCGGGCGCTGAACCCGCCCCAACGCGCCCGAGCGGTACTGCTGTAGATTTCGCTCCCGTACGGTCCGTTCCGCCCGCGTCGTCGCTCTGGCTCTGCACCTCTGCTCGGACCGTGAGGTCGGTCACGTCGTAGAGGCTGAGGATGCCGACGTCTCGATCACGTCTCGAGGTACGTCATCGCTTCCTCGTCGGTCACCTGTTCGAAGTTCTCGTAGAACTGGCCGACGCCCCTGAAGGCAGCCGGCGTCTCGAGGCAGACGACCTCGTCGATCTCGTCGGCCAGTTCGTCGATCGTATCGGGCGGTCCGACCGGCACTGCCAGGACGAGGCGATCGGCGTCCTCCCCTTTGAGCTTCTCGAGGCAAGCTCTGACGGTCGACCCCGTCGCCACGCCGTCGTCAACGACGACGACGGTGTTGCCGGTCAGATCGGGCTCCAATCGGCCGCCCCGGTAGCGGTCGGCCTTTCGGCGGGCGTTCGCCGCCTCCTCCTCGCGCTGTCGCTCGAAGTACTCTTCGTCGCTGCCCGTCCCATGGAACGCCTGCTCGTTGCGCCAGACGCTTCCGTCGCTCGCGACAGCGCCGATCGCGTACTCCGGATTGCCCGGGGCGCCGATCTTCTTCGCGACGACGACGTCGAGCGGCGCGTCGAGGGCGTCGGCGACCGCGCGACCGAGGGGCAGGCCGCCCCGCGGAATCGCCAGCACGATGTCCGCGTCGATTTCCCGCTTCGAGAGCGCCTTCGCGAGTCGCTCTCCAGCCTCCGTTCTGTCCGTGAATCGACGGGCTGTCTCCATGGTTCTCTGGGCAAAGAACGCGACGGATACACATAATACGCGGGTGGTGCCGTCGGGCTCGATGGTCCGAAACACCCCAATCAAATAAAGACCGTCGGCGGTGTCGGATCGAACATGGCACACCATTCGGAGTCGCTCGTGTCCATTCCGGTCGACGACGTCGAACTCGAGGGCATGCTCGAACTCCCGGCCGAGGCACCCGGTGTGGTCGTCTTCGCCCACGGGAGCGGATCCAGTCGGAAGAGCCCGCGCAATAACTTCGTCGCGGAAACCATTCGGGATCGGGGCCTCGGGACCCTTCTGTTCGACTTGCTCACCGAGGAGGAGGATCAGTACCGCGAGAACAGATTCGACATCCCGCTGTTAACCGATCGACTCGCCGCGGTCACCGAGTGGCTGTGGGCGCGCGAGGACGTCCCCGACGTGAACACCGGATACTTCGGCTCCAGCACCGGCGCCGCGTCGGCGCTCCGGGCCGCGTCGCACCTGAAGGACGACGTCGACGCCGTCGTCTCACGCGGCGGCCGCGTGGACATGGCCACTGAAGTGCTCGACGAGGTCCGGGCGCCTACCCTGTTCGTCGTCGGTGGGAACGACAGCCAGGTACTCGAGCTCAATCGCGAAGCCCTCGACCAACTCACCTGCGAGCGGGACCTGCACGTCGTCGAGGGGGCCGGACACCTCTTCGAGGGCGAGGGTGAACTCGAGGAAGTCGCCGACGTGGCGGCCGACTGGTTCGCCGAGAACCTGACGTAGCGGAGACGCGACGTTCGCCCTCGATCGGGCTCATACGGATCGTTGTAACTACGTACCGCCGATCGCCCGAGATGGCGTCGGCGATCGGCGGTAATTGAATACAACGGTCCTTATCAGCGTTCGTTCCCGTCTGCGTCGACGATCCCGTGCTGGTCGAAGTAGAGGTGGAGTTTTCGCATCGACGTCACGACGTGGTCGCAGTACTGCTCGACGACCGGCTCCGGATCGTAGCCGATCGCGGTCCCCGCGGTGCGGAGCATCGGGAGGTCGGTGGCCCCGTTCGCGACCGTGAACGTCCGATCGAGGTCGGTCTCCTCAGCCACGGCGAGTTCGACGAGCGCCTGATCCTTCTCGCCCTCGACCAGCGGTCCTTCGATCTCGCCCGTCAGCGCGTCGTTGGCCACGACGAGACGGTTCGCGACGAGGTGATCGACCGCGACGTCGGCCCGATCGAGCACCGCCTCCACGCCGCGCTCGAAGCTCCGCGTGACGATCGCCACGGGGACGTCGGACCGGCGCAGGTCGGCGAGCACCTCGACGGCGTCCTCGCGCAGCGCGCAGCGCTCGAACGCGGTCTCGACCTGCTGCATCGGCATCCCCTCGAGGAGCGAGACGCGATGCCGGAGGCTCGTCTCGACGTCCACCTCCTCGCGTACTCCCTGATCGCGGAGGCCCTGCATCTCGTTCTCAACGTCGTACTCCCGCCCGAGGGCGATCGAGAGGTCGGACTGGCACAGGGTCTCGTCGAAATCGAAGGCAACCAGCGTCATAGGTCGGCGTTCGTCGCCCACGCCAATAATACCCACTCGCGACGGGATTGCCAGGGGGGAGGCGTTTGTCGTCGGTGAGTTTACCGCCGAGCGCCGACCTCGTCTCGGGCGCTCGGCGGTAATTGAATACAACGGTTCGTATGAAACGATTTGTATATCGGTCGCACAGTCGTCGTGCGATCGGGTGTGCAGTGACTTTCAGTGACTATTACATCACGTAGCTTCACGTCGCTGGATCGCCTCGGGACTTGTGCGATGAATTTCGACGAGTTCACGGGCGAGATTCAGCACCGACTCGAACTCCCCAACACCAGTCGCACGGACCGCTATCAGTCAGTTCCGGCGCGACCGTGACCCGTAGATGGTTGCGCCGGTACATCGGTACGCCGATCCGTATCATTCGTACTCGACGTTACGGAGTTCGTATCGGTACGTCCGCGCCTCCGTTCTGAGGACGAGACGGGGCGAGTCGCGAACTAGTTCGACCCGATCGAAGTGCCCGCCCAAGTCGCCGGGATTCAGCGAGGGCGCGTCGGCGGACGCCCCGAACCGGAGGGTCGCGGTCTTCTGCCGGACATCGTCGACCTGTTTCGCTCCGACGCTGATCGCCTCGCCGGTCACGTTCACTTCGACCGCCCCGGTGAGTTCCCAGGTGTGATCGCCGTACTCGAGTTCCGTGCCCGCGAGTTCCGGCCACTCCGTTTCGACCATACTCATGGTTAGCCCGACGAGGCCAATCGTCCTTTCGGTCAGCGATCGAGAACGGGTTCGGCCTCGCGGAAGTCACTTCGCGTCGTCCTCGTCGTCCGGTTCGACCGCGGCGTCGGTCGGTTCCGTGTCCTCGTCGGGCTCGACAGAGAACTCGTCCGGCGTGACGGGATCCCCGTCGCCGCCAGCCAGTTCGATCGGATCCGCCTCGAGGCCCCGGTACCGTTCTGCGTCGGCCGCCTCGTCCTCGGGTGGCAGACCCCCCTCGAGTCGGACGGTTTCCTCGGTGATCGCGCGGACGGAATCCGGGCGTAGCCGTCGCGGCCGATCGGCGTCAGCTCCCGAATCGACGGCGTCGTCGGCCGGCAGCACGTACGCGACGCCATCTGCTACTGACGCGACGACGCCGACGTCTTCCCCCTCCTCGTTCTCGACGGCCTTACCGACATCATGGTCCGTAAACGGTGCACACATAGTCGAGACTACGAGCGGACGGGACAAGCCAGTGGCGCTTCTCGCCTCGGGGGCGATCGGGATCGGAGTTCGAAGGAAGGACTAAGCCGATGTAACTGGTACGTGACAACTGATGTATGAATCGATTCTCGTTCCGACCGACGGAAGTGAAATCTCCGCCACGGCTGCGGAGGAAGCCATCGAACTTGCGGATGATGGCGGAACCATCCACGCGCTGGCCGTAGTCGAGGCATTGCCGATGTACAAGCAGTCGGGGAAGGGTGCGAAACTCGAGGGGAGTGACGAATCGGAGGCGCGAGCGTACCTCACGGACGCCACCGATCGGATCGAAGCGATGGCCGACGACGCCGGCGTCGACTGTGAGACGAAGATTACCAGCGGCGTGCCACACCGCGAGATCGTCTCGTACGCGGAGGAGAACGACGCCGACGTGATCGTCATGGGGAAACGGGGGCAGGGAGCCGCCGCGAACGACATTCTGGGGAGCACGACGGAACGAGTCGTCGAGCGATCCTCGTCGAAAGTCCTCACCGTTCCCGAAGCGTAACCGGAAACCGCAGGCGGTGACAGCCGCCGGTCGCGACCGGATCGCCGGACCAAGTGTTTCCGGACCCGAGCCGTCCGTCTATCCGTGACCGGGTCTGATTTCGAGCACGCGGCGACGCCGGTGACGTGGTCGCCCGCGCTCCGTGGTGTCGGCGATCACGTTCTCGTTGCCGTCGCGGTCCTCGCGGTCGCGCCTAGGCCCCTTTGGGCGTGGGTCGTCCTCGTCCAGCCGGCGCTCGCGCTCGTCGCCGCGCCCTGGTTCGGGACCCTCGCGCTCGCAGCCTTCGCCGCGCTCTCGATCGCACCCGCAGCGATCGCGTGGTGGCTGGCGCTCGGTCAGCGAGGGCTGCGATACACCGTTTCGCCGACGAGAGCGACCCTCCGGGTTCGCGACCTGCGGGGGGGGGGGGGACTCCGCAGCCGAGGACGGGCCCGAAATCGTCGTCGACCTCCACGATGTCAACGAAATCGCTGCCGTTCCCCTCCGCGGGCGAGTCGCGGTTCGGTTCCGCGGAGACGGAACCAGGGGGACGGACCTGCCGCGCGTCGTCCTCGTCCCGGGCGATCGCTGGCCGGGGCTCGCGGCCGCACTCTCTGGCGCCGGGATCTCGCTCCCCTGGGGCGAACCGGCGGACCCGCGGCCGCCCCTCGGCGTGATCGCGATCGTCGCCGTCAGCGCGGGCGTGCCGATTGCGGGAGTGGCAGTGGGTGCCGCGCTCGGTTTCAGTCGGTTGCTGCTGTCGTGAACGCGATCGCAATTCGAGGCCGTCGGCCGACGAGCGGAAGTCGGGGCGGACACCTCTTATACGGTTTACTGTCGTCTCTTACCGGTGATCGCCGACCCGTTATGGGCAATCACCGGTAAAAAGTTACAGCAGACCGTATTACTGCGTGCGAATTGAAACCCACGCGTGGACTCGCTCGACGCCGTGGCCGAGACGCTCGAGCGGGCCGAGGAACGGTTTAGCGGGGACGTCGACGAGACCGAGCGGGCGTTCTAGAGGCGATGACGCGCCTCGAGTTCTTCCCCAACTCGCCGACGCTGATGAACGCGGGCACGGACACGCAACAACCCGCGGCCTGTTTCGTCCTGCCGATAGAAGATTCCCTGGGGGCGATCTTCACCGCCCTCAAGCAGACCGCGCTCGTCCACCGGAGCGGCGGGGAAACCGGGTTCTCGTCCCTTCGACCGGAGGGGGTCTCGTCGCGAAGACGGACGGCGTGGCCTCGGGCCCGGTGAGCTTCATGCGGATCTTCGACGTGGCCACCGAAGAGATCAAGCAGGGCGGCCGTCGGCGCGGGGCGAACATGGGCGTGCTCGACGACCTGCTCTCACTGATCGCCGAGCTGGCGTGGGAGACCAGCGACCCGGGGTTGCTCTTTCTCGATACGTTCAACGAGGAGAACCCGACGCCGCACCTCGGTCGCCTCGAGGCGACGAACCCATGCGGCGAGGTTCCGCTGCTCCCCTACGGGGCGTGCGTCCTCGGCTCGATCAACCTCGCCGCCCACACCGATGGCGACGCCGTCGACTGGGAGAAACTCTGCGAGACCGTCCACCTGGCGTTCGCTTCCTCGACGACGCGATCGAGGCCACCGAGTCCCGGCCGGAGCGATCGACGGGAACGACGGCTTTCCGACTGGCGACCGCCCCAGCGGTTAGCTGACAACGGTGAGCGGTACCGGCGCTCGAAGGACGAGGGACTCGGCCACGCTGCCAAGGAGGAGTCGCGGCCATCCGGAGCGGCCGGACCGACCGACGACGAGGTGATCGAACCCCCCGTCGACGGCGTATTCGGCGATCGTTCGAGCCGGATCGCCGCGTTCGGATTCGGTTTGGATCGTCGAATCGAGGGTATTCGCGCGCTGTCGCACGGTTTCGAGGGTAGAATCGGCGTCAGCAGTCGTCCCGAAAACCTCGGACGGATCGATGACGTACAATGCGGTGATCGTAGCAGTCGAAAATTCCTGGAGGGCGAACTCGAGGGCTTCGTACGCGCGTTCGGATCCGTCGACTGCCACGAGCACTTGTTCCGGCTGCGTGAGGGCGTCATCGTCGACGCTCCGCACTACCGTGACGGACATCGGGGAACGACGGGTGACGGTTTTCGCGACGCTCCCGACGAACACGGTGTCGAGACTCGAACGCCCTTTGCTTCCGACCGAAATGTGATCGACATCGTTTTCGCCGACAAATTTGAGGATTTCCTCGGCCGGTCTCCCACGTCTCGTTGCCGTCTCTTCGAGCGTTATCCCCCGACGCTCGGCCATCTCCCGTGCCGTGTCGTGTATTTCGACGGCTTCGTCTTTGGCGTTCGACAACCAGCCTTCGTCGTAGCCCGGCCCCTCGTATCGCTTTTTTGTCGGGTTGATGACGTGCAGCGTGATGTGGGTCGCGTCCGGAAAGGTCACGAAACTGTACGCCAGTGCGGTGAATGCCTCGTCCGAACCGTCGATCGGGTCGAGGACGTGATCTACCATTGGGTTCGACACCTCGTGGGCCCTACCATACCAAACGCTATAGTGCTATCCGCCTGACTCGCGCGCCGTCGTGGCCCAGCCGTGAACGGAGCAATCGCGTCGGTCTCCTCCCGCGCGCGTCGACACCTTTCGGGTCGATATGGTCGGCCCCTTACTGTAGCCGAAGGATCCGAACCGACGGGGGCACAAGTGAGAAGAAGACGCCGGTTCACGGCTGGCAACGTTTAACATGGGGGCCGATGTGGGGAAAACCCCATGGCTGACTACTCCAACGACGAACGCAATGATCTGACGGCCCCGTCAGACGATTCACTCGGGCCTTCTCGAGACACGCTGCTCACCGAGCGACGCCGATTGTTAGTCGCGCTCGGCGGTTCCGGGGCCGTCGTGCTCGCGGGGTGTCTCGGAATGAACGATGACGAAGACGAAGTCGCCGACACCTACGAGATCGTGTTCCTCGACCAGGACCAGACCGTATCGGTCGATTCGGACCAGGATATTCTGGCGGCTGCACTGGACGCTGGCGTCGATATCCCCTACTCTTGTGAGGTGGGGCGGTGTGGGCAGTGTACCGCGAAGTACGATGGTGACGCCGGTACGGTGGTTACTCACGATGGGAACGAGTATCTCGAGGAAAACCAAATCGAGGCCGGATGGGTTCTGACCTGTGTCGCCTATCCCGAAGACGATTTCGAACTCGAGGTTGCGCACCCCGATGACGGATAACCAACAGCGATCCAGTCCGATCACTCTTCTGGGCTGTCCTGGTGAAGCTTAATCCGCTTCCATGGTGGACGCATCGTATGGGTGATACGCTCTCCCCTCGCCAACGGGACCGATACTCTCGACAGCTACTGATCGATTCCGTTGGGGAACCGGAACAACGAATGCTGCTGTCGAGTCGCGTCCTCGTCGCGGGCGCTGGCGGGCTCGGATCAGCAGTGATCCAGTCGCTGGCTGCGGCCGGCGTCGGCACTATCGGTATCGTTGACGATGGCGAAGTCAAACGCTCGAACCTCCAGCGACAGGTCATTCACACCGTCGACGACATCGGGAAGCCGAAAGTCGAGAGCGCCGCTCGATACGTCGAGGCGCTCAACCCGGAGGTCACGGTGGAAACGCATCTCGAGCGCCTGCAACTCGAGGGGGCAGCGGCGCTGGTCGAACCCTACGACGTGGTCATCGACGCGCTGGATAACTTTCGAGCACGGTTTGTCGGGAACGATGTCGCACGACTCGCCGGTATTCCGTTCGTTCACGGGGCTGTGTACGGATTCGAAGGGCAGATGATGGCGTTTCGGCCGGGTGGCCCCTGCTATCGGTGCTTGCTACCGGAACTGCCCGACGCCGGGGCAATCCCTTCCGGCGAGCCGATGGGTATCTTCCCACCGGTTCCGCTCACGATCGGGTGCCTCCAGGCGATGGAGGCGCTCAAACACGTTCTGGACCTCGACGAGGTTCTCGATGATGAACTGTTGCGATACGACGCGACCGACGTTACGTTCACTCGAACGCCCCTCGAAGTAGACCCGGATTGTCCGGTTTGTGGCTCCGATTCGGTGGACTCGGCTACTGCCCTCGAGTACGACGAGCGATGTCGAATAGTGGTCTAGTGGCTTCCCAAAGCTGAACTGGTGAGGTAAATCATTTGTCGTCGGTCGATTTACCCCACCAGTCGATGTTTGGGAGGGTACTAGTCCCGCTGTAATACCTCGTCAGGAGTCGGTTATCGCACGACGCTTACGGGAACCGTCGCCCGTTCGACGAGGGACTTCGCGACGCTGCCGAGCATCATGCCGGCCCGGCCGGATCGGCCGCGGTGACCGACAAAAATCGTGTCGAATCCCTCCTCTTCGGCGTACGAAGTGATTGTCACGACCGGGTTTCCGTACAGGAGTTCGGTCTCGACATCCTGCCCGAGTTCTGCAGCGAGATTTGCGGCGTCTTCGAGGTGGTGTTGACCCCGCGCTTCGGCGTCTTCGACACTCTCGATGACAAGACGCGGCTCGCTCTCCCAGAGTGAGAGGGCCGGTTCGTCCCCACCCTCGTCGTATGCGGTGGGATCGACGGCGTGAACCACGGTGATCGACCCATCCATCGCGTCCGCGATATCGGCGGCGTATTCCAGGGCGTTTTTCGACGCTTCGGATCCGTCGACAGCCACGAGGGACTTCATGGGACTAGGTTCATCCTCGAGTTATTTGAATGATAAGGGGCCACACAGACCGAGTTCGAGCAAGGACGAAACACCAGCCAAAGCGACGGCAACATAGCTCTTCGCAGAGGGTGTACTGGTACTGCCGGACAGAAGTCAATGAAGAGAATTCGCCGGACGGTAGCGGCGAATTCTCACAATGTCTGACAAAATGACCCTTCTCAAAAGAGCGTCTCGGGTGGGGTGATGAAGTAGGTCAGGAACATAAATACCACGAGTAAAATCCCGAGCATCGTGTGCAGCCACCGATTGATCGATCGCCACTTTCCTTTGAATCCGTAGCCGTATCGACTGCCGAGCACGACGAATCCCGTGATAGCGACGATGACGGTGAGCACGAGCGTTATCTGTGCGAGCTGGAAGTGATCGAGCATGGGACAACCGACTGGAGTATTCCGGCAACCGGAATAAATGTACCACTTGGATACCCTAATTACGCTGTCCTTTCTCGAGGGAGTACCGATCTAGTCAGCCGATACAGCCCTCAATTCGGTTGCTGTAACCGTATCCCATCGATGTCGTCATCGCCTCCCGTCGGCCACGGGGCTCCTCGGTGATGGATGCTGGTGTCGTCAAATCTGGTGATCAATCAGATAACCCGGTCTTGCAGTCGGTCGAGATGTTTGGCGTTGTAGACGATTTTGAGTGACTCACTCGCCGGTTTCCCAACGCACGTGAGTCGAAGGTTCTGCTCTTCGACCTCTTCGTCGGAGAGGCTTCGCTGGACGTCCATCTCGATCTCGCCTTCGGTAACGATCACGACGCAGTTTACACAGCCACCTGCTCGACAGTGAAACGGCCAGTCTTGTCCAGCCGCTTCGGCGGCATCGAGAATGTACTCTTCTCGTGTCACCTCGAGCGTTCCGTGTTTTTCGGGCTCGAGGTCGGCCGCGTTGGCCTTTTCGAAGAGGTCGCCGTCCTCGAGCGACCAGCCCCGGTCGTCGACGGTCCGATAATCGAGGTATTCGACGGTCACCGTTTCACCTCGTGGTGCGCTGATCGCGAAGACCGGGACATTTGCGAATCGCACCATTCGCTCGGTCGTGCTGCCAAGCAGGTATCGTCGGATTCCGGTCCGTCCGTGTGCCCCCATCACGAGGGCGTCGGCATCGCGTTCAGCTGCGATTGCGAGTATCGACTGGTCGACCCGGCCGCCGGTGATTGAAACGTCGATGGAGTCGAGTTCCGACTCCCGTAATCGGTCAATTGCACGATCAACCGCGTTTACATCGAAGGTTTCTCTCGAGTCCGAGAGATCGACAGTCGTCGACTCGTGTGACCCTGGCGGTCGGTCCGTCACGTGAACGAGGTGGATTGTCGCCCCGGTCTCGAGAGCGAGTTCGGTGGCGTGTTCGACGGCCGCCATCGCGCTGTCACTGCCGTCAGTTGGCACCACGAGTCGATCAAAGTCGGGCCCGAGCGTAGTCGCTTCGTGGACGGTCACGACAGGGACGGCCGACTCTTGAAGCGTCTGTTGGGCGACGCTCCCGACGAGGAATCGATCGACTCCACTCCGTCCGTGTGTCCCCATCACAATAACGTCGATATCGTGCTCGTCAGTGTACTCGAGGATCGCACGATGGATGGCGTCTGCTTGCTCGAGGACGGCAGTCGTGACAGTCAAGTCGCGTTCTGTGGCCTGATCAGCGATTCTCTCGACGGCCTCGTCGGGGTCTCCTTGTTCGCCGGTACCGATCAGCGTGTCCGTCTCTGCAACGGAAACGACGTGTAAGGTCGCGCCAAACCGATCTGCGAGCGTACAGGCGTACTCACCTGCGGCCGCTGCAATATCACTTCCGTCCGTCGCCACGAGGACCGTGTCGTACATGATGGTGGGCTTTCCACGAGCGCTCCTAAGAAACCATGGCTGGGCGAGCCCACGCTGTTCGGGCACGAAACCTACGGGTTGGATCGTGGTGTGTTTTTACGATTCGATCAGTTCGAACAGCCGATCGTACTCCTCGGGGAGCTGGTTTTTGATCTTCTCGATATTGCCTGGTGGGACGACTTCCGCGACGATAGCGAGGACTTGCTGGGCGTGATAGTTGGCATCCGCCCTGTCGACGCCCTCCCGTTCGCTGACCCGGTCGAGAAACTCCCCGTAATCGAATCGCTGGCCGTGCTCGGCCTCGCTCAGGTACCGATCGATCTCCATCGGAAGCGGGCTGGCGAGATCGGTCGCTTCACCTTCGTGAAGCCGTTCGCCGAGCGTCCTCAGCACGGCTCGAGTTGCGCGAACGCCCTGTCCGAACTGGGCGTACTCGAGTCTGTGTTGCACCTGGCCGATGAAAGCTTTGTAGTTCATCGTTGCCCCTCCGGAGTCACCACTCCATTCCGCCGTTGATGCCGATCACCTGTCCGGTCATGTAATCGGCGTGGTCGCTCGCGAGGAATCGAACCATGCCGACGATGTCCTCGGTATCGGCGAACCGATCCAGTGGAATTTTCCCTCGAATCTGCTCGCGGACGCGATCGGGAACCTTTTCGAGCATGTCGGTCTCCGTAAAACCCGGTGCGACACAGTTTGCGGTCGACCCCTCTCGAGCGAGTTCCAGCGCGATGGTTCGCGTGAACGCGATGAGGCCGCCTTTCGACGTTGCGTAGTTTGCCTGTCCGTAGTTGCCCTGTTGACCGACGACGCTCGAGATGTTGATGAGTCGGCCCCTGTCTGCGTTTTTAATGTCGTCGTAGAACGCTTTCGTGCAGTTGAACGTCCCGTTGAGGTTCACTTCCATAACCCGATTCCAGTCCTCGTAGGTCATGTTTTCGAACGTTCGGTCGATCGTGATCCCGGCGTTGTTGACGAGGACGTCGATCGAGCCGAACTCCTCACGGATCTCGTCGGCCATCGTTGCAACCGCATCGGGGTCTGAGACGTCAGCGCCGACGGCCATCGCCCGCTCGTCGTTCGCTTCGATGTGGTCGCGCACCTCGCGCGCTTTCTCGCCCGAACTGGCGTAGTTCACGACGACGTCGGCACCGCAACGAGCAAACTCAAGGGCGATTTCCCGTCCGATTCCCCGCGACGAACCCGTGACGAGACAGGTCTGGTCGGCAAGCGGTTTGCGCTCGAGTGGCTCGAGTCGTTCGAGGGTGAGTGATTCGGACATACGGGAGATACGCCACCGGCTATCGTGATAATTGTGTACCCGTTTGTGCTGTGATGAGAGGGTTGAACGGATTTATGAAGATGCTATCCCGGTAAGGTATTTGAGGCCGTTCGTGGTGCTACCAGATCCAATGTACGATACGATTCTCGTCGCCACCGACGGGAGCGATGCGGCCGACCGAGCGGTCGATCACGCAGTGAATCTGGCATCGGCTTTCGACGCAGACTTACACGCGATTCACGTCGTCGATACGACGCGGTATGGAAAATCGGTTTTGTCGGGTTCGGACGACGTGCTCGAGGCGCTCGAAAAACAGGGTAGAGACGTCCTCGAAACGGTGAGCGAGCGTGCTGATGTCGCCGTAAGGACGAAACTACTGAGCGGACAACCGGATACGGAAATCGATGCCTACGCCGAGGAAATCGACAGCGATTTGATCGTGATCGGGAACCGCGGTCTGGGGGCTGGAGCGGCCGGACAGATCGGGAGCGTTGCCGAAAGGATTGTCAGAACCACGGACCGGCCGGTCATAACGTGCTGAGTAGTCCGTCAAGCCTGAACGTGTGAGCCGAATCGATAGCGGTTGTCTGGTTCGGGTCACTCGTCGACGCTTGAAGCGGTACTGAGATCCGTTGTTGTACCCGTCTCACATCCTTTCCAACGCGTTCTCGAGGGTACGGAGGAAAGCGCGGGTCCACGACCGGCTCTGGTTTCGCTGTGCTTACAGAGATTCGAGGAGAAAGCCCACGAGCTTCAGTCGTGGGAGTAGTCACTGGGACGCAGGGAGTAGGAGACTCCATCTGTCGCGGTACAAGTTATTTAATGGGCTTCGGTGTGTATCATGGTGATTCGATGTACGATACGATTCTCGTGCCGACGGATGGAAGTGACCCCGCAAATCGCGCCGTTGATCACGCGCTGGCGCTGGCAGATCGGTATGATGCACGTATCCATGCCATGTACTGCGTGGAGACGCATCGCTACGGCGAACCGGCACTGAGTAGCACCGAACTCGTCTGCAACCAACTCGAGGAGTACGGACAGGAACTACTCGAGGCGCTCGGTGATCGTGCTGCAGAGGCTGGCATCGAGTACACGTACGAGGTCTATCACGGCCGCCCCTGGGAGGTCGTCCTCGAAGAATCCGAATCGCTCGACGCCGATCTCGTCGTTATTGGCTACCAGGGACAGAGCCACACGCGGACGAAAAAGATCGGGAGCGTCGCCGAGCGGATCGTCAGATCGGCGGACAGGCCGGTGTTGACTGCTTGAGAAGGATTGTTAGGACGATGTAGCGTCGAGCGCAATCCTCAGCGGGGTGCTCGGCAGAATGCGACGAAAAGAATGCCCTCTGGGAAGAGTGGTTATCGGGATATCGGGTAAGTGCCTGCTCGAACTGGATGACGTTACGCGGGCTGTCTGTGGAAAAGACCAACAGATACCAACTCAGGACTAGAAGAAAACGTGTCACGTACTGAATACGCCGAACGGATTGCAAGCGAGACCGACGCCAACTGGCACGCCCAGCCACTCGAGCACCTCTACGAGGCGCTGGATTCGTCACCTGACGGCGTCTCCGACGAGGAAGCCAGTACTCGCCTCGAGCGAGCAGGGCCGAACGAAGTGAAAGCGGAGTCGGGGATTTCGCCGTTGCAAATCCTCATCGACCAGTACAAGCCGGCGCTGATCTGGGTGTTGCTCGTTGCTGCCGCCGTGATGGCGTTCGTCGGCCACTGGATCGATGCCGGCGTCATCGCTGGCGTTGTCGTCTTCATTACGATCTTTGGATTTCTGCAGGATTACCGGGCCGAACGGAGTATTCAGGCGCTCGAGGATATGTCGACGCGGTATGCGGTGGTTCGACGTGGGGGCGAAAAAAAAGAGATCGACGCTCGAAAGGTCGTTCCAGGGGACATCGTGTTCGTCGAGTCCGGCGACATCGTCCCGGCTGACGCACGGCTCATCGAGGAGTCGAATCTCAGCGTCGACGAGGCTGCACTGACTGGCGAGAGTGCCGGCGTCTCGAAATCGGTTGGCGAAGTGAACACCGACGTCGCGCTTGCCGAACGCAAGAATATGCTGTACAAAGACACGGTCGTCCAGCGTGGGTCGGGGATCGCTCTCGTCGTCGAAACTGGCCCCCAATCGGAGATCGGACAGATTGCGACCGCGCTCGAGGAGGCCGAGGATCGGGACACGCCGTTTCAGGCAGAAATGGATCGGCTCGGGAAGCTGATTGCGGTAGGGGTTGTCGTCATCGTTTCGATCATCGGGATAACTGAACTGGTGGTTGGTGATACACCGCCGTTACAGGTGTTCCTGACGGCAGTCGGTATCGCGGTGTCGGCGGTTCCCGAGGGATTACCCGCGGTCGTGACCCTCTCTCTCGCCCTCGGAGCGCGTCGGATGGCCGAGCAAAACGCGCTCGTCCGCCGACTTCCGATCGTCGAGGCGCTCGGTTCGGTCGACGTTATCTGTACGGACAAGACCGGGACGCTCACCGAAGAGGAGATGACGGTCACGCGAATCGCTGCCAACCGCGAAACCTACGAGGTGACCGGCAGCGGCTACGATACCGAAGGTGAGTTTCGGCTGGATGACGACCCCGTCGAGACCGACCGCATCGCTGAGGTCCTGCGGTGTGGACTGCTGTGTAACAACGTCGACATCGGCACCCGAGAGCGTGACGGTTCTGACGAACACGGTGACACCGAACGAACGTATCTGGGTGATCCGACGGAAATTGCCCTGTTCGTCGCCGCTCAGAAAGCCGGATTCGAACACGACGAACTCGACGCTGAGTATCCCCGAATTGGCGAAGTCGACTTTACCTCCGCTCGAAAGCGGATGACGACGGTTCACGAGACGCCCGACGGAGAACCGATCGCCTACATGAAGGGAGCCCCGGAGACCGTGCTCGAGCGCTGTGACAACGAACTCGTCGACGGCGAAGTCGTCGAACTCACCGGGGATCGCCGTGACGAAATCGAAGCCCAGCAGGAATCATTTGCCGAAGATGCACTTCGAGTGATGGGGTTTGCCTACCGGCCCGATGTTCCCGAGGACCTGGCCGACTCGCCCGACGAATCACTCGAGGATTCGATGGTCTTTCTCGGGCTGCAGGGGATGCTCGACCCGTCGCGTCCGGAAGTGCCCGACGCCATTGCTGGCTGTCTCGATGCAGGTATTAACGTGGTGATGATCACCGGTGATAACGCTGTGACCGCCCGGGCAATTGGGGAGGAAGTCGGATTGCGCTCGAGTACCGTCATCACCGGCCCCGAACTCGAGGAGATGAGCGACGACGCGTTGAGTGATGCTGTCGATGACGTCGATATCTTCGCACGGACCGCGCCGGATCACAAGACGCGTATTCTCCAGATGCTGCAAGCGAAAGGCCACACGGTGGCGATGACGGGCGACGGCGTTAACGACGCCCCGGCGGTCAAGAACGCGGATGTTGGCGTCGCCATGGGGATTCGGGGGACAGACGTAACCGAGCAGGCATCCGACATCGTCCTGCTCGATGACAATTTTGCGACGATTCGAGACGCGGTCAAAGGCGGCCGGCGGATCTTCGATAACGTCCGCAAGTTCGTCAACTACCTCCTGTCGGGCAACGGTGGGGAGGTTACCATGATATTCACTGGGACGTTGGCCGGCCTCGGACTGGTCATCACGCCGATTCAGGTGCTCTGGATCAACGTCGTCACTGATGGGATTCCGGCGCTGTCGATGGGCGTCGACCCACCTGCAGAAGACATCATGGAACGCGAACCACGTCCCCCGGACGAAGGCGTCATCACGAAACGAATCGTGACCTCGGTGATCGGCATTGCCGCGTTCATGACGATCTGTCTCCTTCCGATATTCACGCTCAACTATTACGGTGACGTCATTCCGGGGTACGACGTGACCGGATCACTGCTCGGCTGGCGCCCGGGATACGAACCGAGTCGCGAACTTGCCCAGACGATGGTCTTTACCGGGTTCGTCGTCTTCGAAATCGTTCGTATTCAGGCGATTCGATTCCGATACGGACTCGGTCTCTTCTCTAACTTCTGGCTGGTCGGTGCGGTAGCACTCGCCGGAGTCCTCCAACTGCTCGTGCTTTATACACCAACGGGACAACTGCTGTTCGACGTCGAACCACTGTCGCTCGTTCACTGGCTCCAGATCGGCGTTGCTGCGACCGTCTTTGCCTCGCTGATGGCGCTGTTCGTGGTCCTTCAGGATCGGTATTTCGACCGTTACTGATGCAGATTGTGTTGCCATCCATCGACATCGACGGCGTTTTCGTCGCCTCAGGAGCCACGTTTGGCGTGAAACAGGCACTCTAGAGGACCCATGGCTCATGGAACGATGGATATACGAGCAAATGAACCCCTCGAGCGACGACTGTTGGTGCCAGGCGGTTCGGGTAGGTGCTCGAGGAAAACGGCTACCATCGGTTTCGACGGCGGGTGCGAATTTTATACTCCTCCACGAGGTCGTGAGTCTATGGAAGCAGTCGTCCTTGCCGGCGGGTATGCCACGCGTCTGTGGCCGATCACCAGACATCGACCGAAGATGTTTCTCCCGCTGGGAGAGGCCACGGTTATCGATCGCATCTACGCCGAGTTGGAGTCGATCGATCGGATCGGCGAGGTGTACGTCAGTACGAACGAACGGTTCGGCGATGTCTTTGCCACACACCTCGCCGAGAGCGAATACGAGAAGCCACAACTGTCGATCGAGCAAACGGAGAGCGAAGACGAGAAATTGGGCGTCGTTGGCGGGCTTGGACAACTGATCGAGCGGGAAAATATCGACGATGATTTACTGGTTATCGCCGGCGACAACATCTTCGATTTCGAGCTACGATCCTTTCTCGAGTCCTTCGATGCGAACGCCGCACCGACGATAGCTGCATACGACGTCGAGTCGACGGACCTGGCCACCGCTTACGGGGTGGTCGATCTCGACGGCGATCGCGTCGTCGGTTTCCAGGAAAAGCCGGAGGACCCCCCGGGAACCCTCGTCTCGATCGGCTGTTATGCGTTTCCTCGAGAGGTACTGTCGCTGATTCCGACCTATCTCGATGCGGGAAACGATCCGGACGAACCGGGGTGGTTCATCGAGTGGCTTCAGTCTCGGAAACCGACGTACGCCTACTCATTCGACGGCGTCTGGTTCGATATCGGCACCCTGGAAAGTTATCTCGACGCCGTCGCCTGGTACCTCGATGGCGAATCACGGATTGCCGACGGCGCGTCCGTGGCGGATTCCACGATTGGGCCGAACGTACACGTAATGGACGACGCGACCGTCGTCGACTCCGATGTCGAGCGGGCGGTCATTTTTCCCGAGGTGTCAATCGAGGCGGCCACCGTATACGGTTCGATCGTCGACGAAGGGGCCACGATCGGCGGCATTTTCCTGGAAGATGCAATGATCGGCGCCTATACCCGCGTTCCGGACCGATCCTCGAGGTGAGAGCTCTATTTTCCAGCGAGACGTTGACCGGAGTGGGCAGTGACCAGTATTGGACCGAAACTGTACACCTGGACGTGGTCCGTTCGTCATCACTGTGGACAGACCGGGGTATTGGAGGGTGTCCGTGTCCCTCTCGGGCACCTGTGTTGAGTGACCGATGGTCAGGTGTATATGGCGACTGTCGTGGCAGATGGGTGGGTCGTTGTCGAAACGTTGTTTCTAACTGCTGCGGGGGGATTCGGCGCTGATGGGTACGCAAAACACTGGAACGTCTGCCTGTCGAACGACGTTCTCGGTGACGCTCCCGAGAAACCACTGGCCGACTCCCGTTTGACCGTGGGTCCCCATGACGATCATGTCGACGTCACTATCGGAGACGTACGTGAGAATAACGTTCGACGGCGATCCGGTGGCGATCGTCCCTGAACTGCTGACACCTGCGTCTGTCGCGCGATCTCGGACGGTGTCGATCGCTTCCTCCCCGCGGCGTTCGAGCATGTCGAACATCTCCTCCTGGTTTCTGGCCCTGGAGAACAGGCTCGTATCGACGGAGAACAGCGAGTGAATCGTCGCGGTTAGTGTCACGGCCAGTGCGATACCCCATTCGGCCGCAATTTCTGCGCCGTCGCTGCCGTCCGTCGGCAACAGAAACTGTTCAAACGGTATTTCCTCGATTGTCGGCCGAGCGGCATCCGGGGGTACCGCGAGGACCGGCATTCGGGCGGTTCGGAGGACGTTCTCCGTAACGCTACCGAGCAGAACGCGCTCGAGTCCCGTTCGTCCTTTCGTCCCCATGGCGATGACGTCTATCTCTCGCCGGTGGGCATACTCCCGAATCGTCTGGAAGGGTGTCCCGCGTTTAACCGTTGTCGTAACCTGGAGTTCGTCGTCGTAAGAGTGGGCCATGTCCGCGACGGTCTCGACTGCCTGGTCCGCCCTTTCTTCGAGTCGTGGAAACACCAGTTCCTCGGAATCTTCGGGTCCAGGCGTTACCTCGACGACAGAGATGACGGACACATCGGCCTTCGTACGGGAGGCAAGTGCGATGCCGTATTTCGCCCCGGCTATCGCCCCGTCGCTCCCATCTGTCGGTATGAGAATCGAGTCGATAAGTTTGCTCATTTGGGTGGTATGTCACCGTCTCACCCGATAATGGTGTGGGGTCAGTGTACCAGATTTTGGTTGGATTGTGAGAGTGATCTGGGCCCTCGTGACACTCGAGGGTAATGGGCTGATTTGCCTGTCCTCGGACTTCCAAAATCGATATCAGGGGTCGAGATCCAGCACGTCAACGAAGACCGTAAGGAGATCCTCGAGTTGCCTGGGAAGCAAGAAGTGTTCCCGCACGTGCTCTCGCCCGTTCGAACCGAACGTTGCTCGGCGTTCGTCATCCTCGAACAACGTCACGAGCCGGTCGGCGGCGCGTTTCGTATCGTCCGGTTCCACGAGATACCCGTTGTACCCGTCCTCGATCTGTAATGGGATCCCTCCGACGTTCGACCCGACGACCGGCGTGCGCTTCCAGAGCGCTTCCGAGACGACCAGGCCGAACCCCTCGCGGAGGGACTTCTGGACGACGACGTCCGATCGACGTTGCAGCAGGTTTACCGTCAGATCAGGGAGATCCGTCAACACGTGTACGTCGGGATCGTCGGCCGCTTCCGCGGCGACGCGCTCGTACAGTTCCAGCCCCTCGGGGTCGTCTCCGGCCATGCCGCCGACGAGCACGAGCTGGAGGTCCGATATCGTTTTGCGGGCACGGCGGTAGGCGTCCAGGGTGCCAAACTGGTCTTTCCACGGATCGAAGCGAGACACCTGCGTCACGATTGGCGCGTCGAACGAGAGCGGATCCAGGTGGTCACACTCGGCGGCCGCGGTCTCCTCGTCGAGGGATCGATTTTTCGCGGTCACTGGATCGATCGAAGGATGAATAATGCGCTTGGTCGGGACGTCGATCGCCTCTCCGTACACTCCTCGGCTAAAAATCGCGTGATCGGTCCGTTCGGCGTAGTCGGCCACGAACGACAGGTACTCCTCGACAGGATCGGTCAGGTCGATGTGACAACGCCAGATGATGGGGGCATCCGGCATCGCCTCCTGGACCGAATCGAGCATACCCATGGGTTGTGGGTCGTGCAAGACGACGATATCGTAAGTGGCGTCGATATCGGCTGCGTTTCGCTCGTTCACCTCGCGGTAGGTCGCCTGCATCTCCTCCGTTAGCGGTGCCCCCTCTCCCTGCAGGCCGTTGTGCATGGCTTTGGTCACCTCGTAAAAGTCGTCGGTGGCGTCCATGACGAGCCAGTTGTCGTCGATGCCCAGGTCGCGACAGACGGGGACGATAGACCGGAGCAGTTCTGCGACGCCGCCGCCGGTCGCCGTCGAGTTGACGTGGAGGATACTGGCATCCTCGAGGGTGTCCGCGAGCGAGTGCAGGCGTCGAATCCGATCGTCGTCCGTTACGGACTCGTAGGCTTCGATCGTTTGACCTGGTAGCGATGGAGCGTGCATCGTCGATGGCCTTCGCTACCACGACGGTGTAGGTATCTGTTGGGGGTCGACACGGTCGGATGGTGTGTGGGCGGTGACGGTGACCGCCTTGAACGCGGCCCGGTCGATTACGAGATGGAGTCGAACGGCCACTCCACGCGACGATCCGTCGTCCTAGCCCCTGTCGTACCGACGAACGTGAGCGTGGGCTTTCGAAAATACACGACGATACCTGCTCGCGCCACACGCGGGAATCTGATACAATGCCCGTAAAGCCGATGTGCCGCCGCTCGAGTTCGTCGACGGTGTGATCGTCAACGGCCCCTCCGAAACTCCGCCCGGTGCGTACAAATACCACCTCGGAACGGGAAAACTCGAGTATCCGTCGGAGGACGAGATTCCTGACGAGCCCGCACACTTCCCACTCGACCAGCGCCTCGGCGGGGACGCTGGCCTGCCTAGACTTCCTGACGGATCTCGAGGCAGTCATCGGTCGTCTCGGGAATCAGGAATACCGGCTGGTATAGTTCGAGGCCGCGGCGACAGCCGGGCGCTACTATACGCTCGAGAAACGGAAATTGCGACGGAGGACACGACCTGCAATCTTCTCACCCGTGATATTAGTCGCGAGCCAGTGTAAGAGGCCCAAATGGCGACTATCATCCTGCCAACGTTTGAGTGGACGTGGTCGTGTGAGCAACTGGCTCGACAGCTCGAGCCCGAGGACGAACTCCTGATCGTCTGTGACGATGCGGACGACCCGGTTGCGAGCGCTGACCTCCCCACTGGGGCCGATTTACTCGTCGCTGGCGAGCCAGACGGCTGTTCGGGGAAGGCAAACGCCGTCGCGTTCGGACTGGAGAACGCATCGCAAGATCGGATCGTGTTGACCGACGACGACGTCGAACGGGACGATGACTGGCTGGTGACCATCAAACGGCTCGGCGAGGAACACGGGACAGTGTCAGCAATTCCCGTCTTTCTTAGCGACGAGTATCCGTTCAAACTGTTCGAACCGCTCTGTATCGTTCTCGCTTCGTACATGATGAGGCGGACGGACTGGGTGACCTGGGGCGGTGGCGTCACGTTCGATCGTCGCGAGATCGACCTCGAGGGCTACGTGACCGACCTGCGACGGACGGTCTCTGATGACGCCTTGCTCGCGGAGTACGCCGATGACGTCGTCGTTTCGCGGGAACTCGTCAACGAAGTTCGCGTTCCGGGTGGACCCCGTGTTACCTACGAACGGATAACCCGGTTCGTCACGATCTTCTACCGGTTTGCCCCGTGGCGGACGCTCGCGATCCTCGGGCTCTTCCTGATTGTTGCCGCCGTCACGGTTGTTGGCCCCCTTCTCGTCGCTGCGGGCATCACGTATCTAACACGTAATCAGTACCGTGCGCTCGGCGTCGATCGAGGAACGTGGCTGCTCGCTGTTCCGTCCCTTTTCATCGCACCGATAATGGGGATTGCAGGGATCGTCCGACCGACGTTCGTCTGGGGCGGTCGACGGTACCGGTGGACTGACACAATGGACGTGACCGTGCTCGAAGAGGACTAGCGACGCGGCGAACGACTAACCGGGCAACCGCAGCGCGAGACTGTACATCTCGCCGACTGACTCAGATCCAATCGTTCTCACGAGGTTGTCAGCTGCTTCCGTTATCGACGCCTCGAGCGCAGTCGACACGTTTGACGCCATCGCACGTGTTACCGCCGCGTGTGACTCGAGGTGGTTCTCGGTCCACGGGACTGGATCCAGCAACGTCTGTTCCCGGTCGAACTCCCACCCGTGGCCGACGAATAGTCTCCGAAGCACCGCTGCTGGATAAAACGTCAACGCCGGCCGGCCGGTGACCAGTTCGGCGGCGGCGTTTTCCAGCGCAAAAAGGTCACGCACGGCGGCGTTCGGTGGAAGTGGCTCGTAATCGTCGATAACGAGATGACACCCAGGAGTGGCAACTCGCGTCAGTTCCGTGGCGACTGTTTCGAGTGATGCTGGTGGAAGGACATTGAACAGGCCGTGAGCGGTGATGAGAGCAACCGAATCTGTAGCTAACGGGAGGCACCGAAGGTCCGCTTCCAGAACAACAGCTCGATTGCCATTATCGCGAACGACACGTTCGTGTGCTAGTTTCGCATGTTCGCTGTCGTTCGTGACGGCGTAAACGCGGGCCGCGCCCGCCTCGAGCAACCCTGCCGTGGTGTTGCCAACGCCTGCACCGGCCTCGAGGCAAACACTCCCTGCTACGGGGCGATCCGCGAGCGCAGTCGTGACGGTTTCGGGAACGTCAATATCACACTCCAGACCGCTTCCGTTCATCAGTCAGTGATGGAGTTGCTCAGGGACGGGACTCTGTTCGTGTCGCAGTCGTTCGATGAGTGACCGCTGGGCCGCCTCGGTCATCCCATCGTAGCGCTTGGCCGCGTCGAGTACCATCGCGACGAGTTTGGGATCGCCTGGGTTGATGACGCTCGTCATGCCCTGGGAGGCTGCGAAGTCAAATCGCTCCTCGATCTCGGCAGGTGTATCGACCGGTTCGTACCAGTTCGAGTACGGACGGTCGCGTTCGGGTAGTTCGTCGGTCGGCGGCCACGAACCTTTTGCAAAGGCCTTGATACCGAGTGTTCCAACACCCAGTTGGGTCGCCCGCTCGAGCACTGCTTTGTAGTCGTACTCGTCACCGTCCTTTCCGACGACGACCGGATTTAACGGAAACATGACGGTGGCCAGGTCGTCAATTCGGTCGAGGGCGTCGAGGATGAGTTGAGGGTCGCCGTGGCTAGTGAGCCCAATGTGATCGATGAGCCCTTCCGCTTTTGCGTCGCGGAATGCCTCGAGTGCGCCGCCGTCTCCTGTGATCGTTTCCAGTTCGTGTTCGTACTCGAGGCCGTGAATTTGATAGAGGTCAATTTTCTCGACGCCGAGGCGGTTGAGCGATTGCTCGAGTTTTCGCTTCGCCCCCTCGTACTCCCGTTCTTGCGTCTTGCAGCCGAGAAAGATATCCTCGCGGTGTTGTCGAAGTTTTGGCCCAAGTTTCACTTCCGCATCGCCGTAGGACGGGGCGACGTCGAAATGATTGACACCCCGATCGAGCACGAGTTCGACCATCTGATCGGCCCCCTCCTGCTCGAGCCAGTTCAGCGCGATTGCGCCGAACGTCATCAGGGAGCTGTCATGCCCAGTTTCGCCTAGCGGACGTGTGTTCATATCACTACTATTTGGATAGCCACACATAAATGTATACCTGCTGTCATAGGGCTCCGGGTGTGTTATAGCGATTCGTGGAAGTCCTGAGATACTCGAGTGGAGACGGTACCGTTCGAGTGTCTCGATAGTTCCACGAATTACTATTAGACCCGTACGATCGATGGTCGATACGTGTTCGCAGGCCGTTTATAATAGCTATTGAAAATCATTGCACATCCTATCGCAAGACGGCATCGCGAGAGGAGGATAAATCGTTTCAACGGCTATATATTTCATTTACTGAGTATTGCCGCAGACGCCCTCCACCGATCCTCGGTGGGATCCTCGAGCGCCAACCCATTATCGGGTTCGTGTCGTGGTCGGCGACGAATCGGGGTGGTCGCTGACCGGTACACAGGACAACAATGCCTATCAGTTTCCGTGGCAGTGTGAACGGAGTTGATAGGGCTCCGCGACGAAGATCCAGTATGTTCAGCACGGTTCTCGTTCCAACCGATGGCAGCGCCGGTGCCGAAGCGACAATCGGTCACGCACTCTCACTTGCCGAGGCAGCTGACGGCAACGTCCATGCGCTTTACGTCCTCGAGCCGAGTCAGGAACCGGTTCGCCTCGAGGCGGATGATCTCGAAGCGGTGGCCGGCCCGTCCGAGAGTCGGGGCCGTCGGGCGACGATTCGAGTCACCGACCAGGCTGAGGCCGCAGGCGTTTCGGCCGCCCGAGCCGTCTGGGAGGGGGTTCCGTATCGCGAAATCCTCGCGTACGTCGACGAACACGACGTCGATCTGATCGTGATGGGGACACACGGGCGAACGGGTGCCGACCGCGTTCGACTGGGGAGTACGACCGAGCGAGTCATTACGCGGGCCGAGGTACCTGTCCTTTCGGTCCGGCTCGAGGCCGAAGCGAAGCCGGATAGCGGCGAAGACGGATACGAACGGATCGTCGTCCCCACCGATGGAAGCGACGCGGCCGAACGGGCGGCGGAGACGGCACTGGATCTCGCAGCCCTCTACGACGCGACGGTCGATACGGTCTACGTCATCGATTCGACGACCTACGACCTCGAAGACGCACCGCGCTCGATTATTGGTTTGCTCAACGAGGGTGGACAACAGGCCACCGAGGCGGTAGCCGATATGGCTCGAGAGCGCGACCTCGAGGTCAAGACGAACGTTCGCCGTGGTGTCCCAGCGGAAGTCGTCCTCGAGTATGCCCAATCGGTCGACGGCGACTTACTCGCGATGGGGACTCGTGGCCAGACGGTCGGGGAGGGTCGGTTGCTCGGGAGTACGACGGCTCGCGTCGTTCGACGCTCGCCCATTCCCGTACTGACGCTCACCTGACCGGAGTTGTGATGTCGCGCTTGTGGTGGTCAAGGGTGGACCGTGGAGCGGGGCTGATTCGGTCTGTGGCTCGCGGTAGCAGTGTCATCGAGCAACTCGAAAGCAGAACCAACCGGTGCAACGACACCGTTGTTTTATCATCGTATTCGCCGTAGGGGCTGGCGATGTACGATCGAATCCTCCTCCCCACGGATATGAGTCCCGGTGTCGATCACGCTATCGAGCACGCTATCGACGCCGCTCAGCGTTATGACGCGTCGTTGCACGTTCTGTACGTGGTCGACGCTGATGCCTACAGCTCTTACCCCGGCGACGAGTACGTTCACGAGTTCGAAGGCCTCGAGCGCGCCCTCGAGCAGGCGGGTGCTGACGAGGTCGAAGCGGTCGCCGAGCGGGCCGACGACGCTGGCGTGTCGACGGTGACCGAGATCCGGCACGGTGTTCCCCACGAAGCGATTCTCGAGTACGCCGACGAGGCCGACATCGGGCTGCTCGTGCTGGGATCGAAAAACCGACCAGGCGAGTACCGACGACTGCTTGGCAGCGTCGCCGAACGCGTCGCCAGAATGAGCGAACGGCCGGTGACGGTCGTCAAAACGCCGCTCGAGTCGCCATCGGGGTGAGATAATTCGCTGATCGTGAGTCTACTGGATACTCGTGAACGCTGTTGGTGATGGCGTTCGACGGGGTCGGGGCGGCCTCGATACAGCCGCCACTAGACCGGTGTGTGCTCACTCCCTCGTAAATTTGAAGCCTGGTGGGAGGCCCTGGTTTTTGATGCCGGTTTGCTCCTCGATTTGAAACGCATAGACCGTGACCGTCGCCTCGAGGGACACTCTGCGAAAACGGTCTGGCCGCCACGCGAGCCAGCGTGTCCTCGAGTTCGTCCCACCTTGACTCGGGCACGGGGACGAGTGTGCCGGCCAGGAGGACGCTTTCCCAACTGTACAGTCTGGATGCGATCGAGGGGTGGCAACTGCGCGTTAACCGCCTCGAGGTTGAGCCCCGTGACATCCGACTTACCTTAACTATCAAATCTATACTAAATTACTTCAGAAATCGTATTTACTATTCGGTCACTACAGATACTCCCCAGCCAGCAACTCGACGCGTTCGAGCGTGTCCGCCGGAATTGACTCCGTCGGCGTGTTGATCGTGCCTTCGAGTGCCGACCAGGCGTGGCTCTCGAAGTCCTCGGGCATCGTTTCGATGGCGTGTTCGATCACCTGGTTGATTGACTCCTGATTGGCCGCGGCGTTCTCGAGTACCTCTTCGAGGGTGACCTCGCTATCGGCTTTCCAGACGTCGTAATCGGTGACACCGGCAACGGTGGCGTAACTGAGTTCAGCTTCTCGAGCGAGTTTGGCTTCGGGTATCGCGGTCATTCCGACGACATCGTACCCCTGTGCGCGGTAGAACTCGCTTTCGGCTTTCGTCGAATACTGGGGACCTTCGATGCAGACATAGGTTCCGTCTTTTGAGACGCTGGCGTCCGTGGCTTCAGTGGCAGCGGTCGCGAGGTGGTCGACCATCGCCGGACAGTACGGCTGGGCAAAGCCCATGTGGACGACCATACCGTCGCCGAAAAACGTCGGCGTCCGGTGTTTTGTCCGGTCGAAAATCTGGTCGGGGATTACGAGCGTCTGTGGCGGCAACTCCTCCCGGAGGCTCCCCACGGCGTTGGTCGCGATAACGCGGTCGACGCCGGCCCCTTTCAACGCGTAGATGTTCGCGTGATAGGGGGCGTCGGTCGGCGTGTGACGGTGGTCTTCGCCGTGACGTGGGAGAAAGACGACCTCGTTCCCGGCGAGCGTCCCTTTCGTCAGGTCGTCACTTGGGTCACCGTACGGCGTCGTCACCGTCTCTTTCGTGACGTTCTCGAGCGGCAATGCGTCGTAGATTCCACTGCCTCCAATCACACCGATTGTCATACCGCCACGTGTGTCTGGCAGGAACCTAAACGATGTGGGTCCGTAGTTGCCGAGACTCGAGAGATGTCGATGAGAACTGTTACCATTTCCTACGAGTCTTCAAGTAGGACGGGTTCTATTTCGGTTCGTAATGCCTCCGGAGGACGACCGAAAGCCGCCAGCCCGCGATGAGTCGGCGGCTTCGACCGGGTCGAATCCGGAGAAATCGGAAGGTATGGGCCTCGATGTCGAGGATGCGGTCGAACCATCAGATACTGACACGACGAGTGCTCGATCGAGCGCGGGCGAGGACACGTCGGTGGAAGACTCCGGGGGGCCACCTCGTGTCTCGAGCGACGAGCGCGATGGGGCTGACGACGTGACCTACGGCGATGGTGACGACGACCTCACAGATGGGACGCTGCTCCGGCCGATGTTTCGGCTGGCCTGGCCGCTGGTCGTCATCCAGCTCTTGCAGGTCACCTACAACGTGGGCGATACCTTCTGGTTGGGGGCGCTTTCGCCCGAATCCGTGGGTGCGCTGAGTCTGGCGTTTCCGCTGATCTTCTTCCTTATTTCCATCGGTGGCGGATTTACGGCGGCCGGCGCAATTCTCATCGCCCAGCACACGGGCGCCGGGAGCGACAAAGGCGGCCTGATCGCCGGGCAGACGCTTTCGTTTATTACGCTGGTCGCAATCGCCGTCGGAATCCTCGGCTACTACGTCACCGATCCGATGCTCGCGTTATTGCCAGCCGATGCTGAAACGCAGGCGACGGTGATTCCCCTGGCGGCCGACTACATGCGCATTTTCTTCCTCGGGTCGCCGTTCCTGTTCGGCTTTTTTATCTTCGTCTCGCTGATGCGTGGCTACGGCAACACCCGTGCCCCGATGCGCGTTATGTTCATCAGCGTCGTCATCAACCTCGTGATCGACCCGTTGCTCATCTTCGGCGTCGGCCCGTTCCCCCGCCTCGAGATTCAGGGCGCAGCAGTCGCGACGGTGTTCTCACGCGGGGTCGCAACGGCTATCGGCTTCTATATCCTGTTTTACACCGACGTTGGGCCGGACATCCGTCTCGAGCACTTGCGACCACGCTTCGAGTACGTCTCGCAGATTACGCGACTGGGCGTCCCGACGGCGCTCGAGCAGTCGATGAGTTCGCTCGCCATGATCGCGATGACGGCGATGGTCGCGACGTTCCCGCCGGCTGTCGTCGCCGCCTACGGGCTCGGGAATCGACTCATCTCGCTCGCCTTTCTGCCGGCGATGGGGATGGGACAGGCGACGGACACCATCGTCGGCCAGAATCTGGGGGCCGGAAAGCCCGAACGGGCGGAAAAAGCCACTTGGGTCGCCTCGGGCGTCGTCGCCGTAATCATGCTCGGGGCTGGACTGATCGCCTTTGCGTTCCCGGAACCCATCGTTGGCGTGTTCATGACCTCCGGCAAGACGGGGACGGCCGAGACGATCCACTACGGGAGTATCTATCTCCAGATCGCGGCGGCGATGTTCGTCTTTATGGGCGTCTTGCAGGTCATCCTCGGGGCGTTCCGGGGCGCTGGGAACACGAAAACCGCACTCGTGTTCTCGGTCGTGACGCTCTGGATCGCCCGCGTCCCGGTCAGCTACTATCTCATCTTCGTCGCCGACTGGGGCACCACCGGCATCTGGATCGGCGTCGTCGCAGGTGACGTCGTCGGTGCCATCGCCGCCATCGCCTACTTCACTCGAGGAACGTGGAAGGAGGCGATCATCGACGAGGACGACTCGGAGATGGAAGGGGGCGCAGTGAGCCGACCGGAACAGGAGACGGTTGACTCGAGCGACGGAGAAACACCGGCCGCCGCTGCAGCCGAAAAATAGTGTGCCCAGCCAGCTACACAGTAGCGTCACGGCCGAAAAACGACTCCATCTGGCAGTTCCATCGGGTACACAGTCGTCTGACACTCGAGTCAGTCAGGGCGGCCCGGTTCGTCGTCTATCACTCGAGAGTCGACCCCTGATGGGTGGCCTATCGGGCCGTCACTCGAGTAGCGTCCACTCGCCGGGTGCGGTCATCTCGACGACGTCTCGGCGTTCCATCTCGGTCAGCACCTCGGTCAGCCGGTTTGGCTGGGCGATTTCCATCTCGATGCGGTCGACGTCGTGATACTCGTTCAGGTAGTGTCGGATATCGGCTTTGGCGAACGACTCCTCGTCGGCCGTCTCCATCACGCCCGAAATGAGGTCGACCATGTCCTCGATGAAGTTCCAGGGATAGACGACCCAGGCCCACTCCTCGAGCTGTTCGCCGACGTAGTCGGGTTCGAACTCGCTGGTCTGGAGTAACTGAAGGGTCGCGGTTCGAACGGTACCGGCATTGCGCTGTTCGACGTACTCCTGTGCGCGTTTGATCGAGCCGCCCGTGTCGGCGATGTCGTCGATGATCAGGACGTCTTTTCCCTCGACGCTCCCTTCCGGCATCGGGTACCTGATAGTTGGCTCGCCGGATTTCTCGGCAGTGCCGACGTAGTGTTCCATCTTCAAACTCGTCAGGTCGTCGAGTCCAAGGAAGTCACAGATACACCGGCCCGCGAACCAGCCGCCTCGAGCGAGCGCGACGATGACATCAGGCTCGAACTCGTCCTGTCGGACGTCGTCGCTGACGTCCCGACACAGGCTGTAGATGTACTCCCAGTTCGTGATCGTGCAGTTGAAGTCGTCCGGCAAGTCGGACATGATGTGGTCTCCTGATCGAACGGATGATGGCATCCCTCTTAAGTCGGCTGATACGGTCTGGTGTACCCGTCTAACGGAGTCGGGTTTCGTCCGTCACGGTGACCGTAATCGCCCCACAGGAACACTCGTACACGCGACGGGTGCCGCCGGCGGTCGTCATCGTCAACTGGGCTTGGTCGTCGGCCAGTGGCCGTTCACATTGGTCACAGGTACAGGATACGTTCTCGAGCATCGGTTCGTTTGACACTCACCGCGACCCATCCTTAAGGTACGCCAACAGGGGAGTGAAAGTGAAAGTGGTCGGTTTCGAACGGGGACCAGCCGCTCGAGTTTCGTCAACGGCCCAGTCACACTATCGGATCCCAGTCGGATGAGCATCTCGTCCAGTGGCACAACACCTATTTGGCCCCCGTTCAGTGGTGTGTGATAATGGCTGGCAAGTGGATGGCTGCAGTTGCCGATTCGAGCTCCGGGATGGAACGGCCGACCGCCGAGAGCTGGGTACCCGTGTCCGTTCCAGGACGACCCCTCGAACTTCTCGAAGGGGATTTCGACATCGATCACCTCCTCGAGAATCCGATTCTTTACCGAACCACCATCGGTGCCCCGCAGGTGGACACGGCCGAGCGAACACGGTTTGCGTTCCACGGGGCACACGGACTCACTCGAGCGTGGATCAACGGTACGGAACACGAACTCGAGGAATCGCCTTCGTATTTCGAACCGACGCGTCTCGAGTTCGACGCTGATGAGGAAGTCGAACTCCGTCTCGAATTCGACCCGACCCGTTCTCCCGGCGGTGTGTTCGGGGCCGAGCAAGTTCCAGCGTCCCACTCGCTCCCCGGCCTCTGGTGGGGTGCAGATCTCGAGGTTCGACCAGCAACGTTCATTCGACGGATCCGGGCGAACCCGCGAGTCGACCTGGACGATGGAACCGCCGAAATCGAAGTCGAACTCGAAGTCGATATCGGTCCGGATGACCCGCTCGACGATTCGATCACGCTCTCGCTGCGACCGGAGGGATTCCGCGGTGGTGGCTCGATGGACCGCGTGGCCGTCAGCGGGGCCCCCGGCACGACACAGACCGTTTCGACGACCCTCGAGGTGCGAGACCCGAAGCTGTGGTGGCCGCGCGGCTACGGTTCCCAACACCGGTACACTGTGCGTGTGAAACTCGGCGCCGATTCGACCGAGCAAGCGGTTGGACTTCGACAGGTCGACTGGGTCGACGACGAACTCCACGTGAACGGCGAGCGGGTTCGTGCGCGCGGACTCACCCGTCTTCCCGGCACAGACCCGGCCGATGACGTCGACTGGGCGCTCGAGGCGAATGCAAACCTCTTGCGCGTGCGAGGCCACGTACCCCGTCCGGAACTGTACCGGGCGTGTGACGAGGCAGGTATTTTGCTCTGGCAGGAACTCCCCATCTCTGGCGCCACGTTCGATGCCGAGCAGGCACGCCCGCTTCTCGAGTCGGTGCTCGCACACTACGGGAGCCATCCGAGCCTGGGGCTAATGGGCGTACAGAACGAATCAACCGACCCGTTCGAAAAACCGCTGGGAAGCGGCCGACTGGCTCGAGCAGGTTTCCGCTGGCGTGCGTGGCGAGCGAGTTGTGACGACCACGACGCACAGACGGTCAGTGCAAATGTGCCTGACGACCTCGTCGCAATTCCGGTCACGGGAGCGCCCGGTCTCGGAGCGATGGCGAGCACGCTGTCTCCGGGCTGGCAGTATCTGGAGGCGGCCGATATCGACTGGTTGCTCGAGCGATATCCCCACCTCGGGTCGCTCGTCGGCGCGTTTGGAGCAGCCTCGATCAGCGGCGACGTCGACCCTGCGTCGGTGCCTGGTGTCGATTCGGCTGTGTTCAATCATCGTATCTCGGACGGCGACTCCTCACTGGCACTGCAAGCACGGATACTCGAGACGGTTGCTGATGGGCTTCGACGCCGTTCGTCCTCCATCCTAGTCGCCTCGAGTCTCAGAGACGTTGCCCCGGGCGGTGGCACGGGTATCGTCGCCCACGACGGCGAGCCGAAACCGGCTTTTGAGGCTCTCAAAGCGGTATACGAACTCGTTACCGTCCTTTTCGAATCGCGACCGGCAGCCGGTACGACGGTCTCGCTCGTCGTGGTCAACGATACCGATAACCCGCTCGAGGTACCAGTCCGTTGGCAGGCTGGCACCGCTGACGACGAGGTGACGATCGCAGTCGATTCTCACGGTCGGGCAGGGGCCGGAACTGCGGCAATACCTGCCGACGCGGACGCAATCACGGTCGCGCTGGAGACGCCGACCGGTCCGCTCGAGCGGAAAATTCATTTATAAGTAAACTGGCCATCCATGTGAGTCTATTACACACTGTACCGGGCCCCCTGCTAACGATTTTCACAGCTTCGAACACCGGTACATTTAAATGTAGGGCAACGGTAGTAGACGATACCAGAACGCCACCGGGGCGCGTATCGCTCGACGAATGACAGGAAATCTTATTACCGGGTTTTCGCCAGTCGTGAGCGGCCGTGCTGGCCGGTGCGGGTATGGCACAGAGGGTAACTACACATGGTAGACGAATCAAACAACATCGAACTTACAGACGAGCATCTCGAGAACAACTCCAAAGGACAGCTTATCAAAAAGGCCGGCCAACTTCGAGACCGGCGAAACGAGCTGAACCAGATGGCCTCCGAGCGGGCCGGCAAACGCGACGAACTCAACGCAAAGACGCGTGAGAAAGTCGACGAAGCCCAGGAACACCGCGAAAAACGCGACGAGCTCAACGAGCAGGTTCAAGAGCACAAAGAGAAACGCAACGAGCTCAACGCCAAAGCTAACAAGCTGTTCGACAAGGTCGAATCCGCCAAATCCGACATGGAACTCGGCGAGGGCAAAGACCTCGAAGAACTCGAGTCCGAGATCGAACAACTCGAGTTCAAACAGCAGACGGAAGTGCTCTCGACGGAAGAAGAGCGTGAACTCATCGAGAAGATCGAGTCCAAACGTGAGGAGTACGCCGAGCGAAAAGACAAGCTCGAGGACACCGATGGGCTCGAGGACCTCGTCGAGGAAGCCGAGGAAGTTCGTTCCGACGCCTCCCAGCACCACCAGAAGGTGACCGAACTCGCGGACAAGGCCCAGGAACACCACAACCAGATGATCGAGGCCTACCGCGAGGCCGACGACATCCGTGACGAAGCCGACGAGATGCACGAGTCCTTCGTCGAGGCCCAGGAAGCGGCCGACCGCCACCACGAGGACTTCGTCCGCGTCCAGAAGCGCCTGCGCGAGATGGACAAGAAAGAGGAGAAACAGCGCCAGTCCGCGCGCGATAAGAAGAAAGAGGCGGCCAAAGAGGAAGCCGAGGAGATTTATCAGAAGTTCAAGGAGGGCGAAACGCTCGACACCGAGGACCTGATGAAACTCCAGAAGACCGGCCTGCTCTAAACCCGGTAAGCGGTTCCGATATATTTGTTCTCGATTTTGCCGTTTTTCGCCCGGTGAGCGATGCGTTCGCGCTCGTGGACCTGTGCGGCCGCCGGCCATGACTCTCGAGTAGTCGGTCTCCTGTCGCTACGGACCTCTCTCGAGTCCAACAACCATCCCGTCTCGGGTGCAGGCACATTGTTTCGGTAACTGTGTACGACGTCGACAATCCAACGGTCCCTCCCAGTGCCAACCCTGTCGGCGGGGCCATCATTACCTGATCGGACTGCGTCGGATGGCTCAACCCTTAACACGCAGGCGAGCACACTCGAGGGTATGACACGAGGTGATATCGATGGGGCGTAGCCGTTCCATCTTGCGTCTACTGTTCGTCGTGGTTGGAACGCTCGTGATTGCTGCCGTGGGTGTGGGCCTGTTCGTCGTCTATCCGACGACGCTTGCCGACGTGTTCGGCGTCGTCCTCGCCCTAGTTCTCACCGCGTTCGGCGTACGGGTGGTCGGTTCTATTGCGAGGGACGTGTTCGCCGATTACAACGTCGCGGAAGTCGCCGTCGACGGGCCGATCACGCGAGATGGTGGTGGCGGACCGATGCCAGCAAGCCCGCGGTCGACCCCGGCCGACGATATCGTCGACCAGATCGACCGGGCCAACGACGACAGCAACGTCGACGCCCTGGTCGTCAGGCTCAACACGCCTGGCGGGGAGGTCGTCCCGAGCGATGACATCAAACTCGCAGCCGAGCGGTTCGAGGGGCCGACGATTGCGTATGCGACGGATCTCTGTGCCAGCGGTGGCTACTGGATCGCCAGCGGTTGTGACGAGCTCTGGGCGCGAGACGCCAGCATCGTCGGCTCGATCGGCGTCATCGGCTCGCGAGTCAACGCTACGGAACTGGCCGAAAAAGTCGGACTGTCCTACGAACAGTTCACCGCCGGCGAGTACAAAGATGCCGGCGTCCCGCTCCGGGATCTCGAGGAGGACGAACGCGAGTACCTGCAGGGTATCGTCGATGGGTACTACGACTCGTTCGTCGAGCGGGTGAGCGAGGGACGGGGGCTCGACCCCGAGTTCGTCAAAGAAACCGAGGCACGGGTGTATCTCGGCACTGACGCTCACGAAAACGGCCTCGTCGACACCCTCGGGACTCGAGGGGATCTCGAAGACGCGCTCGCCGAACGCCTCGAGGTTTCCCCCGACGAACTCGTCATCGAATCGTTCGAACCGGAACGGCCGTTGCTGGGCCGACTCGGCGCGGGTGCCCGCTCGGTAGCGTTCGCCTTCGGGGCTGGCGTCTCGAGTGTGGTTGCAGAACACGACTTTCGATTGCGAACCTGACCGCCAGGTTACGAACGCAAACCGAAGTGAATTTTCGATGTGAGATGGCAACGGCTCGAGAGGATTCATCCTGGTTGCGGCAAACTGGGACCGAACGAGTAAGTGGTTTTATCGTCGCAGAGAATGCATCGGCAACCGTGACAACGCTGGTGGTCTGTCTCGACCGGACTGATGACGTCGGTCGTCGAACCGGCTTGCGGACGCCCATCGTCGGGTGGGAAGCCGTCCGCGCGCTGGTGACCGACGTCGGCCTCGCCGATCCGGAGGATTCGGGCGTCAATACATTGCTCGAGTCACTGCGGGTCGCCCAGAGCCTTCGAGACGAAAACGAAGAGACCGTCGTTGCCGTCGTCTCGGGGGACCGGGAGTCGATGGTGTCTGCTGACCGAGCGGTTGCCCGCCAGATAGACGACCTGATGGCCGAGTACGAACCGGACTCGGCTATCGTCGTCATCGACAGCGCCGAGGACGAACGGCTCGTCCCCATCGTCGAAAGCCGCGTGCAGGTCGACGCCGTCGACCGGGTGGTTGTCCGCCAGGCCAGGGATATCGAGTCGACGTACTACCTGCTCAAGCAGTTCCTGGCCGACGAGGAGCTTCGTCAGACGATTCTCGTGCCACTTGGAATCACGTTGCTCGTGTTCCCGATTCTGGCAACCGTCTTCAGCCCGGCAATCGGGGCAGCGACGATCACCGCCGTCATCGGACTGTTCTTGCTGTACAAGGGATTCAGTATCGACGAACTGCTCACGACCTTCGCCAAACAGGCCCGGGAGTCGCTTTACTCCGGACAGGTGTCTGTCGTCACCTACGTCGTCGCTATCGGCTTGACGCTCGTCGGGCTCTTCGTCGGTGCCCTCGGTGTCTCGAACCTCGGAGAAACGGAGGGAGCCATCGTCCCAACCATGCAGTTCGTCTTCGACAGCATTCCGTGGCTCACTGCCGCGGCACTGACAGCCAGTACCGGCCGTCTCCTCGACGAGATCATCCGTGAAGAGCCAATCCGAAGCTCGTTTCTCCATCTTCCGTTCCTGGCAGTTGCCGTCGGCCTCGTCGTCAGAGGGTTTGCCGCTTTCTTCCTCGAGCAACAGGGGCAACTCGGTCCGCTCGTCATCGACCAACCGGGAATCGCCACCGTCGCGCTGACGCCAGGACAACGGCTCGCCGTTTTCGTTGCCGGAGGCGTACTCTTGAGCCTGATCGGAGTCCGGACGGTTTCGTCGATGACCGGCCCTCGGGGTCCCACCGACGATTCCGACGACACGACCGGCGACGCGGCGAGTTCGGGGGAAGATACATCACGATCCGAAACGGAATCCGGGGACGACACCGAGTCGGACCACTCTCGAGATACCACGCCGTCGAACCCGTCCGGTGACGCTGAACTGACTGATGGGGGCTCAAAGGCGAACGATAGTGCGGACGAATCCAACGGTTGATTCCCGTTCGTCGGCAGCGACCATCAGCACGACACTGTTTTCGCCCCTCGAAGTATCCCCACCCTGACACGGTTCGCTGTCGTCACGTAGCGGTGATTGCCGACCCGGTATGGGCAATCACCGCTAAAAAGTTACAGTAGGCCGTCTGACGACGACTCGGTAGCCATTTCACTCCGGGGCCAGAACGAAGGCTATGAGCGAAGCGACTGGGTCCTGGGTTGGACTCTTTTCGGGCGGGAAGGATTCGTCATGTGCCGTCTATCAGGCGCTCGAACGTGGGCTGACCGTCGACCGCCTGGTAACCGTCCACCCACCGGGGGACTCCTATATGTATCACGTGCCAGAGACCAGACTGGCGGCGCTGGCTGCCGAAAGTATGGGTATTCCGTTGCTCGAAGTCGAACCGGCAGCGTTCGACGCCGAATCGGCGAGCGATTCCGGCACACAGGGAGACCGGGAACTCGAGCCCCTGGAAGGTGCACTCACCGAACTCGATGCGGAACTCGATGGCGGCATCGCCGGCGTGACCGCTGGTGCCGTCGAAAGCGAGTATCAGACGAGTCGGATCGAAGCCATGTGTGGCCGACTCGATTGTGACCTGTTCGCCCCGCTGTGGCAGGAACATCCGCGCGAACTGGCCGACGCCATGCTCGAGGCGGGCTTCGAAATCATCATCGTCCAGGTCGCTGCGGCCGGTCTTGACGAATCGTGGCTGGGACGAACCATCGACGAGGACACGCTCGCAGAACTCGAAGCACTGGGCGAGGAGTACGGTGTGCACCTGCTCGGCGAAGGCGGTGAATTCGAAACGCTGGTCGTCGATGGTCCACATATGGACCGACGACTCGCACTCGAGTACGACACCGAGTGGGAGGGGACGCGGGGCCGGATTCGCGTTCGAGACGCGTTTCTCGAGTAATCGATTCCGGAGTCTCCTACGAGGTCGTGGCCAGTTCGAACAGCTCCATCACTGTGTCTCGTTCATCGCTGTCAGTGTACGTCCACCACGCGAGTCGATCGATCTCGAGGAGACGATACTCGGTCGTGAGCGCCAGCCATTCGGCGGAGGCGAGCGTCCGGAGCGGTTCGTCGGTATCGAGCATTTCGATGTCGGCTTCCGTTCGAACTGCGTCGACGAACTGCTCGAGACTTGGGTCCGGTTTCGCGGTGTCGATACCGGCGAGTTGGCGCAGATACTGAAACGATGATGGGCCAACGCCGGAAATCTTCCCGATGGGATCGTGCCCATACCGATACACGTCGGCTTCACTCGCCCACGCCTGGAGTGCGTCGAAATCGTCGCCTTCCGGGCGGTCTGCTAGCACCTGGGCGGCCTCGAGGAGGACGTGTCGTTTGCGCTCGGCGCCGATGACCTCTACCAGGGTTTCATCTTCGATATCGAGGGCTGCCAGGTCGGCAAACGAAGCAAGCGAGTCGTCGGCCAGAAATGCCGTTTCGAACCGCTCGACGGTTGGTCGAACTCCTGACGCGTAGCGCTGGCCCGTCGTTGACGCTGCGGCCTCGACGAGCAAGCCGAGAGGATCGTCCCCGGTTGGATGATCGAAAGTGAGATACGCCGCGGCGAGATCAGCATACGGTGTCCCCTCGGCGTAGCCGTCGAGAACCTCCTGCGGCGATGGCATGGTTCTTGTCGGCATCTAACACGGGGGAGGGTGATAGGTGTATCGACCGCTTTACACGTTTTTGGGCGAATTTCCGAACGCATGACGACTGAAACGGTGCCGTCGCTATCGCGTTCACGCTGGTCGAGGTCGCCGTTCGGTCCGGTGGAATATCTTCTATCAATCCGCAGTCCCGTTCGTGATCGTCGTATGGGCCCCGATAAGTGCGCCGGCGAGGTCCATGTTCTCCAGATGCGTCCCCTCGTCGATAATCGACTGTCGAATATCGGCATGACGGACGACGGCGTTGGGGAAGATAACCGCGTGGTCGACCGTCGTATTCTCGAGCGTTGCCCCGTCCATCACGTGTACGTTTTCGCCGATCTCCGCGCTCTCGAGCGTGGCGGACTCGGCGATGAGTGAACTGCCATCCAGGTGCCAGGCGACGGCATCGAGATAGCTTTCGGGCGTCCCGATGTCGAACCAGGCGCCTTCGAACGTGTAGGCGTACGTCGCTTCGCGTGCTTGCAGCCATTGGATGAACCAGCCGGGTTCGTCAGGATTGTTGCCTTCCTCGAGATACGTCGACAGAAGCGAGAGGTTCGCCCGTGGAAAGGCATAACAGGCAATCGACACTAACGTGCTGTTGGGTTGGTCGGGTTTTTCCTGAAAGTCGACGACTCGCTCGCCCTCGAGTTCGACGAGACCGTAGGATTTAGCCTTTTCGCGGGAGCCAACGTCGTACGCTGCGAGCGTCGGTGCGTCCCGCTCCTGGAAGTAATCGATGAACGATGAGACGTCGAAACTGATGAGGTTATCGCCGGCAATCACCACCAGATCGTCGTCGATGTCTTCGCGCTCGATCAGCTGGGCCAGTGCCCCGACGACGCCGAACTTTTCATCTTCCACAGACGTGTCCTCGACCGAGAGTTGCGGTTTTTCGAACGATGACTCGGCGAGGTGGGCTTCGAACTCCGCTTCGAATCGCTCGTTCGTGCTGACGTACACCGTCTCGATTCGCTCGTCAGTCTCGAGTTCACGGAAAATCCGGTCGATAACGGTCGATTCACCGATAGGGAGAAACATCTTGGGTCGATGTTTGGTGATCGGCCACAGTCGCGTCGCATACCCGCCAGCTAAGACGACGGCCTTCATACCCCGGATTTCACCGGCGATATGTAAGTCACTTACTTTTCATTTCCTGTCAGGTTTCGCGAGCGCTACTGTCGTCCGATTCGATAGCTTCGCCGTTCGAAACCACTCGTTCGAGGACGACGCTGTCCTCGAATCCTCCCCGCTCGTCGGCCTTTTCCTGCCGACGACGCTCGAGACTCTCGAGGGACCATCCTTCGTGGACACAGAACGCGTGGACGACCTCGAGCACGTCTGCCAACTCCTCCAGGCTGCGATTGTCCCGAAACTCGCCGAGTTCTTCTTCGAATTTCTCGAACAGACGTCGTTCGTAGGCTTCCCCGTCGGCAACGTGAAAGATGGGGTACTCGCCGCTTTCTTCGATGATGCGCGGAATGCCGTCTCGAACGAGTTTGTCGTATTCTTCGGGCATACTGCGTCCAGTCGAATACGCGGGCCGTCAGCCTTCCGGTACTAATCCATTTTCATCCAACGGAAACGCTGCCGCCACCACCTACACGTAAGCCACTCGAGTGAGTACTGGACCGTATGCGAGAAGCCGACGAGACCACGAGACAGCGTCTCGCCGATCACCTTCGCCAGCAGCCATCGACGCCGAGTGCACTGGCGGACGAGTTCGCTCTGTCCGTTGGTGCAGTCATGCGCCATCTCGAGCACGTCTCACGGTCGGTCGACGGAAGCGAGGACGAACAGTTTCTGGTCGCCCCACCGACCTGTCGTGCGTGCGGATTCGACGGGTTCGATGACCTGTTGAACATCCCCTCGAGATGCCCCTCCTGTAAGGGCGAGTCAGTCGAGGAACCGGCGTTTACGATCGAGTGATTCCAAGTCGACACGAATATCAGTCACGACGGCGAGGGTCAGGGTATGAATCGCCGAGAAGGAGACCAGCGGGCGACCCGTATCGTTCGCTGTCACCAGTCGGTGGTAGCGCCGGATTTCCGTTGTGCAACTGCAGGTGGTCGCGTTCGATGACGGACCCTGCCGCGTCGAAAGACCACCCGCATCTGGCGCACGATGTGATGGAATGGCTCGAAAAACGCTCGGAGTCGGCCGAGCACATCGACGAAGCGTTCTCGATTCTCGCCGCTCAGCGTCGACGGTTGTTACTCGAGGTGCTGGTCGAGTACGAACGGGAGATGACGTTGCCTGACGCTGCAGAAGAAGTCGCACAGCGAGAAACGGGCCGCTCTATCACCGACCTATCCGCCCAGCAAGTCTCTAACGTCTACATCTCACTCTATCACGATCACCTGCCACGACTGGTTTCGGCAGGGTTGCTCGAGTACGAGCAGGAAAACGACCTGGTTGCCCTGTCCAGAGCGTGATCGACTCGGGCGAATGCCGGATTCTGCCGTCTCTCGAGGGGACAGAAACCGCGCTCAAAACTCCACGTTCGACGTCGAGGTGAGATCGGTTTCGTCGGTCTCGAGCGGCCCCGTCCCGACGAAGTCGTAGTTTTCGTCGGTGAGGTATACGTCACCATCTTCGACAGCGACGTCGACGCTATCGAGATACGCTCCCTCGCACGGCCCGAACGTACAGTGGCCGCTGTCGGCTTCGAAGTATGCGCCGTGATTCTGGCAGACGAACTCGCCGTTTCGCATGGTCGCGCCCTCGCCCTTGTCGATCGGGATGTGGCGGTAGTGCTGGCAGGCGTTGAGCCAGGCGATGACGTCGCCGTTCTGACGGTGGAGTATCACCTCTTTTTCCTCGTTAGCGGCCGTTTCGACCTGCACGATGGTCGTCGTCTCGGTTGGCACTGCCCCCAGTGACAGCATGGGTGAACGGTCCTCCATCGACTCGGGCTTTCGGTGGGTGGAAGGTGAACGTTTTGGGATTCGCCCCCGGCACTGGCAACGTGACCTTTAGGACGGTCCGGGCGAACGTGGCTGTATGGACACCGCGCTCATTTACGGTGCCTACGGCTATACGGGTTCGTTGATCGTCGATGAGGCCGTCGCTCGCGGTGGTTCTCCGGTGGTAGCCGGGCGGGATCGAGAGCAGGTTCGAGACGTTGCAACCGAGCATGACCTCGATCACCGGGTGTTCAGCCTCGAACGCGGTCGCGCTATCGAACGCGCACTCGACGGTATCGACGTCGTGTGCAACTGTGCGGGCCCGTTCGTCAACACCGCAGTTCCACTGGTCGATGCCTGCCTCGAGACGGGGACGGACTATCTGGACATCACCGGCGAGTTTCAGGTGTTCAATCGACTGGCCGACGAGGACGAACGGGCGACAGCCTCCGGGGTTACCGTCCTCCCCGGTGTCGGTTTTGACGTCGTCCCAACGGATTGTCTCGCCGTCATGCTCGCCGAGCGGGTTCCCGGGGCGACCGAGTTATCGCTCGCCATTGCCAGCACGAGTTCGGTGTCACGCGGGACGGCCAAAACGATGGTGGAGTCGCTGGGATCGGGTGGCGTCGTTCGTCGACGTGGTCGACTCGTTCAGGTGCCGACAGCCTACGACGTTCGGGAGATCGATTTCGGCGAGCGCGTCGGCGTAACGCCAGCCGTAACGATTCCCTGGGGCGACATCGTTACGGCCGCTCACAGTACCGGTATCGAAACGATTTCGGTCTATGCCGGTGTTTCGAAGCGGGCCATCCGTGCGCTCAAAGCCGGTGGCTCACTCGAGTCCATCGCCGGAACCGGTCCGGTCAAATCCACGCTCGAGCGCCTCATCGACGCTACGGTCGACGGGCCGGACGGGCGAGAACTCACCCAGGACCGCGCCGTCGTCTGGGGGGAGGTTACCGACGGTGAAACGCGTCTTCGAGGGCGTCTCGAGACACCGAATCCGTATGCGCTGACCGTCGAAACCGCAACAAATGCCATCGAACGAACGCTCGTTGGGGAGATTCCTGCGGGCTTTCAGACGCCGGCAACGGCCTTTGGCCCCGAGTTCATCCTCGAGTGTTCGGCGGTCGAACGGTGGATCGACGAGCCGATGGCCGTGCCCTCGTGAGCAGGTAGGTAGCTGTGACGACCTGTACAGTATATCGAGTCGATAGCTGTGCACCCGTTCGAGGCTCTTCAACACCGTAACTGGCAACCGTTCACTCCCGGTAACACTGTCGTTCGACACGCTCGGCGAACAGCCGCGAGAGCAAGGCGGTAACGGGACCTGGGGCCTCACACTCGAGGCCATCGACGCGTTCGACGGGTCGAAGTTCCCATGTCGTGTTCGTCAGGAACACCTCGTCTGCCTTCCGAACGTCCTCGGGTTCGTACCAGCCTTCGTGGACCGGAATCGACGCCTCTCCGGCCAGCTCCAGTACGGCCTCGCGAGTGATACCCGGAAGCACTGATCCCTCGAGCGTCGGCGTGTGTAATCCGGCGTCGTCTACGAAAAAGACGTTGCTCGTCGCCCCCTCGGCGACGTAGCCATCGAGGTCACGAACGAGCGCTTCGTCGGCGTCGTGTAGCTCCTTTCTTGCCAGGATTCCGTTCAGATAGTTGTGCGTCTTCGCTCCCGCGGGCAGCGCAGCATCGGGGATACGTCGCGTTTTTACCGTCTGCAGCGTCGCTGGCCCCTCCCAGACGGGCGTTCCCTCGAGGCCGCCTCTGGCCAGCGGTTTAACCCAGATGACCACGGTCGGCTCGACGGTCGGCTGTGGTGTCAGCTTCCCCGGCTGAACGCCGCGGGTGATCGAGAGCCGAACGTAGGCGTCTTCGAGGTCGTTCGCGGCCAGCGTCTCCGTTATCCGCGATGAAAGGTCCTCGCGGGTGAGGCCGTGATCGAGCCCGAGTGTCGAACAGGTTCGCTCGAGGCGATCAAAGTGAGCCTCCGCCTCGAAAATCGTCCCGCCGTAGGCGCGCAGGGTTTCGAACGCGCCGTCACCGTAGCGAAAGCCCCGGTCGTCGACGCTCACAGTCGCCTCGTCGGGGGTCACGAGCGAGCCGTTGACGTGATACAGCCGCTCTCGAGCGGCCTCGTTCGTGTCACTCATTGCGCCCCTCGCTGGCGGAGGCGTTCGCGTGTGACGGCGCGTCGGTGTCGGCATGTTCGGCCGCATATGCACAGAAATTGCGAATCATTCGCTTGCCGATCTCGAGCGAGAGGTGCGTTCCGGTATCGTCTTCGTCGTCGCTCGAGACCTCCCGCGTCAGGATGCTTTCGGGATGGAACTGGACGCCGATGTGGGGTTTGTCGCGGTGGTGGACGGCCATCAATACGTCACGTTCGTCTGCCGTACTCGCGGTCTCACACAGTGTGTCAGGGAGGTCGGCCCGGTCGACCGACAGCGAGTGGTAGCGCCCGACCTGTACTGGCGAGGGGATATCCATAAACAGTCCCTCGCCGGTGTGGTCGATACGGGAGGGCTTGCCGTGGACGACGGCCGGCGCGTGGCCAACGGGTGCCCCGTTGGCGGCACACAGCGCCTGGTGGCCCAGACAGACACCGAGGATGGGATAGTTCGTTTCTTCGAAGAGCGGTATCGAAACGCCGGCTTCGGCTGGGGTTCCGGGCCCCGGTGAGATGATGATCCCGGTCGGCTCGAGGTCGCGTACGTCGGCAACCGAGATGGCGTCGTTTCGTTCGACGATGACTTCGTCGGCAACCTCTCCGACGTACTGAACGAGATTGTAGACGAACGAGTCGTAGTTGTCGATGACGAGGATGCGCGTCGAGTTTGCCACCGACTCCTCGAGCGTGGATGTCTCCGGCTTCTCGGACGTGATTGTCATCGCCCCCTCGTGTGCACCCGCTGCACCTCTCGAATCGGCTTGTTCACTCACGAGGCTCACCTCCGTCGGTCTCGAGGCCACCCTCGAGTGCCATGCCCGCCCGTTCACCCAGCGCGGTGTCGATCGCGTTCAACAGTGCTCTGGCCTTCGCGAGCGTTTCGTCGTATTCGCTGGCGGGGTCCGAGTCGTGGACGATGCCGGCACCGACACGGAGGTGGTACGCCTCACCGTAACGCACCAGTGTCCGAATCACGATGTTGATCGTCGCCCGGCCGTCGAAACCGGCGATAGCGACGCCGCCGGTGTAGGGGCCACGCTGAGTGGCCTCGAGTTCGTCGATGATCTCCATCGTTCGCGGCTTGGGTGCCCCGGTGATCGTCCCGCCGGGGAATGTTGCGGCGATGGCATCGGCGAGCGTCGCGTCCGAGCGAAGGCTGCCGGTAACGTTCGAGACTAGATGCATGACCTCGGAGTAGCGGTCGATGCGTCGGTACTCCTCGACGTCGACGCTGCCGTAGGCACAGACGGCGCCGAGGTCGTTTCGCTCGAGGTCGACCAGCATGGCGTGTTCGGCCCGCTCCTTTTCGTCGCCGAGCAGGTCCGCCTCGAGTTCGTCGTCTTTGGCCGGCGTCGAACCTCGTGGCCGGGTGCCGGCAATGGGTTCGGTCCGAACGAACGCCCCATCGCGCTCGAGTAAGAGTTCCGGGCTGGCACTGACCAGGTCGACGGCACGACACTCGAGCAGACAGGAGTACGGTGCCGGGTTGACGCGACGGAGGGCGTCATAGGCCTCGACCGGGTGGACCGCGGCCGGGGCGACCAGTCGCTGGGAGATGTTGGCCTGAAAGGTGTCGCCGTCGCGGATGTACGCTTTCACCCGTCGAACGCGGTCAGCGAAGGCGTCCCGGCCGCAGTCGCTTTCGAACGTCGCCTCCGGGTCCGATACGGGGGGTTCGCCGATCGAAGGGTCCCCGGAGACGGCAGTGCGAGCCAACTCGAGGGCTCGTTCCCGGCCGCGCTCGTAGGCCTCTCGAGCGATTTCACGACGTGATTCGGCGGTGTGACTGTCTGTGGTGTCGGACGGGTCAACCGGCACAACCACTCGAGGACATGCCGTCACCCGAAGCGTCGTCGTCTCTCCAGCCCGCGTCGGACACTCCCAGGCGGCAAACCGGTCGAACAGTCCCATCTCGAGGCGAGGCAACCCACGGTCGTCGACGGCGGATTCGGACAGGTCTTCGAGTTCGCGAGCGATGTCGTACGACAGCCAACCGGCGACGCCACACGGATAGGGAACGTCACAGTCGCCCCGGACGAGCGTCGCCGTCTCGAGCAGTCCCTCGAGGGCGGCCAGTGTCGGTGCCATCTCCGAATCCGGGTTGCGACAACGGGCTGCCTGATTGACGGTCAGTGTCTCGACCGGGTCCACACCGAAATAGCCCCAGCCGGATTGTCCGCCGGTCGTCTCGAGAAAGACGCCGTTCGCCCCGTCCCGAACCCGTTTGTAGGCCACGAACGGATCCTCGACGGATACCCGGACTTCGACGGGAATTCGAATCGCGGCCATCATCGGTGTCTCGTCGGTCGCCCCTGTCGCCGGGCCTTGAGCATTGCCGGCGACGGTGGGATCGACCGAATCGACGAGGTCGACGAACGCCTGTTCGTCGGTGATGACGCGCGGGTCGTTCATGCTCGGCACAAGGCAGCGCCGGCCTAACGCTTTTGCGGTTCCAGATGGACCGAACCGACCGATACCCGGCGGTCGGCCTCGAGCGAACCGACCGGTTTCGTTCGATGATTGCCGGGAGTGGATTCCTCGCTCGTGTCCCCACCAGACCCAGAATCTCCATCCACGATGAGTAGGTCGACCCCTTCGGTTTCCGCTCCTGGAAAGACCGTGACGGCGTCGGCCAGGAGCGGCGCGATGAGCCCAGCAGTTACTGCCCGCGGGTCCTCGAGCGATGGTTCCAGGGCGATTCGATCGCCCGTTTCGACCCCCCATCGTTCGACCAGCGAGTTCGCCGCCGCGAGCACACGCTGGTGGCTGTACACCGTGGCCTCACTCGCAGTCAGGCTCGGTGGGTCAACCAGGAGCGGCGTGTCGGGAGCGATATCCACCGGCGGGAATGACGGGTTCTCACTCCACAGACCGCTCTCGAGGTGTCTGGCTGCCGGCTCATCCGGATTGTCACCGTAGCCAATACGCTGGAGCCCCGGATACGTCGCATACGTCTCGAGGTCCGCAGTTGGGGCCACGAGCGTTCGGACGGACTCGAGCGCCTCGTCCCGTGGCGGGTCGAAACAGGTCGTTCCCTCGAGCAGTGCCGTCCCGAAAAACGCGACTGTCGGTAGCGGACCGCTCCCGGCGATTCCAACGGTAACGTCCCGTCTAACGCCGGTATGGCGCAGGAAGTTGCCGGCTTTCCACGCCGTCGTCCGCAGCCAATGGGCGTCGAACTGTCGCCCGGTCGCGTCCTCGAGTGCCGGCCGGTCGGTTCGCGACTCGCGCCCGAAGTACGCATCCAGCGTCTTCTCCATGGGTGGCGATTGGGGACCGGGTCACAAAAGTGAGCCACTTTGGGTTGGACACCGTCGCTAGGCGATTGCGGGAGACGATCGTCACACCATTCCCTGCAGGCGCGAGTTTTCGACGGTGCGGGAACTCGAGCCCCCCTCAGGATTGTGTAACTGTTTTTCGGCCAGCGACCATCCCGGTTTGTCGCCACCACGACACCGAACTCAATCACTCGAGCGAGTGACAGTGTTGTCAGATCAGCTGTCAATCGGAACGTCAACATTTATTGTGGTTTCCAAACAGGTCTGTGCATGGACGTACGAACCGCGTTTTTCGTGTTTATGCTGGCGGTTTTCGGGTACATTGCGGCGCTGATGGTGTTACCGCTGTTTCCGTACGTCATGGCTGCGGGGTTGCTCGCGTTCATCCTCTTTCCGACACAGAAACGTCTCGAACGGCGCCTCGAGTCGACTCCGATATCGGGCCGCCTCCAGTCGAAAATAGTCGCGTTCGGCCTGACGGCATTTGCGCTGGTAGCCGCTGTCGTTCCGCTCGCCGTGTTTTCTATCGTGGTGTTACAGACCGTCGTCGCGTATCTCAGATCGTTTGACGGGCCGGAAGCGGTCGAAGAACTGCAGGCGTTCGCTCGTGAAATCGGGCTCGACGACGACACGGTCGCTTCCATCGAGGAACAGATACTCTCGGAAATCGAGACCGAAGTCCTCACCGACGTGATCGATATCGTGGTCGGAGAGTCCTTGCGCCTGTTGAATCTGGGTATCGAAATGGGGATTGGCTTGCTGGTTCTGGTCTTCTTGCTGTATTACTTGCTGGTCGACGGCGACACGTTCGTTGCCTGGCTCGGCGAGATCGCCCCGCTCGAGCCAACCATTCGGGACGAGCTCTTCGACGAGGTCAACAACGTCACCTGGGCGGTCATCAAGAGCCACGTGCTGGTCGCCGTCGTCGAAGGGATACTCGGCGGCTTCGGCCTCTGGCTGGTCGGCATCTCCAACGTCGCCTTCTGGACGATGGTGATGATCATCGTCTCGTTCCTCCCGGCCATCGGCGTCTGGTTCGTCTGGGGCCCAGCAGTGGGCTATCTGGCTGCGATTGGCGAACCGACGCTCGCTCTCGTCTTGCTGTTGTACGGCCTCGCCGTCCTTTCAGTCGTCGACAACTACCTACGGGCGATTTTCGTCGACCGAAGTTCCGGACTCCATCCGGCTGTCGTCCTGATCGGCGTCATCGGCGGTATCTACCTGCTCGGCATCATGGGTCTGTTCCTCGGCCCCGTTCTCCTGGCTGTGTTCAAAGCCGGGCTCAACGTCTTCGGTGAAGCCTACGGCAATCTCGAACCCCGGGCACAGCTAGCCGATACCGACGTCGCACAAGGCGGCGGATCCGGCGGCCGGCGGAACAATCGAATCAACGGTCCGCCGCCAAGCCAGGACACGGGAAATGACGACTCCGAGTGAGACGGTTTCCTGTCGTCTCTTACCGGTGATTGCCGACCCGGTGTGGGCAATCACCGGTAAAAAAGTTACAGTAGACTGTATGAAACGTCCCTTTTCGTCTCGAGCTCTCGAAATGAATCCCAATTGACTCTGTTGATATGCTCGGTAGACGACAAGCGTTGGCTGCTGACTATAGAGGATGGGTTCAGCACGATGGGGCGTTTTGTTCCATGGTTTAGGTGCGTTCCGGGGCGTCGAACACCTGTGTTGGTCCTCCTGTGACCACCCATGCCGAGAAGCCACCCTCCAGGTGTGCGACGCGTTCGAGGCCCAATTGCTGTGCTCGCCGCGCGGCGAGCGCCGACCGTGACCCGGTGGCACAGTAGAACACGAGTTCCGCTGCATTGTCGAATTTATCCTTGTAATGGGGACTGTTGGGATCCAGATGGGTCTCCAGCCGCCCCATCGGCGCGTGAATCCCTCCGCGAACCATGCCCGCGGCCAACTCGTATATCTCACGAACGTCGACGAAGTGGACGCCGTCTTCGTCGGTCAGCTCGACCGCCTCCTCGGGTGAGTACGCCTCGACGACGGCTTCAGCCTCCGCGACCAGTTCCTTGTACTCTGGCGTGATCGCCATCTTTCTGCGGTGATCGGTCGGTTCTCTCTGGCAACCGGTGGCGTGTGGTGACATCGCTAGATCACTCTTATTCCTACATGGCTCAGTTACATAGCGGCGACTGGTGACGAATTTGCACGGGTTAACCGAGGGGCAATCGGTGACCGATTCGCACTGTGTATTCATCACGACTGCCGAAACCTATCATTGAGGTCGAGATTTCAACAAAGCTCACGATTTCCTGTACGTCGTCACTCCTCGAGGAGCCGTTTGAGCCGGTCGAGTTCGGTCAACGCTTCCACGGGCGTCAGGTGTGCCAGGTCGAGCGCTCGGAGTTCAGCAGCCACGTCTGTCGGGTCGTCGCCGCCATCCGAACTCATCCGCGTCCCGACGACCTGAGAATCGACGAGTCGCTCGCCGTCGCCTGCCTCCTCATTTCGCTCGTTGTCTGTCCCAGTTCCGGCCAGTTCCTGCGAGCGCTCGAGTACCGGTTCGGGGACGCCCGCGGCCGTTGCTACCTCGACGCCGTAAGAGCCGTCGGCAGTCCCCCGTTTGAGGCTGTGGTTGAACTCGATTTCCCCGTCGACATCGGTCGCCTCGAACTGGAACGTTTCGGCAGCCTCGAGTTCGGACGCCAGTTCCGTCAGGGGGTGATGGTGGGTTGCAAAGAGTGCAATCGCCCCGATTTCGTCGTGGATGTGCTCGGTAATCGCCTGAGCGATGGCGAGACCGTCCGCCGTCGAGGTCCCGCGTCCCACTTCGTCTAACAGCACGAGTGACTGCTCGTCGGCTTCACGCAACACCGTCGAGAGCTCTTCCATCTCGATCATGAACGTCGAGCGACCGCCAGCGATGTCGTCGCTGGCACCGACGCGGGTAAAGATCCGGTCGAACGGCGTTAGTCGAACGCGTTCGGCGGGGACGAAACTCCCCATCTGGGCCAGAAGGGTGATCTGTGCCACCTGGCGCATGTACGTCGACTTACCGGACATATTCGGGCCGGTGATGATCGAGAGTCGCGTGTCCGAATCGAAGACCGCGTCGTTTGGAACGAACGACGACTGGGTTCGTTCGACGACCGGATGGCGTCCGGCCTCGATCTCGAGGTGGCTGCTCCCATCGTTCGACCTATCGCGCTCGAGTATCGTCGGCTTGCAGTACTCGCGCTCGGCGGCGACGGTTGCCAGCGAGCAAAGCGCATCGAGGGCGGCAAGCGCGTCCGCCAGGTCCTGCACGCGTTCGACCTCGCTCCCAACGGTTTCGCGCACGGTACAGAACAGATCGTACTCCCGTTCGTCCGCCCGGTGGGTCGCACCGACGATTTCGTCCTCTCGCGATTTGAGGTCGGGTGTGACGAAGCGCTCGGCTCGTTTGAGCGTCTGTCGGCGCTGATACTCCTCGGGCACGGCGTCGAGGTTCGGGTTCGTTACCTCGATGTAGTAGCCATGCACCGAGTTGTGACCGACTTTGAGTGAGCTAACTCCGGTTCGCTCCCGTTCGCGGGCCTCGAGGTCGTCGATCCACTGTTTCCCGTCCCGTTTGGTCGCTCGCAGTTCATCGAGTGTGTCGTCGTAGCCGTCAGCGATGATACCGCCCTCGGTGATTTCGTGGGGCGGATCGGCCACGATAGATCGTTCGATGCACTCTCGAACGTCTTCCAGCGGGTCCAGTGCCTCGAGAATCGTCTGGAGTCGATCGGCCTCGACGCCCTCGAGCGCGTCCCGAACGTCGGGAACGACCGCGAGCGTGTCGTGCAGCGAACGCAGATCGCGAGCGTTCGCCCGCTCTCGCGAGATGCGCCCGATCAGCCGCTCGAGATCGTACACGGCGCGCATCGATTCCTGTATCGTATTGCGTCGGCGCGGATCGTGTGTGAGTTCGTCGACGGCCTCGAGTCGAGCCTCGATTCGGTCGGCGTCGAGCAACGGTCTCCGGAGCCAGTCTCGAAGGCGGCGGCCACCGAGTGCGCTTGCGGTCTCGTCGAGGACGCCGATCAGGGTTGCTTCGTCCTGGCCGCGGACGGTTCGCGGTTCGAACAACTCGAGGCTTCGGACGGCGACGGCGTCGAGAAGCAGGTACTCCTGCGGATCGTAGCGACGCAATCTGGTCAGATACTCGAGGCGCGTTCGTTCGCTACCGGTGTCGGCTTCGGTTCCGGTAGCCGAGTCGCTCTCCGTCACATCGACGCCGCCTCGAACGTACTCGGCATAGGTCAACAACGCGCCGCAGGCTCGGATTTCGACGTCGCTGCTGACCAGCGACTCCGGTGATCCGAAGTACGACGTGAGTACATCAGTCGCTGCCTCGTGAGCGAAGGCCCCCTCATCGAACGGGGTCACCATGCAGGCGTCCGGCGTGAGCGACGATGGGGCGTTGGGGCCAAGGATGATCTCGGTCGGACGGAATCGGCTGATTTCGTCGGCAATTCGGTTGCGGTTGGTCGCACTGGTTACGAGGAAGTCGCCCGTGGAGACGTCGAGCAATGCGAGGCCGATTCGGCCATTCTCCGCCGTCAGCGCGGCTACGAAGTTGTTGTCGTCGGCCGAAAGCAGTTCGTCTTCGGTGATCGTTCCCGGAGTGATCACGCGGGTAACCGCACGTTCGACGACGCCGGCCGATTCGCCCGGCTCTTCGATCTGGTCGGCTATCGCCACGCGGAAGCCCGCCTCGAGCAGCGATTCGATGTACGAGGCGGCGCTGTCGACAGGAACTCCAGTCATCGGATACTCGCCGGTCGAATCCTCCCGGCTGGTGAGCGTCAACTCGAGCAAGCGAGCGGTCGTTTCGGCTGCGCCACAGAAGGTCTCGTAGAAATCACCCACCTGAAAGAGCACGATGGCGTCGTCGTAGGTCGCACAGAGGTCGTGATACTGGGCCATCATCGGCGTGAGTTCGTCGCGTTTCTCAGCCATCGCCGATGGTGGTCCGAGCGCCGCGTCCATACACCATACCGACGCCTGCACGCAAAAATACCTGCTGATTGGCCCACCGACGCGAGCACTGAGTGACCGACTCATACGGTTTGCTGTAACTTTTTACTGGTGATTGCCCATAGGTCGGCAATCACCGGTAAGAAACTATAGTAAACCGTATCATGGCTTCCCAAACCTTAACCGGTGCGTGAAATCATGCGGTTGCGTTCGATTTCACGCATGAGTCGACGTTTGGGAGGGGACTCAGGGGGATTGGTGTCACTGTATTCCGGTAAGGAACAGCTCAGTCCGTCACTGACGGGTGAGACGATAACGAACTATCAGTCGGTGTCGGCATCCGCCCCAGTCAGGGCATCGAAGCCACCCGGTGGCCGCTCGAAGTACCGGTCGTAGTGGTCGCGACAGCCGGGATTGAATTCAGCGTCACACGTCGGGCAGACGTTCTCGGCCCCGAGATATGCGTTGACCGTCAGCGTCGAGTCACAGACGCCACAGTAGACCGCGGGTTCGTCGAATCGCTCGAGTGGCCACGGCTCCGGGTCGTGATCGGCAACTGCGTCGTGACACTGAAAACAGGGGTAGAAAGTTTCACAGCAGCCAAATCGAAGTGCGACGATGTCCCGTTCGCTTGCCCAATGGGCACACCGGGTTTCGTCGTCGACCTCGAGGCCACGAACCGTGACGTTCGAACTGGGGCGCACGCTCGAGTGCTCGTCTGGGAGCGTCGTGAGTGTTTGGATGGCGGTTCGTTGGTGGCTGTGAAGATGGCGGCCAGTCGGCGGCTGTGTGACCGGTACGTGTCGACGGTCACGCGAACTTTGGTCGTTCCGTGGTCACTTCGATGTCTCCGTCAACGCGGGGTTTTTCCGACCCGTTTGAGTAGATGTACTTCCCGGTGCTATCACACAGGGTACACTGGTAGGTTTCCATAATCTCGTTGATCAGTTCGCCGTCGGCGAAGTATACGCGGCTCTGGGTGATCTGCAGGAACTGCGCCGTTTCACAGTTGGAACACTCGATCATATCGGCCGACACACTGCTATCCGTCGTAGTTATCCAGCGGGTACTCTCGAGGCAATGTCTCGGTATCTCGAGTAGTGAGTGACTGTCGGCGGTCGTGTTTTCGAAACTCCAGCCTTCGTCAGCAGCCTCGAGGAGTCGGTCAGACGGCAGTTACTCGAGTGAAAGGTCCCATTTCTCGGTGGGTTCGACGAAACGACCAGCAGCATATTTTGTTGGAAACGCTCTGCTTTGGCTGGTTACACTTCGAGGTCGACATCGATCCGTTCACCCGCTCGAGCGGACTCATAGGCCGCCTGGGTGAGCGCCGTTACGGTGAGGGCATCCCGGGCAGTCGCCGGTGGCTCGGTTCCCTCTCGAACGGTCTCGAGGAACGCAGCGGCTCGAGATTGCTCGGCTCGCGGGTCGATGTAGGGGTGGTGCTCGCCGCTATCGCGCTCGATTTCGAACATCCGTCTTGAGCCCCACTCTTTGCCCTCGAGATACACCGCCCCCTCGTCGTCCCAGATGTGGATGTGTTCTCTGACGGCCGGCGCGTCGCCGAGAAATGAAAACGTCCCGGTCGCGCCGTTGGCAAAGCGAACGTCGAGATGTGCACGTCGGTCGATTCGTTGCTCGTCGTCGTGGAAGTCCATCGAGGCACGGACGGATTCGGGTTCGAGGCCGGTCGTCCAGCAAACGCCATCGAGGACGTGGCTGCCCGTATCGGCAAGAAAGCCACCGCCCGATAACGAGGGCTCGAGTCGCCAGGTCCCTGCGGAGTCGGCGACCCAGTCCTGGGTTATCGAGGCGGCCACCCACGTCGGCTCTCGGTCACGATAGCGTGCCCTGGCGTGTCGAAACGCCGCCTGCAGGTGGCGCTGATAGCCGACCATCAGGGTCGGTTCGTCCGCGTGCGCATCGCGAGCGACGAGGGCTTTCGCGTGCTCGAGGTCGACGGCCAGTGGCTTGTCGCAGTAGACGGCCAGCCCGCGGTCCATGGCGGCTACCACCTGCTCGTAGTGAACGGTGTGGGGCGTTCCGACGAGTACAGCGTCGAGTGGGGCGTCCTCGAGCATGGATTCGTACTTTCGATAACGGTGTGTTGACGCTATCGAAAATCGGTCGCCAACGGTGTCGAGACGATCTGTATCGACGTCACAGACTGCAACGACGTCGCCGTCCGGATGCTGGACGAATCCTTCGCCGACCACGGTGCCGATATAGCCGAGGCCGACGATGCCAACTCGAGTGGGTGCGTGTGCCTGTTTTTCCATACCCTCGACTACGATGGCCCTGTATAACCTGTTTGGCCCGGCATCCGGCCTGTACGCCAGTCATACGCGCGTCTGTCTGAGTCGACGGTGAAAACCAGCGGGGCCCGCCGCCACCGCTGCTACTTTTGTACTGGCGTTCTAACGGCCTTCTATGTCCATTACGTTGTACGAACTCGAGGACTGCCCGTTCTGTATCAAAGTCGCTGAAGCGCTCCAGGAAGCCGAGGTGGAGTACGAATCGGTCTGGACTGACGCCCTGCATTCCGACCGTGACGAAGTCAAACGCGTCTCCGGGCAACGTGGCGTCCCCGTCCTCGTCGACGACGAGCATGGCGTCACGATGGCCGAGTCGGACAACATCCTCGAGTACGTCGAACGCACGTTAGCCTAACTCGAGAGCGCAGTCCGGCCAGTGGCAGGATCATCGTTCCACGGCCAGCCCATCCCTCGAAACCGTCGGGTAGGTGGGTGCTAACACGGGCGTATCTCAATCCTGTCGAGGTTTGGCATGGGCTATTATCTCTCGAGGCAGTCTATAACAAAACTCGTTGCAGTCATCGCTCGACGTGCGGGGCGTTGAACCCCCGTCGGGTGTACGCTCGGTTACCACGACCCTGTCGAGTGCTGTGCGTTCGTGCCCGGATGTCTCGGATCGGACTCGCCCCCGCTTCGAGTACGCTCATGTCTCTCAATCGGGTGGGACCCCCGCCCCCACCTGGTTTACTAAAATACTTCTTTTAGCTATCGTGATTTATACCCGTTTGGCATCACAAAGAGGGTGTATGAAGCAAACTCGACGGCGTGTGTTGCTCGGCGTCGGAACCGGCACCGCAGCAGTACTTGCGGGCTGTCTCGGCGATAGTCCGAACCCTGCAGCAGGTACTGACGACGATGACGATTCCGATGACACTGACGACAACGGATCGGGGGACGATACTGGCGACGACCAGTCTGACGAGGGCGATGACACTGCTGAGGATACCACAGATGACGGCAATGACGAAGAATCAGATTCGACGGATGATGATACGGAGACCCACACCAGTGGCTCCATTGCCGATTACAGCACAGCCTCGTATAACGCAACGGACGACGAGACCTCGATAGAACGATTCCGCGGACGCGACGACGCGGAGCAGTACTTCACGGACATCGGTAATGACCAGATCGACGAACTCATCGAGGATACGGATTTCGACGCCGACCTCCTTGCCGCCCTCGAGACCCAGGGGACCAACGGCTGTTATGAACTCCTCGTAGAGTCAATCGAAACGAGCGACGAGGATGGTATCGACCTGGTCGCTCGAGCGGTCGACACCTCGAGCGACGACGAGGTCTGTACCGATCACATCCCGAATCTGGGGCTACTCGTCCGCGTGGTCTTCGATGGCGAAATGCCCAACCAGGGTTCGTACCGGGTCATCGACGGCTGGGGCGAAGAACACGGCTATAGCTGGGCGAGCGATAGCGAATCAGACAGTGAGACTGACGAATAGCGATGCTCGAGAGAAAAGACGCTTTCTAGCGAACGCTTGCGCGGTCAATCCAGCCCTGTAATCGTTTGGTAGAGATATCCGTCTCTTCTGAGAGGCTATCCGCGTCTGCGGCCGCCAGATCCGCGACAGTCCCCACGCCGGCTCCCTCGAGGCGGTCGGCGTAGGCCGGTCCAATCCCCTTGATGACGTTTACGGGTTCGCTTTGCTCCTCGCTCGAGTCCTCTGAAGTCTCGTTCGATTCGTCTTCGCCGTCACTCGAGGCTGTTTCCGTGTCAGCGTCCTCCTCGTCGGCACCTTCGGCATCTGCATCGTCTTCATCGTCAACGTCGACATCTTCGTCGTCGGCTGCACCTTCCGCATCGTCCGTCTCGTCATCTGAATCGTCTTCATCGCCAACGTCGACATCTTCGTCGTCGGCTGCACCTTCCGCATCGTCCGCCTCGTCATCTGAATCGTCTTCATCGCCAACGTCGACATCTTCGTCGTCGGCTGCACCTTCCGCATCGTCATCTTCGTCCTCCTCAGCAGCGTCTTCATCGCCAACGTCTACGGTTTCGTCAATTGTTTCTATCTCCGCCGGGGCCACCTGTGATTCGTCAGGATCGGTCGGACCCGCGGCCTCCGCGGGTTCGGCAGCCTGGGCCGGTTCGTCCGGTACGTCAGTCATCGCGCCGGTCGAACTCGAGGCGTCCGTCCCGGCCGCAGCGGCGTCATCGAGGTCGGCGTCGGTTTCGTCGCGTTCGCGCTCGACAGTCACGCCGATGTCGCGGCCATCGCGCTGGCGCGAATCGGTGTCGCGACTGCCCAACCCGAGCAGTGATTTGAGTTTCTGCAGGAGTCCCATTGGTCGGTCGTAGTTGCCAACAATACTTAAAGTCGTCTGATACAATCAGTGGTCCGGAGGCTACAATCAGTGGTCCGGGGTCACCATCCTGCGCGATATTGTGGATAGTCAGGTGCAACAAAAGAGCGTGGCTGCGGCGCTACAGTCGGGCGCGCAAGGCATCGTTCATCACGTCGACTGGTGCGTCCCGGCCCGTCCAGCGCTCGAGGGCTTCGACACCCTGATACAGCAACATCCAGGCGCCGTCGACGGTCGTGGCGCCGACAGCGGCGGCATCTCGAAGCAAGCGGGTTTCGAGTGGCCGATAGACGGCGTCCATCACTGCCAGGTCGCCGTGTAACGCGTCGGCGGGAACGGGCGTCTCGTCCGATTCCATCCCGACGCTCGTCGCATTGACGAGGAGGTCCGCTTCCGCGAGAACCTCGGGAAGGGACTCGAGGCCACCGCCGGTCGCACCGGGGACGGCGTCGGCGAGGGCTGTCGCCTTCGAGACGGTTCGGTTGGCGATGGTGACCCGCGCGCCTTCGTCAGCAAGCCCGAACGCGATGGCTCGGCCGGCACCGCCTGCACCGACGACCACGGCTGTGGCCCCCTCGAGTGTGACGTCGTGGTCGCGCAAGGCGCGAATTGCACCGATAGCGTCCGTGTTGTGGCCGGTCGGCTGCTCACCTGAAAAATCGACGGTGTTCACCGCCCCGATTCGGGTCGCGAGGGGGTCGGCGTCGACGATGGCACAGACATCCTGTTTGAACGGAATCGTGACGTTAAGCCCGGCGATGCCGAGCGCGTCCGCACCCTCGAGCGCTCGCTCGAGGGTGGCCCGGTCGTTCTCGGGTTCGAACGTGACGTAGCGAGCCTCGAGGTCGAGGGCGTCGTAGGCCGCTTCGTGCATCGGTGGTGAGAGCGAGTGGCCGACAGGATTGCCGAGGAGGCCGAAGACGTGCATGGTACTCGCCACCAGTCAGTCCCGACGTATAACGAATGTGTCTCCGGCAGCAACGACGGACAGCATCGCTGTCGTCTCTCATCACGCATGAATGATCCACCAATCGGTACGGACATATCGGCAGCAATCGGATTTTTTAAACCCAACACAGAACAAGGGCTGGCTATCCTATGCTCGAGGGCCTCGGTCTGTATCTACTGTTATTGGCAGCGGGCATCGCCGCCCTGTTCATCGGTGCTGAGTTGCTGGTCAAGGGTGCTGGCCGACTGGCGCTCGGACTTGGACTGCGCTCGGCGACCGTCGGTGTGACAGTCGTGGCGTTCGCCACTACCTCGCCGGAACTGTTCGTGGCGATACTCGGTGCGCTGGACGTGTCGGCTGACGTGGGTCTCGGCACCATTGTTGGGTCGAACATCGCCAACATCGGGCTGGTACTCGGCGTCGCCGCAGTGATTCATCCCCTGACGATCAGCGAACGAGTGATGCGACGACACGTACCGTTCATGGTGCTCGCCGCCGTCCTGTTGCCGCTCGTCGCGCTCGACGGGGTGATCGGTCGACTCGAGGGGGCGTTTTTGCTCGTCGTCCTCGCCGGATTCACGGGGTACATCCTTTACTACGTCAATGCGGACCCGGCAACGCTCGAGACGAACGTCGAAACACCCGGCGGCCTCGAGTGGCGAGATGCTGGCCTCGTTATCGGTGGTCTGATCGCTCTCGTGATCGGCTCCAGGTGGCTGGTTTCGGGTGGGTCGTCGCTGTTGCTCGCGTTCGACGTTCCCGAGTTCGTGGTCGGACTAACTGTTCTGGCTATCGGGACGTCGCTGCCCGAACTCGCTGCCTCGGCTGTGGGTGCTGCCCGTGGCGAAACCGGGTTCGTCATCGGCAACGTGATCGGCTCGAACATTTACAACATTCTGGCGGTTCTCGGCTTGCTTGCGCTTGTCGTGCCGATTTCGGTCTCGCCCGCCGTACTCCGCTTCGAATTACCGCTGGTCGTCGGATTCACGGTACTGCTGGTCGGGATGATGGGCTACGGACGCCGGCTATCGCGTCTCGATGGGGCAATATTGCTCGTCGCCTACGGCGTGTTCATGTGGCTCCTGTTCACCTGAGTACCCTCCCAAACGTCGACCGATGTGTGAAACCGGACGCCTGTAACCGGTTTTTCACTCATCCGTTCAGGTTTGGGAAGCCACTGAGTGGTTCGTCACGGCTGAACTAATGAAGTACTAAGCGCTCTCTCACATCCGAGGCCCCTTGCTCGAAAACGGAGCCTATTCAGTGACCCACCGCACAGTACTCACCGTGATCGCCATCGTCGAAAGTCGTGCCGACCGTGCCTCGAGTCACATCTGTCGGCACTTGCGCGAACTGACCGAGTGGGAGCGACGCGTCGATGACACCCGCCTCAACGCCGATGGCGGCGGCACCTACTACGTAACCGAGGGTGCTGAACTTCGGTCGTTCGACGACCTCCATCTTCACCTCGAGTCGCCCGTCGACGCTTTCTCCGAGGACCCCGAACTGCTAGTGTTTGCCTCCCGCCACTCGGGCAACACCGGGCCGCTGTTGACTGCTCACTGCACCGGCAACGTCGGTCCTGCCGAGTTCGGCGGGGCGGATTACGCCGTGGCTGAGGCCGCACCCAACGCGCTCAGCGCTCTCCTCGAGGCGTTCGACCGGTATGTGCCCGACGGATACGACACTGGCCTCGAGTGTACCCATCACGGCCCCACCGACGTGGGCTGTCCGTCGCTGTTCGCCGAACTCGGTAGCGACGACGAGCAGTGGGACGACCCGGCGGGTGCCCGGGCAGTCGCGAACGCAATCCTCGACCTGCGTGGCGTTCCCGCCCACGGCTCCCAGCAGGTCGTCGGTTTCGGGGGCAACCATTACGTCCCCCGTTTCGAACGCATCGTTCGGGAGACGCCCTGGGCCGTCGGCCACGTTGCTGCCGACTGGGCCCTCGAGGCGATGGGTGACCCGGCCGACCACCCGGGAGTGTTCGAGGTACTGTTCGAAGCCAGCGAGACGTCCTACGCCGTAATCGACGGCGACTGGCCGGAAATCGAGACACTTCTCGAGGGAAGGGGCTATTCGATCGTGAGCGAAACCTGGCTCCGCGCGGTCGGTGACCGACCGCTGGATCTCGTCGAGTCAATCGAAACGCGACTCGGACCGATCGACGACGGTGTCCGGTTCGGCGACATCGAAGCGGACGCGTTTTCGGTCGTCTCGCTGCCGAGCGAACTGTTCGCGGCGGCCGAACTCGTCGATTCCCAGGCGGTGTGGGACGCCGTTGCCGACCACGCGGTCGCCTTCGAAACCCGAAACGGGGGCAGTCGCATCGGTGACCGTGCAGCACTGCCAGGGGATGACCCAGATGCAGCCGATGGGACGCCCAGGTCACACCTCGAGCGAATCGTTCGGGCCATCTGTACGCTCCTCGAGCGCGAGTACGAACGGGTTACGATGACCGAGGAAACCGTTACCCTCGAGCAACGGGTGTTCGATCCGGAACTGGCTCGAGCGGCCGGCGTGCCGGAAGGCCCGGCGTTCGGCCAACTCGCCGACGGCGATGACGTCACGATCGACGGAACGCTGGTCGAATCGAGCGCTGTCCACCGCACCGAAACGACGACCGTTTCGTGGTGACTCGAGAGGTCGAACGGATTTTTGGTAACACATTCTTATACAGATATAATCAGTTTCTACCTTACTCTTCTCTCTTATTTTGGGAAGTGATAAAACTAGATATGATTCCTAACCAACCATTGTCTGACGCCCGTCTGACTTATGGGGGAAAGATAATAATACTCCATCTGTAAGAAACGGGCAAGAATGGACTCCATTGTCGAAGATGCCATCGACGAGGCCGAATCGGGTGATTCTGGGTCGTTCCAGGAGCCGGCCGAGTCGGACCCGGCCGAGCAAGGCGGCGGGACTGGCACGATGACAGACGAGGAACTGCTCGAGGTACTCGACGACCTTCAAACCGATATTACCGTCGTCGGCTGCGGGGGCGCGGGCGGCAACACCGTCGACCGAATGAACGAGGAGGGTATCCACGGGGCGAAACTGGTCGCCGCGAACACGGACGTCCAGCACCTGGTCGAAATCGAGGCCGACACCAAAATCCTGATGGGCGAACAGAAAACCTCCGGCCGTGGTGCTGGCTCGCTGCCACAGGTCGGTGAGGAGGCTGCCCTCGAGAGCCAACAGGACATCTACGACGCCATCGATGGCTCGGATATGGTGTTCGTCACCGCCGGTCTCGGTGGTGGAACGGGAACCGGTTCGGCCCCCGTGGTCGCGAAAGCCGCCAGAGAATCCGGCGCGCTGACGATCTCTATCGTCACGACGCCGTTTACCGCCGAGGGCGAGGTTCGACGGACGAACGCTGAAGCCGGCCTCGAGCGACTTCGCGACGTTTCGGATACCGTCATCGTCGTCCCAAACGACCGACTCCTCGATTCGGTCGGAAAACTGCCCGTCCGCCAGGCGTTCAAAGTCAGCGATGAAGTGCTGATGCGCTCGGTCAAAGGCATTACCGAACTCATCACGAAACCCGGCCTCGTCAACCTGGACTTCGCCGACGTTCGAACCGTCATGGAACGGGGTGGCGTCGCCATGATCGGCCTCGGGGAGTCAGATTCGGAGGCCAAAGCCGAAGACTCGGTCAAAACGGCCCTTCGCAGCCCGCTGCTCGACGTCGACATCTCCGGTGCCAGCTCCGCGCTGGTCAACGTCACCGGTGGCAACGACATGTCCATCGAGGAGGCCGAAGGCGTCGTCGAAGAGATCTACGACCGCATCGACCCCGACGCCCGCATCATCTGGGGAACCTCCATCGACGAGTCCCTCGAGGGCCGCATGCGGACGATGATCGTCGTCACAGGCGTCGAATCCCCACAGATCTACGGTCGGCCAGATGGCGAAACTGTCCAGCCACAGGGCCAGGATATCGACTTTATCGACTGAGACGATTTACTGTATTTTTGCCGGTACCTGTTGACCAGTGATTTTCCTACCGAGTCGACGATCACCGGTCAGCGACATCAGTGATCCGTATGACCGGAACTCTCAGGGACGCGGAAATATTTCGCCACGAACGGTTCGAGCCTTCCAAAATCCCGCTGAGATGGATCACAGCGTTCTCCTGCCGTTTGACATCGTTCGAATTTTCATGCTGTCGTCCCTGATAGAGCGCTCTCGACTATTCACGTCGCCGCATCGGACCGACCGCTCGAGAGGTCCACGAGTCCCGACACGTAAAGTAAGCTTCCGGCGAGCAACGCAACCCCGACGGGAAGCAGCCAGGGGATGACGGTCAGCAGGGTGCCACTGGCCTGGATACCGAGGACGAGCAGAATCATCGGCGCACAACAGACCGAGCCCGAAAGCAAGGCGGGAACGGAGGCAGCAGCCCCGGCACCGGCTCCGATGCCGCAGGCTTTCGGTTGCACCAGTGCCAGATATGCGAGCGCGAGATTCAGCCCGACTAACGTGGCCAGCAACGTGCCGATTGCAGCATCTATCGGCGAGAACAGCAGGCTTCCAATGCCGAACTCGAGAAAGGCGACCGGTTCGAACGAGAGGGGACCACGTCGCTCGAGCATCCGTGCGGCCGGGTCGTTCACGACCAGCCAGTCGAATCCAGCCGTCGCTCGAAACTGCAGGTGGTCGGTGGCCCACAGATACGAGAGCAAGTATACGCCGGCGGCGACCACGGTGACCACAAATCCGTCCCAGCGACGGACGGTAAAGCCGATGGCACGCGTCGTTCGCCGCAGCGGATGGACGACCCGGCGTCGGAGCCGTTTTCGGTGAGGGTGTTGCGGTGACATCGCGTTAGTCTATCAGCGCCGTACTCGGATAGAAGCCGGCCCAGGCGAACCACATCGCGTCGAACGCGTAGACGGACTCGAGTGGTAGTTCGTCCGGTTCGTACGCCGTTGCATCTGCCGTGACGACGGTACCCGTGTCGCCATCGTATTCGTAGGTATCGCTATCGCTTCGATACAGGTGGCCAGCGCCGATCCGGTCGTCGTAGACGGCGAGGTACGTCTCCTCGCGGTCGGTGACCGATGCTGACGAGAGCACTCCCTCGTCTGCCAGCCTCTCGAGGTCGAACGCGAGCGCCCCATCCGCTGGGCGGGCACCGAGAACCATCCGTTTGTTCAGCAGGCGCTCGTCGGTCGAAAGCGGGGTGAACATCGTCGGCGAGTCTTCCCGGTAGTAGCCGCCGGCCGGGTTGTACGCACCGTACGGGTCGCTGTTGTAGTCTCTGGCATACCCCGTGTCGGTCGTCAAAACCTGCGTCTCCGGATGCGTCGATTTCCACTGCCCCCAGGTCGACCAGTGAACGGGAACTTCCTCGAGCGACGCGCCCTCGAGCGGACCATCGATGGCCGTGGCGAGCATCTGGGGCCATCGGCTGTCACCTTCCCGGTCGTACATGACCAGATTGCTGTTGACGAGAGTACCGGAAACGCCGAATTCGACTCCGTTTCTGGCGAACCCCATCGCCGTTCCGGTCAGCGGACAGTAGGTGACGGCGACGGACTCAGTACCAACATTGTCGTTGACAATTTCGTGGTAAACGAGCACCGATTGTGGATACGCCCGCACGTCGCCATCGATCACCAGGCCGAAGACGGGGTCGCCGTCGTCGAGCCGATTTCCAACGTCATCGACGCCTTCGAACGTCGGATCATCTATCGAGGGAATGCCATCTTTGGGAACGCCCCCGCTGATGGTCTCCTCGCGAAGGGTTTCTGGCGGGTACTCGAGTGGCAGTTGCTCGTCTGCGATGGGAATGTCGGTTTCTTCGAGGGCCGATTCGTCGGGACCGTCCGCCGTCGTCTCCCGAGTAGCCGACGCCCCGTCGCCCTCGGTGTCGGTATCGCCGGCTGTTTCGTCGCTATCGTACAGCCCATCGTCGCTGTCGCCGAAACAGCCCGCCAGCCCGCCGAGGACCGTTCCGCCGGCTAGCGCAAGGATGTGCCGCCTCGAGGGGCGTGACATACGCCGACATAGGGCCCTCCTGTATGAGATGATGACGCGGATATGGGTGTGCGATGCACAGCCGTCACCGGTTATCTACCGGTCGAGGATAGCGATTCGAGAGTCTCGTTCGGTGATGTCCTCGAGTGAGAATGGTGTGCTGGGGTGCGTTGCCACCGACAAACCAGCTCAGCACGCTGCCAAATATCAACTGAAGCGTGAAACCGGACGCCTGCAATCGGTTTTGCGCATCCGTTCAGGTCTGGCAAACCACTCATACGGTCTGCTGTAACTTTTTATTGGTGATTGCCCATACCGGGTCGGCAATCACCGGTAAGAGACGACAGTAAATCGTATCAGTCGTCGGCCGCCGCCGTTTCCGAACCCGAATCGGCCTCGAGGTCGCCTTCGATACTCGGGGGGTACTTGCCGCGCTCGAGTTTCAGGTCGCTGGTCGGGCGAGCCATACACGTCAACGCGTACCCTTCTGCCTCGGCTTCGGTCAATCCGCGAGCTGCGGGCTGGGTGACCTCTCCCTCGAGAATTTCCGCCGAACAGGCCAGACACATCCCGACGCGGCAGGAGTACTCCTGGGCGATTCCTTCCTCGAGACAGCGGCTGAGAATCGTTTCTTTGTCCGAACAGGTGATGGTCTCGCCGGTCCCCACAAACTCGACGGTGTACTCGGTCATGCTCGCGGCTACGACAGATGGGTGTAAAACTCTTTATTCCCTATTTGTTGGGATGGAAAGGACATATTGGGCCTCATTCGAACGAATCTGCAGGCACGCAGGAAAAACGTTTTCTTGACGGGGTGAACAGAGACGAGTTATGAGCAGTATGGAGCAGTCGGCGTCGACGACGGCGGATCGAAATCTTTCGCCTGACGTCGTTGTCGTTGGTGCCGGTACGGCAGGATGTTATGCGGCTGCCACCGTCGCCAACGCCGGCTACGACGTGGTCGTAATTGAGCGGAAAACGGAGGAAGAAGCCGGGCATATCGCCTGTGGAGACGCGTTGAAGGGGGCCGATGCCTTCCCCGAAGCAATCCCGAAATCCCGGATTCAATCGGCGTTCACGAACACCGACGTCGACCACGGGCGCTTTGAAATCCCACAGGAAGATACCGTCCTCGAGATTCCGGTTCCCGGCGAACTCGCCGTCATCGACCGATGGGAGTACGGGCGCAAGATCATCGAGGGTGCCGACGACGCTGGAGCGGACTTTCACTACGACACGGTCGTCCAGGACGTCGTGCAAGCCGACGACGGCCGCGTGACGGGTGTCAAAGCCATGTCTCGTGGGACACCGCTTTCGTACGAAGCCGACCTCGTTATCGACGGTGCTGGCTCGCTGTCCGTACTCCAGGACAAAGTCGACTTCTCGAACTCCACCTTCGACACCAACGTCAACTACTCGCAGTTCTGTTCGGCCTACCGGGAAATCGTTCACGTCGACGAACCGGTCGAGTGGTCCGACGCACTCGTGTTCAAGCCCACCGAGCGTGCCGCAGGCTATCTCTGGTATTTCCCTCGCACCGAGACTGAGATCAACGCCGGCCTGGGCTTTCAGATGACCGAACAGCCCATGCAACTCGTCGAGGACCTCAAACGCGACCTGCGAAATCGACCGGAGTTCACCGGCGCGCGCGTCGAAGACAAACTCGGCGCGGCCCTGCCGACCCGCCGACCGTACGACTCGGCCGTCCACCCCGGCTTTGTCGCCGTCGGTGACGCCGCAGGCCACGTCAACCCAACTACCGGCGGCGGCATCGCTGGTGCCGCCTACGCCGGCAAGTACGCTGCCGAACAGGCTATCGAAGGCCTCGAGAACGGCTCCCTCGACGAGGAAACCCTCTGGCGATACAACGAACGCGTCATGGACCACTACGGCGGCCGGTACGCCGCCCTCGACGTTTACAACATCCTGTCGACGGCCGTCGACGTTGATGACCTCATGGGCCTGCTCGCGGCCATGCCCGGCGACAAACTCGCCGAAGCCCTCTATTCGGGCAGCACCGATATCGGTCTGAAACTCAAAATCGAGGCGTTGCTCAAGAGTCGCGGTCACTGGGGCACCATCTGGAACCTCTATCAGACCAAACGCCGGGCCGACGAGATCATGGCCCACTACGAGAACTACCCCTCGAGTCCCGAGGCCTTCGAGGCGTGGCAGGCCGAACGCGACGAGTTGATGGAATCGGTGTACGAGACGACTGGCGCGGATCCGAAGTACTAACCACGACCTTTTGCACTGTAGTCTGCTGCGCTGACGGCTTCGCCGCACAGCGCAGCGTCCCTCGGCAAAAGCTCGACCAAAAGCCACGGAAGACGGTTCCATTCGCTCCGCTCACGGACTGTGACTTCCGAGTTCTCACTCGTGTTGCTCGCGAGAACACTCCTCCTTCCGTTCCGTGACCACCGCGCCACTCCACGTCAGTCGTCGGCCCGCTCGCTCACTGACTCACGGGCGCTGCCCGTTCGTCCCTTCGCGGCGCTTCGCGCCGCGCTACCGTTCGCTCGCGGGCATCGTCTGTGCGGCCCCTGCCCTCCCCCGGAGCGTGCCCCTCTCGCTGTCGCTCGAGGGACACGCTTGGCCATCGAAACGAGGCGTCTGCACAAACGGGCCAGTGGGGTCTGCAGAACCCGACCCGTTACCAGTCTGGTTGCACAAACAGTTACCGGCCCGGCTGCTCGAGGCTTACACGCTCGATTGCACCAGCAAGGACATCGATACCGTGGCGAAGACTGGCTTCATCGACGTCGAACGTCGAGGTGTGATGGCCACCTGGGTGGTCCGTTCCGACGCCAATATAACACGCCAGGCCGCCGTTTTCTTGCACCCGTTCCATCAGGAAGGTCGCATCTTCGCTGCCGCCCAGTTTATCGCGCTCGAGCACACGTTCGACCCCCTCGGTTTTGCCGGCGACGTCGGCCACAATTGAAACGAGTCCCTGGTCGCTCGTCGCACTGGGGGCTTCGGCACCGAGTTCGACCTCGAGTTCACACTCGTGCATCTCGGCAGCGGACTCGAGTACCCGCGTCCCCTTCTCACGCATGTACTCCATCAGTTCCGTCGTCTCGCCTCGAACCTCCGCGACGAGTCTCGCTTCTTCGGCGATGATATTTGCTGCGGATCCCCCTTCAATAACGCCGGCGTTGACTCGCGTTTCTCCCTCGGAATGCCGCGGAATCGCGTACAGGTTCTGGACGGCTGTCGCGAGCGCCTGGTTCGCGTTGCGTCCCTCTTCGGGTCGAGCGCCGGCGTGGGAAGGTTCGCCGAAGAAGGTCGCCTCGAGGTGGGCCACGGCGAGGAAGCCGTCGATACCGGCGACGATTTCACCCGTCGGATGGTCGAGCCCGATGTGCATCGCGAGCAGGTAGTCGACGTCCTCGATGTGTTCGCTTTCGGCCATCGACTTGCCGCCCCCGATAACCTCTTCGGCTGGCTGGAAAAAGACCTTCAGCGTCCCCGAAAAGTCGCTATCCGCAATCGCGTCGATGACGCCGAGACCGATGGTCGCGTGGGCATCGTGCCCGCAGGCGTGCATCGCCCCCTCGTGTTCGGAGCGAAAGCCCATTTCCGCGGGTTCGTGGCCCGCACCCTCGGATTCGGCTCGTGGAAGGCCATCGATGTCCACGCGAAGTCCGACTGTGGGTCCTTCGCCCCGGTGGAGGACGGCAACCGCGCCGGTGTACCCTCCCTCGAGTGATTCGAGCACATCGGCGTCGATATCGTACGCGCTCGCTCGCTCGTACCAGGCGTCGAGTTCGGCCTCGTCAGGAACGGCCAGGCGGTGCTCGCCGGCGATGGCATCCGGCCCGACGTACAGTTCGTCGATGTCGGCCTCGAGTTCCTCGAGGGCTTCGACGATGCGGGTAGTCGTGTAAAACTCCCGCCAGGCGGGTTCGGGTTTGCGGTGCAGGTCTCGACGCAACGAAACGAGTGTGTCGTCGTCCATACGAGGGTGTTGGTGGCGGGACTAAAAGCAGTAGTGGAGACGGAAGAGGCCGGTGCCGAAAACCGATCAATTCGGAACCAGCGACGTGTGGTCCGCGCTTTGAGCGGTCTGGCAAACCTACTGCGATTTACAGAAGAACGTTCGTGACGCCCGTGCTTTCGAGAAGCATCCAGCCGACAAACAGCACGTAGACGCCGATCAGTAGCCAGGCTTCCGTGTTTGTGAGTTCGAAGTCAGTTCGGGCCGCCGCGAACACGAATATCGTTGCAACCACGAGAAAGCCCATGAGCGGTGCCGCGACGCCGAAATCGACCGGCGTCGCCCCAGCCAGGAGGATGCCAACGGGGATGGCGACGAGCAAGTCGAAGATGTTACTCCCGAAGACGTTGGCCAGACTGATCGTGGAATCGCCGGACCTCGAGGCACGAACGCTGATGATCGCGTCGGGGAGACTGGTCGCGGCCGCGATGATGGTTATCCCCCACAGGAACGATGGCGTGTCGAAGTAAATGCCGAGGTCGACGGCCGCACCGACGAGTATCTCAACCCCGACGAGGATGGCCAGGAGAGACAGCGCCAGCGTCGCCCACTGTTTGAGTACGTCGATCTCGGGTGGGGATAGGTCGGCCTGGTAGTCGGCCGCCTCCTGGTACTGAATGAAAATATACAGCCCGTACAACGCTAACGGAAACAGCGCGAGCAACCGCGTGATTTCACCGAACAGCGGTCCCTCGTCGCTGGGAAAATAGATGACCGCCAGACTGAACGTCAGGAGAAGGGTCGCGACGGCGATGATATAGAACTGAGCCTCGCGATAGACCAACGCGCGATTCGACTCCAGCGTCTCGCGATGGACGAGCGCTGCCACCGCTGGAATCAACAACACGTTGAACAGCGCCGAACCAACGATTGCGGCGACGCCGAGTTCGAACTCACCGTAGCGAAGCGTGGCGATGACCACACTCGCGATTTCCGGAAAACTCGAGCCAATGGCGGTGAGAATTGAGCCCTGTACGATAGCAGGAAGGCCATAATATAAGGCCAACCGGTCTGTGGCGGTCTCGAGGGCGATGCTTCCCCACCAGATTATCGCCGTTGCTGCACCGACGAGGACGGCAAGCCACAGCAACGTGTACATACCACAACGACTGCGGTGGATCTAAAAGAATCCCATTGTCTCCATTGCGTCCGGCTTTCACTCCGTCTCGCGCGGGTCAAGTTTTGAGAGCGTACTCAGAGAGAGGAACTGGAGTACTCGCTGTGTGTGCGTGATAGCTGGATCGGGCTGACAACCGTCACAGGGTACAGCAAATCGTATCAGTTCCGTCCGCGTCCCATGCTGTGTATCTGTTCGACCTCGGCCTCGATGTGGACGGAATCGGGGAAGTTCTGGGAGGCGATGTTCCGTGCAAGGTTGTCGTGACCGTGAATCTCGAGTTCGCGGGTAAACACGGTGTAGGTCCAGGAACCGAACTTTCGGTCGTCGTCGGCGTGCAATCGCCGATGTTGTGGGACGGTATGGTCCTCCGGTGGATGCGAGTGTGGACCTTTCAACGCTGCACCTTTCTTTTCTGCGCTCTGTTTGATGTCGTCGACGATGCTATCGAGGGCGTTCCGGTCGCCACTCTGGAGTGTGAGGCGGGTGACGAAGGTCATTGTTGGTCTATTGGTGTGCGACCACGACAGAAAAAGCTGCTGAGATTGCTGTGGTCGGGACGGTCCGATATTCTCTTAACGTCCGGACTGTTAGTTGCGGTAATGGCAGTTGAAGCTACGAGCGCAGGCGCAATCCTCTTCCGCGATACGCGGGGCCGGCGCGAGTATCTTCTACTCAAGAGCCGCCCGGGCGACTGGGAGTTTCCGAAGGGCGGTGTCGAAGGAGATGAAGAACTACAGCAGACGGCTATCCGCGAAATCAAGGAAGAGGCAGGTATCGACCAGTTTAGACTACTCGACGGCTTTCGCGAAGACTACAGTTACGTCTTCGAAGCGAACGGCACGACGATCCACAAGACCGTTCACCTGTTCGTCGCGAAATCCTACGAGGCAAGCGCGGAGCTCTCGAGAGAACATCGCGACCTGCAGTGGCGCGATTACGAACAGGCGGTCAACACTGTCACACAGGATGGCCCACGCGAAATCCTCGAACAGGCCCACGAGTACCTCGACGACCTCGCCGAAGCAGACGAGATCTGACAGGTCAGTCCACCCCGTTTTTCAGGGGTCTCGAGCGACATCTTTACTCACGCACTGACACACTTGTTCGTAACTACTCTCTTCGTATCATAGCACTATTTATACTGGAGTATATGCAGGTACGTTCTAAGACCGACGTTGACCTCCTTCGTTCTAAAGTCGTCGCTTACACTGTTCCAGGGTTATTTTCAGTAGGTGTCAGTATCGTCCTCCACTAGTATCATCGTTTCAGGAACATCACTTCGAATATATGTCTGACGTTAAATATATAAGAATAGCGTGTGTTGATGCCGGTGGTTACACCATGTTAGAAGATGGCTTATCGTACCCAGCACGCGGTGACTGGATCGGACGAATACTCATCGGGACGGTCCTTGGTTTTCTCTCGTTCCTGTTAATTCCGGCGTTCCTGGTCGGCGGATACCTGATGCGCGTCCTCGAGAAAACCGTCGCAGGAGAAGATGAACCCCCTGAGTTCGAGGACTGGGGTGACCTTCTGGTAAAGGGTGTCGTAGCTTCGATTATCGGGTTCGTGTATGCGCTCGTTCCGACGATTCTGTACTCACTTATTGTGGGGACGCTCATCAGTGGAGGGGCGCTCCTTGGTGGTGATGGCGGTGGCTTACTCGCTGGACTCGGAATTATGACCTTGCTCGCGTACATCCCGTTGATGTTCATCATCCTGTATATCGTTCCGGCGGCATTGACGAACTACGCCGTCGAAGGTTCGATCGGGGCCGCGTTCGACATCGGCACGATCAAACCCGTCGTCCTCAGCATGGATTACCTGCTAGCGATGCTCATGCCCGTGGTTGTCGCCATCGGCGTCAACATCGTTGCGAGCGTGCTGGCGATCACCGTTGTGGGACTGCTACTCGTGCCGTTCCTGTATTTCTACATGTACGTGGCCGTCTTCCGCATGTTCGGGATCGCGTTCGCGAACACCAGCCAGACATCGGTCAGTGGGTCGCGTACCTCGGCATCTGCGCTGTAATCCGGTTTACCCGTTGTCAGCAATCCTTTTTTCGACGCCACGCGAACCATAGCCGTGGCCCTCTCAGATCGCGAATTCCTGTTCGAACTCCGCTGTTGTTGGTGGGCCGAACGGAACTGGCAACCGGCTCGAGCCGACTCGACCGTCCTCGTCGCCCGCCAGCTCGGCACGAAACGTCGTCGCTGGGATACTATCGTGTTCGAGTGTGATCCCGACGCCCTCGCTCACCGTGCCAACTTCGGACCGGAGCGACTCGACAGCGATCTGTTGCACGTCATCCGAAACGCACCTGTGGAGTGGGCCTACTATCGCGAGGCCCTCCCCCATCCCGGTTACCCGTGGCGATACGTTCGTGACGCGATACACGAAGCCGATGGGCGAGACATTCTCGAGACCCGTCGGGCTGGTAACCGAATCGAGATCCGCCGTCGATGGCCCTACCGGGAGTGGGTCGATCGGATCATCTCTATCGAGAACAAACCCGACTTGGACGCGAGCGCGGCCCGGTCCCTGGGGCCCCAACTCGAGTACGACGTCGCCCTCGCGCTGGCCGACGAAGTCTGGGTCGCGACCAACCGGACGGACGAACGCGTCCAACCCGCGCTGCTGGAGGGACTTCCCGTGCAGGCGGGTATTCTTTCACTCGACGCCGAATCGCTCGAGGCCGAAACCGTCTGGCATCCGCGAACGCTCGCCGTCGACGAGCCGGGAACCCGTATCCTCGAGCGGCCCGATGGTGGGTCTCACGACGCGTCCGCCGCTCGGTTCGAGTACGTCTCCCCGGCGGCGAAAGCCCGACGCCGACTCGAGATAGCCGAACGGGCTTACGAACGCGGTTGGCGCTCGTTCGTCGACACGATGCGTCCCGACTGTCGCCACTTCGAGTTGCGGTCCCAGGGGCAACTCCTTCCGTTTTGTCGAGCAAAAAGTCGCTGCCAGACCGCCCGCGAATGTCGTGGCTCGTGTCCGGCGTTCGAGCCCGAGCCGCCGGCCTGGCGGACCAAAGAATGGCCTATCGAAGGCGGGCCCGGAAAACGGTGTCGTCGGTTGCTCGAGGCTCGACGCGAGCGTCGACGGCCCCGTCGGTGACAGTACGGAACTCGATGGAACGGCCCTCGAGTCTCTCCGCCCGTTCACGAATTACGTGACGACGACCTCGAGTCTCTCCGCCCGTTCACGAATTACGTGACGACGACCTCGAGTGCGTCCCGCTCGACGGTCAGCCGGAACGTCGGCACGGTTCGATATTCAATCTCGACAACGTCCTTTCGCCGGAGACTTTGTAACGCCGAACGAACGTCGTCGGCCGAAGGATCGATGTCGAAGGCGTCTCGCAGGTCGTGGAGAACGGAGACCACGCTCTGTGAGCGCTCGTCGGGTTCGGCGAGCACCTGGACGACCTGGGCGTGTAACTCGGGCACGCGAATCTTCGACGGTGGCCCGCCTTCCTCGCTCAGCTGAACGCCCGGTTCGACATCGACCAGTTCGGCCGCTTCCGGCGTCGCTCGAATCAGGCTGTTGTCGTCACGAAAGTAGTACTCGCTCAGTTCGTTCTCGAGAAACGAGTGGACTTCGCTACCACTCTCGAGTTCCCAGCGGTCCTGCAGTTCGGCATTTTTCGTCGGCTGTAGCTCAACTACGTCGGCCAGTCGCTTTCGGGCTACCTCAGAGAGCGTCATCCTCGAATCGTGTGTGGATAGGACGATACGCTATTTCTGCGTTGCGCCACGGAGTCGCCAGGATGAGGGAGGCGAAGGCGTCAGGATTCGTTCTCACTCGCGTGAAAAAAGACGAACTCGCGAAGGAGTTTTCCCGCGAGTGAGGCAGCCTGCCCGTCGTCGCGGTCGTTGACCTCCACGACGTCGAACCCGGCTGCCAGGGGGGCGACGGCTCTGACGACGTCACGCATCTCGCGTGGCTCGAGGCCGAACGGTTCCATCGTTCCCGTCCCCGGCGCGTACGCGGGGTCGGCCCCGTCGATGTCGACGCTCAGGTAACACTCCCGGCCATCGATGTGATCTGCGAGCGTGGGGACGAACTCAGCGGCATCTTCGGGTGCGACCACCGTCACGTCCGACTCGCTCGCACGATCCCACTCCGCTTCGTTACCCGTGCGCGCACCGATGATGATCGCCTCTTCGACGTCGACCTCAAGCGACTCCTCGAACGCGTCGGGGTCGAGAATTTGGCGGGTGACACACGCGTGATTGAGCGGGTTCCCGCCGTACTCGCGTCTGAGGTCGAGGTGGGCATCGAGACAGACGAACACGTCGGGGTCAACGGCACCGACGCCCGCAGCCGTCACGGTGTGTTCGCCACCGAGGATGATCGGTACGGCGTCGTCCCAGACGGCGTCAGTGAGCGTGCCCTCGAGAAATGCGAGATACTCGGCGACGTCGTCCCAGGCGTGGAGGTCGCCGTCGTCGTACACACCCAGGTCGGTGAACTGTTGGCCCGTCCGCTGGTCGTAATCGTCGAACGTTTCGGAAAAGTGTCGAATTCGCCGAGGCCCGAATCGGGTACCCGGCTCGAATGTCGTCGATGCGTCGAGGGGCGCACCGACGATGACGAAGTTCGCCTCCGTACGCTCGGCGGTCGCCCCGGGGAACATCAGACGATCTTGCGCTGGCCTTCCATCTCGAGGTACTCGATGTTGTCGTCAGGGGAGGCATCGACGTCCTCGGGGATGCGCATGGTGAACGTTTCGTAGGACTCGAGGTCCATCACCTGCATGTCGTCGCCGTCGGTCGAGACGACCTGGCCCTGTTTCCGGTTGATGATTGGGACCCAGATTTTCGCGTCGACAGGCTGGGAGAGCGACCGTTTCTTCCCGTCGAAGACGCCGACAGCTTCGATACGAGCTTTGGCGCTCCCGTGTTTGCCGGGCTTTGCCGTGGAGTAGGAGTTGATCTTACAGGCTGCATCGTCGATGACGACGTAGCCACCCTCGCCGAGGTCGCGAACTTCTTTCTGCTGTTTCGCCATGTGCCGGGATACTCAATCGAGCGCTATAAAGGGATTGAAACCGCGTGGCAAATCAGTGGATTTGAGCAACCACGAAACGACTTTCTTTTTGCCAACCAATCGTCTCGCATTCGATGCCCGATACCCTGTTGATCGCCGGAACCTTCGTGCTGGCAATCGTCGCCACCCTCGTTCTGGTCGTCGTTCGCCGCCGGTTGGATCGTTCGTACGAAACACGAGTAGATTCCCTCGAGGAACGTCTCGCAGAAACACATTCAGTCGATCGAACGCACCTCGAGCGACCGCCCACGATTCGTGACCTGGCGGTCGTCGACCGCACAGACGACGGTCGGCCCGTGTACGTCCCCATCGTCCGCATCGATCTCGGGATGACGGAAGCCCCGAGCATGGATCTCGTTTTCGAGTTCGCCGCGAGCACGCTCGAGGCGATTCATCCGGTCCTCGAGGCGGATCCGGACGTTCGGGTTCGCCACTACGACATCCAGTTCACGTTTGGACCGAGCGGGTTGTTCGTTTCGCGGCTCTGTCAGCGGGTTTCGGTTCCGTTCGAGTTGGCTGATAGCTACTGTGCAGACCCCCAATTCAGCGTTTATAACCTCGGACGCATGCTCGAAAAGCGTGACGATGGCACGGATGACTCGGCAATCGTCTGGGGACCGTGTCACGTCACTTACGAGCGTTCTCGATAACGCGACCAACGCGCTCGAGGCCGTCCTTGAGTTCGTCGGTTGGCAACCCGAAGCCGATCCGAAAGTACCCGGAGAAACCGAACAGGTCACCTGGGGCGAGAACGACGCTCTCCTCCTCGACGACGGTTCGGCAGAACTCGGTGCCGTTCTCGAACCCGTCGGGAACCGTAACGAATCCGTTGACGCCGACCGGGTCGTACCACTCGAGGTCGTGGTCGGCCACGAACGTACGCACCCGCTCACGGTGATCAGCCGCCAGGTCGCGGTTTTCCTCGAGAATCGCGGCTTCCTGCTCGCCGAGTGCCTGTTTCGCGATGTGCTGGCCGAAGATTGACGGGGAGATGGTCGTATAATCCTTCCAGACGCAGGCGTCCTCGATGACGTCGCTGTCGCCGACCAGCCAGCCAAATCGGGTGCCAGCGAGGCCGTAGGCTTTCGTCAGGCTGGTCGTCGAGAGACCGTGTGGGCCCAGGCTGGCGACCGGCGGGAGCGGATCGTCCGCGAGCAGCCGATACACCTCATCACAGAGCAAGTAGGCGTCGTTGTCCTCGGCCAGATCGTAAAGCGCCTGCACCGTTTCCTGGGCGTGATACCGGCCAGTCGGGTTGTTCGGGTTGTTGAGAACGATGATTTCGGTCTCTGGGCGAATCGCTTCCGCCACTGCGTTGACGTCCAGTTCCCAGGTCGGCGGCTCGAGGGAGACGCGCGTCACGTCTCCAATCGCTTCGGGGACGGCGTGTAACGCCTGGTAGGTTGGGGTCACGACAACGGCATGGGAGTCCTCCTCGAGCAGCGACAGAAACGCCAGGAAGTTCGCCTCTTGCGTGCCGACGGTGAAGGCGATTTCGTCGCTCTCGCGGCCGTAGCGACTCGCGACGGATTCGCGAAATGCCGGATCGCCGTCTGTGGGGATCACGTACCCCACGTTGCCCGGATCGGTGTCGAAACGATCGGCTGGCAGGCTACGGATTCCGCTCTCGGCGAGCATGATGTCTGCCTCGTGTTCGTACTCGTCGAACCAACGCTCGAGGCCGAACGGTGTGATCTGCATGGAAAAACGACCGTGCCCGACGAGCAAAGAATCACCGACTTGCGCGCCCGCACAGCGGGAATTTACAGCCAGTGACGATTCCGCGTTACTCCCACCGAAAGCCGGCTGGCCCGGAACCGTGGCCCGAGAGAGCCTCCGGGACGGCGAGCGGACTCGATGGCAACCCGTCGCCGACGCTCGGCTGGTTGTACGCTCGAGGCGCGACGTCGTTCGGGGAATCGGGATAGAACAGCGAGGCGAGCAACTGTAACTGCCCGCGGCCGACGCCGAGTTCGAACTGGCCGCCGCCATAGAGCCGTATCTCGTGGTCATCGGCGTACGCAATGGTCTCGAGCAGCGACTCGAGGGTGCCAAATCGTGAAGGTTTGATGTTGAGCCAGTTGGGTTCCCACGGCAACGATCGAACGTCCTCGATGCCGTGAATCGGTGCATCCCAGGAGAGCCGTTCACGAACGTCGGCCACCTCGAGTACGGGTCGCGTCTCGGCGGTGATGGCCGGGTCCTCGAGGATGGCGTCCGGAAACGGTTCGGCCAGTTGCTGGTACAACTCGGGGTCGCCCGGCACGTCGACATCGGTCCCCTCGTACTGGCCTTTGAGATCGAGAATGCGAACACCGCCAAACTCGGCGACGGCGTCGATCACCGACGGCGTCCACTCCGGCGTCGGGTCGAGTTTGAACTCGAGGTCGGGAACGGCGTCTCGGAGCGCCTCCAGCCGTTCGGTCGTCGGCGGCTCACCGAGGCGCGTACTCGTGACGAACCGAACGGGCTCGCATGGTCGCTGGAGGATAGCTGCCAGCGAGGTGTCTGCCTGTCGTAATGCCAGGTCGAGCCCCGCACTTTCGAACGCCCAGCGCCGATAATCCAGAAAATCCGTCCGTTCGGGGTCGCCCCCCGGAAAGAGATCGGTCGACTCGAGATGTGCGGAGAACCCATCGAACGTATAGGTTCCCTCGAGGTCGAACGCTGTCCAGTCGGCGGCCTGGAACGCGTCCTGTTCGTCGGTGTCGTAGGTGACGTCCTCGCCGGTACCGGTGACGGTTTCACGTCCCCGCCCATCCGTTTCGGCCGGTCCAGTCAGCATGATTTCGGTTGTCACCCGTTGAAACCCACTCGAGGTGTCGGCCTCGAGTCGTCGCCAGTCGACCGCATCAATCGTCAGTTCGAGGTCGGCAAGGGCGTCGTATGCCATACTGGTGACTCGAACGCGACACGTATGAATGGTGCTCAGGCTCTCGGCTCGAGATAGTTGGTCTCGGAGGTCGTCAGGTCAAGTAACGCAAATCGTCTCCTCATTCGCGCTGCCGTTTGCGAATGTTCTGGCGGGTGAACTGTGGTTTCGCCATAATCGACCGACGGCTGCGGAACGACCGATACAGTAACAGGACCAATCCGACCGAAAATATTGCGGCGACGACCGACCCTTCCGGTGCCTCGAGCGCGTAGAGCACGCCCATCGAAAACAACGACATGGTCAGCAACAGCCCGTAAATGAGCCGTTTTGCGAGTGTCGCGAACACCTGATCGGAGTCTTCGACGCCGACTCGCACGAACAGGTCGTCCCGGTCGACCCGGTCGAGGGTGCGCTCGAGCTTCGGTGGCACTCTGACAGCCGACTCGCCGGCCCGACGGAGCTGGTCGGCCGATTCCTCGAGGACGCGCTGGATCGACTCCTCGCGGTAGCCCTGTTCGGTCAGATACGTCGTCGCCGTCGAAATGAAGTCGAAATCCTGGTCGAGCGTGACGCAGACGCCTTCGACGACGGTCGCCACCCGGAGAACCAGCGCGAGGTTTTTCGGGAGCCGAAACGGGAACTCGTAGATCGAATCTTCGATCTGTCCGACGATTTGCTGAACGCGATACTGTTCGATGTCCTCGCCGCGTGCGTCAGCAATAGCCAATTCCATGACGTCGGCCATCACGTCGCGGTCGGCATCCGGACTCAGGGTGCCGATTTCGATGAGTGAATCGAGAATCGCGTCGATGTCCTGATTGGCGACGGCGATGTAGAACTCGACGATTTTGTCCTGAATGAACGAATCGACGCGCCCGCTCATCCCGAAATCGTAGAAGATGATCTGCCCCTGTTCGGTGACGGCGAGATTTCCAGGGTGGGGATCCGCGTGAAACACCCCGTCGTCGATAATCATCTGCAAATACGCACGCTGGAGGGTTTCGGCGACCTGTGGTCGGTCGATTTCCTTCTCGTCGAGTTCCTCGAGATTGTTGATCTTCGTCCCGCCGATGTAGGCCATCGTCAGGACCCGCTCGCTCGAGTAGTCTTCGTAAACGTCCGGAATGACGATTCGTTCGTCGTCTGCGAAGTTCGATTGAATCTCGGTGAGCATGCGGGCTTCGCGAACGTAATCCATCTCCTCACGAATCGTCTTGGCAAACTCGTCGGCCAGATTCTCGAGGGAAAACGACCGCGAGTCGTCGACAAAGCGCATCAGAATCGGTAACGACCAGCGAATCACTCGCAGGTCGGCCTCGACGAGCGTCTCGATGTCCGGCCGTCGGATCTTCACCGCCACGTCGTCGCCATCGAGCGAGGCCCGATAGACCTGTCCGAGGCTGGCACCGCTGATCGCTTCCGTGTCGAACGACTCGAACTGTTCGTCGACAGGTCCAAGATCTGCCTCGAGTACCGCCCGGGCCTCGTCCCACTCGGCTGGCGGTACCTCGTCCTGTAATGCGGAGAGGACGTCGATGTACGCGGGCGGAAGGACGTCCGGCCGCGTCGAGAGCAACTGGCCGAGTTTGATGAACGTCGGGCCGAGGGTGAGCAGTGACTCGAGCAACACCGTTGCTCGCCGTCGATGAATCTCCGGACCGACCTGACGCGGCCGACCGAACAGGAGCCACCGACGGCGGTCTCGAGCGTAGGCGAGCAACAGCGGGAGGAAGTGCCACGCGACGACGACGAATCGTCGGTACGCGCGAAGTGTCGACAACGATGACACCCCGGGTTAGCGCTCCTCGTCGGTGGCTGTCTCCTCGGGTGTCGTTTCGTCAGTTGACGCTGCCGTCTCGGGGTCACCGGTTTCGTCGTGGCGGTCCTCGGCACGCTTCTGCTCGACGACGTCGATTGTCGTCTCTTCAGTTCCCGCCTGTTTTGGAAGCCGTAACTCGAGAACGCCCCGGTCGACCGTTGCGGCAGCCTCTGCCTCGACTGCATCCTTCGGCACTGGAACGTCGACGTCCACGAAGAGCGAGCGATTCTCTTCGATGTACTTGAACTGACCGGGGAGTGATTTTTTGCGACGGGCTTCGATGCGGATTCGGCCCCCATCGACGGCGACATCGATCGTTTCGGGGGAGACCCCCGGAACGTCGAGAACGAGGAGGTAGGCTTCGTCGCTCTCGAGCAGATCGAAAAACGCGGCGTCGGAGAGATCCCGCAACGCGTCACGGAGCGCAGACATAGCTACACGTTCGAACGCCGATACGAAAAAGGCCGCGGTCGAGGATGTTTCTTCAGACGATCTGCTGTACCTGTGTGGTGGTGTTCCCCATACCAGGTTAGTGTTCGTTGGGAAGGATGACGGCAGGTCGAATCAGGTCTCGAGCCCTGGATGCCTGTCTCGAGCCTTTTGTGCCATTGCCATCGATGTCTATAGTGGCCTATCGTTTTACTACACTTTTGAAAGTAATGGTCGATATCAGGATATCTTTTTGCAGCGTCGTTCACACAGGATACTACCTCCGTCCTGTCCTCGTCGGCCTAACCCCCGTATGCTTTTGCGCCTGGCCACCTGGTTTCAGGTATGGAGGGTGCCGATCATAGTCGCAAGGAATCCGGCTTCAAACGTCGAACCCGCGTCGACGATGCACTGTCGATACTCGAGGACGCTATCGAAACCCGTGTCGATGGATGTGACACCGAGCGAGTCCCACTCGAGCGGGCGGATGGCCGGGTCCTCGCAGAGGCAGTCAGCGCGGCGGTAGATGTCCCACACTACGAGCGAGCGGCGATGGATGGTTACGCCGTTCGGGCCGAGGATACGTTCGGAGCCAGCGACCGATCGCCGGCGGTTCTCTCGATCGATACTGGAGCGAGCGACAGCGATGCCCCTATTGAGCCAAACAGTGCCCGCCGGGTCCACACCGGTAGTGCGCTGCCGACTGGTGCGGATGCGGTCGTGATGATCGAACACACCGAACGCCTCGAGGCGACCGGCGAACTCGAGGTGCTGGGAGCCGTCGGCGAGGGACAAAACGTCGCCCCTGTCGGCGAAGACGTGACGGCTGACCAGCACTTGTACGATCCAGGTCACCGTCTTCGCCCTTCCGACCTCGGTTTACTCCGCTCGGCCGGCATCCAACGGCCACTGGTCGCTCACCGCCCGACGGTGGGCGTCGTGCCGACTGGCGAGGAACTGGTCAACGAGGATCCCGCTCCGGGTGAAGTCATCGAGACGAACGGGCTCACGGTGTCGCGACTGGTCGAACGCTGGGGTGGCGAGGCAACCTATCGGAACGTCGTGACTGACGACCCCGACGCGCTCAGAGTTGCCATCCAGCGTGACCTGACCAAAGACGTCGTCGTCACCAGCGGTGGCTCCTCGGTCGGGCAACGTGACCTCTTGCCCGAAGTGATAGACGACCTCGGCGAGGTGCTCGTCCACGGCGTGGCCCTAAAACCGGGACATCCCGTCTGTCTGGGCGTCGTGGAGGGGACGCCGGTTCTCGCTCTCCCCGGCTATCCGGTCGCGTGTATCATCAACGCCGTCCAGTTTCTCCGGCCCGTCCTTGCCTGGTTGCAGGGGACCGACCCCTCGCCCCACCCAACGACCATGGCCCGTCTCGAGCGCAAAATCCCGTCCGAACCCGGAACGCGCACCTTCGCTCGAGTCAGCCTCGAGTCACATGACCTCACAGAAGCGCCTGCGAGCGACGATGAAACCCCGCTCGAGTACCGGGCAACGCCGACTCGAGCCAGCGGGTCGGGCGTGCTCTCGAGCGTGGCCCTCGCCGACGGCTGGGTGGTCGTTCCCGAGGAACGCGAGGGGATTCCCGAGGGCGAAACGGTTGCGGTCGAATGCTGGGAATCGTGACGGCTGCGGTCAGGTGCTGTAACCCGTACGACGACGGAGGCGATCGCTGAAACCGGTGTGGTTGGGGCGAAGGATGCTGAACTCGAGGCGATACTATCTATCGGTTGAATCGACAACGAAATACAATTCGGTGGATGAGGGCTATTCGAGAAGCGCCTCAGAGGAAAAACAAGCTGAGGAGGCCACCATCGTCATCTTCCTCGTCAGTTTCATCGCCGCCCGAGTCCTCGGCACCGTCGTCTTCGTCGTTGGTCTCGTCGTCGTCAGTCGACGTCTCCCCATCGTCGGCCGCTCCGTCGTCCGTGGACTCGTCTCCGTCGCTTTGGGTTTCTTCGCCGTCTTCACCAGCAGCGTCGTTAGTTCCGTTCTCGGTGTCCTCTTCGTTCCCCCAGATGTCCGTTTCGACGGTCTCCTCGTAGGTCATCTCCTCGAGCGGGATACTGATCGTGGTCCCCGCTGCTAACTCGAAATCCGCGGTAAATTCGATTCGAAGTTCGGAGACTTCCTCGTTTTCGACGTGGGTCACCCACCAGTCGTCCAGGTTCCGATTTTCGATGTGGGTCGTCGTGTCGACCGTGGTTTCACGACCGGGTTGTAACACGTGCTCGCGGTCGCTTTCACCCTGGCCGATGACGACATCGTTCATCGTAATCTCGTAGCCCAGACGGGTCATCGGGATGGCATAGTCCTGTGGGTTGTACATGTCGAACGCCAACTCGAGTTCGGTGTGACGGTCGTCGACGTCGCCCCACTGGCCACGCGTTTCGTTGACGTAGAGGAACGGGTCGTCGACGAGCGCTCTGTTGGCGTCTATCGGCCTCGTTTCGTCGCTGTTGAACGATGACAGGAGGTCAGTTTCGATAGTTCGTTCGTCCGAAATCGACGTCGAACGGTCGAGCAGACCACTCGAGACGGTGGCGTCTATCAGGACGTGTGTCTCCTCGTCGTTTTCGATGTGAGTTACCCACCAGTTCGGAATCCGCTCGTTTCGCATCTCGGTCCGGAACGATTCGGTGGAGGTGCCTGGCTCGAGTCGGATCTCGTCGCCACCGCCCTCGGCCATCTCGACGTCGTTCATCCAGACGACGTACGTGGCGTTGACGTCTGCGGCGGCTGCACCGATGGGGTTCGGATTGGTGACCGTCATCTCGGTCAGGATTTCCGTGTCCGTCTCGGTGACGTTGCCGAACTCGTTGTCGACTGATTCGACAGCAGGAACACCGATGAAACCGGTGGCATATGCGCCACCGATCAGTACCACAACGGCGAGCAGAAGGGACAGCAGTATTCGAACCCCGCTGCCAAACAAAAGCGATTGAATGCGGTTACGTACCATATCTGTTCCGTGTTCGTTACCGACCTATGGCCAGCGAAAGCAGTTAGCTCTGTTGGACTGTCGCCACCGAAAGGATGGTATTAAGAGACCCGACATGCAACGTCGCGGTATGGCAGACCACACGCAGACGACTGACAGGGGGGTTGGACTGGGATTGCTCCTCGGCGCCGTCGCCATCCTCGGCGCACTCGTGATGCTCACCACGGCACCGCAGATCGAAGCCGCCTGGGGATTCGCCGCCGCAATGGTGTTTGGCTCGCTGGCTATCGTTGCATTGCACGTTTACTGGGACTGATACCGTCGTCTCTTTTCGGTGATTTGTTGTGCCGGACTCGAGGCCCAGTTACCCACTCCAGAAAAACGTAAATGACGCTCAAGAGTTAAGACCACAGCGGCCCTATGTTATGGTACGTACGATGACGGACTACTCCGAAGAAGAACAGCGAATCATTTCGTATCTTCGAGAGAGTGCTGCTCGCGGTGAGCAGTATTTCAGAGCGAAGAACATCGCGAGTGCAATCGGTCTCTCATCGAAACAGGTCGGTGTTCGGCTGCCACATCTGGCCGAGAAAACCGACGATATCGACATCGAAAAGTGGGGCCGTGCCCGCTCGACGACCTGGAAAGTTACGCTCAGCTAATCGCTCTTTCGTTTCCGACACCGGTTCTCGAGCAATCCAACACTCCCTCGAGTGGCACAAAAGCCGGCAATCCGTTCTCGAAGACGCCGTCTTTTTAATCGTTTACTCCACAGGTACCAGTATGACAGTCCGGGTCAACCGTTCGTTCGAGTTAGGGGCCTCACCCGAGCGCGTCTGGGAGTTCATCGCTGATCCGGAGAAACGCGCCCGGTCAATTAGCGTCGTCACCGGCTACACGACGAACGATCCCGAAGGGATACGGGCAACGTGGGACGTCAAATTACCGCTACCGTTGATCACTCGCACCGTCGAGGTCGATACCGAAGACGTGATTCGACGACCGCCGGAGTACGTCAAATTCGTCGGTCGCTCGAAACTGCTCGACGTCACTGGGGAACACGAAATCGTCGAAACGGAGGCCGGTTCGCGACTCGAGAACACGTTCGTCGTCGACGGCCACCTTCCCGGCGTCGAGAAGTTTTTCAAGCGAAACCTCGACAGCGAGCTGAAGAATCTCCAACGGGAACTCGAGCGAGATATTCGACGTGATACCATATGACCCGGACTGAACCCGACCACAGCGGCGAACGAACGGGCGATGGGGGTCGGTCGATCACGCTCGGCCTCGCGCAACTCGAAATTGAGGCTGGAGAACTGGATGGAAACGTCGACCGTGCGGTTGACGCTATCGCCAGGGCCGCGAAACGTGGTGCCGATCTGGTTGCCCTTCCCGAACTGTTCACTGTGGGGTACTTCGCGTTCGATTGCTACGAGCGCTCGGCTGAACCCCTCGAGGGCGAGACGATGACGCGACTCGAGAGGGCAGCGGCCGATCACGACGTCGCCCTCCTCGCGGGGAGTTTCGTCGAAGATCTTGCGGCCACAGAATCCGTCGAAACGCCGGCAGACGAAGGCTATGCGAACACGACGGCCGTGTTCTCGGCCGATGGCGACCTCGAACTCGTCTACCGGAAACATCACCTGTTCGGCTACGATTCGGTCGAAACCGAGCTCCTCGTTCCGGGTGACCGAATCGATACGGCGAACGTCTGTGGCGTCAAAATCGGCGTCAGCACGTGTTATGACCTGCGATTTCCGGAACTGTACCGGATCCTCGTCGATCAAGGTGCCGAACTCATTCTCGTCCCGAGCGCCTGGCCGTATCCTCGGATCGAACACTGGGAGACGCTCTCTCGAGCGCGGGCGATCGAAAATCAATGTTTCCTCGCGACGATCAACGGTGCTGGGACGTTTGACGATGCAACCTTGCTTGGTCGGTCAACCGTGTACGACCCATGGGGAACAGTGCTTGCCTCGAGCGGCGACGAACCGACGCTCGTGATGGCGACGATCGATCTCGACGCCGTCGGGGCCGTCCGCGATCGATTCCCGGCACTTCGTGACCGACGGTTGTGACGCCAACGACTCGCTGATACGCGCTCGAACGCGACCAACTTTCGAGACGGGACACCGATCACTGTCTTTTTATGAGTTGGCCCCTCACCATCAGTCGCCGGTTACGACGCTTTTCACGTCAGGACCGGCAAAAGCGCGTCGCTCGGCCCGTCGTACTCGTTCCCGGGAAACGAGTATTCCACTCCACTCACCCCCTCGCCTCTCCACTCTCGCCTCGCTTTCGGTATGAAAACGATCGAGTCGCAACTCGAGCGTAACGATAGCACGTGACGGACTCGAGCAGAAAAAGCGAGATCGGGAGTCGTGTTCCGCGTTATAGTGATTCGTGGAACTATCGAGACACTCGAGTGAAAGGCGTTAGGGCTCGAGTGTTGTATGACTTCTACGAATCGCTATTATTCGTCCTGGGTCTTGATGTCGGCTGAGAGGCCCTGTGCCATCTCGATCTCTTTGGAATTGTTGAGCGTCCAGGCAGTGCGCTCGGTGACGGCCTCGATAGCCTCGCGGGCACTTGGATACCCGTTGCCGGACTTTTTCACGCCGCCGAAGGGCAACTGGACCTCGGCCCCGATACACGGCAGGTTGGCGTAGGCCAGCCCGAGTTCGGCGTGGTCGCGGAAGTAGTTGATCTGGCGGTAGTCCTCGGAGATGATCGCACCGGCGAGCCCGTAGGGCGTGTCGTTGTGAATCTTGACGGCATCTTCGATGTCACCCGAGTATTGCATGAGTGCGACATGGGGGCCGAAACACTCCTCTTTGATACAGCGCAGGTCGCTGTCGTACTCGATTTCGTAGACGAACGGCCCGACCCAGTGGCCATCTTCGTGGCCGTCCGGAATCTCGCTTGCCTCGAGTTCGGCGCGGTCGACCAGCACCTCAGCCCCCTCCTTTTTCGCGAGCTCGTTGTGTTTGTGGATCTTTTCGACGTGTCCCGGTTCGATGGCTGGGCCCATGAACGTGTTTTCGTCGAGCGGGTCACCAACGGCGACCGATTCGGCGAGTTCGACGTAACGGTCTTTGAACTCGTCGTAGACGTCTTCGTGAACGATCAGGCGCTCGCTCGAGACACAGCGCTGGCCAGTGGTTTTGAAACTCGACATGACGGCCGAGTGGACGGCGATGTCGAGATCAGCGTTTTCGGTGATGACGATGCCGTTTTTCCCACCCATTTCACAGGCTGCGAGTTTGCCGGGTTCGCCGCCGACCTTCCCGGCAATTTCGTGACCAACCTCGGCGGATCCAGTGAAGAGGACGGTGTCGACGCGCGAGTCGTCGACGATGGATGCGCCAGCGTCACCGAAGCCCTGGATCATGTTGAACACGCCGTCGGGAACGCCAGCGTCCTCCATCATTTCGGCGATGATCTGGCCGCACCACGGCGTCTGTTCGGCGGGTTTCCAGACGACCGTGTTGCCTTCGACCAGGGCTATCGCCATGTGCCAGAACGGGATGGCGACCGGGAAGTTCCAGGGCGTGATACAGCCGATGACGCCCCGCGGTTTCCGGCGCATGTAGGCGTCTTTGGCCCCGACTTCGGAGGGGACGACGTCGCCGTGGGGATGACGGGCGTTCCCGGCGGCCCACTCGACCATGTGGTAGGCTTCGATGACGTCGGCGCGGCCTTCGCTGATCTCTTTCCCGCACTCTTTGGTGATGACTTCGGCGAGTTCCTCGGTTCGGTCACGCAGTTCGTGGTAGATATCCCAGAGGTACTCGGCGCGGTCGATATACGAGAGTTCGCGCCATTCCTCGAAGGCCTCGTCGGCCGCTGCGAGGGCGACGTCGATGTCGTCTTCTGTGCCGCGCTCGAAGGTCGCCAGCGACTCGCCGGTCGCCGGGTTCTCGCTCTCGAACGTCGTGTCGCCGCTGCCGTCGGTCCACTCACCGTCGATGTAGTGTCCGTACGTGCCGTCTGTTGGCTGGTCGGTCATACGTGGCAATATTTTCGCCGACCCGTATGAAAAAACCTCCTATCCGTCTGCAGTCACGGACTTTCGTTCAATTATGGCCAATATCCGCCACCTTTTCCACTTCGCTCCTGAGTTGGGTGGAGTCGAACTCGTGGTCGGGCCGTAATCTGATAAAGTCGAGAAATGAACGCGCCGTCAACAACGCTTCCCCATCGTACACTGTGGCCGCAGCAGCGACTGCAGTGCGGGCACCGATACGAGGTTCGAGGATAGCCAGTGCACACGCGAGGTCGTATGCTCTGGTCTCTTCGACCCGTGAATCGTCGACGCTCGTTGCATCGATGAAGTATAGCTCGCCATCACACCGCAGGACGTTCTCTGCACGCAGGTCGCCATGAGCTAGCCCGTGTTCGTGCAGGGTCGCCAACATCGAGAACAGTTCGGGCGCGTGCTCGGTGATCGTCTCATCTGAGACTTCCTCGAGGGTCCGAAAGTCCGGCAGGTATTCCAGGACGAGGACACCGAGACCGTTGACTTCGAACGCGTCGATCGGTTTGGGGGCGTTCAGCCCGACGTGTCGCATCTTCTGGGTGGCTTCGAACTCGTGTTCGACCATCTGGAGCGGGGTGTCAAACCGGTCGAAGAACCCTTCAGCCCCGGAGGAAAACGCGCCAACGTTTCGACCGGTGGTCAGCAGGCCGTGGACGAGCGCGTTCTGTCTCGAGACGATTTTGACAAAGTACTCGTCGTCGATGACACAGGGAGTAGAAAGCCAGTTGTCCGCCTCGAGAAACTCCACGCGCACGGTGTCGCGGTCGTATCGATCCGCCAGCGTCCGGATAACACGCTCGATCCGACTCCATTCGACCGTCCCTCGAGCGAGCTGGCGGATGTCCATACCGGCATTACTGAGGCGCGGTTCATAAAGGCGTTCCGGAGCGGTGTTTCTCACACGGAATATCTTCCCCGTGATTTATCTCTACTGGCCGACATGGTAGCGACGATGTACGCAATCGACGACCTGAGCGACGCTATCGATGTCACTCGTAATTTTCTGACCCCGGTCGACATCTGGATGTGGCTCAAACTGGCGATTATCCTCCTCTTCGTCGGGGGTGTTACTTTCGGTGGCCCGACTGTACCGACAGGTGACCCGACGGGGTTTGATGCGGTGACGACGGAGGAAGACGTCGACAGCCTCGAGGAGTTCCAGGCGGAGTGGGAAGCGGAGACGGGCGAGGAGTTCCCGGTCGATGATCTCATCTTTGCGATTGCCGTGCTGGCCGCCATTATCATCGGCATCTGGCTCGTGTATGCATTTATTGGAGCGATTTTCGAGTTCGTCTTCGTCGAATCGCTCCGGTCCTCGGCAGTTGACGTTCGTCAGTACGCGAACCGTAACTTTGGACGTGGTGTTCGCCTCTTTGGATTCCGGATCGGTTTGCTTCTCGTCCTTTCGCTCATCGTTGGTGGACCCATCTGGTGGGCAGTTTCGTCAGCCGACGGCGTCAGCGCCTCACTGGCAGTTCTCGGTGTCGCGTATGTCGGACTCGCCTTTATCTCAGCCCTCGCGTACGTCCTCATCAGTCGTTTTACCACCGTTTTTGTCACCCAGATCATGCTGGGTGAAGAGCGCGGCGTCTTGAGTGCCTGGAGCCGATTCTTGCCGACACTGCGAGCGAACCTCGTCGAGTACGCGGTGTACGTCGTTCTCGTCTGGGTGCTCCAGTTCGTCGTCTCCATCGGCTACGGCTTTCTCGTTGCCATCGTCCTCGTCGTGCTTGCGATTCCGTTCGTGATTTTGGCGGTCATCGCCGCGATGGCCGGTGGCACCGTTGGTCTGGTGCTTGCCGGCGCCATAGCTGCCGTCGGATTGCTGTGTGGTCTTCTGGTTGTCATGCTGATCCGCGTCCCCATCGACTCGTACTTCCGGTACTACGGCTTCCTCATCCTTGGCGACACGAACCCGGACCTCGATCTCATCCCGAAACAGCGTGCGGCCGTTCGCAGCGACGGCGGCGAACCGGACGCTGGCGATGCCGGGGACACGGACTGGGACGACAATGGGAACGATTCCGGATGGAGCAACTCGAGCTGGGACGACGATGACGACGGTTCCGAGTGGGACGACGATGACGACGAGTCGACTCGAAACGACGACAACGACCGAGGTGGCTGGTAACTGGCGGGCACCTTCGGCCGGGTAGCTGGGTTCTCTCCCTGCTCCGTCTTCGGTGAATTTATCTCTCTCCTCGGCAAGTATTGCGCATGGATTTCGATCTGCCCGACGAACACCGGATGACCCGGGACTCCGTCAGGGCGTTCTGTGACGAGGAAATCGAGCCGATAGCACAGGAAATCGAAGAAGAACACCGGTTTCCCGAAGACGTCTTCGACCAGTTAGCCGACTTGGACATGATGGGCGTTCCCATCGACGAGGAGTATGGCGGACTCGGCGGTGACACCCTACTGTACGCCGTCGTCGCCGAAGAACTCGGTCGAGTGTCGGGATCGGTGGCACTATCGTACGTCGCTCACACCTCACTCGCCTCCAAACCGCTCGAGTTGTTCGGAACCCACGAGCAGAAAGAGCGCTGGCTTCGTCCGCTGGCCGAAGGCGAGTCTCTCGGTGGCTGGGCGCTCACCGAACCTGGCAGTGGCTCGGATGCCTCCGATATGGACACCACGGCGGTCAAAGACGGCGACGAGTGGATACTCAACGGCACGAAGCAGTTCATCACGAACGCGAACGTTGCGGGCTCGGTCCTGGTTAAGGCCGTTACCGAACCCGACGCGGGCTACGGCGGAATTTCGACGTTCATCGTCGATCCGAACGAGGACGACGGATTCGAAGTGACGAACGTCTGGGACAAAATGGGGCTCAACGCCTCGCCGACGTGTGAGCTGTCGCTCACCGACGTCAGACTGCCCGAAGACCGACTCCTCGGCGAGGAAGGTGAGGGCTGGGAGCAGACAAAAAAGACCCTCGACGGCGGTCGGATTTCCATCGCCGCTATCTCGACCGGACTTGCCCAGGGCGCGTACGAACACGCCCACCGCTACAGCAAAGACCGCGAGCAGTTCGGGAAACCGATCTGTAAGTTCGACGCCATCCGGGACAAACTCGTCGACATGCACCGAAAAACCGAGCGTGCCCGATTGCTCACCCACAAAGCCGCCCGGCGCTACGACAACGGCCAGTCGGTCACCAAGGAGTCGGCGCTGGCTAAACTCGACGCCAGCGAGGCCGCCCGAAAAGTCGCCGAAGACGCCGTCCAGGTGCTCGGCGGCTACGGCTACACGACGGACTTCGCTCCACAGCGGTTCTACCGTGACGCCAAACTCATGGAAATCGGTGAAGGGACGAGCGAAATCCAGCACCTCGTCATCGGTCGCGAACTCGGTCTGTAAAGCGGACACTCGAGTCACGGTATTACTTGCCAGTCATCGGCTTTTTTCGGCACCGTTCCGTCGGACACGACGCGAACGAAGCGCTTACGCCCGGTCGGCCGATAGCCGGCCATATGAATGCTGGCGAGTACGCTGATGGTGGGCCACTCGAGCCCGTCGTCGACGCCGAGGGACTCGAGAAGACGTACGGCGAAACTGTTGCGCTCTCGAGTGTCTCGCTGTCGGTCGACCAGGGGACCGTGTTCGGGTTGCTGGGTCCGAACGGGGCTGGGAAGACCACGCTCGTCCGTGCGCTGACGGGGACGACTGACCTCGATAGCGGGTCGGTCCGCATTCTCGGCAACGAGCCACGCGCTGTCGACCGGAATCGGATCAGCGTCCTCCCACAGGCGTTTTCCCCGCCCGACAGGCTCACCGCACGCGAGTTACTGGCCTACTATGCGAGCCTGTACGACGAGGCCCGCGACCCGGAACGCGTCCTGGCCGACGTCGGCCTTGCCGAGGATGGCGACACCTGGTACGAAAACCTCTCGGGTGGTCAACAGCGCCGCGTCTGTGTCGGTGCCGCAATCAGCAACGATCCAGACTTGCTCTTTCTGGACGAACCGACGACCGGTATCGACCCCGCGGGTCGTCGTACCGTCTGGGGCCTGCTCGAGGCGCTCGCTGAGCGCGGGACGACGATCATCCTGACGACCCACGATATGGCCGAAGCCGAACATCTCGCGGACCGCGTTGGACTGCTTGCCGACGGTCGACTCGTTGCCACCGGTACCCCCTCGACACTCATCGCTGAACACGGTGGGTCGAGCCGGCTGACGGTCGACCTCGAGACCGATACCGAAAGTGGACCATCGGCGACTGCGAGTACTACGGACGACTCGAACTTGGAGCCACCTTCCCTCGAGCGAGCCCGAGATGCGGTTGCCCACTTCGAGTATGCCACAACTCGTGAGAAGGAGGCACTCGTAATCCACGATGTCCCGCCTGCACGCATCGGTGCTGTGGTCGACGCGCTCGAGGACGGCGATGTCGCGTATAATGGCCTCTCATGGGCGGAACCAAACCTCGAGGACGTCTATCTCGCGGTGGCCGGAGACAGCGAGCGACGCGGAACGATGCAACCGACGACCCTCGAAGGACGGGCGTCGACAGCGGGTGATGCCCGATGAGTCGACTTGGGCGCATTCGGGGGCAGGTGAACGCGGATTGGCGGTCGTTCGTCCGACGACGAACGGCCGTGTTCTTCACGTTCTTTTTCCCCGTCATCCTGATCGTCATCTTTGGGGCGCTGGTTCGGACGGACCCCACCGGCGGCGGGCTGTTCGCCGAGCAACCGGCGTTTTACGTGCCGGCGTATCTCGCCGTCGTCGTCCTTTTCACCCCCTTCTCACGCCTGGGAAGCGAAGTTGCGCGCCACCGTGAAGGCAACCGGTTCGAAAAGCTGGCAACGACGCCGCTCTCCCGTCGGGAGTGGCTGCTCGCCCAGACGCTGGTCAACGCACTCATCATCTGCCTTGCGAGCGTGTTGATTCTCGCGCTGGTCGTGGCACTGACCGGTGCGAGCATCGTGTATCATCCAATCCTCGTCGCGTACATCTTTGCCGGCGTGGTCTGTTTCTGTGGTATCGGCGCGATGCTCGGGAGCTACGCGGATTCACAGGACGGGGCAATCGCTGCGAGTAACGCACTCGGGTTTCCGCTGCTCTTTCTGTCGGAAACGTTCGTCTCGCTCGAGCAACTTCCCGGCTGGTTCGAACCCCTGGTGAACTTCTCGCCGCTGACATACTTCGCTCGAGGCGTCCGTGCAGCGACGTATCCGGAGGCGACGACCGGCACTGCGGGCGTCGCTGGACTCGACCCCGTCGTGGCGAATATCGTCGTCCTCGCGGTACTCGGAGTCGTAACGTTTCTGCTCGGCGCGCGGTCGATACCGCGGACGGATTAGGAACTCGGGATTGCCTGATCCGACCGGTATCGCGTCTTCCCCGTCCGGAAGGGAGTCAGCTTTGTAATTGAACGAGTAGCCTGTCTCGAGAGAGCCATATAGGTTACTCCCGAGTAAGTTTCAACTTACTTCGGGGAAAGTATCAAAGCTTTTTACCCACAAATTAATTGTATATCGATATGGTATTACACTTCGGTAAAGCAACTGGCATCTATTTCAAAACGATGCCGTTCGTGTTACTGCGAATGGGGATTGGCGTCCTACTTGGCCTCGCTACAGTCCTGTATTTCGGGATTCTGGGGTTTCTGGCATACACATTCTTTAGCGAGAGTATCTCGGGGATCATCGCCATTATCGGCCTGCTGATCGCCCTGTTCATCTTTATCAAAGCCTGGAATCTGTTCGCCAGATACGTCCTCTATCTCGTGAAAGCGGGACACATCGCTGTGATCGCACACATCATCGATACCGGAGAGGTGCCGTCGAATCAGATTTCCTACGGCACCGGTCAGGTCAAAGAACACTTCAAAGAGGCGAGCGCGCTCTTTGCCGTCGATATGGTCGTCAAAGCGGTCATCAAGCAGTTCAACAAGCGCGTGGTCTCTTTTGCCGATCTGGTCTCATTCGTCCCGAACCTGAAACAGATCATCCAGATCATCGCCAAAGCGATCACGATCGCAGCCTCCTACATCGACGAAGCGATTATCGCCTACATGTTCATTAGCGAGGAAGAAAATCGCTGGAAATCGGCCGGTGACGGCCTGGTGTTGTACGCCAAAACCTGGAAATCCGTTCTCGGATCGACACTCCTGATGGTGCTCGGGATGTACGCGGTCGCGCTGGTCCTGTTCCTGGCACTGAGTCCCGTTGCTGGGCTGCTTGGCGGCCTGTCGACGACGTTCGAACTCATTGGTTGGGTCGTCATCGCCGGCGTGTTGTTGACCATTTACTCCGGCTTCCTCAAACCGTGGGTCAAAACCGTCGTCATCACTACCTTCCTCATCGAGGCACAGGACGAAACGCCGGATTCTCAGACCCGGCAGTACATCGAAGAGCGTTCGGACAAGTTCAAAGAACTCCTCGAGCGCGGAGAACAGGAAGAGACCGAAGGGACCACGGAAAAACAGCCCAACGAGGGCGGCCCGGCAACCCCGGCATAACGCCTCGACTCGACTACCCGTTTTCACTGGCAACCCGACTGGGCTGAGCACACCTGACGTGCTCGCTCGAGGTCGGAACGCTTTTAGCGCTCACGAGGAAGTGATAAGTGGGAAGCGCACGGCCGCAAATCTGACTGTGCCATCGTTCGATGGCTTGGGATTGCGGAAGTGCAACCCGGTATAGCCGGGTATGTGATTGTCCGCGGTCAGTGCGATTCCTATCCTCAATACATGGCACGAATGCACACCCGCCGCCGCGGATCGTCCGGTTCGGACAAACCGGCGGCAGACGAACCCCCGGAGTGGAGCGACGTCGACGCAGACAAAATCGAGTCACGAGTCGTCGAACTGGCTGAACAGGGCTACGACCCCAGCCAGATCGGCCTCAAACTTCGTGACGAAGGCGTCACCGGGACGCCAGTCCCTGACATCAAACTGGCTACCGGCAAGAAAGTAACTGAGATTCTCGAGGAACACGACGCAACAGCCGACGTTCCCGAGGACCTCCGCAACCTGATGGAGCGAGCGATTCGACTCCGACGACACGCCGAGCGCCACCCACAGGACTACCAGAACAAACGGTCGCTACAGAACACGGAGTCGAAAGTCCGTCGCCTCGTCACTTACTATCGCGGTGACGAGATCGACGCCGACTTCACCTACTCGTACGACGCCGCCGTTTCCCTTCTGGAGGAATAGATGGCAACGGAGCGTCGCGCTACGGACAGTCACGCCGCCGTCTCGGTACTCGAGAGTGCCGACTTCGTCCGCATCGTTACGCGGGCGGACGGCGACGGACTGGCCGCGGCCGGCCTCCTAGCACGCGAACTCTCACGTCGAGAGATGCCGTTTCAGGTCAGCGTTGGAACCACGATTGCCGACCGAACGGAACGCGTTCAGGCTGGTAAGGCTGGGGACGACGGATCGGTCACGATTGCAATCGGTGCGCTCGAGTCGATTGGGGACGGAGCGTCAGCTTCGGACGCTCGCACGGATACCCGCACGATCTCGCTCGAGCGAACGGATCGCCCGGCAACCCTCGAGAGCGCCGACTTGCTCGGTGACCTCGGCAGCGAACCGGACCTGAAACTCACCCTTGCAGGAACCCTCGCTGCCGGCATCGAACCAGGTGCCGGTGAAACCGAGTGGCTGCTCGAGCGCGCGCTCGACGGAACGGTCCTCGAACGCCGACCCGGCGTTTCGGTGCCGACGACCGACCCGGTTGACGGCCTCGCCCATTCGATGGCGTGCCTGGCACCGTGGTCCGGCGACACCGACGCGACTGAAGCGGCACTCGAGAGCGTTCCGACAGCGCTCGAGCACCCGGCCGACCTCTCGGTCGACGACCACCGGGCGATTGGCTCGCTGGTCGCGCTGGATGCCGTCGGTCACGACGAGGCCGTCGACGCCGCTGGGACTGCCATCGGCCGATTCCTTCGGCCATACGAACTGCCCGATGGACCGTTTACCACCCTCGGTGGCTTTGCGGAGGTCCTCGAGGCAACTGCGCAGGTCGAACCGGGAACGGGCGTTGCCCTCGCGATGGGACACAGCGCTCGAGAACCAGCCCTGGAAACGTGGCGCACCTGTGGACGGCAGGTCCACACCGCCATCGATTCGGCGACGACAAGCCGCTATGGCGGCCTGTTCGCCCTCGATTGTGCGGATCACGCCAGCACCGAGCGACCGTTGCCGGTTCGCTCGATTGCACGACTCGTCGCCGCCTACCGATCACCCGAACCGGCGGTTCTCGCCGTCGGTCCCCAGAGTGCAGCGCTCGCCGTTCGCGAATCGCGACCGCTCGAGGAAACGATTGATGCAGTTGCGACTCACCTCGGCACTGGAACGCAGTACGACCTCGGTCAACAGTGGTGTTCGCTCCGATTCGACGAGCAGACAGACACCGGACGTGTTATCGACACCGTGAGGGATCACCTATGACACCGCCACTTCGCCGTGCGACGATTCGGACTGCGTTCCCCGACGAGGAGTCCGCATCAGTCGTCGCCTCGGCACTGCTCCCTGACAACACCGAGGAGATGTCAACGCGAGTCGAATCCTCGAGTAGGGGTGCCGATGGCACCCATCGGGCGGCGGTCGTCACCACCATCGAACGCGAAACCACCGGTGGCCTGCAGGCTACCGTCGACGATTACGTCGTCAACCTCGACGTGGCACACACCGTTGCACAGCACGGACGAACGACAGCCAGACCGGGCGTTTCAAACTCGGCAGCGGCCGAAAACGATACGCTCGAGTCATCTTCGGATTCGGCGTCGAACGAGATGTCTCGTTCGACCTCGACATCCGACAGCAGATCAGATACACAACACTATGAGTGAACGATCAGTTTCACGCGCGAAACAAGAAAAGCGGTGGTACACCGTCTTCGCCCCGGAGCAGTTCGACCGGGAAGAACTCGGCGAAACCCCCGCTGACGAACCGGAACAGGTCTACAACCGAACCATCGAAACGACGCTTGGCGAACTCACGAACAACGCCAGCGAGAACAACACGAAACTCACCTTCCAGGTGAGCGACGTCGGCAGCGACGCCGCCTACACGGAGTTCAAATCGCACTCGCTCTCGCGAGATTACCTCCGATCCCTGGTGCGGCGCGGTGCCTCGAAGATCGAGGCCTACGTCACCGTCCTGACGACGGACGACTACCGCCTCCAGATCCAGCCAGTTGCCTTCACGACCAAAAAGGCAGATGCCAGTCAAGAAAAGGCCATCCGCAAGCAGATGGTCCAGATGGTCGAAGACGCAGCCGCCGAGCGAACCTTCGAAGAAGTGATCGACAGCATCGTCGAAGGCCGACTCTCCTCGGCAATCTACGGCGAGTGCAAGACGATTTACCCACTCCGCCGCGTCGAGATCCAGAAGACAACCCTCGAGGCCCACCCCGAGGAAATCGCCGAAGAAGAAGCGACGTCCGTCAGCGTCGACGAAGACGACGTCGCCGTCGACAGCTAGACCAACTCGTATTTTCGAACCGATTAGGCGGTTTTTTGCTCGCGTAACTTAAGCGAGGCGTCCCGATTGAGCTCGAGGCTCGAGTAACAGCGAGTGTTAGGGTCCTCGAGGCGACACAGTCATGCGATGTCCTAGCGCTCGGGCGTCGAATTCGAGGGGTTTATCTATGCCCACCGGAAAGCAATGGATGCGTAAGCGGGCTCGTAGATCAGTGGTAGATCACTCCCTTGGCATGGGAGAGGCCCCGGGTTCAAATCCCGGCGAGTCCACTTGTAATTAAAAGCCATGGAGAGGGTTCTCTACCGCAAGGTAGGACCTTCGAAACGGCTGGATTCACCACTTTTGGGCTGACGAATACTCCCTCACAGAATAGAGTACACCAGAAATTCAGACGCAGGTTAGCGCCTGCAGACGATTTTTTGAGGGAACTGAGGTGGTTTGCGTGATTCGTCGCCTGAACGGCGTCGACCGCGCGCCACTGATCTGTGAGTTTTGCGGCTGCGAGATCGACTATCCAGCAATTTAATACCTCAGTACTGGGCCTCCGCTACCGAACCTCGATCGAGACTCGATGGTGGTAACTGGCTGAAAACGGTGCTACGAACAAAGGATTCTATCCACCAGTGTTGTGACCAATTCGCGACAGCAACCAGCGTCATTGTACATGCCAGAAGGCAGGGGCATTCAATAGGTACTGGTGCTACTACAACCTTGTATGGACCGAGGCCCGACCCCTATGGGGATTTCATTTCTACACCGAGGGTCTTATAGACCAGTTCTCACACCTGTTATCTGGGTCCCTGATTTGGTCAGTACAGAGCACACAAAATTATCTACCTGAGAAATCCTGTTTACAATCATGGCTGATACAATCGAACTCCCATGGCGTGAGTCTCCAGGGCCATCTGCCCTCTCTGATGTTAAGGTCTTGCGAAAGATTTATGAAAATACCATAATATCAATCAATGGTCTTTCTGAAAATAGAATACCAAAAAGCCAGCTCCGACTCCAGTGCAGGTATCTACAAAAGCTGGATTTATTAGAGAGAAGAGGAAGCGAACTATACAGTCTAACAACTAAGGGAGAAGAATTTATTGAAGGAAAGAGAAAAATACCACGATCAGGTGGATACCTTGATCTGCAGAAATTACTGAATCTATCTGACCACAGGATAGCTGATCTATCTCTACTGAATCAAGAAGATATAAAGCAAAAAAACTACGATATTTTCAGAGAGGTAGAAAGTCCACAGATAGAGACAGATCATGAATATTCGGTAGATGTGCGTGACCCTCGTAGAAAATCACGAAAAGTTCTATCAGCGAAAAAATGGAAATTAGATCGAATACTTCGTGAATTTCCTCGCACAGAACCAATCACATCCCAATGTGCTCACTGGGTCACATCTCTTGTATCACTTCATCTATTCCCAGATGCTAACCATCGAACGGCGATGATCACTCTTTATCAGCTGGCTCTAGCTAATGGAGTAGTTGGTGAGGATCATAGGTGGCCTGGCAATGAGACCGAAATAGGAAAAGCAGTACTGCTCTCTAAATTCCACCGCCACTTGTCACCAGAACGCAACTTTGGGCGACTTTGGAGACGAGATACGTTGTACTGGCACTGGTACCAATATTTTGAGTATCTATTATTTAATGTCGAATACCCTGCGATAAACCACCACTCTGAGAAGGTTCTACGCGAAAAGCTGAAGCGGGTGAGAAATAATTAGAAGTTTATTCAGAGTCGACAGTACCCATCTTCACATAAGCATTCTTTCTTTTCTCAACGTGTTTCTGGACCTTCTTTTCCAATTCCTTCTTATCCATACGTGTGGATATGATCAGGGGCGGTTTATAGTTTGGGCTATCTCCTTCTGACTATCTAACTTGGAAGAAAGAGGATCCCTGTTATTGTGGATCCAATATTCTGGGATGATGAATTTATCCCAACGTCTTCCATCTCAGAATCCAACTGCGTTCCTGTTACGGTTGTCTATCTTGCAGCAGACCCTCGCCAGAATTACCGGCATTTAGCCGGAAGATATCTCGATCGTCGCCCTAGCCTTCAAGTATCATTACCGTGAACCGACGGTTTTTACTAACGATGCCGACTTCGCTGCCTTTACTCTCGCCGAGCACAATACTCCGGTACTTACTTTCGAGACGTTAACCAAAGTCCCAAGCTTCGACGAACTTGATATCATATAGTTTGTGGACAACGGTAACCGGAAAAGCAAAACACCCGACGGAATTGGAGGAGTTAGTGCGCAAAATAGGCAACTGGTTGTGGCGTTCGATTTCTACGATCATCGTTGTCGTCGGGTGAGAGCATCGGTGTTAGAACGACCGCGATTGCTGGGTTCAGAAACCCGGCTTGTCACTTCCGAAGCCTCTATTTCCGAATATCGCAATTCATTAGTTTCACTCAGTGAAGATACCGGTTTTGCCGAGAGGTATATTTCAGAGCTACCCTATTCAAGGGGGGACTTCGACTTCGATCGATGGAGAGGGTCATCTTCCGGGCTGTCGATCAATTATCGAGGTCTGATACCGGCCTCTCGTACCCCCTCTGAACGATAGATATATGATATTAAATTCCGAGATTTCAGTCGGCTAAAATCTTGTTTAGCCGACAGAGTACGTTGTCCGACTGACTTCGAGACACCCGGAGTTGAACGAGTAATTGGAGATCACCGAATTACGATCTTTCTGACTCGATCCATTGGCCGGTTGCATCGACTAATTACTCGACTTCAATTGTATCGCCAGTCATCGAAAATCACCGCCCCTCTCGAGAACGCAATTCGGCCCTTTCGGCCGCGAAAATGCATGTTCAGCCGACAGAACGTGTATCTCTAAGCCGGCTACGTAGAGTCGGATCAGACGAAACCTGTGTATACAATAACGATCGGCCTCGTCGGGTTATACCCGAAAGAGACTACAAATTACCGGGTCGAGACTCGGTTCGTGGGTTTCAATTACATCCCCGCTTATTGGTCATATTTGGCCGTTTCGACCGACGAAAAAAACGGTTTAGCCGATAGAAAGGGCGACAACATTCGACACCGAAAGTGGTCTCGGCCGACGTTCGGAAAACCCCAAGCAATTATCGGTGCCATAGGGCCCAATTCCCGACCATTTCGACCGACCCAATAAGTTGTGTGTCCGGCGAGTCCACTATTTTGCGGCGCAAACCAATTCGTGAGCGCCGCAAATTGTCATCGAAGTCCGCTTCTCTCGCTTCGCTCGAGTTAGTCGGTGAATGCGCCGAACATTGCAAATCCTCGGTTTGCTCAATCCCGGCGTCTTGGTGACTGGAACGAGCGACGGCTCGAGCCACGTCGTCTTTCAGGGCACCACCCACGTACGATAGCTAAACTGACACGCAACCCAAATTACAGCTACCACTCACCCAAACATTGCCCAAACGGACCGACACCCACCCGGAAAACTACTCGTTGAGATGCCCGCGATACCCTTTCGGCTCGAAGCCACGCCGACAGATCACGTGTTTGCGGCCGACGGTAATCGCGCTGACCTGGTTGTCGTCTTCCATCTCGGAAATGACGCTCGAGAGATGGTCTTCGCTCCAGCCTGTTTCCTCGAGGATGGTGGTTTCGTCGACGCGGCCACCTCGTTTGACTAGCAGCCGGAGAATCTGGTCTTCGTCGGAAATCTCGCGCTCGTCGACGCCGTATTCGACCTGGTCGGCGTAACTCAGGGTCTCGTCGTCGCGGCTCGAGGGGGATCTGTCAGCGTGCCCAGTTGGCGCGCGCGGTTCGCCAGCGTGCTCGTCATCGGCGGTGTCCGTTCCCCAGAGGGATGAGAGACGGTCTCGGAGTGAATTGAATACCATGTTGTGATCACCAACCACGGTCGCTACCGCTTGTAGGAGATGCTCCTACCTTGTTCTTATGCTCGCAGGGTTATATGTGTCTGGCGTCGAGTCACCAGTTTCGAAACGGGTCAATAGCGGTGACTGTTCTGGGTTACAACCGCTTTCGAATACGTCGAACGATGTCGTCGACATCGAACTCGTCCTCGGCGATATCGAACACCGCCTGTCCATCGACGCGAACGACGAAGACGCCGTGGTCACCAACGGTGAGCGTGGCCGACTCGAGTTCCGTCCCGAACTGTCTGAGGGCGGCTTCCTGGACGGCAATTGCTCGTTCGAGGTAGCCACAGGGATGGCAGTACTCGATCTGGAGTGTCGTCATGCCAGGATCAGTCCTCGGGTTGAATGAGCCGGGCGTTCGAAGCGTCACCCGGGCCGAAGCCGTCGATGAGGTCCGTGAGCGCGTCGGTATCGACGACATTTTGCGGCGCGTTGAGGGGAGAGACGCTGACGCGCCCTTCGGCGACTGCGCGGCGGTCGGTCCCGTCGGGGTCGGGAAGCGTTTCGGGGTCCATCTCCGCCCAGAGGTTGTCGTGGAGGATGATGGACTGGCCGTCACGGCTGGCATCCATCGCGTACCGGCTGGAGGGGCGGGTAAACTCGAGTGGGGCGGTTTCGGTCGTATCGTTCGCAAAGGGGACGTTGACGTTCAGGTAGGCAGCGTGGTCGAAGAGGCCGCTCCTGAAGCCTCGGTCGACGAGGTAGTTTGTTGCGTCGATTGCGTGGGCGTAGTCGTCCGGGGCGGTCTGTACTTCGTGGAACGGAGTGTCGTCCACGGGGACGTACATGGAGGTCGCAATGGCGGGGATCTCGTGGAACGCGGCTTCGACGGCGGCGCTGACGGTGCCAGAGCGGCCGAGGACGTACTCCCCGAGGTTGGCTCCTTTGTTACAGCCGGAGACGACGACGTCTGGGCAGTCGCTGGGGCAGAGTTCGGAGAGGCCAGCGACGACGCAGTCGGCTGGCGTCCCGTGGACGGCGTAGCCGAGTTCGTGTTCGGTGACGTCGACTTCGTTGGAGATTGCCCGGCCGATGGCGCTCTGGTCGGTGGCCGGGGCGACGACGGTAACGTTGCCCAGTTCCGACAGCCCCTGATACAGGGCGCGAATGCCGGGACTGTCGATCCCATCGTCGTTCGTGAGGAGGATCTCGAGGCTCATAGTACGTTCTTGGGTGGCGTCTCGAAAAGGGCACCGCTTTTGGTCGTCGTGCGCCGCGACCGAGTGGCGGTTTCGCGGTGGAACAACCCGCTATCCGATCCGGTCGACGATCGTTTCCTCGTCGACGACGAGATTGTACGCGCCCTCGTCGTCGTTCCAGAGGACGAGGGCGTTTTCGAAGGCCAGTAACTCACCGTACTCTGCCTCGAGCAACGCGCGATTGAGCGACGTTTCCCGGGTGAGGACGGCGTAGTGATCGACCGACTCGCTGCCGTCGCTGATCTTGAACAGCGGGTTTGGAGTCGTTCCTCGCGGACCCGCGTCGCCGTCTTCGGACAGCGAGTGGCTGAGTTTGGCCGCCGTCAGGTCGATTCGGTTCGTGACGTGACGGTCCATTTCGGCCATCTTCGCTCGAGCGGAGCCCTCGAGGGTCCCCTCGTGACGGCGACGGCCGTCGAGCCGGAATATGGTGTGTGAAAACTGGACGTCGACGTTGATGAACTCGTCCGGCCGAGCCGTGTCGCTATCCTGGTCGCCCCCCGTGGGGTCGGCGTCACCATCAGTCCCGTCGACGTCGGTCGAAGACCCTGCAGCCTCTTGCAGCCGTTGCTGGAAGGGGGGCACCTCGAGGTCCGGTTTGACGTCGAAACTCCAGCCGCGGTCACTCGGCGACTCGCCGGGCCAGAGTCTGACAGTCGGCCCGTAGACGGTGACAGGACGGGTTCCATCATCGGGGATTTCGCCGCCGAAAACCGGCTTGATCTGGTCCCCCTCGACCGTGCGCTCGAGTTCTCGTAACTCGATGCTGGCGTTTTTGTCGGCCGGCGCCATCGCGAGCAGACTGCCGTCCCGTTCGAGCCACCCGAGTGCGCGGCGAAGCGTCCGTTCCGGGTCCTTGAGTTCGCTGAGGACGTTACAGACGAGGATCAGGTCGAATCCTCGCTCGTCGATATTCGGGGGATCGAACGATTCGATGGGTTCCTGGTGAATCGTTGGATGGACGTTTCGTCCGGTTTCTTCGAGTAATCCCTCGAGGATGGCCGCGCCAGCGCCGGGTTCGACGGCGTGGTACTCGAGCAGTCCATCCGACGGGAGCACGTCACAGAGGCCGAGCGCGGGGCCGCCGGTCCCGGCACCGATATCGAGGACTCGAAGCTGTCTGTCGAGGAGTCCCTGTTCGAGTAGGTAGTCGAGGGCGTACTGTATTGCCGCGTAGTATCCGGGAAGGTGATACAGTGCGTAGCCGGCAGCAACGTCGTCGTCGTAGGTGACGTCCTGGCGCTCGAGATACTGGGCCTTGAACCGGCGAATCGTCGACCGGAGCAGGTCACCGGACGGTCCTTCGTGCCAGTTGACGCCGTAGCGCTCGACGAGCAGGTCCTCGAGTCGGTTACTGTATCGGTCCGGTAATCGCTCGACGATTTTCCGGTCGTCCGTCCCTGGCGAGCGCGGCGGTATCGGGTCCTCGCCCGCCGGAACGAATGTCCCGTCGTCGCGTTCGATCAGTCCCAGATCGAGCGCCTCCTCGCGCAGCAGTTGGCGGACGACTGCCGGATGTGGCTCGCCTTCAATGTAGGTGCAGATTTCCTCGGGGTCGATGGGGCGCACGTTGCGCAGGTACTTCGCGTTCGAGCGAACGGCTTCGCGCTGGCTAGTCACTCCCCATCACCTCGAGCGTCCGCATTCGAGTTCCCTGGCGGCGTGGATGGGGTGTCTTCGTCCGCTTTCGCCCATTTGCGTGCTGCTCGTTCGTGGAGTGCTTCGAACCCTGTCGAGTCGGCTTCGGCAATCGCCTGTGCGGCCTCGGCGACGCCGTGGGCTCCCTCGAACGTGTGCTGGATATCGGCGTACACGCGCGGCGTTCCACCGGTGACGTACTCGACGAGCGTCCGTAACTCGTCGTAAATCGGCGTTTCGAACCCTTCCGGAACTGGATCGGCCGCGAGGGCAAACGCGAGGACGGCGGCGTGCGCGGCCGATTGAACCGACTCCATCGCCCGGTCGTGCTCGTCGGCCGTCGTTTCCACGAGTTGGTTCCCGGCGTCCTCGAGGGCCGCCAGCAGCGAATCGGTGTATGGGCCCGGGTTTCCGCGGACGACAGCGATCGAACCTGGTGCCCGCTCCGGGGCAAAAAGCGGGTGCAGGCTGATTCGTTCAGTGTCCGGCGCGACCGTCCTCATTGCCTCGAGTGGGCCTTCCATAACGCCGGCGACGTCTACGAGTGCGTGCTCGGCGAGGCCGCCATACGCCTCGATCGTCTCTGGGGCATACTCGAGTGGAACGGCGACACAGACGAGGTCGTATCGTGCGTCGGAATCCTCGGCCGCCACAGTGGCCCCCTCGCCGATAGAGTCGGCGGCGCGTTCGGCCTGTTCCCGGTCGACGTCGACGAACGTCACCGACGACTCGAGCGATTTCGCGTCGGCTACCGTCTCCCCGAACCACGTCCCCATCGCGCCAGCGCCGACGATCAGAACCTCCATTGGGAGGTAGTATCGGGGCCGGTTGCAAAAACCGTTCGATGGTTCGTGCTCGAAACCCGGTCGGGGACGTAAAATGCCCGAACCAGGGAGGCCAGAGACAGTTACTCGGTTTCGACGCGGGCGCTCGGCTCGAGGGCGATCGGATAGTCGGTCAGATTCTCGTAGGCGTCCTCGGTGACGACGACCAGATCCTCGATTCGAACGCCGCCGACGGCAGGGTCGTAGAGGCCGGGTTCGATAGTAATGACGTGCCCGGCCTCGAGTTCGTCCCCGACTGGTGAGACGCTCGGCGCTTCGTGGACGTCGAGACCGATACCGTGGCCGGTGCTGTGGATGAAGCCGGTATCCGTCGATGGATCGCTTCGGAGAGTCGCGTAGCCGGCGTCTTCGTAGACGTCACAGACGGCGTCGTGGACCGCTTTCCCGGTCACGCCAGCTTCGACTGTCTCGAGGGCGGCTTCGAACGCCTCGTACGTGCGTTCGTATCGACGAACCATTTCGTCGGTCGGCTCCCCACGGCAGAACGTCCGGGTCATGTCGCCGTTGTACTTCGTCTCCTTATCCTGTGGGAAGATGTCGATAACGATCAGTTCGTTCGCCTCGAGCGGGCCGCTGCCGCGGTCGTGTGGGTCTGCCCCGTGTTCGCCACAGGCGACGATAGTCTCGTCGAGCGAACAGCCGTGTCTCAGCAGCGTGATCTCGATCTCCTGGGTGACGCGTTCGCTGGTCAGTGGCTCGCCCTCGTACACGAGCGTCCCATCGGCGTCGATATCGGCGGTCGCGATCATGGTCTCTGCGACGGCCATCGCCTGCTGGTTCGCCCGTTGTGCTGTGTGAATGTGTTCGATCTCGGCGTCGTGTTTGACCGCACGAATGTCGCTGACGATGTCTTCGCTTTCGACGGTCACTTCGAGGCCGTGTTCGCGCAGGCCGTCTGCCGTACCTGTCGGAAAATTTCGCGGGACGGCGATCGATTCGACACCGTGATCAGCAAGAAACCGGCTGGTGACGCGAAGGCCTCCCTCGTATCGACCGTGCTCGGTTGCCAGCGCCTGTGCGTCGTAGTCGGCAGTTCGGGTCACGGTGTCCGCATCCGCATCTTTGACCGCACGGCCGTACTCGAGGCCCGAGACGAGAAGATGGACCGCGCCGTCAGGTGTCACGAGCGTCTGGTAGGCGTCCGGTGCCGAAAATCCCGAGATGTATCGCTGGTCGGCGTCGCTCGAGTCGTCGTCGATGAGATAGCCATCCAGATCGTCTTCCGCGAGGTAGTCGGCCAGTGGTGATAGATCGATGTCCATGCAAGCAACTGGGTGAGGGGACCTAATAATCGTCAGGAAAGCGGAACGGTGACTCGGGTTGTGGCCTCCTGGTAGCTCACGGAGGGCCAAGTGTTATTCGGATAGGGCCCCTGTATCTACCAATGGAAAGCCTCCTGCAATCACCCTTACAAGTTTTCGACGTGGCATTCGCCGTCGGTGTTCTCGTCATCCTCGTCGCCGGCGTCACCGTCTGGCAGATGGTGACCTTCATCGATGCCTACGACCGGGGAGCACTCACCGTCTTCGGGGAGTACCGAAAGCTACTCGAACCGGGACTAAACATCGTCCCGCCGTTCGTCTCGCGCGTCCACCGCTTCGACGTCCGAACACAGACGCTCGACGTGCCGACCCAGGAAGCGATCACGCGTGACAACTCGCCGGTGACCGCCGACGCCGTCGTCTACATCAGGGTCATGGACGCCAAACGGGCGTTTCTCGAGGTCGACAACTACCGGAACGCCGTCTCGAACCTCGCCCAGACCACGCTCCGTGCCGTCCTGGGTGACATGGAACTCGATGATACGCTCAGCCGACGCGAGCAGATCAATGCCCGAATTCGGACGGAACTCGACGAACCGACCGACGAATGGGGCATCCGCATCGAAGCCGTCGAGGTTCGGGAGGTCACACCGTCTCGGGACGTGAAGGCCGCGATGGAACAACAGACCTCCGCGGAGCGAAAACGCCGAGCTATGATCCTCGAGGCACAGGGTGAACGCCGCAGTGCCGTCGAGCGGGCAGAGGGTGACAAACAGTCGAACATCATCCGCGCACAGGGTGAAAAACAGAGTCAGATCCTCGAGGCGCAGGGTGACTCCATCTCGACGGTCCTGCGCGCCCGCTCGGCCGAATCGATGGGAGAGCGTGCCATCATCGATCAAGGCATGCAGACGCTGTCTGATATCGGTCAGAGCGAGTCGACCACGTTCGTCCTGCCACAGGAACTGTCTTCGATGCTCGGCCGCTACGGCAAACACCTCTCGGGTAGTGACGTGAGAGACGATATCGAGCCCCTCGAGAGCCTCGAGTTCGACGAGGAGACGCGCACGCTGCTGGGAATGGACGACATCGCCGAGATTATCGGCGAGATAGACGAGGAAGCGAAGGTCGACCTCGAGGCCATGGAACAACAGGCCAAAGCGATTCAGCAGGGTAACGAGGTGCCGATGAACGCCGAACCCGGGGAGTCCCAGACGGATGAGCGATAGGATGAGGCTGGTTTCATAGCGACTGTAGTAGTCTCACCCGTCAGCGACGAACCGGGGTGGTCGCTGTCCGGTACACAGTTACCCAGTACTCCGTCACGCGTCGACGTACGAGCCGAGCCAATGGCAGTCTTCGGATCGCCGGTTCAGGCGTGATGAACCACTCAGTGATTCCCGTGAGGATTTTCCGGTAACTGGTCGCGCTGTTTGCGGTATCGTGGATGACTATCCGCGTAGACGTGATTGAACATCGACTCGGGTTCGGGGTCGGTTTCGGCTTCGGCCGTTTCAACGGCAGCCTGCACCTGCTTGCGAGCTCGCTCGTGAACGGCTTGCTCGTCCTCGTCGGTCCAGCCGACCGTCGACTCGAGGTGGGCTCGGGTTCGCTCGAGTGGGTCCTCCCAGTCGTCGCCCTCGTCTTCGTCGCGGTAGACCGAGGGGTCGTCGGTCGTCGTGTGCGGGCCACGCCGGTAGGTGACGGCTTCGATCAGGGTCGCACCGCCGCCGTTGCGTGCACGCTCGAGTGCGTCCTGGACCACCTCGTAGACGGCGATGACGTCGTTGCCGTCGACGCGGACACCCTCGATGCCGTAGGCGTCAGCCTTCTGAGCGATAGTGGCGCTCGCCGTTTGGCGCTCTCGCGGTACCGAAATGGCGTAGCCGTTGTTCTGACAGAAAAAGACGGTCGGCGCGTTGAAGACGCCCGCGAAGTTCAACGCTTCGTGGAAGTCGCCTTCGGAGGTTGCACCGTCGCCCAGTGATGCCATCGCGGCGACGTCGTCGCCTTTGTAATTTGCTGCCATGCCGACGCCGACGGCGTGTGGCAACTGGGTGGCGATGGGTATCGTGATGGGGAACGTCCGTAAGTCGTCACCGTCCTGTCGATCGACGTAGTTGCCCCGTCCCATCAGGTGACGGATTACCTCGGCCAGCGGCAAGCCACGGGTCAGATACATCGCGTGGTCGCGATAGGTCGGGAAGCAATAGTCGGCGTCTCGAAGTGCCATCGCGGCCCCGACCTGGGCGGCTTCCTGTCCCTGCATAGGGGCGTAGGTCCCAATTCGACCCTGTCGGTGAAGCGAGATTGCCTTCTCGTCGAATATCCGGGCGAGTACCTGTGTCTCGTACAGCTCGAGGAGTGTCTCCTCCGAGCAGATGGACGAATTTCTGTCCTGAGCAGTCGCAGTCTCCGGCAGCACCCGCACGAGGTCTTCGGCTTGACTTGCCATATTGGTCACCAACGGTCTATCGAGGAAGATGGTACCATGCCTAATAAATAATGGCATTTAGGCGGCTTTGCCAAAAAATCATAAATACACTTAAAAATGCAGTGATAATGCCTCAGTAACCTTCGTTCGTTGTCGGTAATTATTGACGATCCTTCGATGCCCTACCGGTTCGACCAACCGGTTCCCCAACAGTTAGGCTACCGCAACGACCTACCCCTTCGCATGGCAGACTGGATTGGCACACTTTTTACCAGTGACCGTGGCTGGAACCACCTCGAGACGCTCGTCGATATCGGCAACCGGATGGCCGGCTCACCCGGCGAACGGGAGGCCGCCGAGCGAACCCGAGACGCACTCGAGAAGGCCGGTGCACGGAACGCGCACTTGGAAGCGTTCGACACTCAGGGCTGGGAACGAGGAAGTAGTGCTATCGAAGCCGATGAGGTCGAACTCGACAGTATCGCGCTCCCACGAAGCCCGGCGGACACGGTAACTGCGCCGCTGGTAGACCTGGGGTACGGCCTGCCGGAACAGTTTGAAGACGCCGACCTCGAGGGCTCGGTCGTCATGGTCCGAAGCGACATTCCCGGCTACTACGATCGATACGTCCACCGGCGAGAAAAGTACTATCACGCGGTCGAAAACGGGGCTGTGGGCTTCGTCTATCGCAATCACGTCGAAGGCTGTCTCCCGCCGACGGGCAGCGTTGGCACGCCGGAGAACCCGATAGGCGAAATTCCGGCCGTCGGCGTCTCGAAGGAAGTCGGTGCGACGCTCGCCCGTCGTTTCGAGGACGAACCCGTCTCCATCAGCGTCGAGGCGACCATCGAACCGGCCCGGAGCCAGAACGTTCACGCCGAACTCGGCCCGGAAACCGACGAGCGCGTCCTCGTCACCAGCCACGTCGACGCACACGACATCGCTGAGGGCGCGATGGACAACGGCGCGGGCACCGCGATGGTCGTCGAACTCGCGGGCGCACTCGCGGCGCGCGAAGACGACCTCGAGACGCGCGTCGAGTTCGTCGCCTACGGCGCAGAGGAAGTCGGACTCGTGGGCTCTGGCTACCACGCCGACACTACTTCTCACGACGAAATCAAGGCCATCGTCAACAACGACGGTGTCGTCAGAGGTCGAACGCTCGAGATGACGACCCACGGCTTCGACGTCCTCGAGGAAGCCGCCAAGGACACTGCCGACCGGTTCGACCACCCCATTGAAACCATCCCCCGACTCGGCCCCCACAGCGACCACTGGCCGTTCGTCCAGTGGGGCGTCCCCGGCTACCACGTGATGAGTACGTCCGACGAAGTTGGCCGGGGCTGGGGCCATACGTTCGCCGACACGCTCGACAAACTCGAGAAACGCGACCTGCTCGAGCAGGCAATCTTGCTGACCGACCTGACTGTCTCCATCGCCCGTGAATCGGTTTCAATCCCCCACAAATCGGAAGCCGAGATTATCGAAATGCTCGAGTCCCAGGACCTCGCCGAAGGAATGCGGATTACGGGCGACTGGCCGTACGATACCCCGAACGACCAGTGAAGCGATCTGTCGGCGTGAGAAAACGCTGACGACGCAGTCGTGGACCCACACGTTTTTCATCGCTTCACGGGAACAACACGGTATGGAAAGCACCGGGTGGGAACCACCGGAATCACCGGTGGTCGGTATCGTTCACGAAGCCAGCGAAACGGGGTTACATCCCCCAAAACCGAAACCACCTGCCACACAGTGGACCGAGTTGCCAGCGTCCGATCTCGAGACACACCCGGAACTGGACCGACTGGCTACCGCTTTCGAATCGTACACAGATTCCGTCCGATTCGCCGTCGACACGCCCGAGCGCGTCCTCGCTCACAGCCCGAACCTCGTTATCGCATTCGGCGACCGGGCCATTTCCGCACTCGGTCGAGCGACCGAGTCACCGCCACCCATCCTCCCTATCGAGACAACTACCGGTCTCACGCAAATATCGACCGATGCTCTGGAGGCCGCGGTCGAAGCGTTGTGCACAGACCAGTGTCGACTCGTGGGACATTCTGTGATGTCCGTATCGACTGCGACATCGACCGCTCGAGCGGTCTTCGACGTCACGCTCGTCTCTGATGAGCCGGCACACATTTCGGAGTACGGCGTTCACGTCGGCGACCGTTCAATTGGCCGGTTCCGGGCCGATGGCGTCGTCGCCGCGACACCCGCTGGCAGTCACGGGTATGCAGCCGCCGCATCCGGCCCGACGCTTGTCCGTGGTACCGATGCCCTGGCAGTCGTTCCAATCGCTCCGTTTGCCGTTCGAACCCGGCACTGGGTAGTCCCGAACGATGCACTCACGCTGACCGTCGAGCGGGAAAACGACGTGGTCCTCTGTGTGGATGGACGACCACTCGAGACGATCGGACCCGATTCACCGGTTTCCATCCGGCTCGATCCCGACAGTGGTCTTCGAACCCTCGAAACACCTGAAAACACCGGATAGTTCGTATGAACGTCTCCTTTCTCCGATGGACACCTCGACAGGCGACATTGGAAAAATTCTAATGCTCGAACCTCTGTGATACACATATGCTTTCACCAGCGCTGCTCGGACCGATCGACGTACTCGGCGAAACCGTCGTCGCAGGCGTCACGATCATCGAGTTCGTTTTGCTCGCACTCGTCGTGGTCAACCTGATCGTACGCGCCGTCGCACACCGCTCGTACGTTGCCGCCGCCAAAGACGGAGCCGAAACCCTCTCGCGAAACGTTGCTCTCGACGTCACGAACGTCCTGATCGTCCTCGGTGGCTTCTACTACATCACTGTTCACGTCCACGGCGGCGTCGTCTTCACCACGCTCGCGCTCGGACTGCTGTTGACCGACTTCTTCGAGTTCGAGTCACGAATGGTCGAACTCCGCCAGGAGATGCCACTCGAGCGGCCGAAAGCCGCACTCGTCGCCTCGACGTTCGTCTTCCTCTACATCGCCTACCAGTCGCTGTTCTTCCTGATCCAGCCGCTCTGGGACGCCGTCGTCTGAAAGGTCTCGAGCGCTCCGTTGGCGTTACTCTGTGAAAATTGGCCCGCTGAGACGCTTACCCCGCGGTATTCCGACACGCTATGCACGGTTTCCGATTTTTGATACAACAGCCCTTTCCAGCCACCGAGACATACCGTAATCGAACGCCGGTACCGAGCGAGTTCTTATAGAGGCCGAGTGCCTCGGAGCCGATGGAAATCTTCGAGTTCCGTGCTCCGCAAAGGAGCCCGTTATTTTGACGTCGCTGAACGAACCGCAGCGTAGTAACGAAAGCGGAGATTTTTGAACCACTTGACCTCGGGGCTGGCACCCCGGGTACCACGTGCGCCTATTTACGGCCAGCCAATGCACCGCGCTGAGACAGAGAGAGTGGGGTTGTCGGCCCTGCTCTCAACCCATACGTCTCGCTCTCTCGAGTCGTTCCAGTATAGACGGTTGCAAAAACGCGGCCGTTGTTTGAGTATTGTGTGAGAACGCTGTCCTACTGTACCGGTTAGTGCCCAATAGAGTCGGCACTCGTCTGTTCGCGACTACAGGAATCCCCGGGTAGGAGAAAGAAATCAGTCGGTCTATCGGCTCGCATAGTAGCTACGCGTCCGACGTCCCGCCGGGATGAGAACCCAGAACGTCAGCGCACCGAGCAGTGCGAAGTACAGCGCCGCGTCTTTGACGACCAGTGCCATTGCCGTGTACGTTCCCGGATCTTCGGGATTCGGCCCGACGAGTTGGGTGCCGTAAAACGACTCTGTGTTGTACCAACCCGCGAACGTCATCCACACCAACAGCCCCGCGGTGAAGATGGCGAACCCCTTCATGAATTCGTCAGCCATTATCTGCACCTTTGTCGGCGTCGTCTTTAGCGTTTCCCATTCCTTCGCTTTGAAAACGCGTCGAGAAGGCGTACGTTGCGGCCCCGCCTGCAATCAGTGCGACGCCCAGTAGCGCCAGTCCAATGCTGACGTCCGACGCCGCTGCTTGCGTTCTGTCTGTCGCTACGTCGAGCAGAATAAACCCGCTGAGCACGCCGACGATTGCGAGTAACGTCGAAAATACCGTTATCGTCTTATACAGCCGCATCGGGACAACTATCTCTCGCTTCCCCGAGGCAGTCACTCGAGGCCCATCACTCTCTGTCGTCTCTGAGTCGCTCATAGTGGGTGCTTGGGGATGGAACGAAATGAGTACTGTGTCTGATCGCTCGAGCGTGTGCTACAGTGTGGTTGGAAACGGGTGTTCGACGAAAAAGCGGAAAGGGATTACTGTGGCGGTCGCAACCGATAGTACCGCTTGTTCAGGTCGTACATGTAGCCTTCTCGCATCGTTTTCAGGACGGCGTAGGTAATTGCCGCCGACACGATGGGTAACAGGAACGCCAGATCGAACGTGATGGCGACCTCCCACGGGAACATGTCCTGGATCGGGAGGATGCTCATGGTGAACGCGAAGACGACACCACCGACACCGACCGCGGCCCAGAAGGGCTCTTCGACGGGACGGCGTGCGCTCCCTTTGTTCAGGAAGGGCACGATTGCGATGGCTCCAACGGCGACTACGTTAGCGAGGACGCCGTACAGCTCGTCGGACATGATCTTCTCGCCACCAGCGATGGCCAATTCTGGGTTGAGCGGATCGAGGTGGAGCAGCCCGAACGACCAGTACAGATACCAGTCCGGCAGGATCACTGACGGGGTCTCGGCCGGGTTGGCCGGGTCGCCAAGGTGGGGTGGTAACATCGCCGCCAGGAAGAGCAACATCCCGGTGAAGAAACTCGCCAGCGCGATGTTTCTAATCGTCTCGTGGGGCCAGGTCGGGAAGCCAAGTACGTCACGTTCGACGTAACTGGATTCCTGTCGAAGATCCTGGTCTTCTCGGCGTGCACGCTCGAAATATTCGTAGGTGAGCCTCGAGAGGCCCGTCGTCCGTTCTTTACGCTCACGCCAGGTCGGCACTTCGTCGTCCGGGGCCACGATGCCCGGACCACTTCCATCCGTTCGTGGTTCGTTGTTTGAATCGCTCATGGTACTAGTGTGGTTCCGCAATTCCTTGCATCCAGACGATGCCGATGTGTAAGGCTATCAGCCCTGTCACGACAAATGGCAGGACGAACACGTGCAGGATGTACATCCGCTGGAGCGTCGGTTGTCCGAGGCTGAAGCCACCGAACAACAGCTGCGCCGTCCACTCACCAACGATGGGGACGGCCAGCGACATCTCGACACCGATCTGCCCGGCCCAGAACGCCAGCTGGTTCCACGGGAGCAGGTAGCCGGTGTATCCGAACACCATCGTCAGGCTGAGCAGGATGATGCCGATCAGCCAGTTGAGTTCGCGTGGTTCCTTGTACGACCCGGTGAAGTACACACGGAGCATGTGCAAGAACACCGCTGCCGTCATCACCTGTGCAGACCAGCGATGGATACTTCGGAGCATGAATCCGAAGTTGAGGTCTTTCATGATCGCGACGATGGTCTGGTAGGCTTCCGGTGTCTCGCCGGCTGTGGATGGCGCGTAATAGAACCCTAGCAATGCACCACTTACGGCGGCGACGATGTACGCGATTACCGAGAACGAACCCAGCGCGTACAACGGATACCAGTACCAGAACTTGTTGTCGAGATTGTACTGTTCGGTGTGGCTCTTTGGCATCTGGAGGTTGATCTTGTAGTACATATCCTCCAGTAACTCGAGGTAGTCGACGATCCGCAGTCGACGGTCGAGCCAGATCAGCGTCATCAGATACGTCTTTTCGATGACGGAGAGATCTTTGGTCGCGAGCCACGCGCCGTGGTCGTGTTCGTCTTTTCGCTCGAGACTCATTAGTTATCCCCCGCACGTGGAAGTGACACGAACTGGTCTTCGACGGGGTTGAACGGTTCGTACACCGAGTTGTGACAGTTGCAGTAGATTTTGTTGTCCGCCCCGAAATCGGGTGCACCACCGAGGTTTCGGTACCCCGGGACACAACAGAAGTGCGTACACTTGTTGACGTACGCGATGTATCGACCGCCATCGTCGTCCTCGGGACAGGACGCCTCGATCCAGTTCCGTGTCCGTTCGTCCATCTCGTCCAGGTCGATTTGATCGGTCTTAATGACCAGGATCGGAACCGTCTGTTCGGGTGGAACGTTCTGGGACCGCCAGGTGCCAGTGGCGGGCTTTCCCTGTCCAGGGTCGCCGATAGCAGTATCGAACTCGTCGTAATCTTCGAAGTGCTCGGTCAGCATCGCCTCGCCCTGGCTAACGTCGTCCATCCAGTCGTAGCCACCTGCGTCATATCGGAAGAGCGCGTCTTCGCCATCAGCGTCCGGCACAACGCCATCGAACGTCTGGAGCCCACAGTACTGGTACCATTCGGTGGTGTACTCGACACCGCCGATTTCGGCCGCGGATCTGACGTATTCAGATCCATCAGCCAGCGTTTCGCTTTCCGGTTCTGGCCAGACACCGAGGAGTTCGCCGTCGTCGTTGATCTCCATCGGAATCTGTGGAAGGCCACGAGGTGCCGGCCCAAGCGTTCTATTCGCCCCGAAGTAGTTCATAATCCCACCACCGCCGCCGGTGGGGTTGGTTGCACTCGAGACGGTCACGGCGCCCGTCGCCAGCACGCCCGAAAGGACCGAGCCGCCGACGACGCCTTTCACGAACCGTCGTCGATCTGATTCGACCGGGTATTTATCGTCGTTAGCCATGGTTATCGTTTGTAGTATGGATAGATTGCTCGTTTGACGGTGTCCCACGCGCCGGCGCTATCGACGAGCGTGGTTCCCTCGACGTCCTCCTCGTTGATGTAGAGGTCTTCCCATTTGCGTCGTCGCTTTTTGACGATCATGACGTCGGGGAGGAACTCCTTGCGATAGAGGAGTAAGATGAACCCGAGGTTGATGAAAATCGCCGAGAGAAGGAACCCGAGCAGTATGTTCCCGTCGCCGCCGTCGAGGCCGGCAATCGCCCAGTTCGCTGCGAGACCGTACACGAACAGTGAGACGAACACGATCTGGACGAGCGTCAACAGGACGATCGCAATCGCCGCCGCAGTGCTCTCACGCGGTGGTTCGTATCGGTGAATATCGCCGTACGCGGATCCTGACGATGACATGATTATTTCCTCCCTGGGCTACTGGTGTGTGCCGATTCGCCGTATTTCAACAGGTAGAACGTGAAGACGAACGAGACGAAAATCGCGAGGAACGAGGCGATACCGACGAAATGTTTCTGGATCGGAATTCCGAGTTCGTCGATATCGACATCGGCGACTGCGGCCGCTTCGTCTGCGTCGGTGGTTACTTCGATGGAGCCAACCATCCCGACACCGACGTGGGGGTCACAGACGTAGTCGTAGGTGCCTTCTTCGGTGAAGGTGTACTCGTAGTCGCCGTCGGCTTTGAGGTCCGGGTGTCCTTCCCAGTCTGCGCCTTCGGGCTGGTCACTCGGGTTGATGTTGTGGTCGGCCTGTCCGACCCACTCCCAGACGACGGTCGTGCCCGGTTCGATGGTCAGCTCGTCGGGTTCGTAGTAGTTGTCACCGACTTCGACGAATTCGGTGCCGCCACCGTTGGCGGCTGCGCCGTTCCCGTTGGTTTCCTCGTCGCCGTTTTCGCCATCGGCTCCGTTTTCGCCATCAGCTTCGTCTTCGGCGTCATCACCGTTTGCTTCGGTGCCATCACCGTTCTCATCTTCTTGCGCCGCGACGGGTGTCGCAGCAGTCGCGGCTACGGCACCCCCGGTCACACCGCTTGCCGCTACCATAAACTCCCGCCTCTTCATACGTGATGTTCTCAGGAACGGGTTTGCTTAAACCCACCGATGAGCGACCCACAGGCGGCCGTCGAGTCGCTTCGAAATGGCTAACTACCGGCGACTCTCAGCTTCCATCTTCGAGCGCGTCTCGAGGCGGTGCAGGCTCGTCGAATGCTTCGTCTTCGAGTGGCAGGAACGACGGCCGTTCACCGGAACCGATCGAACGGAGCCGCTGTTCGTACTGTTCGGAACGGAACCGTTCTGAGAGGCGGGCGTTTGCGACGACCAGAAAGAGCACGAGCCCGACCACGATGAAGACGGCACCGAAGACGCCGAGGATGAGCTGGGCTCGGAGGCCGCCGGTTATCCAGAGGCCAATTGCAGCCAGCCCAATCAAAATTTGGGAGCCAGCAAGGAGCTGTAACATCCAGTTACCGAGCTCGCTACTCTCCTCCGGCATCGACGCTGGCTCGGGAAGGTGCCAGTTCTCCGGCGGTTCCGCCACGTCGTAACTGTCCATCGAACACAGCGCAACCGTCGGTTTCACGTCGCGAACGACGGTTCCTCGACCTTCGACGGTTCCGTTCGGGAACACGATAGCGTAATCGGTATCCGAGTACGCGACCAGACACCGCGTTCCGTCTACCGTCGCGTACTCGAGCGTGGCGAACACGTCGCGTTCACTGATCTTCGTCTTCAGTTCGTTCTCGACGCGATCGAGCAATTCAGGGCCAGTTATCCACGTCTCAGCATCGAAAGCGACGTCCCACTCTTCGGCCGTCATCTCGGCCATATCTCTGGACGTGAAGTTGTCGAAGTCATACTTTTCTTCGACTTGCCTTTGGAGTGTCTCGAGGTCGGCATCCTCGGGGTGGCCTCCTTCGTCACTGCCCTCGCCGTCCTGAGACGCCCCGCCGTTCGCCGGCGTGCCGTCACCATCGTTTTCGTCGGCGAGAGCGTGCTCCTCGGCCTCGCTCTCTGAGGCGTCGCTCATGGGTTCCCCTTCGTGTCGCGGCATCCTTAGCGTGACGGTTGGCAACGGTTCGTCCCCTGAACTGGTTCGGGGACCCGTCTCTCGGTGGCGCTGAACGGACGTTCCGCTTTCGCTTCGTTTATTCATCACGCTTGCTGACTCTCGGGTATGGTCTCGGAGCTGGCTATCGCAACCGCGGCGCTCGTAATGGTGACAGCCAGCTTCCCGTTTTATCTGTGGGGCGCGTGGATCATGATCGATGCGGACGTCGTCACCTGGGACGTGCTCAGCTACCATCTGAAGGTCATCGCCGTCGGGTTGACGCTGAACACCCTCCCGGTTCTGGTCTGGATGCTTCCTCGAGCCGCAGATCAGATTGGTGGACTCGTCGCTGTCCACGCCTTTTTCGGCTTACAGGCGTACGCGATGTTACTCGTTGGGTTGACCGGCATCGTCCGTATCCTGCAGGTCAAACTCGCCCACGACCTCTATGGGGACCCAACCCAGGACGTCGACCTCAACGACCTGCACGAGCACATGGGCGCCTGGCGTCGACGGTTGCGCGTCGGCGTGTTCGGTTACGTCTTTTTCTGGCTGCTGGCGTATGCCCTCGGTATCGTCCGGTATATTTTGCGCTATCCAGTCATCGCTGGACTGTCGTGACGACAGTACCTTTTTGCGTACCCCTCTGCAACGGGCGCTTATGAGAAACGCTAAAATCGTTTGTACGCTGGGTCCGGCAACAAATAGCCGGTCAGCGATTCGTAATCTTTCTGCAGCTGGAATGGCTGTTGCACGGCTGAACGCGAGCCACGGCACGCTCGAGGATCGGGCCGAATTGATCGACCGCGTTCGGTCAGTGGACGAAGAGACACCGAGCCCAGTCGCGGTCATGCTCGACACCAAGGGGCCTGAGATTCGAACGGCGCCACTTTCGGATGGGGAAACGGTCACGCTCGAGACGGGATCGGAGATCAGATTTCTCGAGGGCGATGACGTTTCTTCGGACACGGTTGGGCTCTCGGTCTCGATCCAGTCGGTCGAGCCGGGCGACCGAATCCTCCTCGATGACGGCCTCATTGAAACTACCGTGCGCGAGGTCTACGGAGACGAAATCACGGCGTTCGTCGAAACCGGTGGCGAACTCGGCGGTCGGAAAGGTGTCAACCTCCCCGGTGTCGATCTGGATCTCAACGTGGTTACCGAGAAAGACAGACAGGATCTCGAACTGGCTGCGCAAAAGGAAGTCGACTTCATCGCCGCTAGTTTCGTCAGGGATGCTGACGACGTCTACGAAGTCAGCGAGACGCTGGAGGAGTTCGGCGCGGAAATCCCCATTATTTCGAAGATCGAACGCGCGGGTGCAGTGGAAAACCTCGAGGAGATCATCGATGCCTCCTACGGCGTGATGGTCGCGCGCGGTGACCTCGGCGTCGAGTGTCCGATGGAAGACGTGCCGATGATTCAAAAGCGGATTATCCGCCAGGCAAAGAGCGCCGGCTCGCCAGTTATAACAGCCACGGAGATGCTCGATTCGATGGTACACTCCAGACGGCCAACTCGCGCTGAAGCGTCTGACGTGGCAAACGCCGTCCTCGATGGGACTGATGCAGTCATGCTTTCGGCCGAGACGGCCGTCGGCGACCACCCGACCACCGTCGTCGAGGCGATGGACAGCATTATCACACAGGTAGAAGGGTCTGAAGAGTACCACGAACTGCTCGAGCAACGGGTCCCGACGGCGGGCGAGGCGCGGACCGATGCGCTTGCCCGCGCGGCCCGGTATCTCGCTCGAGATATCGGTGCGGATGCGATCGTTGCGGCGACCGAATCCGGATACACCGCGCGAAAGGTGGCTACCTATCGGCCAGGGGTCCCCATCGTCGCCTCGACACAGAGTCACGATGTCAGACGCCGGCTTGCCCTTTCGTGGGGTGTTTCGCCCGTATACGCACGGGTATCTGATCAGGGAGCCGACGCCGTCGTTTCCAAAGCGGTCCAGTCTGCCCTCGAGGAGGGAATCGCGCAGAGCGGAGACACCGTCGTCGTCCTCTGTGGCATGATGACCGAACTCGAGGGCGCCAACACCACGAACATGATGAAAGTCCACGTCGCCGCCGAGGCGCTGGAGACGGGTCGAGTCGTCGTCGATGGGCGAGCAACCGGACCGATCGCACGGCTCACCGATGGCGATCTCTCGGAACTTCCGGACGGTGCTATTCTGGCGCTTGGACCGGATTTCGACGCCGAGTTCAACGGTGAACTCGAGCGGATCGGCGGCATTATCGATGCCCGCCCCGGCATGACTGGTTATCCGGCGCTGATCGCTCGAGAGATCGGCGTTCCAATGGTTTCCGATGCTGACATGACGGGAGTTGAAGACGGTCGGACGGTTACCATCGACGGCGAACGCGGTGTCGTCTACGATGGTGACGTGCGCGGGAAGCCATCTCGAGACTGATATGGGACTGTTTACCGGTCAACGACGGACCGAGGTGATTGCTGAATAGAAAGAGACTGCAACTCTCTATAGGCGGTACAGGACGAGAACCCCGATCCTTGCGGTCGGGGTTGTTGACGAGCTATCTTTTCATGAAGGAGTTGACCGGATACGATTCCTCCGGACCAGCGGACTTTTGCCGCCAGCCCGATACTGTTCAGCCATGAGTGACGATGAGGCCGGCGAGACACCCACTGACGGCCCGAACGGGGACCCCAGGGTAGGGGGAGGGAACGAGAGCCGTACTCACGAACGGGGCCAGCAGGTTGATGGGACCACCGCACCTGTCGAACCGGACCGCATTCCGGTTGCGACAGCTGATGAGCGAAATCGATATACTGAATCGGCACAATCTGCGACCGAAACCGGTACTGCGTCCGAGGAGTTCGGTCCAGAGCCAAGCGATCGGATTATCGAACCCGAATCGCCCTCGTTCGAAAACGCGATTTTCGTCCTTCTCGGTGCCCTGTTGATGATACTAATCATGTTTCGGCTCCAATCTGTCGTCGGCTTCTGACCGGTAAACCTTTAATCGGGCTGAGGCCCAACCTCAATACATGCTCGAACTCCTCGTCGATAATCTTCCGGTAGTATTGCTAGCTGCCGGATTGGTGCTGATGGTGCTCGAGGCCCTCTCTCCAGGTGCACATCTCATCGTCATCGGCGTCGCGTTAGTCGGTGCTGGCCTCGTCGGTGTCTTGCTCCCAATCGCCCTGAGCCCCGTTATTCTCGCGGCGATTACGCTGGTGATCGGTATCGCTGCTGCGTACGTCTATCACGAGTTCGATTTCTACGGCGGGAAAGGGACCGCACAGACCAAAGATTCCGACTCGCTGTCCGGAACGACGGGCTACGTGACCAAGACCGTCACCAGCCGTGGTGGCGAAGTCAAACTCAATCAGGGCGGGTTCGCCCCCTATTACAGTGCTCGTGCGTACGAAGGAACTATCGAGGAAGGTGAAGAAATCATCGTCCTCGACCCGGGTGGCGGCAACGTCCTGACTGTCGAATCCCTCGATGCAATCGAAAGTGACGGCATCGACCGGGAGCTCGCACGCGAAGCCGCCGCGAATGAAGAGGATGTCGCGAGTGAAAATACTACCACCTCCGCCGAGAACGAGACGGCTGAACCTGAGACGGAAACCGAGAAATCCTGATGACCGACAGTGTCAGGAATATGTTGATAAAATAAGGGAACCCTTTTTACTCCACCGCCGTAAGGCTCTCTCATGGTTCCGGAGCTGATACTCACACAAGCGGCAACGTTCGGGCTCTTTCTCGGAGCTCTCGTACTCGTCGTCGTGCTCGCGGCCCTCCTCAGTGCCATCGAGATCGTCAATGCGTACGAAAAGCGGGCATTGACGGTTTTCGGTGAATATCGGAAGCTCCTCGAGCCCGGTATCAACATCGTCCCGCCGTTCGTCTCGAAGACGTACGCGTTCGATATGCGTACCCAGACGCTCGACGTGCCTCGTCAGGAAGCGATCACGCGCGACAACTCGCCAGTGACCGCCGACGCCGTCGTCTACATCAAAGTGATGGATGCGAAAAAAGCGTTCCTCGAGGTCGAAGAGTACCGAACGGCGGTCTCGAACCTCGCTCAGACAACCCTCCGTGCTGTACTGGGTGACATGGAACTCGACGACACGCTGAACAAGCGTCAAGAAATCAACGCGCGCATCCGCACTGAACTCGACGAACCCACCGACGAGTGGGGTATTCGTGTCGAGAGCGTCGAGGTCCGTGAGGTCAACCCATCCAAAGACGTCCAGCGCGCGATGGAGCAACAGACCTCCGCCGAGCGTAAACGCCGTGCCATGATTCTCGAGGCACAGGGTGAACGCCGCAGTGCCGTCGAGAAGGCAGAAGGTGACAAACAGAGCCAGATCATCCGTGCGCAGGGTGAAAAACAGAGCCAGATCCTGGAAGCCCAGGGTGACTCCATCTCGACGGTCCTGCGCGCCCGGTCGGCCGAATCGATGGGCGAGCGCGCCATCATCGATCAGGGCATGCAGACGCTGTCTGAAATCGGCCAGAGCGAATCGACCACGTTCGTCCTGCCACAGGAACTGTCCTCGATGATCGGGCGCTACGGCAAGCACCTCTCGGGTAGCGACGTCAAAGACGGCGAAGCAACGCTGGAGAGCCTCGAGTTCGACGACGAAACTCGAGAACTCATCGGGCTGGACGACATCAGCGAGATCATCGGCGAGATCGACGAGGAAGCCGAAATGGACCTCGAAGCGATGGAACAACAGGCCCAGGCGATCAAAGAAGGCAAAGACGCTGCGAGCATCTCGAGTTCGGATGACGTCATCGAAGAAATGGGCCAGGATTTCGATGGCGGTTCCGGCGAGGGGCAGGTGACGACTGACGACAATCAGAAGAACTGAGCTGCTCACCCGCGATTTCACGTTTTTTGTCTCGCTTCGCTTACCAATCCCGTGTCGATAGTGACGCTAACGCTCTCTTACCGGGTGCCAAGGTGAGTTGTTTACTCGAGGCAGGCCCTCCGTTTTCGATCTTGCGGTGTTAATGGTTGTTCCCGATACTCTCATGAGCACGTGAATTTCTGCTCGCAGTGTACGAACTGGAGCGAAACGCGTTTTACCCCTCGACTCTTTTATCTCGTAGGAATAGCATGACAGGCTCCGAGGAAGTAGACGAGACGAAGCGGGCGACCTTACGACGGTTTGCGGCCGTCGGTGCAGCGTCGCCACTGGCTCGTTTTTCGGAGTCTGCACAGGCTGATACGGGTGAAAGCGACGCTCGAGACGCAATCGCTGGATACCTGTCGACGACTCCCGGTGCCCACTTTTCGAAAATTCGTGACGACCTGCGTCTCGGCACGGGGGAAACCCAACATCACCTGCGCCGACTCGAGGAACTCGATATCGTTGAATCGTACAGCGATGGCGATTACAAACGATTCGTCCCGGCGGATCGATTCGATACGTTCGAGAAAAACGCCCTCGGCTATCTCCGTCGGAGTACCCCACGTGGAATGCTCGTCGAACTGCTTCGGACCCCGTCTTCGAGCGCCTCTGACCTTGCGAGCGCACTCGAGGTGTCTGCACCGACGGTAAGCAAGTATGCTGGGCAACTCGAGGACGCAGATCTCCTCTCGAGAACGGATGGATATGCCGTCGAACGTCCAGAAACGGTCTTGTTGTTACTTGTTCGCTACGCCGATTCGTTCGACGAACGAACGGTGTCGCTGGCTCGTGAGGCAGACGACCTCATCAGTTACCACGGGTAGCTCTTCGGAGTCGCTACGTCAATTGGATACGCTCGCTACTTTCTCCCGCTATTGGCGAGAACTAGGCTCAGCCTGGCGAACTCGTCAGAGTGACGGTTGTACTCACGTACCGACGATAGCCGATTCCAAACTGGGCGGTCCGCAATATACTGGAGTACCTTTCCTATCAGACGACGACTTTCCAGGTGGTGCTCGAGGAGTAGCCCCACTTTTCGATCTCAATATCGTAATCTACGTGCTGGAGTGCGGTGATATTCGCACCGACTTCTTTGGCTGTCATTCCGAGTTCCTCGCCAATAAGGCGGGATTTGAAGTAGGTCTTGGTCACGGCGTGTTCACGAAGATAGCTGAGGATCTGGCGTTGTTTTGTCGTGAGGTCAGGTGCCGTTGCAGTACTCATACCTATTCCATCGACAGATGCCGACTTAGGGGGTTTGGTACAAGCAGTTAACCCGTCGCCTCCTGTTGGTTTTGTCGGCCGGTAGCCACGGGTCGGGAATACCCGAGGGAGGCGTTGGTACGGCTGGTTAATTCTATGCTGCTGGGGACTTTCACCAACTCGTGACGGTTGTGTAGGGCCGGTCACTCGAGGTAATACGTTGTTTCTTCGACTAATAGATCATTACTGGCTCAGATGGTCCGGTGTGACTTTTCACCGGTGATTCTCCCGGATCGGCAATCATCGAGAAGGAATTCCAGGAGACGGTCTACCGCTCGTACTCGCTCGTCACGAACGGGCCAAATGCACAGGCGACTGCCCCGGCAAGTGCCTCTTCACGGTCGATTAATCCGTTAGTAAACGCGCCAGCAGCACCGCCAGCTCGGGCAATATCGTCCGTTCCAAGCAGATCGTCTACCACCGGACCGAGTTCCCGTCCCGCCTCGAGTTGGGCGCTCACGACGTCCGGGAGTCGAAGTGAGGGGCCTGATCCACAGCAAATCCGTTCACCGTCGGTGACCGCGGCCCACATGATCAGATACAGCTCATCGTTGAAGCGAGCGACCCCACCCTCGAGGCCGACGCCGTACTCCCCGTCAGCAGCTGCAAGCGCTCGCTTTGCTCGGGTTTTAGCGCCCGTTATCGTCTCGTCCACATCGCTTGGCTGTTCGCTCACCCCCGAATCAACCGCCACGGGCCTGACAGTCGGTTGGTAACGCTCGAGTGCGGTTTCAACGGCGGCAGCTTTGACGGGATTTTGACTCCCGACGACGAATTTCATACCTGGAGGTCCTGTATTGATGTACATATATCCGCTGTCTTCACCCAGGTAGCCGTAATATGGGTTTTCTGGATCTCGAGCGGCCGGCTTCGGGAGGAGCATAAACCATGCCATCCCGACACATGATCACACTTTAATGTTTGGATTGTTAATGCCAAATCGGACGAATTCCAACTTTCTGAGGGCTATTTGACTACATTTTCGAAAGCTTTATATATCGGTCCTTTGAACACGGCAGGTAACGAATCCGTCCGAACGCACATCTTAGCTTGGACGGGAGGCAGTTGTCATCATGTCGAATACACGACTATCCACGAGAGCCCGACGCACCGAAACCGAAGAAGAAACCAACGAACAGGAAGGCAGCGACCTGGCGTGTCCGGAGTGTACCGGCCAACTCGTCGTCGACGACGAACACGGCGAAACTATCTGTGAAGATTGTGGCCTCGTTGTCGAGGAAGATTCCGTCGATCGCGGCCCCGAATGGCGAGCGTTCGACTCTGCGGAGAAGAACAAGAAGTCCCGCGTCGGCGCCCCAACGACGAACACGATGCACGACAAGGGGCTGTCGACGAACATCGACTGGCGAAACAAAGACGCCTACGGTAACTCCCTTGGCAGCCGCCAGCGCGAGAAAATGCAGCGTCTGCGCAAATGGAACGAGCGATTCCGCACTCGCGACAGCAAAGAGCGCAACCTGAAACAGGCCCTCGGCGAGATCGACCGCATGGCCTCCGCACTCGGCCTCCCGAACAACGTCCGGGAGACGGCCAGCGTCATCTACCGGCGCGCACTCAACGAGGACCTGCTCCCCGGCCGCTCCATCGAGGGCGTCTCGACCTCCTGTGTCTACGCCGCCGCCCGACAGGCCGGCGTCCCACGCAGCCTCGACGAGATCGCTGACGTCAGCCGCGTCGAGAAGAACGAAATCGCTCGCACCTACCGCTACGTCGTCCGCGAACTCGGCCTCGAGGTTCAGCCCGCCGACCCCGAAAGCTACGTGCCCCGATTTGCGAGCGGACTCGAACTCTCCGACGAGGCCGAACACCGCGCTCGAGCGCTGCTCCGAAACGCGAAAGAAAAGGGCGTCCACAGCGGCAAATCCCCGGTTGGCCTCGCCGCCGCAGCCGTCTACGCCGCCGCGTTGCTCACCAACGAGAAGACCACCCAGGCCGCCGTCAGCGACGTCGCCGACATCTCCGAAGTAACGATCCGAAACCGCTATCACGAACTGCTCGAGGCCGAGGAAACCCTCGGTCTGGCCTGATTCGGAACGGTCGATCTCTGGCGGTCTTCCCCGTCCGATAATACCGCCGTCGACGCGTCTTTTTTGCCGCTCGACTTCGAGTCAACGGTATGGACTTCGATTCGTTTACGCTTGCCGCCTCGACAGCCGATCTCACCGAGGAGCCACAGGCTCGAGCCCACGCTGACTGCCTCGAGTTTCGGATGGACCTGGCCGAAGATCCACTGGCGGCGCTCGAGGACTACGCGGGCGAGTTGCCGATTCTGGCGACCAACCGGGCCGAGTGGGAGGGCGGGGAGGCCCCGGATGCGGGACGGTTCGAGGCGCTCGCCGAAGCCGCCCGAATCGATGCCGTGGAAGCGATCGACGTCGAACTCCACTCGATTCTCGAGGGGGATGCCGATGGGGTGCTCGCGGTGGCCGACGAAACGGATGTGGCGGTGATCGCCTCGAGTCACGACTTCGAGGGGACACCCTCGCGACCCGAGCTGGTGCGGACGCTAACTGAGGCCGGGAAGTACGCCGACGTCGCAAAACTGGCCGTTACGGCCGAATCGAAAGCCGACACGCTTGCGGTGCTGTCGGCTACCGAACAACTGACTGCACACGGGGACCGGGTGGCGACGATGGCGATGGGCGAAGTGGGGCGACACACTCGAGCGGTGGCTCCCATCTACGGGTCGAAAATCGGCTACGCGCCGGTCGATCCCGCGAATGCGACCGCGCCCGGACAGTACGACCTCGAGACGTTGGCTGGGTTGGTGGCACGTCTCGAGTGACTGGATTTCACAGGTGTGCTACTGGCGTGACAGTCAGTCACTCGAGACAGTAACGAATCCATACCAATGGCACGTGTCGATGATGGTGTGGGTATGGACGCGTCCGTGCGAAATGTGCTCGAGTCGTTTCGACAACCCGAATACACCGGCGAGAATCGGTGTCTGCCCTGTACCGTGATCAATACGATACTTGCGGTGATACTGGCTGTCGCTGGCTGGTTGCTCGCATCCTGGTACGTCGGGCTTTTTGTGCTGGCACTTTCCGTCCTGTTGATCGGCGCTCGAGGCTATCTCGTTCCCGGGACACCGGAGTTGACGAAACGGTATCTTCCCGAGCGTGTGCATCGACTGTTTGGGCCCCATCACGACGAACCGGAATCCGAACACGATGAAGCGTTCGACCTGGAAACGTTTCTCCGTGAGAGCGAGACTGCCGTCGAGTGTCCCGACGAAGACGACCTCTGTCTCGAGCCCTCGTTTCAAAATCGGTGGCAAGAGGAGCGCTCGAGCGTCGACACTCTCGAGGACCGACTCGAGCGCCTGGCCGTCCGGCTCGAAGTGGACCCTGCAGACCTGGCCCTCGAGGACTCGATGGGTGGGTACGCTGCGACGTACGAAGGCGAACGAATCGGACTGTGGCCCTCGGAGGCCGCGTTTTTGGCCGACCTCACCGTCGTTCCCGTCCTCGAGGAACGCTGTCCCAAATGGACCGAACTGAGTTCCGACGAGCAGGGTGCATTGATTACGGCACTGCGTGTCTTCCTCGAGGAGTGTCCGTCGTGTCAGGGGCAGTTGGCTGGCACGAGCAAGACGGTCGAATCGTGCTGTTCGACCCGGACAAGGGAGTCACTCGAGTGTGAAGCGTGTGGTGACCAGCTACTCAGCCAGGTTTCGTAAAGGTAGTGTTCTCGTAGTAGCTACAAAAAGCGTATAAATTGTAGCTGAGGCGCCTTTTCAGTCGTCTTCTGGGGTGAATCCGGTGTCACTGTCCCATTCGAACTTGACACCAGAGAACCCATCTCCACAGGGTGAGCGTTCAGAAATTTCCAGCTCATCTAGCTGATCTTGGTCACCAGGCTGTACATATGCATCTGCGTCTTCTCCTTCCATTTCGACGAACCCGGATTTTTGACCTGGGTCGAAATTGTATACGTACCACTCCCGACCACCCTTGAGCACGATCCGGTCGATCGGGACGTCATCGTCGGATTTCCAACTGAACCCAACTGGCTCGAGTTCGTCGTTGGTCTTGAAGACGATGTTGGAGATGGTGATAATATCTGCCGTTGGAGTGGGGGGAGTGCTTGAACAGAACGCGGCGAAGCTAATCGCCGTTCGACCATTATCGACGATTTCGGAATCACATTCGGCATCCGCATCGGCGTGGATGACGATCTCGTCGTCCTCGAGCAACTGGTCACCTGCCTCGAGCCCCTTCGTGACGGTGGCAATACCGACACAGATACACTCCCCGACGGGGAGCAAGATGCCGTTTTCTTCGCCGACGAGTGACTGCTCGCGGTTCCCGCCGAGGTAGAAGTCGACGATGTCTTCGTCGTCGTAGTCTTCGTCTAGTTCGAGGCCTTCGGTGATCGATGCATCGATCCAGACACAGACGTCCTGTTTCCCCTGGTTACAGATCTGGAAGACGTTGTCGAACCAGGTGAAGGAATCGGAGTTGATCCCACTACCGAGGTCGTTATCCGAATTTTCGTTCTCGGGCGACATCTCGACGGCGAGATGTCCCGAGTCGTCGATTTCGGTGTAACTCGAGTTGTCGCTATCTGGACAGCCGTCCAGCCCCAAATAAGCGTCCGGGTCCTCGGCTACTTCGATCTTTACGCGTCGCTGCGACTCGATTCTGGTGAATGCGCCGGAGCCAATGATGGCACTCGCACCGAGACTGCTGCCACCGACCCCGATCAAGAATTTTCGTCGTTCCATTGTTTCACGAGCAGTGTCGTGTCGCTGCTCGAGTGAGGCGATGTGATTGTGGGGTTTTTATATAGGGTTCATGTCGTCTCGACAGGGCCTCTAAGACGATTTTCAGGGAGTCCGTACCCTTGGGCAAATAGTAATTTCCAATTCTCAAGAATCTAAATGGGGAGCGCGCTGCTTGCCTCAAGAGCGTAGGAGAATCAAAGCGTTTTGAACCACTTGACTCGAGGTGGTTTACCAGCGTGTGTTTTGGGATGTGGTTCCTTCAATAGCCCATAGTGGTCCACAACCCATCTTGGTTAGTCTTCGAAGCAATCATCTTGTCCAGGATCCCACTCGAACGATTCACCGTCCCAATTAAATTTGACGCTACAGAACCCGTCATCGAATCCACACGGTGTTTGTGGGCTCTGGTCGTTACCTTCCTCTCCATCTCCACGGTTACCAACGATGTTTGTTCCAGAAGTGCTCCCTGAAACGTCGAAATTGAAGAACTCCGGTCCGGTTTTCAGGACAACGGTCTGGACGGGAATCTCTCCAGAATCCCATTCGATACCAACGAGATCACCATTTTCGAACTCGTCTGTCGTGATACTGAAATCTTCGTGAGTATCTCCCTCCTCGAGGTCTTCGATTGCAATACAGAACGCAACGAAGCTGATCTCTCGTCGATCAATCTCTTCACCATCCACCTCGAGTTTCACCCGACGCTGTGATCGAATCGTATCGTAGCTTCCGGTGCCGACCAGTGCACCAGTACCGACGCTTCCAGCCCCAATTGCGGTGAGGAATCGACGTCGTTTCATCGGCTCATCACCCAGTTTGTGCTCGAGCGAGCCGTCCAGGCACTCGAGTGACGTACTACCATGCTCGAGGAGACACCCTTCGGGGTTTTTTATATGCAGTCCGTGTCACGACGGTAGCCGCTCACAGTAGTTGGGTAACTGGCACATACCAGATGGACAACCGTACCGGTCGCGACGAACGTTCTGACTGACTCACTGCAGGGACTGGGTGTAGAGACTGCTGGCAGTGTATACACAAGGGGTGGTCCGATGTTCACTCGAGTGACGCGTTCGGGCCTCACGGAACGGCAGTCTGTCGGGCAGTGGGGGAACGGACGCGAATACACGTGATACACATGGAACGACGCAAATTCCTCGTTGGGGTCGGCGGCTCCGCCATCGGTGGCGGTGCCCTGCTGGGCTCCGGCGCGTTTACGAGAATTCAGTCGCAGCGACGCGTAAAGATCGAAGTGGCAAAGGATCCGGATGCCTATCTCGGTTTGGACGGGTGTCCGGATAGTCCGAACTCGAGTTATACGAATATCGACGACTCGGGCCACCTCGAGATCGACATGTCTCCGGAGAACGCTACTGACGCGGGAGGTCAAGGGGTAAACTCGGATTCGTTCACCTACTTCGACGATGTCTTCCAGATCTGCAACCAGGGCAAGCAGAAAGTCGGGATCTGGATTGATGATGAAGACTGGCCGATGGTCGATGATGATAACCTGGACGGCGATTACTCCGACTACGATGGCATGCCTCGAGTCGATTTCTACATCGACGGCAACGAGGAAGACTCGATCGTCGGCGCCGAAAACGCATTCCCGCTCGGGGTCGGACAGTGTGTTTGTATCGGCCTTCGAACCCTGACGAAAGGACTCGAGGAAGAGGACCAGCTTCTCTCCGATATCGGTGACGAAATCGTCATCAACGCCGATGCGGACAACCTTGGCGACCTTGGAGACCGTGTCGAACCCGACTCGATGTCCGTCACGGGAATGTGCTCGATGGAGGTGGACGAGCAGGAATACTACCTCTGGCGCGTCTACAACGAAAACAACTTCCCGGTCAACACGCGGTGGGAGTGCGTTGGTCACGAGGCCGAAGGCGCATTGAACGTGTGTGCTAACGCCACGAGAGGCGACGGCGACGAACCGTGGATTCCAGGCTACTACTTCCTGACTGAGGAGCAGTGTAACCCGATTATCCTCTCCACGAACGGAACGGAAGTGGGAAGTAGCGGTATCGATCCGGGCAAGGAATGTGAGGAGTTCGAGATGAATCTCATCAACTACCTCGTTGAACAGGAGAACATCGGTAACACTGGCGTGTGTGTTGAAGACGAAGACGACGTGCCCACGACTGCGTATTGAGAAAGGATCGTCCCATTCCAATCCGGTTTTTGACCGGCGTCGAGGCTCGTTCTGGCCACGGAAGCGGTTCGATACGTCTGATTACAAAGGCGTTCCAGGGTCAGGGATCGACCTGCGGTAACACACTCCGGGAAACGGTTTTTATTTTCCAAGATTTGTCCTCAACGGCCGCGTATTTCTCGAGCATCACGCATTGCACCTCGAGCGTTGGAGACGGGGGACGACGAACAGTGAACGGTTTGAAAGGTGCGACGTCGAGGGCCGCCCGAACTCGCCGAACTCGAGTGTAACTGTCGTCGACCGCAAGGGCCACTCCAGGTCGACATTCCGCTCTCGAACCCGACCCTCGGTAATGGAAAGAGCACATGTACTCGTGGCCAGCTCGGAATCGTTCACCTAATTCGACAGCGTCTTTGAGCTCTGAAACTGGGAGATGCCTCGTAACCCTAGGAACCGATACAACGGCTCGAAAACCAGGTAACGGTTGAGAGGGTAAATCGGATTCGATCAGTCGTCTTCCTGTGAGACCGACTCTTCCTCTGCATTCCCGAGAACGGCCGCCTCCGAAGAGTCGAGCCCTGCTGTTTCGTCAGCGTCGTCGAATTTATCTCGGTCATCCTCGGCCCCTTCAACCTCCTCCACCACCGACTCGACGGGCTCGTACACGTACAACACGCCATCGTCGACGATCCAGTACGACGGACCGTCCTCGGTCTGCTCTTCGATCACGCGTTTGTCACAGTCGATGGCCACGTCGACAAGCCCCTCGAGCGAGTCCACACTCACTCGCGGCTTCGTAAAGACCTCGTCCGGGAGGACGCCGCGGGTGATCCAGTCGTCGAACTGTTCGCGTTCGTGCTCGCGCTGGACGGCCTCGAGTTCGGCCTGGGAGGGGGCGAGCGAGCCGCGGTATTTTTTCGTCGTCAGGACGCCGAGTGCGACGAGAGAAGTGAGCAAGACGACGATCCCACCGGCGGCATCGGTTGGCTCGAACCCTGCGGCCACGTCGTCGTCATCGACGGTTTCGGTGCGCTCTTCGGCGTAGCGTTCGTTCATCGGCCCGTCGACGCTGTAGGTGTCGCCGTCGGGTTCGACGAGCAGTTCGTATCGATCCCGGTGCTCGACCGACTCGCCGTCGATGGTTCCCGAAACAGTGACTCGAGCGACGAGCACCGTCTCGATGTCACCCGGTGTACTCCCCAGGCTGGATTCGATTCGGTCCGTCTCGTTGGCGACCCCGGGCACGTCGACGGTGAAATCGATCGACTGTGCGTCACCGGGCTCGAGCCCCTCGACGCGCTCCTGGGCGACTGGCTCCGTGACTGACCAGTACTCGTTCCCGTCGCTATCGACGGATCGCACTTCCTGCTCGAGGGTCGTCTGCACGTCGACGTCACCGTCAGCCCCATCGTATCGGTAGTTGAATTCGCCCTCGAGTTCGGGCATCAGTCGCGTGTAGTAGAGCTGCTGGTTCGTCAGTTCTTCACCCACCTCGAACACCGGATTCGGTGTCTGGACGGTAGCACTGTGCTGGTACCCACCCGTCGTCGACCAGACCTCCACGGTTCGCTGGTCGGCGGGCTCGGGCTCGGCGGCGTAGGCCGAGTAGGTCATCCAGCCGCCGAAGGCACTCAGGGCGAGTAACACGACGACGACGAGGACGAACCACTGATCGAGCGCGGCCCGTGCTCTAATCCCTGCGCGGTCGCTGTTCATAGCCAATACCCCCCGAATCGATGTTTCGAAGTTATCGTGTACATTGGAGTCACCTCAGGAAGCCGGTGGGACTCGAGCGTCGCCGCTCTCTGGTTCGAATCGCGCCGGTCCCGATCAGCAGCGCGAACGGCAGGACGAAAATGCCAACAGTGACCGCCGTGACGGCGGCCGCCGCGAGCCACGGATGTATCGCGTGCAGGCCGACGATGACGGGCGTCGGCAACACCGCAAAGTAGCGGTACTCCGCGAACGAGCGCAGGTAGTAGCCGGTTTCGGGCGGCGCCGTCACGCTCACCGTGGCGTTGAATCCGTCGCCTCGCTCGAGACGAGTCGACTCGGCGTCGACGTCGATCCCATCACTTGCCGGCTCGACGACGGTGACGACGGGGACGGGGCCGTTATGGGCGATTTCGTAGGTTCTGTCGTCGGTTTCGCCGGCGGGAATCACGTGTGACGCCCCGGAGTCGTACTCGCTACTGACGAAACCGACCTCGGTCGAGCCGGACATGGCGATCATCGTCCCCACCGTGACCAGGCAGATCACCAGCCCCATGGCGAGGACAACCCGTTTGGCGTTGAACACGTTCTGGCGTGACCGGCGACGGCTTCGGGAGCGAGTGGCCACCCCCGAGCGGTCCAGAAAGGCCGCGATGGCCAGCACGGCGATTCCGAATCCAAACAGGAGATACGAAGTGCCGAACGAGCCAAGGAGTGCGCCGGTGCCGAGGGTCGAAGCCAGCCGGAATTGCAGCGATTCGACCCCGGATTCGACACCCATGACGGCCGTTCCCAGGTGTGGGATGGTGACGACCTGGCCGTTGACCTGCAAGGCCTTGGCAACGACCTGGCCGTCGGTCACCGGTGGCTCGCCGCTGTCCTGGTCGGTGACCATGTTCGCGTCACCTCTCGTGACGTAGCCGCCCGAACTGCTCCCGACGACGCGATGGGTTGTTAGTCCGCCGCCGTCGATCTCCTGAGCGTCGTAAACGACGACGTCGCCCGATTCAACCGGGCCGGCGACGGCGGTCGGGATGGCGATGAAACCATCTCCCTCGTCGATGGTCGGCTCCATACTCCCCGTCTCGACGTAGGACAGCAGTATCGGCTGTCCGAGTATCGAGCCAAACACCAGCAACGAGACGACGACGACGGCAAGTGCCGTTCCGCACAGTGTGAGCAGTCGGCGCCCGTCCATCAGCGCCACCTCTCGAGACCCAACCACGTGTCCACTGTTTCACACTCTCCATTCGAGTCACGTCGGCGGTTTCGACCGCTGTCAGGTGGTCCACGTGACGAGTGTCCAGTGGGCGTAGTAACTGACTCGCCAGGTTTGCTGGCGGCGCTCCCATACTGACTCGCGTGTGCACGGACGGAGCTGACACTCATCTCATCGAATCGCTGGAACTCGAGAAGCGAGACACTCGAGTCCGCTACGATAGCCATCGGTTTCACAGTCGAGCGAGTCACACTCGAGGTCGGGTCGGCTACCGACCTTAGTAATGAGTGACTGTCAACAGGTAGTGACTGTCTTCGAAGCCGAATCGTTTTGAAAAGGAGGGCTGAAACAGTTTCGCACGGTTTTCTCTGGCCGGAGCCCAATGCCGCCCACCACGCCATCCACACGGGTGACCGATTCGGTAACGGAACGACGAGGGAATCCTCGATGCACGAGAGTGCGGGTTTCTGTCGTCACTGAGTATTGGTGAGTACCGATGTCACTGAGCATTGGTGAGTACCGATGTCACTGAGTATTGGTGAGTACCGATCCAGTAGTGGCTCACCAGGGAGAGGCCAGTGAACCTTATTAGCTCTCGCGTTCGCTTCGGACGTACACCTCCTCGAGCAACGTGGTTTCCCCGGATATCCCCATCGTTCTAGTCATGATGCCGACGGTGAGGCAGCTATCCGGCTCGAGGGTTGTGGCCTGTTTGGGCGTATCAATCGTGTTTCCAAGGTCGCCATCCATGTAGAATCGAACGGCTGGCTCTCCACGGTCGTTCGTCGGAGGGTCGGCGTCGATCCAGACGGTCGCGGCCTCCTTCCCTCGGTTACAGATGAAAAACCCGTCGTGGCGAAACGAGACCGAATCCGAGTTGAACCGCTCGAGGTCGCCTTTCGGCATCGAGAGTTCGATCTCGGTCTGTTTGGGTTCGGTTTCACCAGGGGGTGATTCCTGTTCATCGCCGCGAATGTCATAGACCGACGTGTCGTCGTCGTCCGATTGCACCGTCGGTCCGGACCCGTCGGACCACCCGGCCATCGCCCCAAGCCCGACGACGCCGAGTCCGAGGCCGACGCCACCGAGTGTGGCGAGCAGCTGTCGGCGAGTGAGCGGGGGTTCGTCGGTCATGGTCCGTTCAACACCCAGTCGTCGGGGTCCTTATCGGTCAGCTCGACGGCCTCGAGCAGCTTTTTCGGCCGGGTCTCTTTGCCGAACGCGCTTTTGGCCACGGCGATGATGATGACCTTATCGAGTAGCTGTTGTGGCGCTTTGATGCTCTTCGTGTGCGTGAACAGACCGACTTCGAGACACTCGCTCACCTCGAGGGTCTGTCCACCGATAACCTCGTAGCCAGTGCCGTGATCACCGTGATAGAACGTGACGCGGTCGGGCTCCGGACCGGATTTCAGGATGAATATTTTCGCGGCTTCTTTCCCCTGGTTACAGATGTGAAAGAGGTTATCGAACCAGGAGGTCGAATCGGAGTTGACACCGACGCCGCCACCCTCTGTGGGATTTTTCCGGTCCATGCGGATACGAAGGTGGTTCTTTCGGTCGTAATCGACGAAGCTCCGATTCGGTCCGTCGCTCCGTTTGAGGCCGAGATAGGCGTCCCGGTCGTGGGCGACGCTGATCTTTGCTGAGCGTTTCGAGACGACACCGGTGAACGCACCGGTGCCGATGAGCGCTGTCGCCCCGATGGCCGCGCTCCCAGAGCCGAGCAGGAAGTGTCTTCGGTTCATGAGTGGATGGCACGTTGTCGGTCGACCGAACGAGCAGCGGTCGCCAACACGCTTGCAGTCATCCACATCATGACATGGTTTGTGTATGCACCCCGAGCAATACTGTCAGTCGTTGCCTGATACTACCACATCCGGGGATGACACGTCGAAGGCGGACATTTACCGTCTCTCGAGGGTTGCCGTCGCTGCTTCTCATACTTCGTTGTCGGTCCAGTTCCTGTGTGTGCGGAGGAATAGAATCGGGCCGTTAAAACCATCAAACCCGGATTTTCAGCCGAAAACCTTGTAGACGATTCGATACGCGAACGGGTATGGGCGCCCTGTTATTGGTTCGGTGCCGCGTTACGGTTCCTACGTCCTGATTACTTAATGGTGGTATTCGTGACGTTCCGGCCAGGGGATACGTGGATCATATGAATACAGTAGCCAATACAGTGCCGTCCGAGTCGGGTGGGGAAGCTGGCCTTTCTCGAGACGAGGTGTTTACCATGTTGAGTAACCGGCGACGGCGCTGGATCCTGTATTATCTCAAACGCCACGAGGGAACGTCCGTCGATCTACGAACGCTCGTCGATACGATTTCGGCCTGGGAGTACGAAACGTCAGTCGAGGCACTCTCCTGGAAACAGCGAAAACGAGTGTATACGGCGTTGCGACAGTCACACTTGCCAAAACTGGACGAGGCAGGCATCATCGAGTACGACCAGTCCCGCGGCACCGTCGAACTGACGGAATCCGCCCACGAGGTGCAACTGTATCTCGAGTACGTCCCGGCACACGACATTCCGTGGAGCCAGTACTATCTCGGTTTGACGCTCGTGGGTGCGGCCTTAGTCGCGCTGGCCTGGGGGCCGATTTACCCCTTCGACGGGCTTTCGGGCCTCGTACTCGCATCGATGGTCCTCGTTATGTTCGGGATCTCAGCACTCGTCCACCACTATCACCTCCGGCAGCAAAAACTGGGTGCCAGAGACGTGCCACCAGAGATATCGAACGCGTAATCTACTCTCGCCGTTTCTGTGCCGGAAAGTGTTTCCGAAACTGAATAGTCACGGGGAACCGCAACGTTAACACCGACGGTCACCAACGATGGGACAGGTATGACTCTGGTCCGCGTTCTAATCGCTGCGGGACTCTCGTTGCTCTGGCCGGGCGTCGGCCACGTGATGATCCGCGAGTGGATTCGCGCGCTCTTCTTTTCTGGTCTGTTCATCACGGCGATGGCGCTCTCGTTTACCACCGAACAGATCACTGCAGTCTCATCGTTCGGTGAGGTAGTGGCCCTGTTCACCCAGGAAGCCAGCACCATCGATCAGATCGCGCTCTCGTTTCTCGCTGTACTCGCCGCGACTGACACGTTGTTCCGCGGCGTCGCAGCGAGCGGGCCGAGTGCTGGGCAGGACGGACCGGCGTGCCCCCAGTGTGGCCGCCCGCTCGATGTAGAACTCGAGTTCTGTCACTGGTGTACGACGCGACTCGAGCCAGTCGAGGACGAGACGCCGTCGCCATAACGGCTTCCCGGCTACAGGAACTGCGATCTACTGGATTTGCCGTGATACGGCCCTAGTACCCTCCTAAACGTCGACCGATGAGTGAAAACGGACACCCGTAATCGGTTTCACGCATCCGTGCAGGTTTGGGAAGCCACTGGGGATCCCCCTCGAGTTAAAAAATCAGTTTCGGTCTCGCTGAAACCCGCGGCTTACTTTTCGATGATACTCTCTTCGACTGGTTCGCCGAAGTGGCGGGCGGTATCTTCGTAGTAAAGCAGCAGTTCGTCACCGGGTGAGAGGCTCGTCACGGCCTTGCGTCCGTCTCTGGTGGCCACCTTGATCGTCTCGGCGTTCTGGAGCAGGGTTTCGATGCGGTCGCCGCTTTCGGTCTCGAGCGCGACCCGGAACATCGGTCGTTTTTCGATTTTGACGCGGCCGACGATGGCCTCTCGCGTGTGACCGGCAGTGTCGGCCACTTGTACTTCGTCCCCGCTCGTGAGTTCTGAGAGGTACTTCGTCCCGCCATCGGGTGTTCGGACATAGGCGTGGACGGCACCGGCGTTGACCCGGAAAGGGCGGGAGGCGACGTACGGTGACTCCGCGGTTTCGGCGTGGACGAACACGAGACCGCGGGACATCGAGCCGACGAGCATTCCTTCGTCGTGTTCGAACAGGTTGCCCGTATCGACACAGACCCGGTCGGCCGAGCCGATAGCTTCGATCTCGACGAGCGTTCCCCACTCGAGGTCCAGCGTTTCGCGTTCGGCTTCGTCGCGAACCTCGACCGTGCGCCGGATTTCGTCGGGGTCGTCACTGTCGAGTAATACCGCGTCGGCGCCAATCTCGAGGGTTTCGAACGCCGTTTTGGCCTCCGCTGCACTCGTCACGCCGGCGACCAGGTCGGTTTCGGCACCGATACGAGCGATCAGGTTCTCGAGTGGGATAATCGTCCAGTCTTCGCCGATAACGAGCGTGTATTCGGCTTCCTCGGCGGCCGCCTCCGCGAAGGCTTCGTGGTCTTTCGAGAGGATGCGAACGTACGCGCCGTGATCGTGGTCGGTGTTCCGACGAAGTGTCGAGAGGTCGGCCGAACCGGAAAAATCGTTCGGCAGATCGATCGTTCCGTCGCCTTCACCTTCTTTACCGATAACGTAGGCATCGGGCTGTGCGGTCGGCGCTTCATCTTCGGCGTCGTCGATGAGGGAGACGTCGCCGTCGGTCCGGAACGCAGCGACTGAAATGTCACCGAGTTCGCGGACGCGTTCGACGTCTTCCTCGTCGACCAGTACCCAGTCGGCTCCCGCCTCGAGGGCGGTCGTGATCCGTGCGCGGCGGGCATCCCAATCACCGACAGCATCGTCGGCTTTCACCCAGACTGCTCTCGTCATGCTTCGACTCTCGAAGGGAACTGGCTTGAACGTGGCGAATTCGTCAGTCATCGCCACGGTTCTCTCGGGTGGTTGTTCGTTGACGTTATTGTAGCCATTGAGAGTCACTGCACACGCTATCGCAAGAAGGCGTCCTGATAGATGTACAAATCGTTTCACTGGCTACTGTATTCGACGGGCCCAGCAGCCGAATAATCGTTCACCAGGTCGCAGTAGTAATGATAGTTACAATAGTAATCATACTATCATGCTTACTGATAAGATCTGCTCGAGCTAATCTATACCTATGTCACAGCACAGGATTCGATCCCCTGGTGCGGTCTCGACCGTCGAAGACGCTGCCGAGCAACTGGGTTGTTCGGACGTCACCGACGTCGCTCGAGCAGCAGCGCGCCACGCCGCCTGCCAACTGGGCGATGAGTACACGGATGCCGTGCTGGCTGCGGCCGCGCTTCGACTGGCCACCGCTCGCGGTCGCCACCAGACGGTTCCGATAGATGCCGTCTGCCAGCAGTTCGAAGTCGATCAGTCGGCCGTCGCAGCCGTCGAGTCGGTGCTCGTCGATACCCTCCAGCCACCGGCGTCGCCGGAGACGGTCAGGCACCTTCGCAGGACTGTGATCACGGTCCGTGAACTGCTTGCGGCAGTCGAGTCCGACCGGTCGTGTGCACCGTATCGGCCAGGAACGGCGCTCGAGGGGCTGGACCCTGCTGTCGCCAGCTTGCTCGAGCAGCCACTCGATCAACTCGACGAAGTCGAACTGCGGGCGCACCTCGAGCGGTTAGAAGCCGATCTTCGAATGGCCCGACTGGGAGTGGACCTGTATCTGCTGGTGGCCGAGTAACGATCGAATTGACGTCGATACTCGTTGACGCGTACCCTCCGATCACCCGTCTTGGTAGACCTCAGCGTACTCGAGTTTGTGTCGGAACGCCCGATAGGCATTTTCGCCCTGTTCGGTGAGATGAATTACTCGGCGCCGGCCAACTGATTCGATTTCGACGTAGCCGTCTCTCTCGAGCGGGTCGAGGATTCGACTGTCGAGGACACGGAACGCGCCTTTATCTTCGCCGCCAGGATGGGTTTCCGGCGGCGCACGGTCGGCCATAAAGGACAGGCCGGCCTCCCGGGCGTACTCGATACAGTCTTTCTTTTTCGGTGGGGTGGTTCGAGCGTCGTGATACCCGTCCCAGCTATCGGGGTCGACAAGAAACTCCATAATCGCGATCTGATCGGGTGTTGGCGAGTCGATGGGATAGGTCGGGAGGCTGTAGACCTCCGAGGCTCCGGTCGAAAGTGGCTCACCGACCATATCGTGGGTGTACTCGTCGGGTTCGACGTAGTATGCCGACGCGTCGGTCGAGACGTCCATACAGGCCATCGTCGCGCCGATAGCTGAAATGGTTCCACCACCCGAGACGTTGACGTACACGTTGTCGTCGGCGTGTTCATCAGCGAGCGTCGTGATGACGCCGAGGACGCTATAGATGTCTTTCAGGTTACACGCACGACGTTCGACCGTCGCAATCTCCTCGAGTGCGTGGACGAGGTCGTCGTGATACGTGGGCACGCCTTCCGCTTCGATACTGTCGTGTTCGAGCAGATAGACGAGATCGGCCCGCGTATCACGAATCGGCTCGAGAATCCGATCGAACTCGTTGCCGAGTGGCACGATGTGTACACGCTTGACGACGTCCATACCTTCAGGGGCCGTGGCATCGATATAATGGTTCAGGGTTCGTCAGTGGCTCGAGTGTCCCAATCCCCGAAGCACCGATGTATCGAGTCACCACCGGTCACCGAGTGCGGCTTTCACCCCACCGTACCCGCTCGAGCACGACCAGGTCCGCCCGCTGTCGGTGTGTTCGACTTCGTAATCTGCGCCACAGGAGCCACACCGATAGCGCTCGGGCGTCGTGACGGGTTTCGACGCACGGTGTCTGCTGGCTTCCCACTCACACCCCTGGTTTTGACAGCGAAGTCGATACCGTGGCTCGGTAAACGACGGACAGTGTCTGGGAGCCTCGAGACGACTCGCCATCCGACGAAACCGTTCGCCGTGTCCCGACTCGCCAAAGTGCTGGAACTCCCAGGCGTGGACCAGTTCGTGGCGGACGACTTCGGCAAATGTCTCCCAGTCGTAGGCCCGATACGCCCGGCGGGAGAGGACGATTGTGGCGACTTCGCGCTCTCGATTCCACCGACAGGCGCCAGCACGACGTTTCGCGCGACTCGAGACGGCCCACTCGAGACGTTCCCACTCGACATCGATTTCGACCTGTCGCGCGTGAATTCGGGCGCGGGAAATGAGTTCGTCGTCGATAGTGAGCGTCTCGTCACCGACGGGCTGTGTATCGCCCGGAGAGTCGTCGTTGCGTGCCAGGGGCTCCCCCTGGTGTGCGTTCGATGAGATCGGTCCGTCGTCGGTCACAGCTATACCTGGGCTCATGCAGGCGCTCGAGGTAGCCGTTTTGGTTCCACAAAGAAAGCGGTACTCCCGCACATATCGACACAGCGCTCGTTTCGCAGGGCTTTTGCCGGGTACCGAGAAACGGAACGGTATGACTGCGCCCTGGGACGACTGGAATCACATTCTCAAACTCGACCCTGACAAGGAGCTCCCGGAGGGAGTGACCTACGGAGACCTCTGTGCGACCGGTACCGACGCTATCGAAGTGGGTGGGACGATGGGAATGACCGAAGAAAACATGACGGCCGTCATCGAGGCCTGTGCCGAACACGACGTCCCTCTCTATCAGGAGCCATCGAATCCCAGCGTGGTCGTCGACAACGCAGCCCTCGAGGGGTATCTCATTCCGACGGTGTTCAACGCTGGCTCCCCGTTCTGGATCACGGGCGCACACAAAGAGTGGGTCCGCCTGGAAGGCAGTCTCGAGTGGGACCGAACGTATATGGAGGCCTACATCGTGATGAACCCGGAGGCTGACGTGGCAACGCTCACCGAAGCAGACTGTGACCTCGCTGCTGATGACGTGGCCTCGTATGCGACCATCGCTGAGAAGATGTTCGGCCAGGAAATCGTCTACGTCGAATACTCGGGCACGTACGGCGACCCCGAAATCGTCGAAGCGGCAGCCGGTGCCCTCGATGAATCGACGCTGTTCTACGGCGGGGGCATTCACGACTACAACTCCGCGTACACGATGGCCGAACACGCAGACGTCATCGTCGTCGGTAACCTCGCACACGACGAAGGTGTATCAGCAGTTCGGGATACCGTCGAAGCGGCTAACGACGCGTAAGCACGGCTTACACGGCCGAACGGAGCTCTCATTATATGTCGCCTGATGGAGGCTGTTATCTATGGCAAACACGATTCTCGTGCCGATCGACGGCTCGGAGCATTCCCGCGAGGCGCTTTCCGTTGCAATTGAGGAGTTCGACGACGCTGAACTGATCGTCCTTCACGTGATCGAGCCGTACAACGTGTTCTCGGTGACCGAAAACGCGGCCAGAGACGACGAGGTACTCGAGGAGCGTCGGTCGGAACGGGCGGCACTCCTCGAGGAGAGTCGCGAATTCGCCGCTGACAGGGGCGTCAACGTTCGAACCGAACTGATGTTGGGGTCGCCGTCGCGGGCGATTGTCGATGCCTGCGAGGAGTTCGATGTCGACCACGTCGTAATGGGGAGTCGGGGGCGAACCGGTCTCTCTCGGTTGGTTCTCGGGAGCGTCGCCGACACTGTCGTCAAGCGTGCGCCGACAACGGTCACGGTCGTCCGTTCTTCGTGACGGACGGAGGTCGTTCCGAAGGTTCGGTCGACAGATGACTGGGGTCCGATAAACCGATGACCGAGGCCCAGTCGATGACTGTCGAAGGGATTCCACGCAGAACCTCCCCGATTCCTCTCCGTACACCGATTCGCCAATGGTTCACACAGATTCGACCAGGTCGGCCAGCCGCGGGAGTATCTCGGTGACGTCCGCCCGATACACCGTCGAGGCGTGGCGGTCGACCGGCGTCTCCTCGAGATTTACGACCGCGACGGTCGCCCCGGAACGGGCGGCTACTCGGGGGAGCGACGCCGCCGGCTCCACGACGAGTGAGGAGCCGATTGCGAGAAAGACATCGCTTTCGCGGGCCAGGGACCTGGCTCGTTGGAGTGTCGGCTTCGAGAGCTGCTGACCGAACAGGACGACGTCGGGCTTGTAGAGCCCGCCACAGTCACACCGTGGTGGCACGTCCCCATCATCGACGCGGTCGAGGACAGGTTCGGCTGGCGTTCGGGAGCCACAGTCGACGCACACGACGCGGTGGGCGTTGCCATGCAACTCGAGGATCGACGCACCGGAGGCGTTCTGCGGGTCCGTTGGTTCCGTTTCACCGCTTTCTGCAGGTTCCGTTTGATTAGTCCGGCCACCGTCCTCGCTGTACTCTCTGTCGCAGTCGTTGTCCACGCTCCGATTCACATCGTTTTGCACATTGGCCGCTCGGTCGTGTAACCCGTCGGTGTTCTGTGTGATGATCGCCTCGAGAGGTCCCGTCCGTCCCAGTCGTGCCAGGGCCTCGTGGGCCACGTTCGGCCGGTAGCTCGAGCCGAACAGTGCTCGCTGTAACTCGAGCCGATCGCGCCAGAAACCGGCGGGATCGCGCTGGAATCGGCCGTAGGTGAACTGCCCCTCATCGAAGTGGTCCCAGACGCCGTCGGCTCCGCGAAATGTGGGCACACCGGAGGGCGCAGAGATTCCGGAGCCGGTCAGCGCGACGACGCATGCCGCCTCGCGGATGTCGCGGGCCAGGGAATCGAGGTCGTCCATATCGGAGTAACGGTACGTCTCCCCAAAAGCGGGACGGTCACTGGCTGGCGGCGTCTCGCCGATACCCGAAGGCGGTCACCGGCTACTCCCGTTGTGAGCGTGGGCGCTTGCGAATTTTACTTCGATATGTCTGAGATGTTCGCCCACGGTGCCTGTCGCGATATCGAGCGTCGCTGCCACTTCCGCCTGCGTGGTCTCTCGGGGAATCTCGTAGTAGCCCAGCCGATTGGCCACGTCGAACACCTCCTGTTGTCGCTCGGTGAGGCCGGCGTCGAACCGTCTCGGGGAGAGATCGTACTCGCCGAGGCGTTGCACCTCGAGGGTGATTTCCTCGGGGAGGGTAGCGGTGGCCTGTTGAATCCCGTCGCCCGTCCCAATGACGGTCAACTCGAGGCCACGGACGCCGTGGGCCGTCCCATCCTGGTAACGGATCGGCCAGTCGAGGACGATGTCGTGGTCTCGAAGAATTGCCAACAGATCGGCGACCAGCCCGACGTTTCGACACGTCACGTAAGCGACGCCGCGCTGGCCGCCCTCGTCACCGCTAACGCCGTACTCGAGGGCGTGGCTCGAGTCGGCCAGTCGTTTTCGGACTCGATCTGGATCGCCGCGGAACGTCAGCAGTTCGATGTACTCGCCGTCCCGAATTGGACTGACGTAGCGGATCGATTCGATCGAGACGTCGTCGATGTTGGCAAACAGTTCGTCGAGGGGGTGAATCGAGCCCGTTTTCCAGGTAAGCGTGACCGTTGCATATCGCATCGGATACTCGCCTCGTGCCAGGTGGGTCCCGTTGGACACTATTTGATATCTACATATAAGAACCCCGAGGATGCTCGGGAACAAGGATAGCGGCGTTCCGCTCGTGAGAGTGCGTATGCGACTGACGCGCTCGGCAGGGTCACGGCCGCCCGGTCCCGACGGGTTGCCGTTCGTCGGCACCCAACTCTCGTTTCTTCGTGATCCCTACGGATTCATGACAGAGACCGCCCGTGAATACGGCGACATCGTCTCCTGGAAGGACCCAGGTGGGTACGTCTATCAGTTGAATCATCCCGACTACATCGAACAGGTCCTCGTCCAGAACAACCAGCACTACGTCAAAGGTGATCTGTTTCAGAACACGCTTCGGCCGATCACCGGCAACGGAATTTTGAACAGCGAAGGTGAGGTCTGGCGACGCAATCGGCACCTGATTCAACCGGCGTTCCATCCCGAACGGATCCGGGAGTACGCGACGATGATGACGGACTTTACCACCGAGACGATCGAGACGTGGACCGACGGCGAGACCCGGCCGTTCCACGAGGAGATGTCGACGCTGACGTTAAAAATCGTCGCTCGAGCCCTCTTCGGCGTCGGCATCGACGATCACGTTGACACGGTCGCGGCGGCCCTCGACGATTTCATGTTGGCCTCGGAGACGCTCTCGCACTACGTGCTGCCGCCCGGGATACCGACGCCGTCCCGTCGGCGAATCGCTCGCGCACGGGAGCGACTCGACGCGCTAATTTACGACATGATCGAGGATCGGCGAGCGAACCCGACCGACGGCGATGTCATCTCGAAACTTCTCGAGGTCAGCGACGACGCGGGAACCACCCTCTCGGACGAACAGATCCGCGACGAGGTCGTGACGCTGTTGCTCGCCGGCCACGAGACGACGGCGCTCGCCATGACCTTTAGCGCGTACCTGCTCTCGAAGCACTCGGCGGTCGAGGCGCAACTGGTCGAGGAACTCGAGACCGTTCTCGACGGGAGCCCGCCGACGATGGCCGACCTCGAGGATCTGGAGTACACCGAGCAGGTGGTCAAAGAATCGATGCGGCTGTATCCGCCGGTTCCGGCCATCGTTCGCGAACCCGTCAAACCGGACCTCATCGGCGGGTACGAGATCCCACCCGGTGTGACCGTCCAGATGCAACAGTGGGTCGTTCATCGCGATCCGCGCTGGTACGACGACCCGCTCGCGTTCCGACCGGGACGCTGGACCGACGAGATGGAAGCCGAGTTACCGAAACTAGCGTACTTTCCGTTCGCGGCGGGTCCACGGCGCTGTATTGGTGATCGATTCGCGATGCTCGAGGCTCGATTGCTGCTGGCGACGATTTACCAGCGCTACCACCTCGAGTTGGTCCCCGGCACCGAACTCGACTTGATGGCCACGATCACCGCGCGCCCGAAGCACGAAATTCCGATGACGATCCGCGAACGATAGCCATAGCGATTCACGACACTATCGAGGTCAGTGACTGGAGACGGTACCGCTCGAGTGTCTCAGGACTTCCAGGAACGAAAGTAGGTTGGCCCGTCGCCACCAGTTGCCGCAGTCGCTATTGGTCGCGGTCGCTGTGTGCCGCAGTCGCTGACGGTTCAGCCGCCATCGGCACCATCGCTGACGGTTCAGCCGCTATCGGTACCATCGCTGTCGGCGTCTCCCTCCCAGTAGTCGACATCGTCTTCGATACGGTAGTAGCCGTGAACCGATCGGTCACCCGTTCCACCGGGTGGCGTGTCCGCGAAGACACCGACTTTCTCCATCTCCGGGTACACCGTTATATCCGGTTCGTTCATCGTCGAAAGCATGAGATATCGTACTGGTTCGTCGCTCTCGTTCACGACCTGATGGCCGCCGCCTTCGTTCGTCGGAAACGAGACGAAGTCGCCAGCCTCGAGGGAAACAGTGCCATCGTCACACCGAAGCGTTCCGGATCCCGACAGAACGTACAGCGCTTCCTCGTTGCCGACGTGGTAGTGATACGGCCACGACCGTTCTCCTGGCGGAAGTTCGTAGAGGCTACAGCCCAGGTCCTCGGCGTCGGTGGCGTTCGAGAGCTGTTTTCGTCGAAATCGATTCCGTTCGCGGTCGTTCTCACGCCACTCGAGGTCGCCTTCGTTGATTCGGTTCATATCACTGGAGTGCGACACGTTCGCACAAAGTCGTTCCGGCAGAATCGAACGAGAAAGATTGTGCTTAAGTTCGGGCTGACTCAATCGGGAGGTATGCAGAACCGAACCTACACGGCTGACGCCGAGCCGGGCGACCACGTGACGGTCGCTGGCTGGGTCCACGAGGTGCGAGACCTCGGCGGTATCGCCTTCCTGATTCTCCGAGACACGTCGGGCAAGATCCAGATCAAATTCGAGAAAGACGAGATGGACGAGGAACTCGTCGACACGGGGCTGGGCGTCGCTCGCGAGTCGGTCATCACCGTCACCGGTGCGGTCGACGAGGAGCCACGCGCACCGACGGGTGTCGAAATCACGCCCGAGGAGCTCGAGGTTGTCGCGCCGGCGGACCCACAGCTGCCACTCGACCCCTCCGAAAAGGTCGACGCGGAGCTCTCGACGCGACTCGACAACCGGACCCTCGATCTGCGCAAAGACGAGGTGCAGGCGATTTTCGAGATCCGCGCCGAAATCCTTCGTGCCACGCGCGATCACTTCCGAAAGGTCGGCTGTACGGAGATCACGACGCCGAAAATCGTCGCCACCGGGACCGAAGGCGGGACGGAGCTGTTCCCGATCACCTACTTCGGCGAGGAAGCGTTCATGAACCAGAGTCCACAGCTGTTCAAACAGCTCATGGCCGGCTCGAACCTCGAGGAGGTTTTCGAAATCGGCCCGATTTTCCGTGCCGAAGAGCACAACACGCCACGTCACCTGAACGAGGCGACTTCGATCGACTACGAGGGCGCGTTCTGTGACCACCACGACGCGATGGACGTCGTCGAAGGCGTCGTCAAAGCGGCTTACGAAGCCGTCGCCGAGAACTGTGCGGACCAGCTCGAGACGCTCGACATCGCCGACGAGTTCGACCTGCCAGAAGGCGACTTCCCCCGGCTCTCCTACGAGGAAGCCATCGAGCGAATCAACGCGACGGGCGAACTCGACGAACAGCTCGTCTGGGGTGATGATCTTCCCACTGAAGGCGAGAAAGCCCTCGGTGCGGACGTCGGCGGCCACTACTTCATCACCGACTGGCCGAGCGAGATCAAACCGTTCTACATCATGGACCACGAAGACGACGAACAGCTGTCGACGGGCTTCGACCTGATGCACCCCGAGATGGAGCTGGTGTCGGGCGGCCAGCGTGAACACCGCTATGACGAGCTCGTGGCCGGATTCGAACAGCAAGGACTCGACCCCGACCAGTTCGAGTACTACACGAAGATGTTCAAATACGGCATGCCGCCACACGCCGGCTTCGGACTCGGTGGCGAGCGACTCGTGATGACGATGCTCGAGCTGGATAACATTCGAGAGGCTGTTCTCTTCCCACGAGACCGACAGCGGCTGAGCCCGTAGGGCTCGCCGGTGTCCGTCGAGGGGGAGCAGGGAGGTCGCGAAGCGTCCGACCGTGTTCCCACGAGATCGCCAGATACTGAGCCCGTGAGGCGAAGTCTCTGGGAGCGCGTGGAAACCACGAGCGCGTAGCGCGAGTGCGTTTCCGCGAGATCGTCAACGTCTGAGCCCGTAGCGAAGACGTTGAGAGGCAGCGAGACGAGTTTACGAGTCTCGCCGGACCGGTACGTCTGTCACTATAGCCGGCAGCCCTGGGAGTCAGCGAACCTCGTTTCACCCGGTTTGCCGGACCGGCGGATCGATCACCGTAAGTCGATATCGGGACACTCGAGCGGCGTCTCAGACTGTGCGAACGACGCCAAGGAAGGGTTTGAAGGCAAATACTTTCGTACAAACGGATATGGTGCTGGAACGGAGCGCGTTGCCGGTGGTCGGCGATGAGTGACGAAGGAGAGACACCGCTCGAGCAGATCGCCGCCGGTGTCACGATTGGGGCGATTCTGACGGTCGCATTTGGCTTACTTGCACTCGGTGTCTCGTGGTTCTGGATCGTCTTTCCGATCGGTTTTGCAGGCGTTCTGCCGGCGGTGATGGGGCTCGTCAAACTTTACGAGCGACGGCAAGAGCAGGCAGCTCCTGAAGAAGATGAGGATCCACTCGAGGCACTGCGTGAGCGATACGCTCGTGGCGAACTCAGCGATACGGAATTCGAGCGAAAACTCGACCGGTTACTCGAGACGGAGTCGCCCGCGGATGCGCATCGCTTCGAGCGACGGGACGGTGACGAAATGGGATCTGATACTAAAAAGGGAGCTTCCGAGTCGACCGAAGAACTGGACAAGAATCTCGAGTGAGCGCGATTCATCGCCGTCCAGTCACTCGAGGAAGCGTCCGACGCGCTGTCGAAATCTTCAACGTTATAACCGCCGCGGCGAAAGCACGGCCGTATGCGCGAGGAGGTGACGGCGTTCGTACCGGGTCACATCACGGGCTTTTTCAGTGCCCACCCGGACGACGATCCGACGAAAGCAGGGTCGCGGGGTGCAGGACTGACGCTGACCGATGGCGTCGAAGTGACGGTCACGCCAGCCGACGAGCCACAGATCGTTCTCGACGGCGAACCGGCTGCAATCGAACCCGTCGAAACCGTTCTCGAGACGCTCGAGGCCCCCGCTCGAGTTGAGGCCGAAACATCCGTCCCGATCGGGGCGGGGTTCGGCGTCTCGGGTGCGGCAGCGCTTGGAACGGCGCTGGCGACGAATCTGGTGTACGACCGGAAACTATCCTACAACGAACTGGTGACGATTGCCCACGGGGCCGATGTCCAGGCGGGGACCGGCCTGGGTGACGTGGTTGCACAGGCCAGTGGCGGAATTCCAATCAGGCTCGAACCGGGCGCACCCGGCCACAACCTGCTTGATGGGATTCCCGCTCGAGCGCGCGTGGAGTACGTCTCGTTCGGTCAGCTGTCGACGGCAGATATCATCACGGGAGATACCGACCAGCTGAGCGCGGCCGGAAAGGAGGCCCTGTCACTGGTTGTCAAGGAGCCCACACTGCTTTCGTTCATGTATGCATCCCGCCGATTTGCTCGCGAAGCCGAGTTACTGACCGCTGACGTCAAAAAAGCGATTCAGGACGTCGCCGCGGTCGACGGACAGGCCTCGATGGCTATGCTCGGGAACACCGTATTTGCCCTCGGGACGGGGTTATCTGATGCCGGCTACGAGCCGTCGATCTGTGCCACGCATCCGGCCGGAGCCATGCTCAAGTGAGTGTCCGGCTGTTGGAACTGTCGTTCCCTCTTTCACCTCGAAGAGGCCGCGCCAGCGGGTGAGTAGGCGAGGGTAGTACACTCCGGTGGCCGTCCGTCTTCGTCAGTGGATGCCTTTTTCGGGCTCGAGATAGACTCGAGCGAGGAGTTCAACGTTCGGAAACCTGCCTCATTACTGGCTTTCCTGGCGCTTTGGGTTGCTGGGGCGTCTGGAACTGGACTTTACATCCCGAATATATGCATACAATTCACGCAAATTCGTGTCAATTACACCGAGTGTAGCCAGAAGTTTATTATGGTGGGATTCAGTGATGCACTCGAGTTCCCGAATGTCCACACTCAGTGACTTTCACCAGAACCTGTTTCGATTGTACGAACACTACGTCGGTGAACCCGATTCGAAAAAAGACGTATACGGCTACTGGGTTTTCATCGTGGGGTATCTGATCGGGGCAGCAGGGGTATTTACGTTTATTATCGGCTATGCGGGGGATACCGGTTCGTTCTTATTGATTCGCGTGTCAGGCGTGTCAGCAGCGGCCGGGCTTTCATTGTGTCTGTTCGGCATCGTCCTGATGTTACCCGTCAGAAAACGAGCGATATGGGCCAGTGGGGTCGGTCTTCTGGTCGCACTCGTCGGGGTTGGCTCGTTCGGCGTCGTCTACCCCAGTGACTGGCGTGGATACGGCGCGGACTACAGCGTCGAAGTCATCGCAATTTATGCGGCCGGTGTTGCCATCATCGCCGGTGTTACGGCGCTCGTTCCGGTCGTTACCGGGCGAAAAGGGATGTTCGTCGAGGAGGAAGGCGCGACCGACGACCCGGAAATCTTGACCGGCGATTCCCACGAGGCTGCCCAGTTCGCCGTCTTTCGCGACGGCGAAGGCGACTGGAAATGGCACATTCTACACCTCGAGGCCCTGGCCGAAAGCGAGAGTACGACAGTGACGCGCCCGGAAACCGAAGCGAGTATCGAGGAAGTCAAATCACAGATCGGGTCTGCTGGGTTGATGGAGCTGACTACCTCGGCGTTCCGGCTCCACCAGGATCGTAACGGCACCTGGCAGTGGACGCTTGCTCGAGACGATGGCAGCGTCGTCGGGACCTGTGCGAGTGAGTTTACGGAGCGAGACGATGCTGAGGGGTCCGTGAGTTTCCTGAAAGACCGGGGGCCGACCGCTGACGTCATCGAAATCGACGGGGCAGCGTTTACGTACCACGAAGAGCGCGATCAGTGGCACTGGCAGTTGCTCGATGCCGACCGGCGGGCGCTTGCCTCGAGCGAGCGCGGCTACGGGACCATGGACGCGGCCGAGGAAGCCGCCCAGACGTTTGCCCAGCGGTTCGACCGGGCGCGCCTGCTCGACATCGAGATGTTCGGCGTGGAGTTGCGGGAAGCCGACGACGAGTGGGACTGGCGATTCGTCGATACGGATGACGAGGAACTGGCGACCAGTGCCGACGGGTACGATCACAAGCGAGATGCCGAAGAAGCGGCCGAATCGTTGCTCGCCGAACTCGAGTCGGCATCGATTACCGTTGCGAGCGAACCGACGTACGAACTGTACCAGTCCGACTCGGGATGGCACTGGCGGCTGGTCGATGGGAACGAACACGTCGTCGCACGGGCACCGGAGGCCTCGGATGCCCACGCCAGTGCGGAGCAAGAAACTGAACAGTTTGCTGAACACGTCGAACGGGCAACTGTCGTCGAAATCGACGAGGCCGAATACGAGGTGTATCCGACACCGCGCGAAGCGGCCACGGACGGTGGCGAACTCAAACCGGTAACGGTCGAAGAAGACGACGGCTCGGATGATGACGAAGACGTCATCACGGACGACTGGCACTGGCGACTGGTCACGGAAGACCGGGAGGTCATCGCCGCCAGCACTGACCCACACTTCGACGAAGCGGCTGCTGAGGACGCTATCGAACGCGTTCGAGAGCAGGCGAGTGAGGCTGACCTGATCGAGTTCGAATCCTCTGCGTTCCAGGTCTACGAAGCAGACTCCGGTGAGTGGCGCTGGCGGTTGATCGACGAAGACGGCACGGTTCTCGCCGACTCAGGCGAAGAGCACACCTCTCGAGGCGACGCTGCGGAAGCGATGATGACGCTCAAAGAGCAGGCTCCTGAGGCGGAACTGCTCGAGATCGATACGGCCGCGTTCGAAATCTTCGTCGACGAGAACGACGAGTGGGGCTGGCGGCTGATCGACGAAGCCGGCAAACTGGTTGCCGAAGATCCGAACACCCATCCGACGCGGGCCGCCGCAAAATCCGCGATGGAGCGACTACTCTCGCATCTCGGCTCGAGTATTCGAACGATGGAAGCGGCTATCTTCCAGACGTACGTAGATCAGGACTGGCACTGGCGATTCGTACTGCCAACGGGTGAAACGGTTGCTACCGATGCGGCGAGCGAATCGACGCGGGACGAAATCGAAACGAGCATCGAAAGCCTTCGGGACGATGCAGCAGGTGGCGAGATCTGTACGGTTGGCGACGTCATGATCCAGTTGTACGGCAGTGGAAAGGGCGACTGGCGCTGGCAATTACTCGACCGAGACCGAGGGGTGATCGCCGATGCGAGTACGTCCGACCAATCACGACAGGCGGTGACGGCAACGGTCGAGAACCTCAAACGATACGCCGCTGACGCGCCGATTTTCACCATCGACGACGCCGCGATTCGAATCGATCGCGGAGACAGGTGGACCTGGCAACTGATCGACGATGAACGGTCGATACTCGCGAGCGCCACCGAGGAACAGTCCTCGAAGGCCGATGTACTGGCAGTGGTCGAAAACGTGCGCCAGCTCGCTCCAATCGCCGGCCGCGTCGATTTCGACGTCGCCTCGTTCGAACTGTACGCTGGCGAAGACGACCGCTGGTACTGGCGACTCATCGACGAAAACGGGCGGACGGTTGCGACGGGAACGGAAGGCTACACCTCGAGTGAGGCCGCCAGAGAAGCGCTCGATAACGTGCGAGAACTGATCGAAAACGCCAGCATCCTCGAAATCGATAGCGTCTCGTTCGAACTCCACCGGAGCGACGACGGCTGGGTCTGGCGACTGATCGACAAGTACGGTGACGTCCTCGCTGAGAGCACCCAGAGTTACGAACACCGCACGGACGCCAGAGAAGCGATGGTCGCGGTCAAACGCCACGCTCCCGATGGCTGGATAACGTTCACCGAGTGAGAATCGTGATCCCGAGATAATCGGACTGCTTTTTATCGGCCGTTTCCACGTTTCTACCGTGAGCGATCACGAGACCGTTCCCGCAGCAGTCGAACACGAAGACGAGATTCCGCCGGACCATCCGCGATACACCGATCTGGTCACGCGCCATCGGATCGAGCGCGGCGTCGAGAAGGGAATTACGCATCTGCAGGGAATGCACGCGGAAGGTCGGGGCAGCGCGTTCGATTACTTGCTGGGCGAAGAGACGACTGAAACCGCCGACGAAGCCGAGCGAGCAGCAGCAGCCCACCTGTTGTCTGCCGACCAGCCAGTACTCTCGATCAATGGCAACGTGGCGGCGCTCGTCCCCGGCGAGATGGTCGAACTCGCGGCCGCAGTCGATGCCGACCTCGAGATCAACCTGTTCAATCGGACGCCAGAGCGTATCGGCGCAATCGAGTCACACCTGCGAGAACACGGGGCGACCGCGGTAAAAGGCCTCGAGGCCGATGCACGAATCCCGAATCTCGATCACGAACGCTCGAAAGTCGACGCCGAGGGGATTTACAGCGCTGACGTGGTGTTGGTCCCGCTCGAGGACGGTGACCGCGCTGAGGCGCTCGAGGCGATGGGTAAAACCGAAATCGTGATCGATCTGAACCCGTTATCGCGCTCGCCACAGGTTGCAGACGTTCCGGTCGTCGACAACATCGTTCGAGCGGTCCCGAATATGACGGCCCACGCCCGCGCACTCCAGGACGCGTCTGAGGCGGAACTCGAGGCGATTATCGAAGACTTCGACCGGGAGCGGGCGCTCGAAGCGGCAGAGTCGCGGATTCGGAACGGACTCTGAGGACACTCGAGACGGCGTTCACAGGGAGCTGTCCTTACTTCCCGAAATATCTGACTGGCAACCACTTTTTCACCCCGGGACCGAGTTCGGCAGCCATTTTCGCGTCGTTTTCCGTGAACGCGTCGGTCAGAATAAGCGTCCCGATGTACGTGACGAGGACGACGATAGGGAGTGAGATGACGGTGAGCAGGTCGGACTCGAGAAAGAGCAAAAATGGGATGCCAGTGATGGCGGCCGGAATCCCTGCGCCGACGACTTTCGCGAAATCACGCGTAAACGGATGAATTCCATCGAGATAGTAGAGTTCGAGCAGGGTGAGGGTCCCGACGAGAAAGAGTGCGGCCGCCGAGCCAATCGCTGCGCCGTTGATGCCGTACAGTGGAACGAGTGCGAACGAGACCATGAAGTTCGTCCCGAAGAGCAACAGGGTGTTGACAAAGACGACTCGAGAGTATCCCATCCCCTGTAACAGGGTTCCGTCAGGCCCGCCGAAGGTGACGTTGAACAGGAACGCAGCGGCCAGTAAGGCGACGACTGCACTCGCCTCGGTGTACTGTGGGGTGTACAGTACGGCGAGGAACGAGGGCGCACCCACGGCAATAATGATGGCAAAGGGGAGGGTGATACCGGCGATCCAGCGAGCGGCGACGCGAAACCGTTCCTGAACGAGGTCCGTGTCCTCTCTGGTTTCTGCGATGAGTGGCTTGAACACTGGGGCGAGTGAGTTGAAGATGATCATCAGGCCGGAGCCGAGCATGTAGCCGACTCGGTAGAAGCCGACGTCGTCGGAATCGAGGAAGTAGCCGAGGACGAAGTAGTCGACGTGACCCATGAGTACGAAGACGACACTCGTCATCGCGAGCGGGACGGAGTATCTGACGAGTGGTCCCGGTGCAACCGTCTCGAGTGTGGCCGACATGATCCCCCAGGCTTTGTAAGTAAAGACCATGGCCCCGACGGTAATCGCGATGAAAAGGCCAACGACGTAGCCGACGACGAGCGCCAACAGCCCCCACCCGATCAACAGGAAGCCGGTCGTCACGGTAAATCGAACCGTCGGACGGACCAGATCCCGCATGATGACCCGATACTGGAGCTTTTTGATGCTGTAAAAGGAGGTGAGCAAGACCCTGTACAGTGCCAGCATCGGAATCGTAACGCTGAGCAAGACGAGTGCTACCTGGAGTGCTGGTTCCTGAAAGAACGTACTGATCTGTGGCGCCGTGTACGCGACGGCAAGCGCAACCAGCGATGAGGTGACGAGAACCGTCGCCGTCACCTGTACGATTACGCCCTTTGCTTTGCCCGGTTCGTCGTCGTCGAGATACTGGGGAACGAAGTAGTCGATTGCGAGCGGAAGGCCCAGATTCGCGAACACCTGCATGAACAGGATAACCGAGGTCGCAAGCACCCAGAGGCCGTACACGCTGGGACTGACGAACCGGGTGATTACCATGACGATGATGTACCCGAGGAGGCCGTTGATCAGATTGCCGGCAAAGGTAATACTCCCTTGCTTCGCCAGCGTCGAGACACCCTCGTCGTGTTCGGTCATTGCTGTTCTGGTATTGGGCTCGACTCAGCTCGCTGCGGGGAGGCCACTACTTCGAGTCGGTCTCTCATACGCTCGTTGCTGGCTCGAGTTCGTAGCGAACGACTTCTCGAGCGGCCTCACCGAACCGGGGGTATTCGATCTCGAACGGCCAGTCGCCTTCCGCGGTGGGATCCTGGATGTTTTCAATGACTGAATCGAGTTCTTCGCCCGCTTCGTCGTAAAACGTTCCCCGGACCTCCACGTACGTCGGCTCCCGCTCGCCTTCGTTACGAAGGACGCCCCAGATGAAGACACGTTCGTCTTCAGTGCCCGGATTCTCGCGGACCAGATCGGACCACTCGACGACAAGGTCGGCAGGCTCGAGGATCTCTTCACCATTTCCTGTAAAGTACTCGAGACACCCGGAGAGGGAAAGTGAGCCACCGGCAGCGAGCGCGAGCAACGAGCGACGTTTCATACGCTGGTTGTAGTTTGGCGGGCCAATGCTTCAGCCTTCGGGAACGAAGGAGGCACACTCCCGCTATCACAGGTAGCTCACCGGTCGTTCAGAATATGGATGTCTTTGTATCGGCAGGTTTTACTACCAGGTCGTACCACGAAGTAATATGCTCGAGTTTGAGCAGTTTAGCGACGTCGGAGAGATGGAAGTTACCCGCGCAATCGGCGAGGCGTGGAGCGAGGAATTCATGGAGTTTGCCGATTCGGACGTCATCATCATCGGTGGCGGGCCGTCGGGCCTGATCGCTGGGAAGGAACTCGCCGAACGAGGCGTGAAGACGATGATCGTCGAGAAGAACAACTATCTGGGCGGCGGGTTCTGGCTCGGTGGATTTCTGATGAACAAGGTGACGGTCAGATCCCCGGCTCAAGAAATCCTCGAGGATCTCGAGGTCGACTACGAAGCGGCGACGGATACGGAAGGACTGCACGTCGCCAACGGGCCACATGCCTGCTCAGCGCTGATCAAAGCTGCCTGTGATGCCGGTGTCAAGATGCAGAACATGACCGAGTTCACCGACATCGTCATCCGCGAAGACCACCGCGTCGCCGGGATCGTGATGAACTGGACGCCCGTCCACGCCCTCCCACGTGAGATCACGTGTGTCGACCCGATTGCCGTCGAGGCCGACCTCGTCATCGACGCGACGGGCCACGACGCCATGGCCGTCACCAAACTCGACGAACGCGGCGTTCTCGAGGCACCGGGCATTACTGATTCCCGGGAACGTGGGAAGGTTATGGACCAGACCGAAGACGATACCTACGGCGCACCCGGTCACGACTCGCCCGGTCACGATTCGATGTGGGTCGGTCGGTCCGAAGACTCCATCGTCGAACACACCGGCGTCGTTCACGACGGCCTCATCGCGACCGGCATGGCCACGGCGACGGCCTATGGCCTCCCCCGAATGGGGCCGACGTTCGGTGCCATGCTCGTCTCCGGAAAACGAGCCGCACAGGTCGCTCTCGAGGAGCTCGAGGTCGACGCCGAACCGGTCGGACTTCGAACAGCCGTCCCCGCTGACGACTGATCCGCTATTCGCTGACCCAGTTACGGACTTTCGGCAGTAGGTGACGCCACCGATCCCAATAACCGCCTGTCACCGCTCTCGAGTCCTGCCATCGAGGAATCCTTCTATCGGCCTCGTTGCGTTCGCCGGAACGTACATCGTTTAGGGCTTCCTCCAGAATGGGCCGGTATGACTGTTCTCGTTACGGGTGCAACCGGTGGGGCTGGCAGCTGGATAGTCGAACGTCTGGCTCGAGATGGAACGGACGTGGTCGGCGCCGACCTCGAACGCCCACCACGCACACGGGAGCGGGTGACCTTCCTCGAGGCAGACCTCACCGATCAGGGACAGACCTGGGAGCTTATGCACACGTACGAACCCGATGCAGTCGTTCACTTCGCCGCGATTCCTCGGGTGGGGCTCACCTCCGGTACGAAAACGTTCACCACGAACGTCGAGAGCACGTATCACGTATTCGACGCGGCCGGACAGGTCGGTGCCGACGTCGTCTGGGCTTCGAGCAACTGTGTGTATGGCTCGGTGTTTGCCGAAGAACCCTGGCTACCACCATCGTTCCCGATCGACGAACGACAGCCACGTCGTCCCGAAGACCCCTACGGGACCTCGAAACTCGTGGGCGAAGAACTGGGTGCGATGGCAGCCAGAAAACACGGGATTGCCGTGACGTCGATTCGCCCCTGCTGGATCACGTTTCCGGGCAGCCAGAAGACTGCCCACGCTCGAGAGACCTTCGACCCGGCGACGGCAGACAGATCGGGGAACTTCTGGTCGTACGTCGACGTTCGCGACGTCGCCACCATGGTACAAGCCGCCCTCGAGCAGCGCTCGGAAGGCCACGAGGCGTATCTCGCGGCGGCCCCGAACAACTATCTCGGTCGGCCGACGGCGGACGTGATCGAGACCGTCTTCGGGGAACTGCCGATCGAGTGCGTACTGGAGGGTGACCAATCGGCGTTCACGACCCGAAAGGCGCGAGCGGACCTGGGCTGGGAGGCCCAACACACCTGGGAAGAGACCGAACTCGAGACAGTGGATGGCCCTCTTTTCGTGGACTGATACGGTCTATTGCGTTTCGTTCCCGCCGATCAGCGGTCGTGGCGCTCTATCGGATACGTCGAAGGTGTGTCGGATTCTGAATCCCGTGCCTGAGCCCCGATTTCAGTATCGTACGCCCGCATCGTGTCGAGAAGCGGTTCAACGGAATCGAAACGCGAGCCTCGAACGACGTCCTGATTCCGAGGGTCGTACTCGATAATCTCCTTGTCTGCAAGGCGTGGAAGATGATTGTGCAACAACGAGATGCGTTGCTCGCGTTTGGGTTGCTCACCGTCGGCAGAAGATCGAGTGTCTTCGACCTGATCGGCGCCATATACGTCACTCAAAAGCGTTTCCACCGTAAGACATCGCTTGCTTTGCAGCGCATACAGGAGGTGACGTCGTCTCCAGTTGGCGAGTAACCCCAGAAGTGTATCCGTATCGAGAGCCGTCGGCATACCCGCAACTGCGGGATGGGGTGATACAACCTTTTACCCAAACCAATTAGGGTCGCCTTGCTATGTTTGGGGTAGACGTACTGTACCCTGTCACCTCGTACTCCGTCACGCCTCGAGCAATCGGAACCGAATCCGCTCTTCGCCACTGCCGGCCGTTTCGCGCCCGGTGATCTCGAGGCCCGCGAGTTCACCAGTCGACTCGACGTGGGTGCCAGCACAGGCGACCCGGTCGTAGGGCGCGTCTTCGTTCCCGATTTCGACGATCCGGATCTCGGTGATGCTATCCGGGAGGAGATCGAGTCGCGTGCGCTCGGCGTCGAGTTGGGATTCGGCGACGTCACGATCCAACTCGTACCATCGAACCGGCAGGTCGTCGTCGATACGTTCGTTCACGGCGGCTTCGATTGCTGCCAGGTCCTCACTTTCGAACCGGTCATAGCGACAGTCGAGGCGGGCGCGCTCGGCGTACAACTGGTTGCCGGTCGTTGGCGCGTCGTACGCCTCGAGCAGATGTGCCGAAAGCAAGTGCTGGGCCGTGTGATAGCGCATGTGTGCATATCGACGATCCCAGTCGAGGGTTCCCACAACCGTCGCTCCAGGTTCGAGTTCGTCGAGTGGGGGCGTTCCCTCAAGTTCGTGGTAGATCGTGTCCCGTTTTTGGACGTCAACGACGGGCCACTCGAGGGAGTCCTCGGCAGCCACATCCCTATCGAGCTGTATCGTTCCGTGATCGGCGGGTTGGCCGCCACCGGCCGGATAGAATCCCGTGCGGTCGAGCACGAGTCGGCCGTCATCGAGTACTCGCTCAACTGTCGCCTCGAACGACCGGTGGTTCGTTTCCTCGAGATACAGTGGTTCGGTCACGCTCGAGCGAACGGGGGCTGCGTGCATATCGATTTCGGACGTCAGGTCCGTCCGTGGACGCCATCTCTGTCCGGGTCTCGACAGGAGTTTTCGTGACATCGGTCCGAACCAAAGGCTAAAGAGTGAATCAACCCATTATTCTCATAATGACTATCGTTCGTTTACTGCGGAGGGATTTATCGTGGGTGTCGAGATAACTGAGACCACGGTTACCGACGAGGAGTTTGAGAAAATGAAAGCGTTCGTCTTCGAGTATCTTGCGGCAAGCGTCGAAAAAGAAGACGAAGGCGGCCGAATGCGCTGGTATCCGTGGCACTCCGCCGAGTACCGGCACAACCACATCCTCAACGTGGTGTCACTGGCGACCGAAATCGCCGAGAAAGAAGGTGCGGACGTCGACGTCACTCGCGTTGCGGCGCTGTTCCACGACGTCGCCAAACTCGAGGCCGACCAGGAGTTACACGCCGAGGCTGGCGCACGCGTCGCCCGAACCTACCTGGAGACACAGGGTGACTATCCGGAATCGTTTATCTCGCAGGTGACCCGCGCCATCGAATACCACTCCTATCAGGGGCCGCTGAGTGATCTCTCACTCGAGAGTCAGTGTGTGATCGAAGCCGACCTGCTCGATAAGATCGGTGCCAACGGGACGGCGCTGATGCTGTTGCGCATGGGGTACGAAGCCCGAACGCACATGGACACCGACGAGATGGTCGAACGCGTCCTCGAGCGCGGTCTGGATGCTGCCTCACGCGTCGAGAGCGAGACAGCCGAGTCGATCGCTCACCGTCGACTCAAACGCGTCAAGTGGTTCAGCGAGTGGCTCGAAGACGAGATTGCGGCCATGGGCGAGTAACGGTCGCTCGAGCGCCCGTATTTATCGGCCACGGGAACTCTTTCTCCCGTACGGGTACGTAAACCACCATTCCCGACGATTGGCTCGATTCGCGCCACCGGGCGCGCAGCCACGCACGTAGCTACCGTGCCGTAACGGAGACGCCGTGATGCGAATGCCAGTGCGCCCGTCAGTCCGAAGTAGACGATGGGTTGATATCGAAAACAGGACTGACCCCGCTCATCGCAGACCGGTGATGCCCAGGGCCAGAAACAGCGCCCCAAAACCGGCGAGCACGACGCCACTCAACAGGGCGATTATCGGCGCGAATCGGTCGACGCGCTCTCCGACTCGAGCAAGCATTGCCGGGTACGCGACGATCCACACGGCAATACCGCCGAAAAACCCCAGGAGAAGGGCTGGACTGCCCGTTTCGACGATGAGGGAGCCTGCGAGGGCGTTGCCAACGGCCGGCACGTGAGCGAATACGTCGAGTGTTCCCTCTTTGATCAGGCCGACGCCCACGGTGAGCCAGAACCCGATCTGATACGGGTTCGTGATCGAGAGCGCGAACGCCTTCTGAAACCCGGTGGCGTCGGTCTCGATATCGGTGGTGAACGACGCGGCCTCACGAGCGCCTTGCCAGGCACCGATCGCAAAGTACACCATCAGTGCGCCACCCGCGACGTACAGCCCCGACTGCACCGTCGGATACCGGACGACGACCGCCACAGCGCCTGCGGCTGCGAGTGCGAAAAACAACACGTCCGCGAGCATTGCACCGACGCCGGCTTTGAAACCTGCGGTCCAGCCCCGTAACACGCTCTCTTCGGCGATGATAGCGTTCATCGGCCCGGGTGGGGCAGCGAGTGCGATGCCGAACACGATGCCGGCAGCGAGTGAGGCGACGATAGCTGACACGGTTGCCTGTGGGAGATACGTGAGTAAAAACGCTCCGGAGCGACTGCTACGAACGGTTTGTATCCTGCTCGAGTGATTGGCGCAGTTCCAGCGTCTCGAGGACGTGGGTCCGCTGGAGAACGGCTACCTCTCGAGAGTCACTCTCACCTCCTTAAGGATGGTTCGCACGCTCTCGAGCGTCATCAAATCCGCTGTTTTCCCGTCGCGATGGCGCCGAACACCGCGTTCTGTACTCCTCTCAAAAACGGATACTCATTGTCGACCGCCAAAGCGAGTGAACAGCCCGGAGAACCCGATACGGTCGGCCCAGGAGGAACGTTCGTCGCCGAGCGCCGTGACACCCGCTGGCCCCACGGTACAGACCAATCCATCGGCGACGGCGAGGGCGTGTATCGCGCCACCATCGTCGCTATCGTACCGCCAGCGTGCGGAGCCGTCGTCGACGCCCAGTGCGTAGACGACCCCACCGTCAGTACCGACACAGCAGAGGTCACCGATCACGGCCGGTGCCGTCGGCATGGAGCCGCCCGTATCGAACCGGAACCGCTCACCGCCCGTCTTCAGATCGATTGCGTACACGCTCAGGTCGCCACTGGCAACGAACGCCGTGCCGTGTGCGACGGCGGGCGCTGTTTCGATCGCTCGACCGGTGTGGAATCGCCATCGGTGGGCTCCTGTATCCGACTCGAGTGCCGTTACCGTACCGGTTCGGTCGCCGACGAGAACGACCCCCGATCCGACAGCAACCGGTGTCGTGATGGGGCGCTCCAGTGACTGGGACCAGCGGTCATCGCCGGTCTCCGTCGAAAGCGCACGGACGACACCATCGGTGGTGCCGACGAAAAGCGTCCCGTCGGATACGGCTGGCGTCGTCGGAACACCTGCCTCGTCTCGCCGAAACCGAGGCGCTCCGGTCGTTCTGTCGACGGCGTGTATCGTGCCGTCGTCGCTCGTGAGGTACACCGTGTCGTCTTCAATCACCGGGCCGCCCCGAACCTGTCCGTCAGTTTCGTATCGCCAGGTCCGTTCACCGGTTTCGGCGTCCAGGGCGTACAGCGCTCCGTCTTCGCTCCCCACAAAGACGACTCCCTCGACGACCGCTGGTGCAGTGATAATCGATCCGTCGGTCCGGTACTCCCATCGGTTCCCGCCATCCTCGAGCGCGATAGCGACGACAGTGCCGTTGGTATAGCCGACGTAGACAGTGTCACCGACGACCGCTGGTGTGCTCGAAGCCTCGCTGTCAGCTTCGAACCGCCACTGGGCGTCGACGCCTTCGATCAGCGGCTCTCCGGTGGGAAGTGCGCCAACACCGGCAGCCGTTCCACGTTCCATTTGCCAGTCCTGCACCGTCGTTGACTCTTCTTGAGCGGGCTGGTTGGCCGCTTCGAGCGCCGCGACGCCGTTCGATGCGGCTTCGGACACGATCGGAGCGGGGTCGCCACACTGTGGCTCGAGACTGGAAAGCGCGGCGGTTCGATCGAACTCAGAACGGCCGAGTGACGTGAGTGTCCGTGCCGCCTGCACTCGGACAGAAGCCACCGGATCGGCACGCAATTCGAGGAGCGTCTGTTCGAGTCGGTCGGTGTGGGCTTCGAGTGCTTCGAAATCGTCCGCCTGGGACAACGCTGTGAGCGTCCGAAGGGTATTCTCACGTACCAGGTCATCCGGGCTCTCGAGACCATCGAGCAAGGCGGGAACGATCTGGTCGTAACCCGTAGTATCTCCTTCGACACGACTGGCGAGGGCTGCACTCGCGGTTGCCCGGACAACCGCCGAACCCGCTCCCAGCCCGTCAGCCAGTTTCGATACGGCAGTCGGTCGCAGCCGGTCTGCACCCTCGGCGAGTTCGGAGAGTCCGAGCGCAGCCAGACCACCAACCCAGGGATCGTCGTCGAGCCGGCGTCCGAGGCCCGAGAGCTGTTTGTTGAGCGCATCGGTGTGCTCGGGTGTTTCGCCACCGACCACGATCGAGGTAACATCGAGCAACCGGTTATCGACGTCGTCGACCACGTCACGTAACACCGACGGTGACGCCTCGCTGAAACTGACAACGGCGCCAAGCGCCAGCACCGCGTATCCGCGTACGGATTCCGTGTCGTGCTCGAGGAGTGCCCGCAATCGATCCGACGATCGGTTTACGTCGTCCGGCGCAAGGACGGCGAGCCGTGCGATTTCGGCGGCGAGCGCGTTCATCGTTTCTGCGCTGTCTGCCCCTTCGAGGTGCTCGAGCAACAACGCTGAGAGAGGACGTCTGTCCCCGTTTTCGAGTCGCTCTCTGGCAGTGACGAGCCCTCGCAAATGTGCGCGACGCTCCAGTGGGCCGGCGACGCCGAGCCGTTCGGCGATCAGTTCCGCGAGCGGTCCCGACTGGGACAGCGCAGGTGATACACACATGGCGTCTGCAATCGTGTGTGCGAGGCCGGCACCTGTGGCCATTGCGTCCGACGAGTTCGCTTCGGTCAGCTTCTGGGACGGTGAGACGACGAGCGCCGTTTCTTCGGTCGGATCGGTTTCGTCGGCTGCCGTCTCGAAGACGTTTCGAAGGACCTCGACGACGGTTGGCTCGGTCTCGAGCGGTGTGGTGAGGAGCGTTTCGAGGGTACTAACCAGGGCAATCCGCTCAACGATTGACGGTGACGGACCCACGCTTCGAGCGGCGATCGCGTCGATCAGCCGCCGTAGTTCGTCCGTCGTCTCGGGGAGGACGACGGCGAGTGCCTCGAACGCAGCGCCACGACGGGCTGGGTCCGTGTGGTCGGTCTCACGGAGAGCGAGTTCGAACGCCGGGCGTCCCTCGTAATCGGCACCGAGGATCTCGAGAACGCCGATGACGTTCGTCCTGACGGTACGGTCCGGATCGTCGGTCGCTCGAAACAGGCTGGTGAGTTCCTCCCGAATCGTGTCCGGAAATGTCTCTGCGAGGCGAGCGAGGGCAAGTGCCGCGTTGTTTCGAACGCTCGCATCTTCGTCCTCGAGTCGGGTAGCAATCGTCGCTGTCGCCTTCCTGACGTGCTCGGGCTGGGCGGCCGCGACGTCGACGAGGTCGCGTGAGGCGGCCCGGCGAACGGTTACGTCGTCGGCGGCGAGTCGGTTACACAACGCCGTAACCGCCGGGTGTGGGGCGGCCGTCCGCGTCTTTGCAACCGCGGCCAGTTCGCCGGCTGCGTACCCCTGTATCCACTCGTCACCGTCCTCGAGGGCGTCGAGCAGGTCTGGCACGTCGGGGCCGTCCGTCGGCCCATCGAGTGCCACTGCACCCAGCGCGTCGGCTGCCGCTCGACGGACGTCATCGTCGGCATCGTCGAGTCGACCGGCGAGCGGTTCGACGACAGCGCTGATCGTGGCCGGGTCCGCGTTCGATACCGAGCGGATCGCCCGAATCGCTTCGAGTCTGTTCGGATCGTCGTCCTCGAGCAGGGTCGCCAGGTCAGTGACGATGGGTTCGACTGCCGTGGGGTTGTCTGGAGCGACTGCCGCGGCCGCCTCCGCGACGAACGCGTCGCAATTGGCGGTTTCGTCCTCGAGGCGTTCGGCCAGCGGCTCCATGGCATCGGTGGCTGCTGCTGGCTTCTCGGCCGCGATGGCTGCAAGCGTCGCTGCGGCGTCCGTTCTGATCGCCGGCAACGGGTCCTCGAGCCGGTCGACGAGCGCCTCGACAGCCGGGAGCACTGCCTCGGCGTCGAACGCAGCCACATCACGGAGCGCGCTCGCTGCAGGTTGGCGAATCGCTGGCGCATCCGTGAGCGAGTCCCGCAGTGATTCAACGACCGAGCAAACGGTCGCTGGCTCGGCTCCAGCAACCGCTGCTAGGGCGATGCTCGCGTCCTCACGAACGGGCTCGAGTGCGTCCTCGAGCCGAGTCGCGATTGCATCGACGTGGTCAGTGAGGGCCTCAGGCTGTGCCGTCCCGATCGAGCGAACCGCCGCGATCGCAGCCGTACGGACACGGGGCTGGTCCTCGAGTCGAGCGACGAGCGATGGGACACAGTCAGTGACAGCGGTCGGATTCGATTCGGCAACGTCACGGAGTATCTGGGTCGCGTTGGCGCGAACGTCATCGTCGTCGTGATCCGTAGCCAGTGTGACCGTGCCAGCGATTGGGGTTACCACTGTGGGATCCGCACTTGCGATGGCGGCCAGGACGGCGGTGGCCCGATCACAGATGAACGGTTCCTCATCAGCGACGTAGTCGGCAATCGTTTGTGCCGACCGGGACACTGCTGCCGGTTCTGCCTCGGCAACGGCAGCGAGGGCGGTGATCGCATCGGCCCGGACCGACGGCGAGTCGTCGAGTTGGGTCGTCAGGGCGGGCACTGCCGATTTCGCCGCTGACGGATCGTGCGTGGCGACTGCCGATAACGCAGTGGCGGCGTGTGACCGAATCGCTGGCTGGTCCTCGAGTCGCTCGGTCAGGGCCGGAACGGTAGCGGCGACGTCAGCCGGCCGGTCGGTCGCTTCGGCCGCGAGCGTTCTGGCAGCGTACTCGCGAACGTCCGGGTCATCGGCCGAGAGAAACGCCTCTAGCTGGGTAATTCCGACGGTTACTTCGATACCGCCGCCCGGTTCGCCGATGGGCACGTCGTTCGGAGAGTCATTGTTTGCCATGGATTCGTTCGAGCGGGAGTCAGGGTATCAGTCACCGACTCCGTTGATTGGTTGTGCATCCGTCGCAGGTAAGTTAATTCTATCCCTGCACCAGTGAGTTACAATGATTGACCTGTGAACTGAATAACATTCTCTGCTGTCAGATATGCTGGTGTCCGTCGCTATCGCTCTCCGGGTGGGGTACGGACCCCTCGAGGAACCCGCTACTCGGACCGAGAACGAGCCACCGACACATGTGGTACCGTCGATTCAAAAACGAATCAGCCCGGCAACATCCCTCATTACTCGAGCGATTCAGGTCGCGGTCTGCCAGGTTCGGATTCGGTCAGCGCTGATGCCGTCAACGGAGTCGGCGACGGACTCCGGATCGGCCTCGGTCAGGTCGTCGATTGACTCGATGCCTGCGGCCGCGAGTTTTTCGACCGTCTTGGCTCCGATACCGTCGATGGCCTCGAGGTCGGAGCCGCTTTCGGCCTCTCGAGCCTGGAACTCCCGATAGTTACAGATGGGGCAGCCCAGTTCCCAGGGTTCGTCGCCGTTGTGGATCACCAGTTCGGGGAGGTCGTGTTCGTCACAGGTTTCGTCGGTGACCTCGATTTCGCCGCGCCGTGGCAGGGGCAGGGAGTACTCACAGTCGGGGTAACGTGTGCAACCGACCAGCCGCGAGCCGCTCTGGAGGGTCTTGATCGCGAGTTCACCACCCTCGTCGTCGCCACACTCCGGGCAGGTTCCGAGAATCGGCCCTTCACCGGCTTCTTCGGCCCGGCAGAGCGGACAGCCGTGAACGAACGTCTGTCGGCCCGCGAGCATCTTCACTTCGTGTAAGTCGTGTTCGTCACAGGTTTCCTCGAGGATCAACGGTTTGCCTGTCGAGGGCAACTGCAGCGTAAACTCACAGTCGGGATAGCCGTCACAGCCGACGAAGTACGAGCCATACCGGCTTCGACGGACGAGCAGGGATTCACCACACTCCGGACACGGACCCAGTTGTTTGTCGGCTTTGAGCGATTTCCGGAGGTGATCGCCGATCTCTTCGCGTGAGGCTTCCAACTGCTCGAACACCGCTTCGAGCATCTCTCTGGATTCGTCGGTAACGTCTTCGAGCGTCGCCTCGCCGGTTGCAATGGCGTCCATATCGGCCTCGAGCTGGGCCGTCATCTCTTCGCTCACCACCTGGTCTGCGTACTGTTCGGCGGCATCGACCACCGCCATTGCCAGCTGGGTTGGCCGTGGCGGGTCGTTTTCGATGTAACCGCGATCGTACAGTTTCTCGAGCGTGTTGTGTCGCGTCGACTTCGTCCCGATTCCCAGGTCCTCCATGGTCTCGATCAGTCGTGACTGGCCGTAGCGTCGGGGTGGCTGGGTCTGTTTGGCCTCGAGTTCGACGTCGCTGACGGCGAGCTTCTCGCCTTCGTCGACCGCGGGAACGTAGTTCTCGCTCGTCGAGAAGTACGGATACACCTCGTGGTAACCAGGGTCGACGAGGCGTTTCCCGTTGGCTTTGAGGGAGCAGCCGTTGGCGTCGGCGACCACTTTGAGGTGTTCCCAGATTGCCGGTTCGGCCACCGTCGCGTAGTAGCGACGGACGACGAGTTCGTACACTCGCCACTCGTCTTCGTTTACGTCGCTGCCCCGGGTCGGAATCTCTCCGGTCGGATAGATCGGAGGATGGTCGGTCGTCTCCTCGTCACCCTCCGTCGGAACGAGGTCGTCCTCGCTCTCGAGTAACGACTGGGCCGACTCGCCAAGTTCGGGGTGTCCGACGAACGAGTCGAGCAGGTCCTCTGGCTCGAGGTCGTCCGGGTAGACGGTGTTATCGGTTCGCGGATAGGTGATGAAGCCGTCGGTGTAGAGGTCCTCCGCGATGGACATCGCGCGTTTGGCAGAGAACCCGATAGCCCCTGCCGCCCGGATGAACTGGGTCGTGTTGAACGGTGTCGGCGGGCTGTCGGTTCGGGTCCGGCCCTTGACCTCGGTGACCGTGGCGCGGCTGGCACTGGCCAAGGTCTCGTAGGCTTCGGTGGCGGCGGCTTCGTCCCAGACGCGCTCGGCTTCGTTGTCATCTTCGTCGAGATAAAAGTACTGGGCCTCGAACGGTTCGTCGTCCTTCGTGAGGTCGGCAAAGAGTTCCCAGTAGTCGTCGGGGTCGAACGCCTGAATCTCGCGTTCGCGGTCGACGATCAGTTTCAGCGTCGGGCTCTGGACGCGACCGACGGAGATGAAGTCATTACCCAGCTGGCCGGCCGAAAGGGAGAGAAACCGGGTCAGTGCTGCTCCCCAGACCAGGTCGATGATCTGTCGAGCCTCACCTGCTGCAGCCAGGTCGAAGTCGATTTCGTCCGGTTCGTCGAACGCACGCTGGACCTCGTTTTTCGTGATCGAGGAGAATCGAACGCGGTCGATGGGGACGTCCTCGTTGACGTCGCGGACGATTTCGTAGGCCTCCTTCCCGATCAGCTCTCCCTCGCGGTCGTAGTCAGTCGCAATGGTAACTCGTTCGGCCTGCCGGGACAGAATACGCAATGTTGCGACGATGTTCTCTTTCGTCGGCGTTTTCTCGATTGACGCATCCACGAGTTCGACGGGTTCGACGTCCCGCCAGTCGGCGTATTCCGACGGGAAGTCGACGCCGACGACGTGGCCCGAGAGCCCGACACAGCGTTTGCCGCCCCACTCGTAGACGTTGACGCCGTTCTCTCGCGTCGCCGTCGCCGATTCGCCGCTCAGAATGTCGGCGATGCGTCTCGCCGCGTTGTCTTTTTCCGTAATAATTAGCTCCACGGCGATACACCTCCAGGTAGCCGAGACACCTTCATTGGCGCTCGCTACGACCGAGTTGCGGATAACCCTTTCGGGGTGAAATCAACAGCCTCCGGCGTCCTTCCCTGCGCGAGCGTGTCAATACCGACAGGATGCGCCGCTCACTCGATCCGTCAGTCGTCAGCTGGCATCGGCTGTGTTCGGGGCTGGCTTGCTTCTGCATCGAGCAACAGAGTGGTGGCCGCTGGCGACAGTTCGTTGACGACCGATCGGCAGTCTCGCTCGCGGACGACCAGCCCCACCTCCTCGAGTTTCGAGAGGTGGTGTGAAATCGTACTCGGGTCACGATCGAGCGCGTCCGCCAACTGGCCGTTGGGTGCCTGTCCAAGCGTCGCCAGTTTCTCGAGTAACCGTCTACGGGTTGGTTCCGCGAGTGCGGCATGAAGCTCGACGTCGTCCGCGTCGATCGGGAAATATCGGCGTTTCCCATCGACTTTGATCGAGGTGACGAGGTTTTCCTCCTCGAGGATGCGAACGTGATGGCGAACCGTCGAGAGCGGGACGTCGCTGTGGTCGCTCACCTCGGAAAGGTACAGACCGGGTTCGGCTGTCACCGCATCGAAGATCGTCTTCCGGCGCTCGTTCTCGAGTGGATCGGAGTCGTCGTAACGGCTGTATCTGAGCAGCGCCGCCAGTGGGGCCGGGATGGCGTCCCGAAGAAGACCCCACCAGTGTCGAAGCCGTGAGCTGGTAGTCCAGCTAGCGACCCCGCTTCTGGCTGCTCCTGCTCCAGCCCCTGCCCCGCCTCCGGCAACTCCAGCACCCATACTCGAGACAGCGACGGCCCCTAGTAATCCGGCGAGGACCCCGTTGACGGCGGTTTGCGTGCTCGATGGCGGTTCCGATGGGACGATACCGAGCGGCCCGCTCGCTGTGTTCTCGTGTGCAACAATCTCTTCGCCGTCAGTTTTGGGCCCATCCCCGGTGGTGACGTTCGTCGCGAGGCTCGCCTCGTGGTCGAGCAGTGCTGTTTGAACCGTGTCGTTCACATCCGTCGACTCGAGAACGGTGTCCGTCGTGTCCGAGAGCGTCGTTGTCGTCTCCTCGAGGGCCTCACTGGTGTCGTCTACCGTGTCGTCGATCGTCTCGAGGCTGTCCGCTACCGTGTCGTCAATCGTCTCGAGGCTGTCGTCTACCGTGCCGGTCGTCTCGTTCGTTGTTTCTTCGAGGGTCTCGTCGGTATCGTCAACCGTCTCGAGGGTGCCCGTATCGGTTGTATCGACCGTCGTATCCTCGATCGTCTCAGTCGTTTCCTCCAGTGATTCGGTCGTATTCTCGAGGGTCTCGCTGGTGTCGTCGATTTCCTCTGTGGTTTCGTTTACTGTATCGTCGGTATCGTTCGTCGTGTCGTTGACCGTGTCGTCAAGATCATCATCGAGTACGAGGGCACTGGCCTCGAGCAGGCTACTCGAGCCCGCCTCGTCCAACTCGACCGTCTGATCGTTCGGCGTGTCCACGAGAGCGACAGCTGTCCCTGTCCCAGCGACAGCCAATGAACAAATCACCATGGCGACCACGAGTCCGACAAAGTGACCGGCGGGTCTGGACGAACGCATGGGAAAGTTACTAGCTATACAAAGTCATCAAGTATATGCTTTGTCTGTTTGCATGGATTGTATACTCGATAGCCACTGCCTCCACTCGGAAAAGACAACACAGTGAAGTATTTTCGGCTCAGTGGTAGGCAGACGAGAAATGGAATCGTCCGACTCGGAAGCGTTTACCGACCTCGAGACAGGTGCGTTCGACGATTCGCGGGTCCGGTGGCGATGGTTCGCCAGACCGCTCGGTCTCCTGGTGACCTATGGAGGGCTGTTCGCCGGGGCAGTCTACGCCTATCGGACCGAGGGCGGGGAGGCCGTTATTGTCGCTGGGCACGAAATCGCCACCCTCGACTGGGTGAGCCTGTTTGCGCTGCTCGCTATCGTACTCGTCGTTGTTCCAGCCGTCCTCAAGCGTCCGGGTCGGACCCTCGCCTTCGTTCGAACGTTCACTCGAGATAGAGTCGCCGCGATTGGGGCCCTGGGGACCGTCGTGTTGGTACTGCTCGCGGTCGGTGGCCCGCTCGTGTACCCGCGGCCGGAAGTGGATCCGGTCGTGAGCTATCAGCCGCCGGTCGGGACGACAGTCGACGACTTCATCCCGGTCAATTGCGTCGGGTCGACGGGCGACAGCGTCTGTCGAGGGACGTGGGAGTATCCACTCGGCACGGACAACGGCGGCAAAAATCTGGTCCACATCGTGGTGTACGGGCTGCGGACGAGTTTGCAGATCGGCGTTTCGGCGGCGGTTATTGCGGGCGGCATCGGGACGGCTGTCGGTCTCGTCGCGGGCACGTTCGGTGGCCGTATCGACCGGGTCTTGATGCGCTACGTCGATATCCAGAGTGCGATCCCCGCGTTTTTCGTCTACGTACTGGTCGTCGCCATCCTGTCAGCGGATTTTGTCTTGATGGCGATGGTTTTCGGACTGCTGAGCTGGGGTGGGCTCGCACGACTCGTCAGAAGTGAAGTCCACCGAATCAACAGCACTCTGTACGTGCGGGCGGCCACCGCTTCGGGGGCGACGACGTACTACAATCTTCGGTATCACGTCCTGCCGAACATCGCCGGAGCCGTCATCGTCCCGCTCTCGGCGCTCGTGCCGACGTTTATTCTCTACGCGGCTGCCCTGTCGTTTCTTGGATTCGGGGAATCCGATCCACGAATCGTTTCGCTCGGGAACACGATCGCAGACGGCCTCAGTCACTCGTTCGCAAACTGGTGGGACGTCTGGTGGTATCCAGTCGTCCCAGCGGTCGCACTCACGGCGCTCGTCCTGTCGATGCTACTGGTCGGTGACCGGTTGAGTCAGCTGGCAGATCCGCGAGAGCGGTGATCGAAACGCGGCTATCGATGGGCACGCGGGTCCAGGACGATAGTCGCAAGGTCCTGGACGACGTTTGCGAGGACGGCTGCCGTCGCAAACACCGCCGTCAGGATCATGACGAGTTCGAGTTCGCGCTCGAGCACGGCCTCGTAGGCGAGCAAGCCGATGCCAGGCACGGAAAACACCACCTCGAGGACGAAAATAGCGACCAGAATAACGGCCAGCAACTCGGTCACGAACACGGTGACGAGCGGGACTGCAGCGACCCGAAAGACGTGTCTGGCGATCCGTAACTGTCCGGCACCTTTCGACCGGACCAGCGTTACGTACCGTTCGTTCAATGCGGCTCGCGTTTCGGTTCGACTATAGCGATAGTGGCCGGCCAGTACGTGTGTCGACAGAACGAACGCGGGTAACGAGAGCCAGAGGGCGTGCTCGAGGAATCCACTCGCTGTGGCATACGAATCCGGAAACCACGACGGGTCCAGATCGCGGAGCGTGTAGAAGATCACCGCTGCCAGGAAGAAATTCGGGAGGCTAAAGAGGAGATACGTGCTCCCCGAACTCAACCGTTCGACCCACGACCGTGAGGTCTGTGCGGCGTAGTACCCAACGACAGCTGCGAGTATAAACGCGAAGATGGTCGACGGTACCACGTATGCAAGCGTCACCGGAATCGCTTCGGCAACGGCGGACGCGTTGGATGCGCTCATTGCGCCGTTTTCGCTGCCGTTTATCCACGTCGCTGCGGTCATCGACTCACCCCACTCGAGGGAGAACACCGAGACGATCCACTCGATGTACTGTTCTGAGAGCGGCGGTGGGTCACCGAACTCGACTTCGTCACCCGATATCGCGGCCGCCCACAACATCGGGGCGTCCGTATCGTCCGGCGCAATCACGAACAGGACGAACAGGCCCGAGACGATGGAAAAGACGACCACGATGGCCCACACCAGTCGCCACAGCGCGTACAGGCCGAAACGGCGAATCGCGGTCACCCGAGACACAGACGGGAATTCCTGACCGATGCGTAATAGTTGTTGGTGTCGTGACTACTGCACAGTCACATGAAGCCACGGTCGACTTCGTCGGCGTCGATGAGCTCCTCGAGTTCGGCCTCGAGCAATTCCTCGGCTTCCTCGAACGTATCTGAGAGGCCGTCGAGTTCGTCGGGGCGGTCGTACTGGTCGTAGGCCATCGGTCCGAACGCCGGACTCTCAACGGCGTCCATCACGTCGTCGAAGAAATCCTGTGGTCGCGTCGGCGCGTCCGCATGCGTCTGGACGACCGTCTCGAGACGCTTGGCGAGCGACTGGGCGTGGTCTTCGTCTTCCGGCGGCGACCGAACGGCGAACCGACTGGGGGTGTTCTCTTCCGGGAGATACGAGCCGATGTCGTCGTCGACCTTGCGGGCGACGTGACCGCCGACACCGCGCAGGTCGTAGGGGTTTTTCGCGTACGTTTTCAGGACGAAGACGCCGGCTCGTGGATGGGCGAGGTACATATCCTCGCCGACCCCACTCGAGCGGTCGCCAGCGACGGCGCGCCAGCCCTGCGGGTCGACGTCGCGTTCGACAACGTCCTCGAGTACGTCCTGCCAGTCACGAATCCGCATACTCGAGGGATACGGCCGGGAGGGAAAATACGTATCGGTCGACTGAGCGCAGAGGTGCTCCGTTGGAATCCACAGCACCTGATAGGAACGGGTTGGTGAATACAAAGCGCGAATTCGTCACTGAGAGTACGAACGACCACAGAATTATGCCGCTTGCTTCCTTAGTGAGTATGGATGGTAAACACGGAAAACGGACGAGAGAAGCAATCAGACGGCGAGAACCGACACGGGGACGGGGTTCCGGATTCGCTTCCCGAGTGCCACCGTCGCGGCTGCACCGAGAGGGCGACGTTTGTCGTCCTCGAACGATATCAGGAAGAAACCGGGCACGGTGCCGTTGAAGCAGAGGCCGTTCTCTGCCAAGCGCATACCGACGAAGAGAGTCCCACGAACCTTGATGGCAGTTACGCGGATTACGTGTTCCGTGTCGAGCCTCTCCAGGAGACGCTGGAACTGGACACAGCATGATCAAACGGATCGAGTTCGATCACTCCTGTCGGGCTGAATCTATCCTCTCTATTCGGCAGCCAACTCACCAACCTATCACTGATCGATGAGTGCAACGGAGTCGGGACGGTGTTACAATTTTCCGTCGAACCCCCACAAATGAGACCGGCACGGCAGTACGGGGCGACAAAACCCCATCACTAGAAAGCGTACAGTAACCCGTTTGACTACTCGTCGCGAATCTCTCGAAGTTTCTCGCGGCCGGGCGCGATCAGTTCGTCGAGGTAACTCGCGAGCGTCCCTTTCGCGTCTGCGGGATGCAACTTGCCGGATCCGAGGTCCGCTGCCAGCGCCTCGTACCCGTCGTACTCGAGGTCGCCGCCGTACTTGTCCGGACGCTCGACCAGCACGCGCTCGAAGCGGGGGAACACGTGGTACTCGAACAGTTCGAGGACGGGGTTCTCGAGGTCGCCTTCGGGGTCTCGAGTCGGCGGACAGAACGCCGAGTTGACCTTCTCCTCGAGGTCGGCCATCGAGTCTTCCATCGAAATCGTGACGCCGGTGCTCGAGGACATCTTGCCCTCGCCGGTCGTGAGGTCGGCCACGATCGGGGTGTGCAGACACGGACGGGCGTCGTAGCCCAGTTTCGGGAGTTCCTCGCGCATGAGCATGTGGACTTTGCGCTGGTCCATCCCACCCACGGCGAGGTCGAGGTCGAGGTACTCGATGTCGAGCGCCTGCATCAGCGGGTAGACGACGTGGCTCACTTTTGCCGTCTCGTCGCCCTGGAGTTCGGCCATCGCGCGCTGGGCGCGGTTGAGCGTCGTCGACAACTCGAGTTCGTGGACGTCGAGCACGTAGTCTTCCTCGAGCTGGTAGCTCGAGCCGTAGACGAACTCCGTCTGGGATTCCTCGAGGCCGTAGGCGAGGAACTGGGCGCGCATCTGTTCGGCCGTCTCACGAATTTCCTCGAAGGTCCCTTTTCCGTTCAGGTAGGCGTGAACGTCGGCGAGCAGGATGACCACCTGCATGCCCGCGTTCTGGAGGTCGATGAGTTTGTTCGCCGTGAGGAGATGCCCGAGATGCAACACGCCCGAGGGCTCGTAGCCGACGTAGACGCGCTTGCCATCCGGGTCGCTGGCTACCTCGCGCACCTCCTCGTCGGTGACGACCTCGTCGACGTTCCGCGTCAGCAAGTCGTAGGTGTCCATACCAGAGGGTACCGGAGCAGGGATTTATGCGTTTTTGAACGATGTCACCGAGACTGTGGGTGGATGACACGGCTCGAGAGCGGACTGAAAGGGTCTACTATGAAATAAATAGTGAACTAATATTATTTTCATACTATAAACGGTTCTTTTCCCCTGGTAATCAGTCGGCTTCCACGGGTATCGGCCACTGGGCGGGCTCAGAACGGCTTTAGAACCGATTCGACACGGTCTCGAGCAGTTCCCGCGAGATACCCCGTCGCGGCACCGACGCCGGCACCGACTGCTCCCGGCACGGGACCGCCGACGCCACCGATACTCCCGCCAATCTCGGCTCCTTTCGCAGCCCCTCTCGAGGCGTGTTTCGATCGTAGACAGGGCGGTTGCAACGTGACCATACCGTATCGTATCGGCATCCCGACTGATATAGCCTCGGCTCGCGCCGATGATATTTTGCCCTTTCGAGTTACTCCTTTATCAGCGGTACAGGAGAATACCTCGAGGCTTGACCTCGGGGTGATTCACCCAGTAAGGTCCGGTCAGGCATCGGCAATCAATCTGAGACCGATACCGATGACGATCACGACGATCCCCACCGGGATCGATGCGACCGGCGGTACGGGAACGAACAGGAGCGCGATACCGATCAGTATCACGATCGTCGAGAGACGAGCCATACCGCGAGCGTCGACGGCCGCCGGTGTAATCGTTGGCCCGGCATTGCCAATTTCGACCCGGTGGAGACGGTTATCCCACGGTCCGGTAACGGTTTTCCGGCGTCAGTCGGCTTTCGCCGTCCCGGTACTCGAGGCGACCGGCGTCGACCGCCAGTAACCCTGGACGTACGCACCGACGAACATGCCGACGATACCCCAGAGGATGGCGTAGTTGCCGATGCCCAGACTGGCGTAGGCGGCACCCGGACAGATGCCCGACAGGCCCCAGCCGACGCCGAAGATGCCGCCGCCGACCACGACGTTCCGGTCCAGTTCCTTGAGCCGTCGTTCGTAGGGCTTTCCGGTAAGGGGCGCACTCCCCAGGACTCGAGGCGCGCCGAAAAAGACGATGCCGGTGACGACGGCGGCACCGAACATCACGAACAGCAACCCGAAGTCAGCAAACTGGAGAAACGAGAGGACGACCTCGGGCTGGGCCATGTTACTCACCGCGAGGCCGACGCCGAACAGCAGGCCACCGACGAAGACGATCGGCAAGAACAGCGGATGCTGTTCGTGTTCCTGCGTGACGCCGACGTCGGTGCTCATGGGGTCACCCCCGCGGCCAGGACGAGGTGTGCGGTGACGATGGCGACCAGTAGAAACGAGATCACGCCGACGAACGAGGTTCCCGAGACCGAACCGACCCCACAGACACCGTGCCCGGATGTACAGCCTTTCCCGAGACGGGTCCCGATACCCACGAGAATTCCGCCGAGGAGTAGTCGCCACCAGGCGACTTCAGTGACCCAGATGCCGTCGCCGGTCGCGAGTTGGTAGCCAGCAGCACCGGCGATGATGCCGATTGTAAAGACGACGCGCCAGTCTCGAGAGGCCCGATACCGGTCGAACCGGGACAACTTCGAGCCATAGGAGAGCGTGGACTCGAGAAAGGTACTGGCCCCTGCGGCGATACCGGTGCCGAGATAGATGACGGTCACGCCGAGTCCGACGAGCAATCCACCGACTGCGTAGTGGGCGATGCCCTCGGGGAACGGCTCGGCCGGTAGGACGTCGGCGAGCAATGCGAGTGTCTCGAGTGGGAGCATACGCAGAAGTCGGGTCGGCTGGCTATTAACCCTTCATCACCGGGAAAACTTGTTCGTATCTGTGACGCCGCTCGAGAATGGACGACGAATACGGGTTCTCACTCGGTTGTGATCCGGTCAATCAGCGGCCGTCGATCCCGACAGCGTCTCGAGTTTCCGGGCGGTGTAACCGAAGACGTTCCGGTAGCCATAAGGCGACATCAACACGGGGTAAAACGGCTCTGAGGCGACCTGTTTTTCGCCGTCTGCGGCCGCGAAAGGGCTGCCAGCTTCCACGCGCTGGAAGTTCTCGACGAACACTTCGTAGGTGTCGGCGGCCGATTTGTCGATGCGGTCAACCAGTTCGAACATCGGAACGTCTCGGCGGACGGTATCGCCCGGCAGTACGTCGACGGCGGTCAGGAACGCTCGAGTGAGCTGGTAGGCGTTTTCGATGGCCGCGTCGCTCCCCTGGAGACCGCACTCGACTTCGATGGTATCCACTTCGCTAAACAGTCGCCCGTCCGCATACGGGCCGGTTTCGACGATGGCACTGATCGGCAACTGGGGACAGACGTCTCTGGCACGCTCGCCGAGGGCTTCGACGATGGCGAACGGTTCTGCGTGACTCTGCGTCGAGTGCATCGAAAAGGTCAGACAGTGTCCGAGTTCGTCGGCCAACATCGCTGCCAGTCGCCCCTCGTGTGTCGTCGCTTCGGCATGGCCCGGAAACGCGCGGTTGAGGTCTTCGTCGACGTAGCGAACTCCTCGCTCGAGGGCCAGTTCGTTCGCAATGACGAGTTTGACAGGCCGTTTCACCGCGGGGTCGGTCTCGAGCAGTCGTTCAACGGCGCGGACGCCACAGGGTTCGTCACCGTGGATACCGGCAACGACGGCGATTTCGGGCGTCCCCGACCCGAGCTGTGCAACTCTCATTGTCGGTTGTACGTACGTCAGGCTCAAAGGAGATTCGGTATCGCTCACGGGAAACAGCCAAATCTTCAAGAGTGCCCCGTTCGTCGAGACCAGTATGGACGACTCCGCCGATTCGGGTATCTACGCACGCCACTCGCCGTATCTCGAGCGGTACGTACAGATCGGTGTCGCTGGCGATCGCGTACTGTCTATTTCGTTTCCCGAACAACCCGACGAGAACGCCGTCGAAGGGGACGAGGCGAACGAGCATCCACTGCTGGACCAGCTATTCGAGTACCTGGATGGCGTCAACGAAGTGGGTTTCGAGGACGTCCAGATCGCTCTCACTGTGCCGACCGATCAGCGGGCCATTCTCGAGACACTTCGCACGATACCCTACGGCGAAAGCATCGATGTGGAGGCGATCGCTCGAATGACGCCCGACCTAGATCCGCAGGACGACGACGACCTGATTACCGTTCGGACGGCACTCGACGAGAATCCGCTTCCGATCGTGCTCCCGGACCACCGGGTTCGGAACGGACCGAGTGCGGCACCGCCAGGCGTCGAACAAAAACTCCGGTCACTCGAGGGACTCTGAGCACTTCCCGAACTGCTGTAGCGCGGCTCAGTGACGGCCTGCCAGATCAGGTTTCGAGCCAGACCGCGAGGATGTAGAGCCCGATGCCGACGAAGACGGCCATCGAGGCTACGGCGTGCAACAGCAGCTCTCCTGTGAAGACGGCAATCAACTGCGCGATGCCACCGACGAGGAGACACAGCCCACCAGCGCTAAGCGGCGAGAGACGGTCGCTCGCTCGCGTGAAGAGCAACACGCCGACAGTGATGGCGACGAACGCGAAGACGATGTCCGCGGCGAACCCGGCGAGGGGCTCGTTCGCGATTTCGGCGTAGACGATCAGCGTAAAGTAAAGCAGGATTCCGAACACGATCGACCGCTGGACTGACTCCGGCACCGACTCGAGTGAGTGCATACGTGAGCACAGATGCTCGTAGGGCTTAGCTTTCGGTGATTCATCGCAGCTGGAGGGTTCCGATTCATACGGTCTGCTGTCGTCTCTTTCCAGTGATTGTCGACCCGGTATGGGGTCACCGGTAAAATGGTACAGCAGACCGTCTCAGTTTGCGATCCCCGCTGTCCACTCGAAGCCGAGCCATTCGTGGACCAGGAACTCGAGGGCGTTGATCAGATAGTGGGCTACCACGACTACCAGCAGACTGCCCGTTGTGATGAATAGCCACGCGAGCACCAGCCCCAGCAAGCCGGTGACGACGATCCCAGTTCGACCCTGTGCGCCGTGACCGAGAGCGAACACTGCTGAGGAGCCAACGGCGAGTATCCACAGTGGGATGTCGAACCCGGCCGATAGCGCTCCGATGAGCGCGGCACGAAAGAGGAGTTCCTCGAACAACGCGACGACGGGCAAGACGACGCCGAGCAACACGATCCAGCCGCCGGCGCTGTCGGGTGCCAGCAATGCTCGGAGCCCCTCGTCGTGCTCGAGGCCGAAGTGAGTCGCTATCGCGGCTCCGAGTTCGTTGCCTACGTAGAGAGTGATTCCAGCGAGGACGCCAACCGTGATGCCAGTTTGTAGATATTCACTGTCGAACGCAATCCCCAGTGCCTCGAGTGGGACGCCCGTGTAGACGACCGCACCGATGAGCACGCCCGCGAACAATCCCTGGGAGAGCGCAACGTTTGCCAGTAAGGCCATCGTCGAGAGGTCCTCGACCGGCGACGAGCGATGCGGTTGACGGTCGGCCGGTAGTGTTTCCGGGTCAGGGTCCGGCGATGTTCTCGAGTCAGGGTCCGGCGATGTTTCCGGGTCAGGGTCCGGCGATGTTTCCGGGTCAGGGTCCGGCGATGTTCTCGAGTCAGGGTCCGGCGATGTTTCCGGGTCAGGTCCAGAGATCGAGAACTCGCTCGAGCCCGGGGCTGTGCTGGGATCGGCGTCCCCGTTTGTCGGCGTTGCTGGCGAACGACCGTCGGGCGGATCGGCTGTTTCACCCTCCGGCCCCTCACGGTCGCTTAACTCGCGCGGGGACGTGGCCGAATCCTCCTCGAGCTTCGACTCTCGGCGACCGGTCGACACCGTTTCTGCCGCGTTCGGTCGCTGGTCGCCGGTCGATGGCCCCTCACCCGTGTCGAGCTCCAGTCCCTCGGCAGTCAGTCTGGTCAACACCAACACCACCACGAGGACGATGGCGGTTATCCCGGCGAACGTCACCCACTGGGTCATCGCTCGAAGGTACGAAGGGTCGACAAAAGAGGGTTTGGCTCGAGTCGGCGGCCGTTCGCAGGTGGGACTGCTTCGAGTACGCACCAAAGAGCAGTGACTACCGAGGCGAGTGAAAATCGAAGCCGAAACGTCGGCGGAAAATTACTGCGGGCTTGGACTCGAGCCCGTGCCGGTCGCGCCAGGTCCGGATTTGTCGAGTGCCGAGCCGGTGATCGATTTGAGGCGGTCGACCAGCGAGTCCTTCTGGGGTTCGCCCATCAGGGCAACGTCCAGCACCTCGCTGATGTTGTCACAGGGGATGATCTCGATCATGTCCTTGTACTCGTCTTCGATCATCACGTCCTGTTCGTTCGTTTTGGGGATGATGACCTTGGTACAGCCGGCTTTCGCAGCGGCCTCGATTTTGTGGGTGACCCCACCGACCGGCAACACGTCACCGCGTACCGACAGCGAACCGGTCATCGCAACAGACTGGTCGATCGGGATGTCCTCGAGGGCGCTAATGACTGCCGTTGCCACCGTAATGGAGGCCGAATCGCCGTCGACGCCCTGTTGGCCGGCCTGGACGAACTGGATGTGGACGTCCTTCTCGGAGAGGTCGACGTCCGAGAACTTCTTGATGATCGCCGAGACGTTCTGGACGGATTCTTCGGCCATCTCTTTGAGCTGACCCGTAGCAATGACTTTCCCGCCACCCTGTGTGGGGGCGATTTCGGCCATCACGGGCAGCATGATACCGGAGTCTTCGCCCATCACGGCGAGCCCGTTGACGCGACCCTCGACGCCGCCTTCGTTGACCTGCAGTTCGTAGTCCTTGCGGCGTTCGATGTAGTCGTCTGCCAGCTGCTGTTCGATAGAACGCGAGCGTCCCTTTGCCTGCAAGACGTGGTCGCGGGTCGTGAACTCGGTGTCCTCGGCTCGAGCGATATCGCCGGCGACGCGAACCAGTCCACCGAGATTTCGGAAGAGAAGCGTCAGGTGCTCTTTGCGGCCAGCCCGGCGTTTTGCCTCGAGGATGACCTCCTCGACGGCGTCGCGGGTGAAGTGTGGCAGGCGACCGTCGCGTTCGATCTCCTGAGCGATGAACCGGGCGTACTTTCGGCGCATCTCGGGCGTGTCCTCGATAGTGTCGTCCATGTAGACCTCGTATCCGTAGCCTTTGATACGGCTGCGGAGTGCGGGGTGCATGTTCTCCATCGCGTCGAGGTTCCCGGCGGCGATCATGATGAAGTCACAGGGGACGGGTTCAGTCTGGACCATCGCACCCGAGGAGCGCTCGGACTGGCCCGTGATGGCGAACTCGCCTTCCTGGATGGCAGTCATCAGCTTTTGCTGCGTTCGCACGTCGAGAGTGTTGATTTCGTCGACGAACAACACGCCCTTGTTCGATTTGTGGATCGAACCGGGTTCGACGCGGTCGTGGCTCGGCGTCTCCATCCCGCCGGACTGGAACGGGTCGTGGCGGACGTCGCCGAGCAGCGCACCGGCGTGGGCACCGGTCGCGTCCTCGAAGGGGGCCGTGCGCTGTTCGCCGTTGTTGACGATCATATTCGGCACCATCGCGTCGATGCCACGAGAGGTGTACCGGAAGATCAGCCAGATGATACCGGCAGCGAGAATCCCGAGCAGAATCTGGCGGGCGATGATCGCGTAGACGACGATGATCGCGATGATGATCCACATCAGGATCGAACGCATCTGGTTGCGCTTTCTGGCTTCTTCCTTGTGGGCGTCGATGATCTGGTCGCCCTTGCCAGCCGGAACGGTGCGCACCTTCGGTGCGTTGCCGTCGTCCGGGTTGTGGTAGACGAGGACGTCCTGGAGGTCCTCTTTCGGCAGCAACTGGCTCATCGCCTTCGCGAGCATCGATTTCCCCGTCCCGGGGGAACCGATCATCATGACGTGGCGGCGCTGCTTGGCCGCTTTGATGATGATGTCTCGAGCCTCGTCCTGTCCGATCACCTGGTCGACGAGTCGGTCGGGTACCTCGATATCGGCAGTTGAATCGATTTTGAGGCCGCCGAGTAAATCTTCGTCCTCGATTTCTTCGTCGATTTCGACACCCGGGTCAACCTCGACTGAACTGCCGAGGTCTTCGACGGTTTCGATGTCGTCGTCCGTCGGTTCCTGGTCTTCGACCGGGGCGTTCTCGGTGAGTACGTCGTCATCGAGCGTGGCTTCGTCCGATTCACTCGAGTCGTCGAGGAGTGAGAGTGACTCCTCGAGTGGGTCTGGAGGCTCCTCATCTGCAGCGGAGGTTGTGTCTTCGGCCCCTGATTCGGCGTCGGCGTCGTCAGTGGTGTCCGAATCGTCCACAGCCTGCCCCTGATCATCGCTGGCGGAGCCATCGTCTGTTCGTGACGACTCCTCCTGCGCGGATGGGACGGATTCCTCCTCGGGCGCGTCGTCCGCTGGAGGGTCGTCGACGTTCGTATCGTTACTCATAGAATGCTTTTCAGTATTGCAACGGAAGGGATTGCGACTGATATACTTTCTCCCTTCTACTGAACCTCGGGGCCGACATAGGGCCCTTCAAACGGCCGAATTCGCCGCTTCCTCTCGTTAAAGCAACCTCGCCACCCTTAAGAGTCCGACCCACGAGGTGACAGATATGACGCGGGGGTTTTACATTGGCCGCTTTCAGCCCTATCACAACGGGCATCACACGATGGTCGAACGTATCGCCGATGAGGTCGATGAACTGGTCCTCGGTATTGGCAGCGCTGGGGATTCACACTCGACGCGAAACCCGTTCACCGCTGGCGAGCGGATTATGATGCTTACCAAAGCCGTCCAGGAGTTCGATATCACGACGTATGCCGTCCCCATCGAAGACCTCGATAGAAACTCCGTATGGGTAAGCCACGTCCAGAGTATGAGCCCGGATTTCGACGTCGCCTACTCGAACAACCCCCTCGTCATCCAGCTCTTTCGAGAGGCGAACGTCGAGGTCAGACAGTCCCCGATGTTCAAACGAGAAATCCTCGAGGGGACGGCCGTCCGCAAACGGATGATCGAAGACGAAAACTGGCAATCCCGCGTACCAGACGCCGTCGTCGACGTCATCGACGAAATTGACGGCATCAAACGGATACAGATGGTTGCCGACGACGACTCTAACGGCCGATAGGGCGCGTGAAATGGGTACATTGGTTCTGATTTGCCTGCTGAAATGAGAGGATACGTCCACGTATAGCATTTCTTGCACTCTCGAGGCGTCGACGCCAATTCCGGTCGGGAACTTTTTTTGCGAACTACCGTCTCTTCGTGCGTATGATTACGCTCGCCTCCGATTTTGGCTCTCCGTATCCCGCGGCGATGAAAGGTGTCTTGCTCGAGCGCATCGATTCGGACGTTCGGCTGGTCGATATCACCCACGAGCTACCGCGAGGTGACGTTCACTCGAGTGCGTTCTGGCTTCGCGAGATCCTCCCGTATTTCCCACCGGCAATTCATCTCGTCGTCGTCGACCCCGGTGTCGGAACGGATCGACGAGCAATCGTCGTCCGCGCGGGCGACCACTTGCTGGTGGGACCCGACAACGGCGTCTTACTCCCGGTCGCACGACGCCTGGCGGCGAGTTCTGATCAGCGGCCGGATGGTGCTTCAGCGGACTCAACAGGACCCACAGCCTCTCTCGAGGTATTCTCCGTCGACGAATCGGCCCTCGAGACCCCCGTTCCCACGGGCGGCAAAGCGGAAGCCGCCGGAAGCACGACGTTCCACGGTCGGGACGTGTTCGCGCCGATTGCGGCCGCCCTCGAGGAAACGGATCGACCGCTTGAGGGACTCCCCTGGCTCAGTCCGCTTTCGGACCCGGTCGACTGTACGCTCCCGACAGCTGCTATCGATGGTGACACCGCCGAGGCGACGGTGCTCGCCGTCGACGATTTCGGCAACGTGATCACGAACGTTCCCGGCCGTTTCCTCGAGGGGGTCGACAGGGTGCTGGTAGATGACGAGCGCGTCCCAGTTGGGGAGACGTTTGCCTCCGTCGAGCGCGGCGAACCGGTCGCGCTCGTGGGGAGTCACGGCTACGTCGAACTCGACGTGAACGATGGGCGTGGCTCGGAGGCGTTCGGCCTGTTTGTCGATGAACACGTCACTCTCGAGCGTCTCGAGAGCCCCTGATAGCCAAGTTTCTCATTGTCTCCCTGATAGCCAGTGTTCTCACTGACAGTCTACGTTATGCCGGTCTCGGTGTGCGCTTCGGGTCGATGACGATCTCGCCGTCGGCACGGACCGTAACGTCACACTGTGAGAAACTGAACGATATCGCCCCGTCGCCGACGCGTGGTTCGTCACCGCGCCAGTGGACGAACAGTTCGTTGAGTGCGTCGGGATTGACACACTCGTGGAGCGCCTCGAGATCCTCCGGTTCTTTCCCAAGGACCGAAGAAACCGCCATCAGTAAGGCGGTGCTTACCGGTTCGTACTCCCCCATGTCACACCAGGTGTGATATGTCCCCCCACAATCGTCGTAGTAGACCGGCCGCTCGTCAGGTCCCCCGATCTGTGTCAGTCGGTCAATTGGTGGATTGTGGGACATTACAAACGGAAGTTACGACTTGTTAACACTTAACATTGTTGGCCCACAGAGACCGTCTCGGGGGCTGAAATAGAAAGAAAGCGCGTTCGCTTATTCGGCGGCGATGACGTCGTCGATACGGACGATCATCGTCGCGGCTTCGGTGGCACTTTCGACAGCTTCGCGTTTGACGTCGGCGGGGTCGACGACGCCGTATTCGACTGGGTCGTCGATGGTGACGGTTTCGCCGTCGGTGATGAGTCCGGCACGACCCTCAGCTTCGTGGGCTGCTCGCAGGTCGACCAGCGAGTCGATTGGGTCCTGTCCGGTGTTGCCGGCGAGCGTCCGTGGGATGATGTCCATGGCGTCGGCGAACGCCGTCACGGCGAGCTGTTTCCGGCCTTCGATACCGGCGGCAGCCGAGCGCACGTGGTCGGCGATAGCGATTTCGGTTGCGCCAGCACCGGGCACGACCTCACCGCTCTCGAGGGCGGTCGAGGCGACGTCGAGTGCGTCACCGATGGCGCGCTCGAGTTCGTCGGCGACGTGGTCGGTTCCGCCACGAACGAAGACGGTGACGGCTTCGGCGGCAGCACCGCCTTCGACGAACGCGAGTTCGTCGTCGCCGTAGGCTTCACTGCGGACGCGGTCGGCGTGACCGAACTCTTCTTCCGTGAGGTCTTCGAGCGCACCGACACGTCGGGCACCGGTGGCATTGGCGACTTTGCGGGCTTTCTTGTTGCTGATGTCGTCGAAGGTCAGGATTCCTTCGCTGGCGAGCAGCGAGGCGACGCGGTCGTCGACGCTGTCGGTGGTAAAGAGCACGTCGACGCCGCTGTCGATGACGTCCTGGGCGTACTGGCGGAGTTCGGCCTCTTCGTGGTCGAGGGCGGCGGTGAGCTGGTCCATGGAGTCGATGGAGTACTCCGCGTCGACCTCGCCGGTGCGGACGCCGAGTTCGACGTCGAGAATACCGATTGAGGCGTCTTCGACGACGGTTGGCATCTCGTCGTGGGCCGGCTCTTCGTCGATGATGATCCCGGAGACCAGTTCGGTCGCACTCGAGGAAGCGCCGACCTGGGTGTGGACCTCGATGTTGTCTCGGGCGACGCCCTCGTCGCTGTCGACGTGGCGGACGGCTTCGACGACAGTCTCTGCCAGGACTTCGGGTGTGAGTCCACCGGTGCCCTTGCCAGTCATACTGGATTCGGCGACCTGGACGAGCAGTTCGTCGTCGACTTCGACGCTGAGTACCTGTTCGTCGATGGCTTCGAGGGCGATGCGAGCAGCCTCGTGGTAGCCTTCGACGATCGTCGTCGCGTGGACGTCCTGTTCGATGAGATCCTCGGCTTCGGCGAGCAGTGTTCCGGAGAGAACCGAGGCCGTCGTCGTCCCGTCACCGACCTCGTCCTCCTGGGACTCGGCGACTTCGACGATCATCTGGGCGGCCGGATGTTCGATATCCATCTCGTTGAGGATGGTCGCACCGTCGTTCGTGATGACGACGTTCCCGCTCGAGTCGACGAGCATTTTGTCCATCCCTCGCGGGCCGAGTGTCGTCCGTACGGCTTCGGAGACCGCTTTGCCGGCCATGATGTTGGACGACTGGGCATCCCGCCCCTGGGTTCGCTTGCTATCCTCGCTCAGAATGAACATAGGCTGTCCGCCCATGCGTCGCTGTTGTGCCATATATGATTCCTCATTACTTGTATCGTCAGCACTTCTATAAAACTGTTTCGGTGGCACCTCGCTCCCCTCTGGCGATTCGTATGTGAACGGTAGACACACGGACGGGTCGCCACTCAACGGATGGAACTCTCTCGGGAAATAGACCACTTCACCGGTAACTAATTATCAGATTACGCACGCGAAGCCGATAGACCAATGACCTCCGAGCAACGAACGCCAGAACGAATGCTCGAGCTAGAACACGAGTTCCGGGTCGTCGACGTGCACGCTCGCCTGCAGACGGGTGCGGCCACACCGGCAGGCACGACCCCGCTCCAGCCAGACCGCCTCGAGCGCGAGATGCATCAGGCCGGTATCGTTCGCTCTGTCGTCTTTCCGCCCGTGTCGCCGGAAACGAGCTACGTGGCGGCGAACAATGGGGTAGCCCGCCATAGCGTCGAGCGGCCGTTTATCGCTTTCGCCCGAATCAACGGAGTCGAAGAACCGACGACCAACGCTGGCAGCCGGTTTCGCAACGCGTTCAGCCGCCAGCAGTCCCATCACACGACGCCCGAAGACGTCGAACAGTACGCCTACGACGACCGATTTCACGGGTTCGTCCTCGATCCGGCTGCCGATGGACTACCCACCGACGACGTCCTCGATGTCCTCGAAGACGTTTCGCTCCCCTTGATTGTGAGCGGTGGCGACGGCGCACCGTCAGCCGTACTCGCCGACAGGCTGTTCGACCGCTCGTTTCCCGTCATCGTCTCACACTTCGGCGGGCATCCACTCAACCGCAAGCAGATGCACGAAACTATCGATCGACTCGAGGGAACCGAGGACTGCTATCTCGAGACCAGCGCCGTCCGGTATCGCGACGTTCTCGAGCGCGCCTTGCTCGAACACCCCGATAGAGTCTTTTTCGGTAGCGGTGTTCCTGACTGCCATCCGAACGTTGCCATCATGGAAATTCTCACGCTCGACGTCTCTGCAGACAAACTCCGTCGTGCCTTTTCGAAAAACGCCTGCCGGGTAGTCGAGGGCCTCGGGCCCCAGTGGTGAGCGCTCGAGTGGGTGAATCACCCGCACGGTACTTCTGTCGCCGGCGCTTCCGACCCATCTCCGGAACACGTGCACTCGTCACGAGCGTGAATCTGCGTTACCGATTGAACTGTATGAGCGCCGCCCCCGACAACCCGACCATGAGAGCGCCCCAGACCAACCATACCCAGACGGATTCCAGTTGGTACACCACCCACAGCGAGAGCGAAAACACCAGAGCTAACCCAATCGTTGCCCCCCACTCGTTCATTACTCGAGGGTCGTGTTCCGGATACAAACGGGTTTCTTTCCGTTCGGGGACACCCGTCGATTCGTTCGAGAACATCCGTCGATTCCAGTAGCCGGCACAGGCACCCGTTTCCCACGGACTTATACTGGCGCCTTTCACACTTTTGACCATGGCAGATTCCGAAACTGGTGCGAATGGGGAGCTTTCGTTCGACCTCGAGTTACTGACCGAACTCACCGAAACCAGCGGCGTTCCGGGCTACGAAGACCGTATCCGAGCGCTCGTCCAGCACGAGTTCGAGGACAGTGTCGACCGCGTGCGGACGGACGCGATGGGCAACGTCGTCGGCACGCTCGAAGGTGACAGCGACTATTCGGTCGCCGTCGCCGCCCACATGGACGAGATCGGGTTCATGGTCAAACACATCACCGGCGAAGACGACGCCATGGGCTTTCTCCAGCTCGATGCGCTCGGCGGCTGGGACGCCCGCGTCCTGAAAGCCCAGCGGGTAACGATCCACACCGACGATGGCGACCTGCCGGGCATCATCGGCTCACCGCCACCCCACACACTCAGCGAGGAAGAACGCTCGAAGACGCCCGAAGTCGAAGACATCTACGTCGATACCGGGCTGCCAACCGAGGAACTCGAGGAGCGAGTATCCCTCGGCGATCTCGTCACGATGGACCAGCGAACAGAACGTGTCGGGGAGACGGTCACGGGCAAAGCCCTCGACGACCGCATCTGTCTGTTCGCGATGCTCGAGGCCGCTCGTCGAATCGAAGACCCCGACGTGACGATTCACTTCTGTGCAACCGTCCAGGAGGAAGTCGGTATCCGCGGCGCGAAAGCCCTCGGCGTCGATGTCGAGCCTGACCTGGCTATTGCGATGGACGTCACCGTCGCCAACGACGTTCCTGGTTTCGATGCGAGCAAACACGTCACGACGCTCGGCGACGGAGCGGCGATCAAACTCAAAGACTCGAGCGTGATCACCAGCCCGAAAGTTCACCGGCGACTCCGCGACGTTGCCGAGGAAGGTGATATCGACTACCAGATCGAGATTCTTCCGGCTGGTGGCACCGACACTGCCGGCTTCCAGAACACCGCAGGTGCGAAACCCGTCGGCGCGCTCTCTATTCCGACGCGCTATCTCCACACCGTGACCGAAACGGCCCACGTCGACGACGTGACGGCAACCATCGACCTGCTGACCGCGTTCCTCGAGAGCGAAACCGGCGAGCACGATTACACGTACTGAGAGGGACCGTTCTCGAGCCGAACCCGCCGGCTTACCGATTGCTGCAATCAGACTGCCCTCCCTTGGATTCGAATAATAGAGTAATATACTATTATTGGACAATTAATTAGATAGGGTATTAATACCAATTGAGTATATTCTCGATAGTCTTGTCCCTGAAGCCGGTACTGTGGATGATTCATTGCTCGAGTCCTGTTTTACACTGCAGGCGACCGGTAGAAATCAACGTTGATCCTCGAGCGGACGAACCGAAGATTTCAGTACCGCCCATTGCTAAGCCACGAGCATGAAGCAATTCGAGGAGGACGAACCGCTTTCACGTCGGCTCTTTCTCGCTGGCGCTGCGGGAACGGCGGTCGCGGCCGGTGCAACAGCGACGGGGATGGCTCAGGAAGACGAAGAAGATGAAGCCGAAAACGGTGACGATGCCCCCGCCGGCGGGGGAACCGAATTCGTCGAAGTTGGCGACAACTACTACGAACCGGAAAACCTTGCCATCGAACCGGGCACGACCGTCGTCTGGGAGTGGGTCGGCGTCGCCGATCACAACATCAACCCGAGTGACCAGCCCGACGGCGCAGACTGGGAGGGCCACCCAGATCTCAAGGCCGACGGCGACTACGAGTATACCTTTACTGAAGAGGGAACGTACGAATACGTCTGTGACCCTCACGTTGGCGTCGGTATGGTCGGGTCGATCGAAGTTGCCGAGGGTGCAAGCGCTGCCCCGGAAGGGCCAGCACAGCTCGTTCCAGATGCGGCGTGGACACTCATCGTCGCGACCGTCGCGGGCATGGTTTCGACGCTCTCGCTCGTCTACTTCTTCATGCGCTACGGCGGCAAGCCTGCTGAGTAATCACTACGCGTTCCCCGATTATCGGGGATATACAGGACCGTCGAAGTCCGCTCTGGAGCGAGCCATTGCCGTACGGACGTTCGGTGGCTCGAGAACCTGTCTACGTTGACGCTGTCTCGTGACCACGCCAGTGGTGTCGTTGCGCTGTCTCGTGACCACGCCAGTGGTGTCGTTGCCTCGAGGTCCCGCCGACAGTGGCGTTGTCTCGAGACGGTGAATACGCGACGGACCATCCGGCCTTTCAAAAAACACTCGACAGAGTGGGGCCCCTCCCTCCGTCCACGGTTTGTGACCGGATACCCCTGTTCTCGCTTCCCTAATCGCAATTACGGCATCTCGTGTACCGTCAGTTCCACCGACCGCTGTGTTCCCTCGATGTCGGCGACCAGCCGTTCGACGACGCGTCGCGCTTCCTCCATGAGCCGTGGGCGGAGTTTGTCGATCACCCAGCCCATCGAAACGAACCGTGGCAGCGACACCAAGTCAGAATCGGCCGAATGTGGGTCGTAGACGGCCTCGAAGTAGATTCGACTGGCCGTTTCTGCTGTCGACGGTGCACTCTCAGGTTCCGGGACGACGCGCCATTCGCCCGCCGCGTCGATATCCTTGATGAGTTCCCACTCGAGGGAGGTTGGTGGGTTCACTGCCGTCACTTCCGAACGCGCTGTGTAGGACAGTTTCCACCACGACAGGCGTAATCCGTATCTGGTTCCAGGGCCGCCATCGCCGTCGACAGTGACCGCGTCGAGGTGTTTGGCATAGCGCGGATAGTTCGAAAACGATTGCAAGTACGGAAACACCGTTTCGGGGTCACGATAGACGACCGTACTCACCAGGATTCGGTCCACACCCCTGATAGGAACATCGGGGACCTAAACGTTATCCTCGTGAGCGATGGGGTGGCGACACTCGAGCAGTGTAATTGACCGATGTTCGAGCGGCGCGCACCGTTCGCTTGAACACGGACGTTCAGGCGTCTCCGCAGATATTTGTACCGGCTACACGGATCATACTGTATGCGCGATGTACTCATTGTAGGTGGCGGCGTCGCCGGTCTCGCCGCCTCGATTTTCACCGCCCGTGCAGGTCTCGATACCCTCGTCGTCGACGGCGGGGAGTCGATCCTCGCGCGCAACGCACACCTCGAGAACTATCCCGGCTTTCCCGATGGGGTCGACGCACGCCGGTACCTGACGCTCGTGAGCGACCAGGCCCGAAACGCGGGCGCGACTCTCGAGTTGGGCCGCGTCACCGAGATAACCGACAACGAATCAGATGCTGAGGCGAGTGGCTTCCACGTATGGACAAAAAAGGACGGTGGGACCCCACTCGAGGCACGCCGAGTGATTGCGGCGTCCTGGCCCGACAGCGAATACCTCCTGTCGCTCGAGGTCGATCGAGAACAGCGCGGCAGCAAGCACATGGTCTCGGTCGACGGAGGCGGGAGAACGAGCGTCGACGGGGTCTATGCCGCCGGCCGACTCGCGGGCCAGCCACACCAGAGCATCGTCGCTGCTGGCCACGGCGCAACGGTCGCCCTTGCGGTCATCCACGACTCGGAGGTCGCGTTCTACCACGACTGGGTTACACCGGAGGGCTACTTCACCGACCGCGACCGCGAGGTGCCACCGGGCTGCGAGGAAATCGACGATACTGAACGGCGAGAGCGAGACGAACAGGCCAGAAAGACGATGCTCGAGGCGTTCGCGGAACCGCTCGACGACGAGCCAACGATGCACCCGAGCGTGGCCCAAGAGTGATCGATACATCGGATTTGTTGTCGTGGTCAGTGACGGACCAGGTCGGTCTCTGATCGGAACTCAATGACAACAGTCCCTACCGGGCGACCATACCCATCCTACCAGGCGACTATACCCATACCCATTTTAGCCCTGCGTGCGAAACCCAATCGAGAATGCTCGAGGGAGTCAACGTCGCACTCGGGGTGTCGGGATCGATTGCCGCCGTCAAAACCGTCGAACTCGCCCACGAGTTGCGGCGCCAGGGTGCAACTGTTCGGGCCGTGATGAGCCCCAGTTCCCAGCACATCATCCATCCGTGGTCGCTGGAGTTCGCGACCGAAAACGACGTTGTCACTGACATCACGGGCCGCGTCGAGCATGTCGAACTCTGTGGCTACGACGGGTGGGCCGACGTCTACCTGCTCGCACCGGCGACGGCGAACACCGTCGGCAAAATCGCACACGCCGTCGACGACACCCCCGTCACGACCGCCGCGACGACGGCCCTCGGCTCGGGAGTCCCCATCGTCATCGCGCCCGCGATGCACGAACCCATGTACGACCATCCGGGCGTCCTCGAGGCCATCGAACGCGTCGAAGACTGGGGCGTTTCGTTCGTCGACCCGCGCGTCGAGGAGGGGAAGGCGAAAATCGCTTCCGAGGAAGCTATCGTTTGTGCAGTCGCGCGTGCGGCAGGCGAGCGCCCACTGGCGGGACGTCACGTCGTCGTCACCAGCGGAGCGACGACGGAATCGATCGACCCCGTTCGGGTTCTTTCTAACCGGTCGTCCGGCAAAATGGGGCGAGCCGTCGCTCGCGCGTGTTACGTCCTCGGGGCAACTGTCACCCTGGTCCACGACGGCCCCGTGGTGCCCTACGCCACCGTTCGGCAGGTCGAAAGCGCCACGGAGATGCTCGAGGCGACCCTCGAGGCGGCCACCGGCGCTGACGTTCTCGTTTCAGCAGCCGCAATCGGTGACTACACGGTCGAGAAACACGAGGAAAAACTCCGGTCAGGCGAGACACGAACCCTCGAACTCGAGCCAACACCGAAGCTGCTCGATACGGTTCGTGCGGAACAGCCATCGTTGCCGATCGTTGGATTCAAAACCGAAACGAGCGGCGAGGACTCGAAGATGATCGAAGCCGCGCGGTCGCTCCTCGAGCGAGTCGATGCCGGGTTCGTCGTCGCCAACGATGCAAGTGTGATGGGAGCCGATCGGACGAGAGCGCTCCTGGTTCACGGAGAAACCGCTGCCGAGTTCGACGGTACCAAACAGGCTCTCGCCACCGAGATCGGCCGTTCGATTGCCGTTATGCTGGGCGAGGAAACCGCCTGACATAGCCGTTTTCGACGCGCTTTACTACTCATCTTCTACCCCTCATCTCACGCGGTCGTCATGAGAATTATATAGGTGGCCTCCCTGTCGTAACCTGATGGTAACGGAATTCCTATTGAACAATTATCTGTGGTGATCTCGTGTGTTAGGGGCACGGACACAACGCAAACCATTGTCGAAAGGCGAAATATTCGAAGTCCTGCGCAATCAGCGACGACGCTACGTTCTCCAGTATCTCAAACAGGACGGCAGGCCGGTCGAACTCGGCGATCTCGCCCAGCAGGTTGCGGCCTGGGAGTACGAAACGACGCTCGAGGGCGTGACACCTGAACAGCGAAAACGCGTGTATACGACGTTACAGCAAACCCATCTACCCAAAATGGACGCCGCGGGTATTCTTCGGTTTGACGCTGACGAAGGCGTTATCGAACCGACCGACCGAACGGAGGACCTCAACATCTACCTCGAGATCGTCCCCGGTCGGGAAATCGCCTGGCGTGAACTGTATCTCTCACTCGGCGCAATCGCCTGTGCACTCGTCGCCGCGCTCTGGCTCGAGATCTATCCACTGACGCTCGTCTCGGAACTCGCGTGGGCAGGACTTATTTCGCTAACCGTCACCGGGACGGCTATCGCACACATCTACTACGAACGGAATATGCGACTGGGACATGGGGAGCAGCCACCCGAACTGAGTTACGGAACCGACGACTAATACGGGCTGTTGGGACAATGGACCGCCGATTGCCCGCAATGAGGTCGGCGATCGGTGGTACGTGACGACGACGATCCCTCTTGGCCAGGTTGGTCTACTCTATCCGACAGCTGTCTCGCTTCCAGATCACACCCGGCATCGCGTATCGTCACCTTTTACACCGTCTCCCGCCCACCTTCGACATGGATCAACTCAAACGGTCGCTCCTCGAGGCACCCATCATCGAAAAAGAGGGCTATCATTACTTTGTCCATCCGATCAGCGACGGCGTCCCCAAACTCGAACCGTCCTTGCTCCGGGAAATCGTCATCCGGATTATGCGCAAAGCCGACCTCGACGACGTCGACCGCATCGTCACGCCGGCAGCGATGGGAATCCATATATCGACAGCGGTCTCCCTGATGACTGATATTCCGCTGACTGTAATCCGCAAGCGAGAGTACGGTCTCGAGGGCGAAGTTGCCATCTCACAGGAAACCGGCTACTCGAAAAACGAGATGTACATCAACGACGTTCACGAGGGCGAGAAAGTCCTGGTGCTCGATGACGTCCTCTCGACGGGTGGCACGCTGACGGCGGTCCTGAGCGCGCTCGATGGGATCGGTGCTGAGGTCATCGACACCGTTGCGGTCATCAAAAAGGCCGGTGGCGAGAACAAAGTTGCCGACGCTGGTTACCACGTCAAAACGTTGATCAACGTCGACGTCGTCGACGGCGAAGTCGTGATCGTCGACGAAGATGGCGACGACTGATAGGGATTGTTGTAACGAAATATAGGCGGTAACCGTCGATATCGGTAATCGATATATTAATTTCGATCAATCGTCTCGCCCTCGAGAAGGAACCTAAAACGGGCCGCGATTTATCGTCGTGTTACCTGCATAGGCCTGAAAGACCATAGCCAAAATCATCGACAGACTAATGCCGACAAAAGCAACGGTGATAAAGAGTCGCCCGAACGGATAAACCGAGAGATACATAGCTACGATACCGATTGCCGTTGCGGCCAGCGAAACGTACGCGAGTTTGAGTCCGATATCGCCTGCGAGCGTTACCACCCTCGGGAGGTCGTCGTCACCGTTCTCTGAACCCTCTTCGGGTGGCCTGAACGATTTTTCGGATGGAGTGGCCCCGTCTGCCATACCATTTACCCCGGTCGCAACCGTGAAAAACGGTGTGGTCTCTCGCTCGAGTTGGGCGGTGATCGAGTCTGCAACCGTTCGATCAGTAGCCAGACCAGATGAGCGCAATTTCGACTCCGACCGAAGCGAGGGCAAGTGCAAGCGACGTGAGAAACAGGTGGGCATCGTCGCCGTAGACATCGTCTTCGTTCCTCGTGAGGGGATTCAGCCGTAAACGTATCGAAACGGGTGGGATGAGCAAGGACGTCTCATCTGCGACCTCGTCAATCTGTCCACCAGAGCGGTTTCGTATTACCCACATAATGAAGCCAATGGCCGCGCCGATAAATTGTGCTTCACGGACGAATAGCCAGCTGAACTGGCCGATACGAGCATAACTCCAGAGGGCTCCAACGGCCACACTTCCCAGCAACACGAGCCCGATCACGAGCGCCACATCGGCGAGTGCAGCCGGTCGCCACTGTGGCATCGACAGCGGTTCGTTCACGTCGTTTGATCCTGCCATCAGTAATCCCGAAACACGTACCGGTCGTTATTCAATCGGAAACCGGTTGATCGGCTTCGAGCATCGACCCATCGGTTGTCACGTCGTCGTGAAGATGACAGGAAACCTGTCGTCCCTCTCGTTCTGTAAGTACTGGCGCGTCGCGTTCACAGACGGTCATGAACGATTCCTCGAGGGTTTCTTTCGCCCCCTCGAGATCGCCCCTGGCGAGTTGATCGAACGCTTTATCGAGCGTCTCGTTGGCCGTCGAATCGGCTAACTCAGTCGGGAGGTTGTTCTCTCGACGTAACTGGGTAATGACGGTTTCTGCGGGTACGTCGGAGACTGAGATGTCACCATCGATGTCGTCGGTGTCGATTCCCTCCTCAACAGCAGCGGTTTCGGCAACTGAGTCGAGATTAAGTGTGCTGTCTCGGACACGCTGGCGGAAGTGTAACACGTCACGCCAGACCGATTGGGAAAGCTCGAGGTTCTCGGGTGGGATCACCTCGGGACAGCGTGTGTGGAACCGACAGCCACTTGGAGGCGCGCTCGGATCGGGAACGTCGCCTTTGAGTTCGACGCCAAGCCCACGTTCGCGTGGGTCAGGTGTCGGAATCGCAGAGAGAAGTGCTCGTGTGTACGGGTGCTGAGGATCGTTGAACAGTTCCTCGCTGTTTGCGACCTCGACGAACTCACCGAGATACATCACGGCCACCCGATCACAGATTTCTCGAATGACACCGAGATTATGGCTGATGACGATGATCGTCAGGTTAAACGCCTCTTGCAGCTCTTTCATGAGCTGTAAGATCTCAGACTGGATCGACACGTCGAGTGCCGACACCGGTTCGTCAGCCACGATCACGTCCGGGTTGACCGCGAGCGCTCGCGCGAGGCCGATACGCTGTTTCTGGCCACCGGAGAACTCGTGTGGGTACCGGGCCATATCCGAGGCGGAGAGGCCGACGCGTTCGAGTAGATCGGCAACGATGGCCTCTCGCTTCTTCCGATCGCTCATTCCCTGGACAATCAACGGTTCGGCCACCGCATCCCCGATGCTCATCCGCGGGTCGAAACTCGAATCGGGGTCCTGGAAGATCATCTGGACGTTGCGACGGAACCGTTTGAGTTCGGTGCTATCGTATTCGGTAATGTCTTTTCCTTTGTACCTGACCTGTCCACCAGTGGGCTCTTCGAGCCGAATCATCGACGTTGCAGCAGTCGATTTGCCACAGCCGGATTCGCCGACGATACCGAACGTCTCGCCCTCGTGTATATCGAAGCTAATCCCGTCAACTGCTTTGACGCGGCCGACCTCCCCGGAGAGCAATCCACCGGAAAGTGGGTAATGTTTCTCGAGGTTTTCGATCTGCATGATCGGCTCACTCCGTGACCAACTCATCGATTCTCACCTCCGACTCCCATCTGATCGACGTCCAGTGCTGAAACCGTTGCATCGCTTTTCAGGACGATATCCGGATTGCCACCTGGTTCGTAGTGGATGCAGGAAACGACGTGGTCCGCTGTACCGGCTTCGTAGGCCGGCGGTTGCGGACCTTCCAGACATTCGTCCTGTGCGAAGACACACCGGCTTGCAAACCGACAGCCGTCAGGTGGATCGATTGGACTCGGCAGACTTCCCGGAATACCGCCGAGGTTTCCTTTGCTCGGGAGACACTCGAGTAAGGCTCTGGTGTACGGATGTGACGGTGTTTCGAAAATCTCCATCACCGGCCCGCGTTCCATCACTTTTCCAGCATACATGACGACGACTCTGTCTGCAACCTCGGCAACGACGCCGAGGTCGTGGGTAATGAACAGAATCGCCATATCTCGTTCTTCTTGCAGTGATTTGAGCAATTTGAGAATCTGTGCCTGAATCGTGACGTCGAGAGCCGTCGTCGGCTCGTCGGCGATCAACAGGTCCGGCTCACAGGCCAGGGCGATTGCGATCATCACGCGTTGTTTCATCCCACCGGACAGCTGATGTGGGTAATCACCCAGTCGGGCACTGGCTTCGGGAATCCCTACCTGGGTCAATAGCTCGATGGCCTTTTCGTTGGCCTCCTTTTTCGTCACCTCCTGGTGGAGTTCAATCGCTTCGCGAAGTTGCCACCCGATCGTATAGACCGGATTCAGTGCGCCCTGTGGATTCTGGAAGATGTGACTCACACGGCCGCCACGAAGTGTTCTGAGTTCCTCGACCGTCATGTCGTTGACTTCCTCACCATCGAACTCGATCGAACCTTCGGGGATGAACCCCGGCGGGCTCTTGAACAGCCGGGTTATCGATTCACTCGTTACTGTTTTCCCGGAGCCACTTTCGCCCACGATGGCGACGGTCTCTCCCGACTGGACGTCGAACGAAACGCCATCGACTGCTTTGACAACGCCCTCGTCGGTTTGGAAGTACGTACAGAGATCTGAAACCGAAAGGAGCGAGTTACTCGAGCGAGTCGATTCATCAGTACCGATCGTCTGTGAAGGCTGTTTGCTCATTCTCCACCACCTTGTCGTGGATCCAGGGCGTCGCGGAGTGCGTCGCCAAGGAAATTGAAGGCTAGAATCGTCATAAACAGAAACACGCCCGGAATCGTCGAGATCCACCAGGCACGGTCCAGGTCGCTTCGACCGTCGGCAATCGTTTCACCCCACGACGGGAGCCGTGGATCGCCGAGGCCGAGGAACGCCAGCGCTGCTTCGGCAAGAATTAGTCCCGGAATAACGAGCGTCGCCGCTGTGATGACGCTGTTTGAGACGTTTGGCAGTAAGTGTCGACGCATCGTCCAGAGGCCCCCGGCCCCTGCGTTTTTCGCTGCCATGATGTATTCTTCTTCCCGACGCTGTAAGGCTTCTGAGCGGACGATACGAGCAATTCCGCCCCATCCGAGCACGCCGAAGATGATGATCATCACGAACAGACTTCCACCGACCAGATACACGACCAGCAGGTACAGGAAGAAGGTGGGGAACGTAATCTGGATGTCGACGTATCGGAACAGGATTTCGTCGACGTAGCCGCCGAAATACGCTGCCGTGAGGCCAACTGTCGTGGCTATCAGGATCGTCAGGAACATCCCGATAAGGCCGACTTGCATACTGATCTCCATGCCATAGACGATCGATATAAGGATGTCTTTCCCCTGGTGGGTCGTTCCAAACGGATGTGCCCAACTACCGTGACACTCGCCACCGCTGACGGGGCCCACACACTGAATAGGCACGGTTTCACGAACCGAACCCCAGACAGGTGGTTGATAAGCCAGTACAGGTTCAACCTCTGGCGGATCCATGAATCGGGGGACCGTCAGGCCGATGGCGAAGATAATCGCCAGGTAGATCAGGCTAATTACCGCTGCTTTGTTCTTTTTGAATTCACGCCAGTAATAGGCGGTCATCCGTTGATTCTGATAGAGCGGAATCGCCACGTAGAACACTCCAACTAGCAAGGTCAGTGACCACAGCCAGGTGACACCACCGATCTCTCCGACCAGTGGGTACTCTGCAGGTCCCGCACCCGGAATAAACCCGGGGGTTTCGACCTGATATCTGGACGTATCGGTTATGAACGCGACCGTCCGTTGATAGGCCCCTTCAGCGAACCGATTAAACAGATCGTTGAGGAGTGCCAACAGGTAGGTCCCCATGATCGCATACCAGGCGATGCGGGTCCTCGTAAAGCCTCGAGCCGTCCCGTCAATCTCGTCCCAGTTGACGTCCTCGAAGGTAACGCTGTCTGCATCCTTTCTGACGTTTGCGGATTGTGTCGTTGGGTCTGTATCGACGGACATTAGCGATCACCGTATTTGATCCGCGGATCGAGGATTACGTAGGCGATGTCCTGCGCGAGATTCCCGATGATCGCCACGAACACCGGGACAAACACGGTTCCGAATACGAGGGCGGTATCCTGTGACATAATTGCGTCGAAGGAGAGATAGCCAAGCCCCGGTATACCGAACACGACTTCGATGAGATACGAGCCCACGAAGACGATCCCAAGAATGTCGCCAACGAGAATGGTCGCAATTGGAATCGATGCAGGTCGGAAAATGTGTTTGGCTACAATCGTCCGCTCCGAAACGCCTTTCGCTTTTGCGGTTTTGATGAAATCGGATTCGACGTACTCGAGTGCTTCCGCACGCGTGTAGCGCATCATACTGGCAACTGATGCGGTCATCAAGACGAACATTGGGAGAATCAGCTGTTTGACGTTCTCCCAGCTGACGATAGCTCGAAGTGCCCATTCGCCATCTATTTTCGACGCCTGGGTGTCAAAGAGGAGGTCAACCCACCCTAACCAGGTCCCGAAAATAACCAGCAGAATAATCGCGAACCAGAAGTTCGGGATCGAAATGCCGAAGAAGGCGACGAACGTCGCTACGTAGTCGCCACGCGTGTACTGGTTTACTGCGGAGTACAGGCCGATGACGATTCCAATGATGGTCGAGATGATCACTGCAGGCACGCCGTACATCATCGAGTACGGGATTGCACTGGCCAATGCATCGATAACCGGTTCCGAACGGGAGTCGGACCAGCCCCAGTTAAAACTGAGCATGTTCTGCATAAAGTCGATGTACTGGATGTGGAACGCCTGATCCATCCCCCTGGCGGTCTCGGCTGCCTGTCTGGCCTGTTCCGGGTCGGTCCCCGACTGGGCGGCCTGGAACTCGAGTTCCATGATTCTGGTGTCCGGCGTCAGGTACATCAGGACGAACGTAATCGTCAGGACCACCATCGTCGCGACCCCAGCCCAGAGCAATCGTTTAAATATATACCATTTCATACGCTGTATTCCATGTCTGTAGGGAAGTGTGTATTAAATTCGACAGCTTACCAGCTGTAGCGGTCGGTTCGGTACGTCGCCAGTTAGGCGTCGTAGCCGTAGTCGCCGCTGGTGTACTCTTCGAGGTAATCCTGTGCCTGCGGTTTGTTGTACGAGTCACCGACACCGAACTCGGTTACCTGCGAGTCGTCGTACCACTCAGACCATTCGGGCTGGAAGGTGTGGGTGTACTCGGCAAGACCACGGAGGATGTTCTCGGTGATGTTTGCCTTGTCGATGGACATCGACAGCGCCTGACGGACCTCACGCGTCTGCAGTTCTTCCCAGCCGTTCGCTCGCTGGTTGAACGCGAGAATTCCGAGGTACGGCTGTGGGATTTCGTAGACGTCGATCGAATCGTTGTCGACGAAGTCCTGGTACCGGTCGGTTGGAATGCCGGCCGTCGTCAACTCGCCACCCTCGAATGCCTGCAGTCTGGTCGACTGTTCTTCGATCACACGGTAGGTGTACTGGTCGAAGTGCGGTGCATCTGCCCACTCGCTGCCCATTTCGTCGGCGTGAGCGTGCATGTAGTAGTCGTCGTTTCGCACGGCGACGAACTCTGACGAGCGGTCCCAGCGCTCGAACGTGTACGGTCCGAGGTTGCCGCTGTACTGAATCTCTTGCATCTCGTCGCTCTGCCGAAGCGCATCCGCGTCGGGTGCGTAGCTCTCGTAGAGATCTTTTGGCGCACAGAATGCGCCCCACATGACTGGCTCGAGTGGGAAGTCGGGGTTGACCGATTCCAGTTCGAGCTGGAACTCGAGGGTTCCGGTTTCTTCGACGTTGATTCCTTCCCAGTCACCGACCTGGGTCGAAGGACCATTTTCTGCATCCCAGATATCGCCGCTCTGGTGGACTTCTTCGATCTGGAACACCCAGTCTTCGGCCGTCATCTGACCGTAGCCGTTGCCCCACTCGAGGTTGTCTCGGAGCGTGCAGACGAACACCTGCCCGTCGCCGGTGTCTTCCATGTCGAGCCACAGCGGCTGGATCTGGTTTTCCGAGTCAACGGCGTACGCGCCGTCGAGACAGAGTCCGATTCGGTTCGCCGACGGCACGTCGTTCACTTCGGGGAAGTAAAGCGTCTCAGCGTCGGTACCTGAAGCGGCGATGTACTCGTCGGTGTCGTCAGTTGCCGACCAGGTCGTGGAATCCCAGTTACCACCGAACACTTCGACTGGGCCTTCGATGTAATCCTGGTAGCCGACGATGTCGTCGGACATCGAGACGAAGTTGACCGGCACGTCTTCGCTCAGGATGCCGAAGATTTCGGCCATAATCTCCTGGCGAGCCTCAGGGTCCGGCTCTTCACGGAAATCGCTGTACTTGGCGGCCATGTCCACGTCCGGCGCATAGCCGTAGTAGTTCGTCCCCGACTGTTCGGTCCAGAAGGCGTCGGTCGCCGCGGGCGTACGCGGGTACGTATTGAAGTTGATCCCATACATCAGGTCCCACTGCTCGGGACTCTGGGTCTCGTCGCGTGGGCCCGCGTTGAAGCCACCAGCCGACCATTCAGGTTCACCTTCTCCGGTGTATTCGTTGGAGACGTACTGGCCGAGGAGCGTGTCGAAGGTAACGCCGTTGATGCTTACCGAGAATCCGAGGTCCTCGAGTTCGTTGGCCATGACTTCTGCGGCCGTTTCAGTCGTGTCGGTACCCGTGGCGTACACGAGGTTCAGTTCGACCTGTCCATCGGGGCCGAGGAATTCACCGCGGTCTTCGGCTTCGCCGTTTCCGTTACCTCCGTTCCCGCCGTTTCCGTTACCTCCGTTCCCGCCGTTTCCGTTACCTCCATTTCCATCTTCGTCGTCGCTACTAAAGCACCCTGCAAGTCCTGCGAGACCGGCTGCACCGCCGGCTTTTATAATGTGTCGTCGTCGCGGATGATTGCCTCTTCTTTGCGGCATAAATTGTTCAATCAACTAAACCCATATATACTTTATGAACATCATTTGGCTCGAGTGTAACTCGGTTAATTTGAAGGAAAAATCCATATTAATGTGCTTTTGTACACAGTAACCGGCTATATCTTTGGATAATCTCTCATTTTGCCATTTTGGCTGTATCTTTGATGTTTGTTCATAGAGAATACAATGCCTGATTTAGGTTGGATGACGAACATGTATTGTATACGTATATTACTAATTGAGTATTATTCAATCTAGTCAGGTGGATTCTCATCACCAGTTGTTGTTTCCAACGACTCTCGCTATCACAGACGCTAAATCGTAGTAATTGCCGGTACTTAAACTCGCAGTCACGACTTTGATAGAACGATACACTACATGAGAATTCATTTTAAATTATTTAGAATTTTCCCTCAATAGTTATATTACAAATATATCTTCATGACGACGTCTCCAGTCCAGAACCGACACCTGCCGAGTCGAAAACACGTTATCGTAGCCAGTGAATCGGTATAGACACCTACCGCGACGGAGCTTTGCGAGTGGGCAAATAGCTTTCATGGGTACTCCACAGACTTCCTCGATTCGGTCTTTGGCACAGCAAAATATAGGGAGGTAGATTTGAACCACGCCAAAGCCTCGCTCCGCTCGCGTTTTTCTAATTCAAATCTACTCGTCAGCTTTTCGGGGACACAGTCTCCTCGCTATGCTCGTCGGATTGTGTCCCTGTAAAGTAGCGGGAGGTAGATTTGAACTACGCGGAGAACGCTCGCTCCGCTCGCGCTCTCCTCTCGTTCAAACAACTCGTGCTATCTCTGTCGCTCGCGGATTTGCTCGCGACAAAATATAGCGGGAGGTAGATTTGAACTACCGATCTGCGGGTTATGAGCCCGCCGGAATCTCCTGGCTATCCCATCCCGCTGGCTCATTGTAACCCGGTTCGACTGATAAGGGTTGTGATTCGGTTGCCCTATGCGAGTTTTTGACGTTCCAACTGTTCCCCTTCTCGCGTCGATCTGACAAGCGCTCTCGGTATCCCCTATCGATCTGGCCTATTCGTTATCTGGTGACTCCTCTCGAGTGCGCTGTCTCGTCCAGTATCAGGTTGCAGGATTGTTGCGTTTGACAACCGCTCTAGCGCTCGATGCCGTAATCGACGTGTACTACGGGAACGCTTTTGGATGTTGGTGCGGTATTTCCGTTCCAGTCTGCCACGTGGACGTTCGCCATCTCACCGGAGAAGCGGAATCGCTGGACGCCGACGTCGATCGTTCCCTCGGCGACGCCACCGGCCACGATAGTTGCGGTCTCGAGTGGGTTCGCATCGACCATTTCGATTTCGCCGTCGACGGCGATTTCGAATCGGGACGGAATCCCTCGCCCGACGAGTGTCACGAGATTGGGGAGTTTCGTTGCTTGCTGGGTACTACTTGTACTGTTCTGTACCGGTTTGTCGCGTGCCATACCCGATAACCCGAGTAGCCTGGCATAAGCTTTCTTGTCCAAATATTGGTAAGAATCTGTGAGTGTGTCAGTGACGTATGTATGGGATGTGACTTTTTGTTACCGCTATACTAAGCCCAACACGCGCGTATACCACGCGGCCGCAACCGGAACCAAAGCTGCCACGACAACGGCTACCCACCGATGGTATTCGAACCAGGTGACATCGCCTCCCTCGAGGACGAGTTCGGTTGGGACAGCCACTGCCCACGCCAGTGTGAGGACGGTGAGAACGACACCGAGAACGAGCGTCAACCCGGCGACGGTGTCGGGCTCGGTTCGACCCTGCCGGCCGGCTGCAAACAGGACGAACGCCACGACGGCGAGCAACGAGAGAAATTGTGGCCCAGCCAGGCTCACGTCGTAGTAGACATCGATAACGGTCGAGTCAACCTCGAGAAAGACGTACGGGGCGATTGCGATGATACCGTACGCCAACGAGGCGATGATGCCGAGCGTCGGTGGGCGCGCTACTGGTCGCATACGTGATTCTCGTCGCGTGGATTGCTTAATTGCGACGATATTTCCAGCATGTCATAGAGGCCGTTGTAGTCACGTCTCACCAATTCCCCCTACTGGTCGGCGGCCGGAGACATTGTTACAACGGTCTCTATCAGTTCCGAACCGTCCGTCAAACCCAACCCGGGCGTCTCGGCCGGAGAGACATAAAGACTCAACTCGGTGGCTCCCCGAACGGGTGATATGGGACTTGGTAGTACGGCAAAAAAGATCCAGAGCCTTTCCGACCGCGCTGAAGCTATGTACCGCCAGGTACAGGAACTGCAAGAACGAATCATCAATCTCGAGGAAGAGGTCGACGACACTCACAATACGGTCAGCAAACTGGACCACAATATCACCGAGCAACGGGCGTTGTTGCTCGCCATCGCGGACGAACACGATCTCGACGGCGAACAGATCCTTGCGGAGGCTGCAATCGATGAAGCTGAGGCTGGCGACGACGATGCAAGTGATGAACCTGAGGCGGCTGACGGCGAAACGGTCGGTGCGGAGAATTCCGCATAGACGACCGATCTCTTCTTGCGCTATCGAAGTGAACGGCTATCGGTAGGTACTGATCTGTATAGAAGAATTTGTCGGTCGCTCGGTACCTTCGTTCACTCCACATCGCTGGTGATAGGAAGAGCTAACAACGGGGGCAACATTTGCCCAGATAATGACGACTCACGAGCGACCGTTGGATTCGGTGCTCGAGACAATTGGTGAGACGCCACTTGTACGGATTCACGACGGGCCAGCCGAAGTGCCGGTATATGCCAAGCTGGAATCGTTCAATCCCGGCGCAAGCGTGAAAGACCGCATCGGCCGGTACATGCTCGAACGGATGCTCGAGCGGGGAGAACTCGGAGCCGGTGGTACCGTCATCGAACCGACCGCGGGAAACACCGGTATTGGACTGGCTATTGCAGCGGGACAGCTTGGACTCGATGCTATCTTCGTCGTCCCCGAGCGTTTCAGCGTCGAAAAACAACAGCTCATGGCAGCCCTCGGTGCCGAGATTATCAACACTCCCACCGCCGATGGAATGGGCGGTGCAATCGACCGTGCTCACGAGTTGGCAGACGAACTCGACAACGCGGTCGTTCCGCAGCAGTTCGCCAACCCGTTGAACACCGAAGCCCACTACGCGATGACCGGCCCCGAAATATACGACGCCCTCGACGATGAGGTGGGAGCAATCGTCGCTGGCTGTGGCACCGCTGGGACGCTCATGGGAATCGCACGCTACGGTCGTGAACAGGATACGGAGACGTACGTGGCTGCCGTCGAACCCGAAGGGTCATTGTACGGTGAGTTCCTTGGCGAACACCGTGAGGAAGGTGCGTACAAAATCGAGGGTATCGGTACCCACAACACCGACACGAACGAACTCTTCGAATCCGACCTCGTCGACGACGTGTACGCCGTTTCTGACGAGCGCGCTCACGATGAACTCCGTCGGCTTGCCGCCGAGGAAGGACATCTCGTGGCCTCGAGTGCCAGTGCCGCCTGCGTTGCCGCGAAACACGTCGCTCGAGAGATTGCTGCAGGAGAGATCGACGCACCGTATGAATCGGTCGTTACGGTCTTCCCGGACTCGAGTGAACGGTATCTCTCGAAAGGAATCTACCGCTCGTTCGACGAGTGGGACAATTAAGCAGGTTCGAAGAACGAGTAGCGTTACAGGCATCGACACCTGCGTGAAAGTGTCCGCTTCGGTTCGGTTTCGCGCAATAGCTGGTTGTTAAGTACCCACTCACCCTCACAGGCGCCTGTGTTCGATTTTGATGCATCGATCCTGCACGACCGTCAACCCGGCATCGATTGCCCGAGCGGCGGCTTCGTCGTCACGAATGCCGAGTTGGGTCCAGATGACTGAGACGTCATCGCGCTCGAGTGTCGCATCGACGATACCACTGACCTCGTCGCTCGGCCGGAAGATACAGACGATATCGACAGGTGTCCCCTCGAGATCCTCGAGAGAGTCGACGGTTGCCCGTCCCAATATCTCTTCAGCGAAGGGGTTGACCGGTCGAACGTCGTAGCCGTGATCGAGAAGATACTTCGGGACGTCGTGTGCGGCTTTTCCGGGCGTGGTCGAACAACCGACGACAGCGATCGTTTCCAGTGAGAGTATCTCTCGAAGCGTCGAATCGTCGGATGGAGTGAGAGCCATACCTTGAGTACGGTACGGAATACCGTAACTAATTGGAAACGGTGTTCAGTGGTGGACGTAGACGCTGATCAGCCGCCTCAGGACAGACCCGCCGTTCTGATCGTCTGTTCGTTTTCGTCATCGTTGTCGATTTCGATGACACCGTCGAACAACTGTTTCAGCGTGTTCATCGTCTGATCGTCGTGAGCCGTCGAATCGATCACGTACACGCCCAGCGCGTCAGCGCTCTGTACACGTCCGGTGAAAACGTGCAAGAACCGGAACACGGTCTGGAGGTTCGAATACATCAACAGCGTCGACACCGAATGCAGGAGGATCCGGTTTTGCTGAAGGTCTCTGACCTGATAAAAGTCTTGCAAGAACTCGGAGAGTTTGATCCCGATACCGGTCATATCGACGGGGGACGAGGCGTATTTGATTCGTGGATCGTCGTCGAGCGTTCCCATGCCCCGCTGTTTGGTCACGCAATCAACGATGCCGATATCTGGCTTCGTTCGAGTCGTTCGGTCTGTGAGCCTCGTCAGTACTTTATCCGCACTGTCTTTCGTGGTAACCACGATCGTCCCCTCCCCATTGTTGACACCACTTCCGAGAATATCGAACGCCAGATCACGCTTTCCAGTCAGTGGTGGTCCAGCGATTAACACGTTCGCCCCCGGAGCAACGGTCTCCTCCGGGAGGACATCTGCGAGATCATACATGCCAGTTGCTCACACCCACTTGCAGTCACGGGTATCGGCCGGCCTCTGGTGACTGCCCCAGTACATGGTCAATAGATGAAGCAACCGGGTTATAGTACTTTTGATTAGATACTGGCCGAATTGGCTCAAGCGAAGTCTATAACTCGCTGACTCAACAGGCTTCGGAGAGTGTAGCGCATGGTGAACCGTCGCCATTTTCCATTTGAGCGTTGATGCCTGCGTTCAGCACCCGGCTGTTCTGGTCGCCATAATAATCATAATGATTATCGTCGAAACGAATCCATTTATGCCCAGGAATCAAACTACGGTGTCGACTCCCGTGCCTCGGTACAGCCGGATGGCTACGATAATCCCTATCAGTGTAAGTCATTGTACACCCTCCCGCAAGACAGCGTCGCGATAGGCGGGTAAATCATTACAATGGCTACTATAGACATCACCACGAGTTTACGATAAACGGTCTCACTCAAAACGAACCTGTGGCCCGACCGACGATAAACGCAAGGACGGCGAGAAACATCCCATATTTCAAATGGGACTGACCAGCCGTTGGATCGTCAAAACTCTCGTAGGCGGCATACAGCATGACGACGTCTGCGGGAATAACCAGTGCCAGATATGCAACACCAAACTCGTGTGTGAAATACGGAAGCGGGCTAGCGATGACCGCAATGAGCAATAACAGGGTAGCGACCTGCAACGACCGTCGTTCACCGATGGCGATCGGGAGCGTTCGCAACCCTTCCTCTCGATCACCATCGATATCTTCGACGTCTTTGATGATTTCTCGTGTGAGCGTCGAGACTGCGGCGAGAACGAACAACACAACCGTTGCCCAGACATCTCCCACTGCTGCTCCACCAAACAGGAACGTACTCCCGACCAGATAGGCCACCAGCGCGTTTCCAACCCCCGGCAAGCCCTTGAACCACTCCGTATAGCTGATGAGCGCGAGGAGATTGATGCCCGCAATGGCAATGGCTAGCCGAGGGAGCGTCACCGCAAACCCGACGGCCAGGGCGAACAACACACCGCTGAACAGGAGTGCCCCACGCGGGCTGACGGCACCTCGAGGGATCGCCCGCCGTGGCTGATTGATTCGATCGATCTCTCGGTCGAAGTAGTCGTTAACCGCGTTTCCCGCTCCGACAGCCAGCGCCGTCGCCGCGATTGCGCTGCCTACATTTATTGGCGACTCTACGACTCCACCAGCTACGTACGCCCCAAGAAACGTCAACATCGACGCTGCAATCACGTTTATCGGTCGCGTCAACTCGAGTAAACCACGGATCGTCGCCCACAGCGCCATGCAGAAGTCTGCTCAGTGCGCCGGTATAAACCGTACGAAACACGGTGTCATCGGCACTGTGGTACCAGAGTACCGCAAGACTGTTTCGTGAGAGCGCTCTCAATCGTCTCCATTGGCTCTCTAGGGGATTGCCGCGCTCGTGTATAACACCATCCGTGAATACCCCGTTCGAGCAGTGACAGTGCCGCGAATACTGCGTTCGAAAATTCGTTAGCGCATGGCCTCGAGTTCACACAGGGTCGATCTGTCGACCGAGATCCACTGTGTCATTCGCTCGATGTCGGCGGCGTCCTCGGGAACAACCGTCCATGTGTGCCCGTCGTCTGTGAGTAACTCGAGTGGGGCCTGCTCGTCATCGCGCTCTGCAGCAGTGTCGGCCGGGTATTCATAGACGGTCATGACTCTAAATAAGTCTTGGAACGCAACGGTACTACCCCCTCCGATTATTTTCAACGAATGGGAACGAGTGGTTCGACCCCCCATGGCCGGGCTTGACGAGGGAGTAGCTGTTTTGCGACCGAGGTTCGGGTAGACTGACTCCTCGAGGCGGGTATCGTGTGCGAGTGGCTGACTCGAGCGGCCAAAATCGAGTGACTTATACAGGGTCATGGGAAAGAAGTGAGTACAGGGCGCTTAGCTCAGTCTGGACAGAGTGCTTGGCTTCGGACCAAGTTGTCGCGGGTTCAAATCCTGCAGCGCCCATCGCCGTGAAATAAAGTCGGAATCCAACATACGGCGTCGGGTTCCGACTGGTGTTTTTAAACTCGTAGCGTGCAGGTGTCGAGGAGTTCGTCGCGTGACGAGACACACCCTTCCTCCGTGACGCGGTCACGGAAGCCAACATCGTCCACTCACTTATAGCTCCGCCGGCGAGAACGGGTGGTTGTCACGAAATGTGCCATCTTCGGCTAGCACCGATAAATGTTTGCTGCGTGCCTTTATCCGGAACGCGTTCCACAGAGCCGTGTGCCGTGAAAAAGAAAGAAGCGAAGAGAGAGGAACAACGAATCGTAGAACGAGTACAGGCCGCTCTCGACGAACGCGACGTGACCGTGAGTGGCGATCTCGGAGTTGAGTCGGTTGATGTCACCATCGCGGGTGCTGAGTCGGAGAGGGAGATGTTGTCGAAGGACGTGGCCGACGAACTCATCGAAGTGTTGGAGGACGAGTTGGATGGCGGATGTGAGGTGTACTGGGTGAGCGAGCGAGACATCATCGGTTCGCAACACGGCCAGTCGCGGACGGGGAGCGGGTACGTGAAGGTGCGGTTGCAGTTGGAGGATTCCATCGAGGAGGAGTCGGATGAAGAAGACGCTCCGTGGCGAGACCCCGACATCGGCGAGCATCCGCCTCTGACGCGTGACAGCGACAGCTACACCGTTGCGTGGCGCGTGAGATACCCTGACCAGAGGGGTGATGACTACTACTTCTCGCGCGAGGACGCCGGGCGTCGGATGGAGTGGTACTGCGAGGAGCGACGTGACGAGTTGGACTGGGAGTGGGAAGTGATAGGCAACTCCATCCACGCGGAAGCCGAGAATGATGACGGCGAGCTGGAGATGGTGATCTGCGGCCCCATTCAAATCTTCCACGAGGGCAAGGGTTCGCCTTAGGGGATGAGGTAGGCCGCTTCTGGCGGCTACGCGTCGAGGAGAAGTAGTTCGTCGTCGTCACTCGTCGCGCCGCCGGACGGCGCGGAGCGAATCGGGTTCGACTACCAAGTTGTCTGCGTGGCTTGGGAAGCGGCGGTGTTCGTCTTGTGGTTTGTACATTTCTCCTTCGCTGATTCGTTCTCCGGTTTCTTCGGCGTACTCGGGAGTGATGTAGCCGATGATGCGGACTTGGCTTTCGTCGATGACTTCGGCGAGTAAGCCTTGCTGCTGGTTGGCGAGCGGTCAGCAGATACCCCGACAGTCATCACAGACCTCGATGTCCCGTCCATCCTCCAATTCCACGCTGACTATCGGCGTGCTAGTGCAGTCGTAGTCTACGTACTCATCTCGGTACTCGGCGAACTTCGTCACCGGTTCTCACCCTCCGACGAGGAGACGATGTAGGTGAAGTCGCCAAAATCCACTGTCTCACAACCGTGATCCCACAGCATATGATCGAAGGTTGCGTACTCCTCAGTCACAGCTTCGAAGTGAGGGTCAGGGTGTGGTATCTCGATCGCTGGGCGTCCATCCACACGGCTACACTCTTCGTCGAGTACCAGTCCGTCAGCGAACGGCATTACTGAGACGGTGTGGATGTCTTGATGGTTGTAAATCGCTTCTAGTCGTTCAAGTTCGGTTTCGCTGTCTTGCATTTTCGTTGGTTTTGTTCGACATCACCTCCATCAGTCCGGTTTGTTTGCGAACGATTCGAGACACGCCCGGGGAGTCGAACCCCGACTCCCCACCGTGGGGAGAACCGTTCCGTGCAAACTGTCTGGCGAGCGGATCTAGGCCGTCAGAACTCGTCCAGCAACACTTCCACCACTTCATCGACGAACTCCTCGAAGCCGTCCTCAACGGTCTGCACTTCGATGACCTCCCCGGGATCACGTTCCCGTTCGACTTTCTCTTCGAGTGCGGGAAGCAGCCAGTCAACGGCGACGTGTGCCGGGACGTCCATCACATCGTGGTATTCCTTTTCTTCGTAGGTGGCGGACTCGCAGCGGACGACGTACCCCACTTCCACGTCGTAGACGGTGAAGTGGTGGCGGTTGTCCACGAGGTTTCGCTGCGGACGGCCTCCGATGGCGATGTCGATGACGGTGTTGTAGTCCGTCTCGTCGAGGGCTGCGCTGATTTCTCCGTGTCCGATGAGTTCTTCCACGTATTCTGTATCGATGCTGTCGTGATGACCTTCGATTTCTGTCATCAACACAAGTTTAGAGAGTTTGACACATATGCCTTTCTCTCGGAGGGCTACGAGGTTAAGCAAAGGTACTAAGTGGGTGTTTGAGTCTTCAAGAAGACCGTTCTTCCGAGACTACTAAGTGGCGCTATAAAGTATAAACGTACTGAGATGAATGTCGAAGAACAGCTCACAGACACCCAACGCGAAGTAGTCGAAGTTCTCAGAGAAGGCCGAGCGACTCCACAACACATCGAACAGAACACAACCATCCCCAGCAAACACGCAGTCCAACACCACCTGAAGGAACTCCGACTCTCCGACGTCGTCACCAAGGTCAACACCGGCTTGTACGATCTCAACGACGAGTTCGACGACTAACCCCTTCTTGTCCTCGCAGATCCGCGCCACCGATTAGCGACGATGATTGCCGTTCAAAGCAGTATTTAAAACCCGTTTATCTTCCGGTTCTGCTCGGCAAACACGCTATATCGAATCCCGTGTTTTCTGCTGTCTGATAAAGTTTAGGCCCCATTATTTGACCTTAATGATTAATCATTAGGCCTGCACTTTCTAAAGGTTTTAAGTATGTAGTTCAATCGTCAGTGATGCAATGTGCGAAAAACCCAATGCGGGAAGCAGATCGGTAGCAGAAGAGCACGGCAGCCAAACTAACCACTATCTCGACGTCTCCCACAACGGGGGTGGTGTCTATGGGGTCTGAGAGCAGCGACATCGAAGAGATCATCAGACGCGTTGTCGATCCGATCCGAGAAACGTCAGGTGTTGAGATCACCGGGATGGATCATCAGATAATCGGTGACGTCGCAATCATCCACATCGAGACCACCGACGAAAATTATGACACGTCCATCGTGTTTGCGCCAGATGGTGACGACGGAGGTGACGACGATGGTGTCTGACGACATCGAAACCGTCCGCGATGACGTCGCAGAAGCCCTCTCAGACAGGTACACACGTGACGTGTACGTCGACGGCGACAAAGCCGTCATCATCGCCAAACTCGGCGGTCAGTACGGCGAAGAGACGTGCGAACGCATCCTTCGTGAAAACATCAAACCCGTCGTTCCTGACGATTACGACTGCCAACTCGCCTACGGATTCTTCGAGGACGCCGGTACCATCGAGATACGACACCCGGAGTACGTCGAACTCGTCGAGGAGCAGAAGGAGATGATGGCCGACGGGATGACTGAGTTGATGTCCGGTGACGGAGGTGATGACGATGGTGTATAGACCCGAGTACAACGGCCCCGAAGACCGCCCCGACATCGACGAGATCGACGGCTTCGCGGAGCTGGTAGATGACGTCGAAACCGCCCTCGAAGAGGCTGAACAGAACGGCGAGGACATCAAGTGGATGAAGGTCAGACCCCCCGTCATCGCCGTCGACTTCGATCCGGGAACGTCCGCAGATGACGTGCGGGGTTTCTTCGACGACTACCTTATCGACATCATCCCTGAAGATGACTTCACCGCGGTACTCGTCGACTTCACCATTTTCGGCATCGCCATCGAAATCTACCCGCGAGACTACCCATACGTGGAAGAAGAAATGCCGAGTTTGGCTGACGAAATTGGGGGTGACGAGTAATGCAAGACGACATCGACACCGACGATTTACCCGAGGAGATCGACGAAGTCCTCGCCGCCGCCCGCTACGCGGCTGCTAACACCGACGGAGTCGAGGAGACGGACACCAAAATCATCCTCAACGAGGAGAAAAACATCGGGATCGCTCACATTGACACAGACTGCGAAGGCGAGTATGCGCGGTTCGTGTTTACGACGGACGGCTCTCGCCAAGTCTGGCCCCTCGGAGGTGGTGACGATGGTGTCTGATGATCCCCGTGTCAGAGTCTTCGTAGACCTCTTCAACATCTACTACTCCGACTGGGACACCCCCGGAGACACGGACGAGTTGAAACCGGAACACGTCGATTTCGATGACAACCTCAGCGGCAAATGGGGACGGTGCGGCAGTCGAAGTGACGGAACCATCGTCTACAAAATCAACCGTCAGAAGTGGATCGACTGGGACGTAAACCGTCGGTTGATGTTGATCATCCACGAGCTGGGCCACGTCGAGCACGCGCACCACAAGCCGTCGTTCTGGGGCGAGGTCATCGACATCTACTACACGTTCAAGGAGCGCGAAGACGAAGTCGACGAAGCCATCGCCGGAGACATCGATTGGACGCAAGTGGCGAAACACCTAACGCGTGACCCCAACTCGAGTACCGTCGACAGACGATGCGAGACCGTCAACGAACGTCGTCAGATGATGGCTGATGCGCTTGACTACGACGGATACGTGCCGTCATATTGACGTAGCGAAACTGAACGGACGAGAACGGACGCGCGGAAGCGGACGCGGCGACAAGGGACGCTGGTTCTGAAGCGGACGTACGACAAGACGTGTAGCGACGGTTGTAAGGGAACGCGTCGATCGGAGAAGACGGTCGTTCGTTACCTCGTTTTGAGTTCGACTTCTACATCTCGCTCTACGGTATTGGTCTGTTCGACGGGATGTTCAGACCAGACTCCTCCTCCGATCCACCGTCAGGAACATCGGCTGATACGACGGCCCTCGTCGGTACCGATGACACTCCTCCCGATACCACGAATCGTCATACCCCAGTCCGGGGCCGTGGTCGTTCCAACCGCATTCCAGAAACACCCCTCCCGGCCGCACCAACTCCATCAACTTCCGCCTCGCAGGGCCTCGTCGGGTGTCGTGCATCCCGTCGTAATGCTCCCGCGCCTGCTCTTGATCGAAAGGGGGGTCAAACACCACCGAGTCAAACGACTCCTCGTCGAAGTGCTCGTCTATCTCCATCACGTCGTAGTGGTAGTCTGCATCCATTTCCGGATTGAGATCGTTGCGGACGATCTCGACGTCGTGGCTCAACTCGGTCTTTCCAGCGCACGCGTTCAGCGTTCTTCCCTCGATGGCGTCCTCCACAACCTCACGCACCATCCTCGCCGAGAACGTCCACGGCCCGATAAATGTCGGACTTCCATCGGGTTCGCGGCCTCCCACGTTACGGACGTACAACGGGTAGTCGATTTCCCGCGGCCGCTCCTCACCGGTCTCCGGCCGCCTGTCCGCGTGCGGATCGTGATAGACCGATGGGGCAGAACCTCTGCCCGGGTCTTTTTCCAGCACGTCTAGATCCGTCATCGAATCGAGGCGGCGATAAACGGTTTGGCGAGGAGGTGGGTCATCCATCTCTTCTCTCACTTCCGAGACCGTCACGGATTCCTGTCGCGTCAGAAGGGCCAGAGCCGACCGCCAAATGCGATCTCCAGTCGTCACATCCGACATATTGTGTTGCGATAATGTTCCACAATGTGAATTCTTCGATGTTACTTTCCACAAGGTCAATCAAAGCCGATTACTGAAACTAGACTTATTAGGTTCCCGAACAAATTCTGTGAAAGATCAGATTTTGAACCCTGCTATATGCCTATTTGACCAATGTTGAGTACATCGGTCACAAGAGTCTCAAAATCCATTAGCCGAGTATACTAACTATTCAGTCATCTTCGAATGACACAATCTCAGCATCTCCAGCATCAAGATCGATATTATGAGTGTATCCTCCCGTTCGCTCTTGCCCTTCGTCTCTGTGTCCGATTATATTTGAAAAAGTAATTTCTGCCTCATAGATCTCCTCCTGTTGTGAGGGCTCAGCGTTCAACTCAGCTTCGAAACCAACAGTAATCTCAGTTCGGTCTACTGGGACTTCTTCATCCTCTATTGGTTCAGTCACAAAGACATACTCAAGTTCAGAGTGATCTGCTGCTCGCGTTCTGGAATCTGGGGAGACAATAACTGAACCAATAATTGGTTCGGATTCTCTTGTTATTTGTTCGGTTTCACTACCTTCGACCATGGTACCTTCTTCTTCTGTCAGACTTTCGTCAGTCAGCTCAAAATGAGGATAGCTAATCGTTGTGTCTACTAGAGGTTCGCCTGCATCATCTGTTGCATAATCCACCTCCGGGGTTATTTCGACTGTTTCAGTGAATCCTACGTCCGTACTCAGTTTTATAGGGCCTTCTCCAGTGTTGGTTACTGTTAACTGAATATCGCCCTCGCGGAAATCGATATCTAAGTCTTCAAGTTCCACTTCAGGAGCATACTCGATTTCTGCCTCCCCTACTTCTTCATCTTCGTTATCAACTGCTAGAATAGTAAGTGTCACCCCGGTGTTCTCGGGATTGTCCAGTGAGAAGATTTCGGGCTCGCTAATGATATCGAATAGTTCAATCCGTGTTTCGGTTCCTATGTTGGCTGTGTCAACCCTAGAGCCATCTTCTGAGAGCACATCTAACCGATCAACATCGTGCTCTTGCTCTAAGAACGCAACCAGCGTTTCGCCTTCGTACTCAACGCTATCTATATCTCCCTCTATGCTGCTTTCTCTGTCGCTTTCTGCGTCGGTATCCGAATCGTCTCCCTCAGTTCCGTCGGTATCATCGTCTCCACCAAGACAACCGGCGAGTCCAACGGTCACAACGGAACTGGTGGCCACAATCAACGAGCGACGCTTCAGCCGAGGTTCAGAATCGTGCATCTCACCCTTTCTTCCCGTGTCTTCGGCGTATATTCACGGAGTGGGCAACTGATTCACTCTGTGAGCCATACTGTGTAAATCTGCGAAATAGGTGTGTGAAAAGCGATGATAACAGCCACATAATTGCGATTAATAGAAACGAAAATTGGTAGTGTCATTTATTTGGCTTCGGTATGGACATTTCTACTATCAGGATGAGAGAGGAGGACGACGTGCACGACATTTTGAGTATCGTTGAAAAACGATCAGATGTTCTTGCACAACTCTCCGAGAAACCGTTATATCCTCGAGATCTCGTAGAAGAATTAGAACTCTCTCGATCGACGATCACGAGAGCCCTCGGCACGCTCGAGAACTTAGACCTCGTCGAGAAGCAGAATGGAAAATACGCGGCAACCAGATTCGGGGAGCTTTCCGTTCGCCGGTTTCAGAACTACCGAACGGAAATCAAAACGCTCGTGTCGACGAAATCGCTCGTTCAGGCCTTCCCCGAGGCCGATCCGCCTCCCATCGAATTGATCGAAGGGGCCGATATAGTACTTCGAAGCGAGCACGGCGCGTTCAAACCACCCGAGGTCGTGGAGGAGACGATGCGAGAGAACAAGGGGGATACGATCGCGTACTTCCCGACGATCATCAACCCAAACCTTCCACGCGTCTGGTATCGAAATGCTGTCGATATTGGGAACGAGATGGCAATCGTCCTCAACGAGGAGACCTACAATCGTCTCAAAACGGAGTATGATGACGAACTCTCGACGATAGCCGCTCGGTCTGCCTCTTCGCTGTACGTCGGTGATGGCCCGGCATTCGGTCTCATCTGCGTTGACGCAGACGACGGATTCACCGTCCTCATCGTCATCTACTCTGAAGGGGGTATCGAGGGTACCATCGTCAACCAATCCATAGAGTTGCACAAATGGGTCAAGGGACTGTTTGACCGGATCCGAGCTGAAGCCCGCTGTGTCGATGACGAATTGCAAGACCAACTGCCAGAGGAAGCCGAAAACCCGACACGAGCAGACGGGGCATAGTATGACCGTTACTGCGTAGTCAACGAGAATATTCTCCAATACCTCTCGCAAAAATCACACTTGAACCGCGTCCTCTGATTCAGGAACTGAGCCAGCGATTCACCCGCTGCATATGAACGCATCGGATACGATGAAGCGATTGATGACTGCGCAGAAACATCCACTCGGAGTGGTTGCATCGGTAGCCGAAGACGCTCTCAAAGAGTTCGACGATGACCTCCGCGGAGACCTGATCCTGCCGGACAGCGAGGAGTACGAGGACGCACGCAACGTGTGGAACGGCCTGATCAACAAGTACCCCGCCATAGTTGTCCGCGTCAAAGGCGCGACCGACGTGGCGACCGCCATCAACTTCGCCCGCGACAACGATCTCGAACTCTCGATCCGCGGCGGCGCTCACCACCAAGCCGGTAGTGCCGTCGTCGAGGGCGGCCTCGTCATCGATCTCGAAGACCTCGACAGCGTACACGTCGATCCCGAGGCGCAGACCGTCCGCGTCGAGCCCGGCACCCGCGCCGAGGATGTCCACGCTGAGACGCAGCCCCACGGCCTCGCCATCCCGACTGGCAGCGCCGGCGATGTCGGCATCCCCGGCTCGACGCTGGGCGGCGGCATCGGGTGGATGCGCCGCAAGCACGGCCTCGGCGTCGACGCCCTCCGTAGCGTGGAAGTCGTCACCGCTCACGGCGAGGTGGTGAAGGCCTCGCCCGAAACCAACGAGGATCTGTTCTGGGCGGTTCGCGGTGGCGGCGGCAACTTCGGCGTCGTCACCAGCTTCGAGTTCGAGCTGTACGAAATCGGCCCGCTCGTGCAGGGCCTCGGCATCTTCTATCCCCGTGATGCAGTCAAAGACGTGTTCGAGACGCACCGAGAAGTCCTCGCCGACGCGTCCGAAGAACTGACGACCATTTTGCTCGACGCCCACGTCCCCGGACTGCCGCCGATGCCGGACGAACTCATCGGCAAGGACGCCGTCTGTATTCTGGGGTGCTACGCAGGCGATCCCGAAGAGGGAGAGAAAGTGATCGAACCGCTCCGAAATGTCACCGAGCCGCTAATCGATATGAGCGACGTGATGCCCTACGAAATGCTCCACGACCTCGGCACCCAGATGTACCCGTGGGGGCGCAAGTACACCCATCGCTCGGTGTTCGTCGATGAGATGACCGACGAGATCCACGACATCATCTTCGAGCGGAAAGGAGAGGCGCCTACGCCGATGGCGGCCATCGGTGTCTGGCCGCTCGGTGGCAACGTCGGTCACGGCGCTGACGCGGCCTTTGCGTGGGACGACAAGCAGTACATGATCACCATCGAGGGCAACTGGGAGGACTACCAGAATCAGCCGACCCTCGACTGGGCAGCCGAGACCGAGCGCCAACTCCGTCGAGCCGGTTCCGAAGGCGCCTATGCAGGTTTCACCGGCGTTGATGAACGAGACTGGGAAGACTGGTCAAAACAGGTCTACGGCGACAACTACGGCCGTCTCGCCGAAATAAAAGCAGAGTACGACCCGGGCAACGTCTTCAGTCGCAACGTCAATATCGATCCGTCCGATAGTTGAACGAACACATATCGACAAACGAAGCAGAACCCCTCGATCCGGACTCGTCCGAGGTCTCTTTTCGTGTCTTCTATCCGTGATACTGCGGGATGAAGAGTTGCGTTTTTACAGGTTGCTTGCATACAGTTCGGATGACGTATGTCGGCTGACACGATTCTTGTCGTCGGTGGCACCGGGAATCAAGGACAGGCCGTTATTGAACAACTCAACGACATCGGTACCGACTATGAGATCCTCGCGCTGACGCGAGACACATCGACCGATCACGCACAGGCAACCGCCGAACTTGGCGCGGAACTCGTGGAGGGCGATCTTGCGGATCCCGAGACGCTCCAGCCATACCTCGACCGGGCGGACAAGGTGTGGGCAACGATTAATTTCTGGGCGGTGGGTTATGACGCTCACATCGAATTGGGTGAGAACCTCGCAGCGGCCATCGAGGAAGCTGACGGTCTTGAGCACGTCGTGTACAGCGGTGCTGGCGATCAACAGAAAGAGACTGATGTTCCGCATATCGAATCGCACCGCGTCGTTTCAGAGCGACTTAGTGAAACCGGAGTACCCTACACCGCGCTGAAGCCGGTGTACTTCATGGAGAATTGGGAAACCATCGGTGTCGAAGACGGCGTGCTGGCGTTCCCTCTCGACGAGGAAACCCACCATTACCAGACAACGTATCACGACACCGGCCGGGCCTCTGCGGTTTCCCTCGACAATACGGAGGAATTCGCCGGCAACGAGTACACTATCGCCAGCGATCTCTTGACCTTGAAGGAGACGGTAGATATCATCAGCGAGGTGACTGACGAAGCTGTCGAGCCGTATTACGTTCCGTTGGATGAGGCCGAAGAGGAATTCGGCGAGGAGTTCGCAATCATGTGTGATCACTTCATCAACGAAGGCGGGCACACGTCGTTCACGGCGAACATTCGTCGCGTAGAACGCGAGTTCGGCTTCACACCCCAGACCTTCGAAGAGTACCTCCGCGAGAACGAGTGGGAAGGGGGAAAAGAAGAACCATCTCACGTTCCCGGCTGGGTAAAAGCGATGCAGTAGCAATTACATCTACCGTGGCTAGTTGGACAAAGGCTACAATCTCACGACCAATCTGTTGTCAGGACTCTTCTCCTGACTCTTCTTCCTATTAGTCCGACGTGCGACGCTTCACCTTCGGCTGCGGTTCTTCTTCCGTCATCACGGGACACGTCGAATTCTTCCAACTAAAAATGTCCGAAAGGCATCTAAACATATCTCTAAACCTTCTAAAAGTGCCCATTCAGCGGTTCTAAGCGGGCAGCACACACGTTTTGAGGTATGAGGAAGCACGCCGAGTGGATGACGATCCTCGATGATCGGATCTTGGAGTTTCTGTCGGAACAAGGCCCCCGCCAACCCTCGCAGATCACGGACGGCCTCGCCGAACTCGGAATGGAGTACAACAGCAAGTACGTCGGCAGGCGATGTCAGGAACTCGCCGACGATGCGTTGCTCGAAAATCTCGGCAACGGTATCTACACCACGACCTCGAAAGGAGAAGAATACCTCGACGGAGAACTCAACCTGTCGCGCGCGGTGTAGTCACTTCACTTACTGTCGAACCAATCGTCCAGCTGATTACGACACCGTTCCGCGATTTCTCCGTCGATCTCTTCCGCGACCCGATAGCTGTGACGTGTGAGCGTGTTGATCGACGCGAGGTAGTTCCCCACCGTCCTCATCCGTTCAACTTCGTCGCCCTCCTCCAACGCTTCTTCGAGCGACTCGTGATTGTTGAGCACGATCTGCATCGTCAACATCAAGTCCTCCATCTCCTCGCTGGGTTCGCGGTCATTCCCTGTCATAATCCCCTCGTCTCGAGCCGTTTCGGATAAGGATCTGCGCGGCAGCCTCGCTCAGATCGGGAACCGTTCGCGCAGTCGGATGTCGCGGTTTGGAGCAGTTCGAACCATGTCCCGCCATGCGTACAGCAACACCCCGCCGACCACGAAGAACACCGCACCGAGGATCAACGACGCTCCTCCATCTAACGCGAAGACTAGTCCGAGGAACGCCGCCACGACTCCGAGGCCGAAAATGACTCTGCGAACGCCCATCCCCAGTCTGGTATAGAGGTCTGCACCGCACGACGTGCAAATAGTCGAGTTAGCGTTGACGACGTTCTTGCATTCGCCGCAGATCGGTTCGTCGTTCGCGTTCCGTCCGGCAATCGCCTTCCCAGACATATATCCATATTTGTGGCTTTGAGGTAGTTATAAGTTACCGATAGATAACTACAGATAGACTAAGGCAACTCTAAGGACTCTGGAGGACACTCAAAAAAGCCACATTCTTCGGTACTCTTAATAATCGTCTCTGCAAACCTTCAACTAATCGAACGATGGGGGACGAAGCGTTCAAACGCGAAATGGATGACGACGCAATCACCGCAGTCGTCGAAGCGGTTGCCGCGGCGACGGACGAGAGGCCGAAGGATTTGGAACCGTTGCACAACCACGTCGACGGAGATGCTTTGAATCAACTCACCGGTGGGAACGGAGACGTACAGATCCAGTTCAGCTACGAAGGCTGCAACGTAGTCGTTGATGATGAGGTGGTTCAAGTCGAGCCGTTTGACGGGTGAATGGAAAGGGATGCGGCGGTGACTCCTCCTGAACGCTCAAGTTCGGGTGTGACCGCCGCCCGATACCTCCACGCACCGTAAGCCCGCCCCCGCGAATGCGGGCACGCGTCTCGTGTGACCGACACCACGTAAAAGCTGCTCAGCAGCCTGACGCCGGCCCTTATCGCCTTCGACTCGAGACGGAAGCGTATGGAACGTTCGGAGTACGATCGTGTTGACGAGGCCCGTCGCGGGTTGACCAGTCGCGGTGTCCCCGGTGACGACGTAGACCGACTCTTCGACGCGCTCGTTCCAGAGGTCGACAAAGTCGTCGAACGTTATGACGTGGCCGACGACGTTGATCTCGAAGAAGTCACAAACGGGATCCGCATCGGCGCTGCGAGAAACATCGCTTTGATGATCGACGAAGAGATGTGGGACGCAGACAGTTGCGTGGATCGCGTCATCAAGTCTGTACAGGAGCACGAGAGCGACATCGAGATGTACGCGCAGTCCGGCTCGCGAGCCAATCGGAGTACCTTCTTGCTGTATCCAGAGATGATGCGTCAACGGTACGTTCGGGAGTGATGCGGAACGGGTTCCAGAAGCCGCGGTGAGATTTCCGGGTGGTCAAGTGAATCCAGAAGGTAACATATTTTGTCCAGAGAAAGAAATATGTGTGCTAAGTTCGTTGATGAGAGTATGGCAGACGAAGCTCGCCGGGACGGCCCACCCCCGTTCGATAGGCCCTTCGAAGGTGAGGACACGAAGCAACGGGTCTACGGCGCGGTGTTGCACGCCCGGGAACCGATGACGGCCGCCGAGATCGCCGAGCGAGCGGACTGTTCGGACGAGTCGGCGCGGACGCACCTGTCCTTCTACGCCGACCTCGGCATCGTCGTCCGGCACGAGGGCCGGCCGGTCAGGTACGAGCGCAACGACGACTACTTCGAATGGCGGCGGGTGAACGAACTGGCGCGGGAGAACAGCCTCGACGAATTGCAGACCCGTGTATCGGAACTCACCAACAAGATCGAACGGTACCGCGATGAATACGGTGCTGACTCGCCTGCCGATGTCGATGTGCTTGAATCCGACGCGGAGGGGGTAGACGAAGTGTACGTGGATCTCGGTGATTGGGCCACGGCCATCGAGGAACGCCGCCTCCACGAGCGCGCCCGCAGAAAGGCGGCCGGCTCTACGGCTCCATCGCACACCTGACGATGGTGCCGGCGAACGACGGCGCGAGCCCCGCGCCAATTGACAGGTCGGTATTGGAGCGAATGCGGTCTCGATTCGTCGGCCTAAGAATGTTCGAGTCGGCGGAGATCGTTGAGGAGCGGCTGCACCTACGCGTCGAACTCGCCGACGAGTACTATCCAAACGACGCGTCAGCTCGCTTCGAGATTCGCTGGTATCGCAACGATGACTTCAACGTCCATTACCAAGAGAAGCGTCAGGATGGTGTCTGGGAGTGTCGGTGGGATCGGCACCCGAACGCGCACAACTCGCGGGATCACTTTCATCCGCCGCCCGACGCCAGCCGGCGTAACGCGGAGGACGCTGAGTGGCCGGGAGACCATCGCGACGTATGTTGCCTCGTTCTCGGTCGTATCGAGGAACGCATCGAAACGCTGTGGAAACGAAGGTAGGCGAATGACTAAGACTCATTCTTTGTATGTCTTGATTCGAATGTTGTCTCTGTCAACCTTTGATTACGATCTCCATACGAGACACCAATTCTAACTAAGATTCTCAGTCAACGCGTTGGTGGTCAAGCGAGTAGAAGATCACTCAATTTGGATAGTCACGATCTGTAGACTTTTATCTAGATGATTGAGAAGCAGTGTGGTTTTATTTCGGATTTGAGTTGACGTTCAGAGGGCACTTCGATCCGGGTTTGGTAGTTGAAATGTCACTACGCTGCCTCGCGGCTCATTGTCGGTGATCACCAACTCTCCACCAAGAACAGTCGCCGCCCACTCCATTAGCCAAAAGCCCACACCGAGACCATGATTCAGCGGCGTTTCTTTTCCGGATTCGATCGCGTGTTGTTCGATTTCTGGAATCCCGGAACCGTTGTCGGCGACGGATATGCGTACCAAGCGTGCGTCAGAGTCTCGGTGTATCGTAATCGTTACTTCCGGCGGCGACTGGTCGGTGTGTTTGATCGCGTTGTCGACCGCCTCATCCATAGCTTGCTTAAACAGATTCGCGTTTCGAACGTTAATTTCTTTAATTTTGTTATTCACCGTAATTATGTTTGCGTCTGGATACTGTCTCTGATACGTTTCGATGAGAGCTTCGATATCGAGTCGATCCCATGTCTGGTGGTCTTCAGTTGGCTCCCAGATCTTGCGGATATCCGCTGTCTTTTCAGCAATCTTTTCCAACGATGTGGTTTGGTCTCGAATCGCTTTGATCGATGCACGTCGTGCTTCCGGATCTAGATCTGTGTGTTCTAGCAGTTCTGCGTGGCCGTCGATGGCGTTTAATGAGTTCCGTAAATTATGTCGCAGCACCCGATTGAGGACATCCAGCGTCTGTGTTGTGAGTGTCTTTTCGGTAATATCCTGTTCGATTCCCACAAAATGTGTGATATCTCCCTGTTCGTCCGTAACCGGAATGATCTTTTGGCTTATTTCGATGAGTTCTCCATATTTGGTCTGGTTCGTTAGTTCGGCTTCCCAAATATCACCAGCCGTGATATGCTCCCACAGCTCTGCATAAAAGTCATCATTTTGCTGGCTGGATTTGAGGATGCTTGGATTGCGTCCAATCGCTTCAGCAGCCGTATATCCGGTCAATCGCTCGAAAGACGGATTGATATACTCGATAGTCCCATCAGGATCGGTGATCATGATGGCTTTGTCGGATCCTTCGGCCTGCTTTTTGAAGAGTGACATATCCTGCTCGAATCGCTTTTCGGCGGTCACGTCTTGTTGATATCCGAGGAAATTGGTGACCTCTCCCGACTCCGATCGGATCGGGACGATAGTAACGCGGTTCCAGAACATCGAACCGTCCTTTCGGTAGTTCCGCAAGTCGACTGTGACAGGTTCTACAGCGTCGATCGCGGCCCGCATCCGGGAAACTGGTTCCTCTCGTGTGGCTTCGCCCTGTAGGAACCGACAGTTTTGTCCAAGGATTTCGCCCTGAGGATAGCCCGTTAGCTCACAAAATCCATCGTTGACGTAAATAAGCGGATTATCGGATTGAGACGGATCCGAGATTGTGATGCCGATTGGGGCTTCGTCCATTGCGCGATCACGGAGTAAGCGACCAACCGGCGAATCCGCCTCAGCTATCGGGAATACCGAGGTTTGAACCTGTTGGGTGCCCTCCCACTCGATCAGTGAACTCACCATAATAACGCGTTGGGACTGTCCAGTAAGCGTTCGAAGTTCTACGGTTATACCCAGTGCGGGTGCATCCTCATTCTCGATGCGCGCCACTTGCTCACAGAGTCCAGCGTGATATTCGGATAGTACCAACTCCGTCAGCGACAGTTCTGTAACCTCTCGTCGTGCTTCAGCCCCAAGGAGCGTACAGAACACAGGATTCGCATAAGATATATCCAATCCGGAGTGAATGAGAAATGAGTCCGGCACATTATCCGATGACATAGTTGATTATAAGATGCAAGTAATTAGATAGTTACGGGTTCCGGTACCATAGAGGTATTTCTGAACGATAGTACTCCGTCGGGCGTTCCATCGGGGATCATGAACCCCACCAGCAGGGATCCAGCAACGAGACCGCCCACGATATACGCGACGGCGAGACCGATCTACGGCGGTCTTCCGTTGGGTACGAACAGATGCACTCCAGCCAGAACTGCGACGCTCAGCGAAATCACCAAGAGCCAACTGAGCTATTGAGAGGCGAGCCATCCGAAGACGAGGCCGCTAAAGACCGCGGGAAGCGCCTCCGGTAGCCTTGAGAGCCAGCGGTATTCTTTCATCGGGGATCACTCAGAGAGATCTGCGCGTTTGAGGAACTGGGCGTTGATCGCGACGATGACCGTACTGGCCGACATCAACACGGCACCCACGGCCGGCGAGAGCAAGATTCCGATCGGCGCGAGAACGCCCGCTGCCAGCGGCAACGCGAACACGTTGTAGCCGGCCGCCCACACGAGGTTCTCCTGCATCTTGCGGTAGCTCTTGCGGCTCAACCGGACGAGCTTCACCACGTCTCGCGGATCGTTTTCGACGAGAACGACGTCGGCCGATTCGACGGCGACATCCGTCCCGGAGCCGATCGCGATGCCCACGTCCGACCGGGTCAACGCAGGGGCGTCGTTGACGCCGTCACCGACCATCGCCACGAGGTTGCCCTGTTCCTGAAGCTCAATGATCTTCTTGTCCTTGTCGTCGGGCAACACTTCCGCGAAGTACTCGTCGATGCCGAGTTCCTCGGAGACGGCGCGCGCGACGTCTTCGCTGTCACCGGTCAGCATCGCCACCTTGACGTCCATCGCGTGAAGCGCGTCTATCGCCTCACGACTTTCCTCGCGAATGACGTCCGCGAGGGCGACCGCCCCGATCGCCTCGCCGTCACGGATCAGATAGACGACGCCCTGTCCGCGTTCGCCGGCCTCGTCGCTGAATGCCACGAGCGAATCGTCAGGTTCGACATCGAGGTGGCGAAGTAGGTTTGGCCCCCCGACGTACACCGTCTCTCCATCCTGTCCGCCGCTCGCCTCCGCGCCGGGAAGGGCAGCGGCATCCATCTCGACGGTTGCACGGACGCCCCGGCCTTTCAGTGCCTCGAAGCCGTGGGCATCGGGGACATCCAGCTTCCGCTCCCGGGCGTCCTCTCGGATCGCTTCGGCGATCATATGTTCGGAGTCGCTCTCGACGGCCGCCATCAACGAAAGGACAGCATCCTCGTCCCAGCCGGTCGTCGTCTCGATGTCGACGACGCCTTGCTCGCCTTTCGTGAGCGTGCCCGTCTTGTCGAAGACGATAGTATCGAGGTTGCGGGCCTCCTCCATCGCGATCCGATCCCTGATGAGCATCCCGTTGTTGGCGGCCATCGTCGTGTTGATCGCAACCACCAGCGGCACCGCGAGTCCAAGCGCGTGCGGACAGGCGATGACGAGCACCGTGACGACGCGTTCGACGACCGGGAGCCCGAAGCCGACCGCGATCGTCCACGCTACGGCGGTGAGTGCGGCGACTCCAAGCGCGGCGTAGAACAGCCATCCCGCGGCCCTGTCGGCGAGCACCTGCGTGCGCGACTTGCTCTGTTGGGCTTCCTCAACCAGTCGCACGATCCCCGACAAGGTCGTCTCGTCACCCGTTGCAGTCACGCGAACGCGCAAGCTGCCGTCGCCGTTGGTCGTCCCGCCGATCACCTCGTCGCCCGGCTCCTTCCCAACAGGGCGAGACTCGCCGGTGATCATCGCCTCGTTGACGTTGGACTCGCCCTCTTCGACGATGCCATCGGCCGGGACATTCGCCCCCGGCCGGACGAGTACGAGATCATCAGCCGCTAGCTCGTCGACGGGAACGTCCTCGGTGTCGCCGCTCTCCGTGATACGCTCGGCCGTGTCAGGCATCAATTCGGCCAGTTCGTCCAGCGCGCCCGACGCTCGACGGACGCTGCGCATCTCGATCCAGTGACCGAGCAGGAAGATGACGACCAGCGTCACGAGTTCCCAGAAGAACGGCTCGCCGATATCGAAGGCGACGGCAGCCGCGCTGTAGACGAACGCGACGGTGATCGCCAGCGAGATCAACAGCATCATTCCCGGCTCTCGTTTGCGGGCCTCGACAGCGCCCATCCGGAGGAACGGAATCCCGCCGTAAAGGAACACGAGCGTACCGAGTACCGGGCCGACGAGGACGCTTCCCGGGAACGCCGGCGCAGTGAACCCGAACCACTCCTGTAGCATCGGACTGTACGCCAACACCGGGATCGCGAGGAGGAAGCAAACGAAGAACCGACGCTTGAACATCTCCTCGTGCCCGGAGTGGTCGACGTGAGCGCCGTGGTCGTGATCGTCGGCGTGGGCGTCGTGATCGTGATGGGGCGCGTGCTCGTCTTCAGAGCCCGTTTCTGCTTCGTGACGAGAGGCGTATTCGGCGTGCGTCTCTTCTGACCGCTCGTCGCCGGTCTCGTCTTCGACGTTCAGATTACAGACTCGACAACAGGGACAGCGTCGATCCGTCAATCGCTCGTCGGATACCTGTGAGTCTGGAGCATGCTCCTCGGTGTGGCCGTCGTGTTCGTGGCTGTGGTCGGACATTGAGATTGACTCACCTACTCATCTCGCCGGAGGCGTTTGCTTCGCTGCTCGAACTCTTCCTCGGAGATATCACCGCGAGCGTACGCGAGTCGAAGTTCCTCAAGTGCTTCGTCAGTTTGCCGTCCGTCCTGTGATTGCACAGCCTTGAACAACAGGTAGCCACCCCCGAGAACGATTAACAGGAAGACCGCCCACATGAGTAGCCACGACCACCGCATCCCTCCAGTGCCATTCCAATCCCCCATATGGCCCCAACCGACCATTCCCATCATCGGCATCGCGAGGAGCATCATGAGAAACGGGACGATCAGAACGATGGCAACGATGATCAGTAGCGTGCGTGCGAGTGGATCCGTGGTTGACATAAAAACTGATTTGCTCCGAGTAGTCATAATAGCTGGCCTGATTTGCCGGATGACGCCGAGAATGCCGTTGGCTCAAGAATTTCAGCCATCTGGTTGGGGTTGTCAAAGTCGGGACTATTTTCTGGAACGGTTGAAAATACGGGTAAAAACAAGTAGTCGGTACGTGTAGAATGAGATCAAGCGATGTACGATCGACTTTTGCTGCCGACGGACATGAGCCCCGGCGTTGACCGCGCAATTGACCACGCCATTGACGCTGCCCAACGGTACGATGCAGAGTTACACGTCCTCTACGTCGTCGACTCGGATGCATACAGCTCGTATCCCGGCGACGAATACGTCCACGAGTTCGAGGGGTTAGAAAAAGCACTCGAACAGGCCGGACAGGATGCCGTCGAAGAGATCACCGACCGAGCGAAAGACGAGGGTGTCGAGACGGAACCGATCATCCGTCACGGCGTCCCGCACGCTGAAATCCTCCACTACATGGACGAGGCGAACATCGATCTGACCGTCATCGGTTCGAAGAACCGATCCGGTGAGTACCGGCGGCTACTCGGAAGTGTTGCCGAGCGGGTCGCCAATATGGCAGAGCGACCAGTGACGATTGTCAAAACGCCGGTCGACGAGGAGTAATCGAGCGAAACCAACCGAAGACACTTTTTCCTCATTCAGAAGAACGCTTCACAAGACAGCGAGAATCGATTACAGATATGCCTCTGGAGAATCTTGGAATTGTGTTCGTGAATCGTCGCTTTCGAAGTAGTAGATCGATTCGTCGTGTACCGTACAGTAGTCGGCGCTCTTGACCGTGATGTCGGTGCCAGTCACCGGGTCTTCCACGGCTCGATCGCCGGGAGCGCCTTTTCTGCCTCTCACGAGCAGAGCGAGGAACCCTGCACCGATCAAGAGGAATACCACGTTCAGGATCGTCACGGGTTCGAAGCCGAGAATCGTCACACCATCTCCCGTTGGTTCTAATGTGGCGTCGGGAATGAGGCCGACCGCAGCGAACAGGTAATACACGATGAACCCGGTCGTCGCCATCGATACAAAGAGGATGATCGAGATACGCGTCCCGATCTTCTTCCCCCAGATCTTCCGGTAGATCCGGATCAACTGCGGGACGATCAGGTCGGCATACAGGAACGCGATGACACCCGCAAAGGCAAATCCCGAACCCCACAGCACCGCAGCGAGCGGGACGTTCCCCATCGAGCCGACGAACGTCGCCACCGAGATGAGCGGCCCGAGCACGCTGTTGTAGGCGACCTGCGTCACGCCCGCGCCGCCGCCCTCGAACAGGAGCGTCCAGATGGTCTGGGGAACCGCAGCTGCGACGAGTCCCGCCAACAGGAAGCCGATCGCCAGCTCCTTCCAGAGCATCTTGAGATCCTTCTTCGTCTGGTTCGCGGCTTCGACCCACCCGTTCACCGACGTGATCTTCTCCTTCCAAGACGTCGTGTGCGTGTCCGGGTTCTGCTCGAAGAGTCGCTTACATCCCTTCGAGCAGAAGTAGACTGTCTCGTTTTTGTGTTCGTGTGGAATCCCGTTTTCGCGGTTGAGACGCATCTTACAGACTGGATCCGTGACGACCGGCTGTTCTTCCTTGAGGAGCCGTTCTCTGGCCTGTTGGGTTTCGTCGTACGGGATCCAGAGGTGGACGAGAACGATCGCGATCAGAATGAAGATCGGCGCGCCGACCGCCTGCGCAACAGCGAACTCCCAGCCCAACAGCGCCCAGATCACGAATGTCAGCCCGATGACGAAGTTCGTCGAGGCGATCTTGAACGCGACGGCCGGGATGATGTGTGCCCCTTTCTTGAACAGGGTTTTCGTCGCGGCGATGTCCCCGAACGAGCAGGAGGTCGAGGCGGTACCGAAACCCATCGCATAGAGGACGGATTTCAGATCGGGCTCGCCCATGTAGTTGACCATCCCTTCTTTGGAGACGAACGCTTGGATCGCACCCGAGATCATAAATCCGAGCAACAGGGCCCACAGCGCCTGCCATAGGAAGTCCACTGCAAGAATGAGGCCCTCCGCGATCGTCGTCAGTATCTCCCAAATCATCTGTCATCCTCCTCCGGTAGCGAATCGACGACGACCGTCTCTACCCGACCCATCACGACTCGTTGCGGCGTTCGGATTGATCTTCGCGTGGTGATCATGAGTTTACGAGCGCATTCTTGATCGCTGTCGATCCACCGACGAGTCCCTCGCTCCGTCTGTGTACGAGCCGTCCACGAACGAACGGACGAACTGGCGTCACGCCAATCGACATCCGTTCGAGTTCGACGATATCCAGTTCCTCCACCTGAGCGAATAGTGATGGCGTCCGACGTGTCAAGTGACAGCCGCCGGCGACCGTCTTCCAGAGCGGTGCGAGCACGCCCTGTAGTCGCCGTCGCCACCCGTCATCGGCGACGTGTTCGAGAAACCGGAACTCGCCACCCGGTTTCAGAACGCGGACGACTTCGTCGATCGCCGTCTCGACGTCCGGAATTGTACAGAACACCATCGAAGCGATGACGACGTCGAATGAGTAGTCAGCATAGGGCAACGACTCGGCCACACCGGATCGGATGTCGATGTCCAGATCGAGCCTCTCGGCTCGATTCTGTGCTTGTTTCCGCATGTGGGGATCAGGCTCGATGGCAAAAACATCGAAAGAGTATCCAGAGCTGGCGGCTTCGGCGAAGTACGGAAACATCGCTCCCGTACCTGCCCCGAGATCGAGAACGCGTCCCTCGAGATTCTCTACGAGATACTCGCGATGGGGACGAAGTATCGTGCGCTCTGCGAGCCACGTCGCTGGATCGTATATCGCAGCGAACAACCGATGTGAGGGAGCTTCGGTCACGAGTGAATCCTCCTAGTTCGAGATGCCAGCGAGTTGGTGGTACGCCCACACAAACGGTCTGAACGGCAGGAAGACGTAGTCGTCGTGGGGATCCCACTTCATGAACGCGAGGCTGTTCGAGACGACCGAGACGCTGGAGGCTGCCATCGCGATCCCCGCTAGCGCGGGGTTGAGCAGCCCGATCGACGCGATCGGGATCAGCGTGGTGTTGTACGCGAACGCCCAGAAGAGGTTCTGGCGCACCTTCGAAATCGTCGCGTCGGCGATCCGCATCGCCTTGATCACGTCGATCGGGTCGTCGCGCATCAGCGTGATGTCGCCGCTCTCGATCGCCACGTCCGTTCCCGAGCCGATCGCGACGCCGACGTGCGCGGTGGTCAACGCCGGGGCGTCGTTGACGCCGTCGCCGACCATAATCGCCCGCGAGCCGTCTGCCTGAATCGCGTCGATCTCGTCGGCTTTGTCCTCGGGCAGCACTTCGGCGTGAACGTTCGCCTCGAGGATGCCAAGCTGCTCGCCGATCGCCCGCCCGGTGCGCTCGTTGTCACCGGTCAGCATCATCACTTCGTAGCCACGCCGGTGAAGTTCGGCGACCGTCTCCTTGGCACTCTCACGAACCGTGTCGGCGTTCGCGACGACGCCAAGGAGTTCGCCGTCGAGTGCGACGAGCATCGCTGTCTTCCCGTCGCGTTCCAGCCGTTCCATCGTGTGCTCGACCGGGGTCGGGTCGATGCCGTTGTCCCGCATGAGCTTCCGATTTCCGACCAGCACCTCACCCTGTGGGATCGTCGCTCGAATCCCGTGGCCGGGGACGTTCTCGAATTCCGTCGGCTCGTCAAGTCGCAGATCACGTTCTTTCGCGCCCTCGACGATCGCCTGCGCGAGCGGGTGTTCGGAGCCGGATTCCGCGCTCGCCGCAACAGAGAGGACGAACTCTTCGTCCACGATCGTCTCTTCTTGGACGACTCCACCGTCAGCAACCGTCGATCCGCTATCACCTTCGATCGCCTCTCCGACCGGAATGACGTCAGTCAGTCGCATCTCGCCGTGGGTGAGCGTCCCCGTCTTGTCGAAGACCACGACATCGATTCCGCGGGCTTTTTCCAGAATGTCCGCGCCCTTGTAGAGAACGCCGTTCTTCGCGCTGATCGTCGACCCGACCATTGTCGCCATCGGCGTCGCCAGCCCCAGCGCACAGGGACAGGCGATGAGGATCGCCGATGCGAGGACGACGATCGAGAACTCGAAGACGGGGACACCGCCCGCGACGGGGCCGCCACCCACCGGTTCGAGCAGCGGGATCCACGACCCGAGCGCCGCGGAGACGCCGTGGAGCGTCTCGGGGAAGACCAGCCACAGGATCGACCACAGAACCGCGTTGACGATCACCGCCGGGACGAAGTAGGCGGTGAATTTGTCCACGAGCCGTTGGATATCGGGCTGGCGCGCCTGTGCCTCCTTGACCCGCTGGACGATCTGCTGGATGGCCGTGTCCTCGCCGACGTTCGTCGCCTCGACTAAGAGTACGCCGTTCTCGTTGATCGTGCTCCCGACGACCTGATCGTCCTCGCTCTTCTCGACGGGGACGGACTCGCCAGTGACCATCGACTCGTCGACGGCACTTTGCCCGTCGACGACCACGCCATCCGTGGGAATCTTCTCGCCGGGGCGAACCTTCATCACGTCGCCGACCTCGATGTCTTCGATCGGGACAACCTGCTCCTCGCCGTCGACGATGATGGTCGCCTCCGTGGCCTGCATTTCGAGCAGTTCACGGAGCGCCGCGCTGGCGCGCGCCTTCGAGCGGGCCTCAAGCCAGACGCCGACGTAGATGAACCAGAGGATGATCGCGACGGCCTCGTAGTAGAGCCCACCGACGATCAGGTCGATCTGAACGGCCGTACTGTAGAGGTAGCCGGCGGAGGTACCGACGGCGACCAGCGTGTCCATGTTCGCCTGCCGGTTGTTGACCAGCGACTTGTACGCGCCCTTGAGGAAGTGCCACCCCAGCGTCGCCATCAGGCCGGTCGCGAGGACGAACTCGTACCAGCCGGTGTCGATCCCGAGGATGGTTTCGGGCAGAAAGCCCGGATAGAACATATCGACCATCACCAACAGGAACGGCGACGCCATGATCCCGCCGATGATCGTCCATTTGCGCTTCGTTCGGAGTTCGCGCTCGACGGCGCTCTCGCGTTCTTCGGTCAGGTCGTCGCCGTGCTCGTCGACCTGTCGATCCGGTTCGTAGCCGGCGTCCTCGATCGCGTCGTAGATCGCCGACAGCGACGTGTCGTGTGGGTTGAACGCGACGGTCGCCTCGTCAGTCGCGAAGTTGACGTCGGCGTCGAGCACGCCCGGCACGTTCTCGATCGTCTCGGCGTTCGTCTCCGCACACGTCGCACACGTCATCCCCGCAATGCCGACGGTCGTCTTCGTCCGGTCGGGTTCGTAGCCGGCATCCTCAATCGTGCCGTAGATTTCATCGAGGCCGACCTCGTCGGGATCGTATTTGAGGGTCGCTTCGTCGGTCGCGAAGTTGACATCGACCGACTGCACCCCCTCGAGATCGGCGACGGCATCCTCGATGGTCGAGGCACACGTCGCACAGGACATCCCACGGATGTCGAGATTGGTTGTTCGGGTGTTCATACTCGTATTACCCTACGTACCCCATATTTAGGCGATTTGTTGTTTCGAGACTGGGTCTAGCGAACACCCAAAAACTTCGATTCCAAAGGGTGCTATGCGCCCTCTTCCAAGCGTCGATATCGCTCCTCAAAGCGAGTCAAGCAGGACTGACAGCAGAAGTGATAGATTTCACCGTCGATACGAGTCGTTTCGCCTTCGTTGTCGACCGTATTGCTGCATTCGGCACAGGTGAGCGCGAACTCGACGCCCTCAACTGACGGCGTCCACTCGACGTCGTCGATCAACGTGACGGTGTAATCGATAGGTTCGATCTCGTCGAAGAGCGATTCCACCCACACGCGGACGTTTTGCGCTTCGACGCGGGCATAGAACCAGATGTCGCCTTCGGAGGTGACGAACACGTGCTCGATGCCGTCGGAATCCCGAACGCGTTCCCGTGCGGCTTCGTGTGATCCGGACGGAAGTTCGACTTGGATCAAGACGGGAATACCGGCTCGCAGCTGTGATCGGTCGACATCGATCGTGAAATGGTTGATGATGCCGGCTTCCTGCAACCGCGTGACTCGATCGGAGACGGCTGGGCCCGACAGGTTGACCTCATCGCCGATTTCGCTGAACGATCGGCGCGCGTTTTCGGCCAGCATCGAGAGGATCTTCAAATCGGTCTCGTCCAAGTTGCGCATAGCCTCACTACTCACGCCGGACACAATAGTTTTCTCGCTGATACGCTTTTGATCGGGTAGGTTCAGACGGTTATCTACTTTGGAATTTAAGCAACAACTCACAAAGAATAGCATCCCCTATATTCAGATGGATATGAGTCAAACAATCACCGTGAAAGGGATGTCCTGTGAACACTGCGAGCAAACGGTCGAGGAAGCCCTCGAAGCTCTTGACGGGGTTACATCCGCAACTGCCGACCACGACGCTGAGACAGCGACGGTCGAAGGGACGGCAGACTCCGATGTCCTCACTACTGCTGTCGAGGAAGCCGGATACGAAGCGACAGACGCTGAAGCCTGAGATGAATCCATCATGACTCAAACAGAACCCCTGACTCGGACGATACTGTTGGTACTGCTCGGTCTCTTAGCCATCCCGCTAGTGATGATGCTGGTAATGATGCCAGTGATGGGCGCGTTCGGCTGGTCGCATATGGGTGGCTGGATGTGGGACAGTTCCGGCGGATGGGTAGCGATGGTTCTGCTGATGGGTATTCCCCTGCTCGTCGTGATCGGGATCGGATACCTTGTCTATCAGTCACTCGGAACGGAGACTACTGAGCAAACAGACGAGGCGGTAGAGGAACTTCGGCGAGTATATGCACGGGGAGAGATCTCGGACGAAGAATTCGAGAGAAGGCGTGAGAATCTTCGGCAGGATAACAAACCAGCGTAGTCGGATCTCATAATTCCGGATTGTCGTGGCCTTGCTATACTTTTCACTTGTGCTGGACAATCTCGTCACTGTCGAAACGAGTATAACAGCACGACAAACCCAACGACGATAACAGCTGATTCGACGATATGGGCGGTTCTGATCGATACGTCAAACAGTACCACTAACGCCCCCTCGATGAATACGCCAACCGTTATGATGCCAAAGCCAATCGCCGCGGTGCGGAGATAGTGTCCGCCCGTTCGTCGATACGCTCTGTAACTCGTATATGTGATCGCCGCCCCGAGCCCAAGTACAAGAAGCCGAAGTGCGGTCAACACGAGGAAGCTGATATCAGGCATCGCTACTCACTCTCTCGTATCGTGATTTCGTTTCGCATCGACCCACCGTACAGGGAGTACAGGACGAACAGCATCCCGATGGCGACGATTCCTGTCTGAATCGCGCTGGCCTGATAAATCGACAGGACATCGAATTCGTAGAGAATGCCCTCGATAACGGCCCCGATACTGATAAAGAGGAACCCAATGCTGACGAACAGCATCGGAGGGCCGTTTTGACGGCGATAGCTCCGATATGCTTGGTACGCGATCAACGATCCGATCGCGACAACGATGAGTTTCGCGATGACCAATTCGATGTGTCCTGTTACGTGTCCCATTGTTATTCGTCCCTGATGTCCTTCCACATACGAGCGAACCGATCCGCAGTGTCTTCTTCGATCTGGAGCCGAACTTCGTACTGGCCGTCCTCGAGGTCGACACGAACAGTCTCGAGTACCGCCTCGTACACCGTTCGATGGTGACCGTCCGGATCCAACTGCATGGATTCGGTGACCAGTCCGAACGACTGGAGCTGTTCGAGCCGGCGGTAGATCGTCCGCTCGGACGCATCACAACTGTCGACGAGTTCCGGCGCCGACATCGACTGCCGACTCGTCTGGGCGAGAATCTCCCGGGCATACTCGTCAGCCATAAGTTCGAACACCTCCTCCGGCGTTGGATCGCCCATTCTCTCTGAAGTACTCACGTCAATTATTTAAATGCGAGATGTTCGACGGCTTTCAGATTGACAGTCTGGCGACGCCGCAAGCGAAGTGATGGGCCGACCGACCCTACGTGTCGGTCGCTTCGATCAGCCGCTCCTGCTGGTGGGCGTGGTAGTACCCACACCCCACGATACAGCTCGCCTCGTAGGTGCCCGGTTCTTCGACCACAGCGGTCACCTCAACGGGCTCCTCCTCGTCCCACGGCACCTCCACCTGCACATCGAGATCCGGGATAGCAAATCCGTGATCCAGCAGCGCATCGTCGTGATCGTGGTCGTGCCCGTCGTCGTGGTCGTCGTGCTCATCATCATGGTCGTCGTCGTGTCCGTGCCCGTCGTCGTGGTCGTCGTGCCCATCATCATGGTCGTCGTCGTGTCCGTGCCCGTCGTCGTGCCCATCATCGTGCCCGTCGTCGTGGTCGTCGTGTCCATCGTCGTCATGCTCGTGGTCGTCATCGTCGCCGTGGGCTTCGTTGTAGACTTCCTCGACAGTAGCGCCGTCCGGTTCGGGAAGATCGCCAGCTTCGACCTTCTCTTTCGTCCGGGCTAGCGCGTCGAAGTCATCGAGTTCGGTGGCAACGGGATCGGGCAGCTCTTCGATGGCATCATAGGCGTGGTCGTTGACCACGTGCAGCGTCAGTTCGGTGTTCGGATCGACGTCGATAACGTCGAGTTCGTCGCCATTCTCGTCGAAGGTGGCGAACCCCCAGTGGTAGATCGCGACGTACGCGTCCCGCTCGGCAACAACTCCTGCGTGTTCTTCGGCATGATCATCAGACGGTTCGGTATCGTCGCCGAGACAGCCAGCGAGCCCAGCCGTAGCCGCACCGCCAGTCAGGGTGAGCACGCGCCGTCGAGTGAATTGATTGACAGTCATGGGTCGGTCACCTCTATCTGAGCGTTGGAACCGAGTATAAAAAGACCCTCAAGCACACCCGCTCCGGGAGCGGGTCTGCGAAATATATTTAATAACAACCAACCCCATACGCCATTTACCGTTGACGGGCATTCCTATTTGATGAGATTGTTGTGCCTGTTTTTTTTTAGAGATCTCACGTATTTCTCCGTAATGGGCGATCAGCCCGAGCAGCATCGAAAGTCGCTCTCCCGGCGGGTGGTGCTCCGATCGACGGTCGCCGGTGGACTCGTGGCGAGTAGCGGCTGTCTTACCGCGAACTCGTCGACACCTGAACATGCTAGCGATGATGAAGAGGCCATTCACGAGACTGCTCTCGAGATGGGTCTCGATGCCAGATCGTCAGTCGTGAAGGTTGGCTCCGGGACTGGATGGGTGGTGGACGACGGGCTCGTAGCAACGTGTTCACACGTCGTCGATGACGGGGAGACCGACATCGAGACGTTTGGAGGGCAGCGGCGAGAGGGACGGATCGTCGAGCAACATGATGATGCCGATCTCGCTCTCCTCGCCGGGGAAACTGACGACCTCGAACCACTCGCTCTCGAAACCGAGATCCAGTCTGTCGAGACGCCTGTAATGAAAGTGGGGCATCCCGACGCAGTCGGGACGTGGATAATCAGCTCGGGTCGAGTGGTACGGTTGCGCGGGGATCGGATTTTCACAGACGTTCCGTGTGGCCCCGGCGACAGCGGCTCGCCACTGCTCACACTTGACGGAGCTGTGATCGGTCACGTCACCGGTTCGGCAGTGCTCGTTGATGACCCTGAAGAACTCGATGCTCCTGAGACGCTCGTCCAGAACTACGAGGGACAACGTCACGTTTCTCGGGCCTATACGGTCGATGCAATTGCGCAGCTTTTAGAGGAATCAACAAGCGTAGACGCTCGTTGAGACGATTGAGCAACCAGAGAAACGAGGATTTGCCCGCACCGGAGGAGTCGATGACAGCCAGTACCTCAGATTCGTGAACGCGGAGTGAGACTGAGTCAACGATGGCCTCGCCGTCCACAATCCGCGTTAGAGACTCAGTTTCGAGTTTTGTCACCATCTACAGGGAACGACCCGTGCGATTCCAATAGGCTGTGATTCAGCCACTCGTGGCTCACGAGTTGATTTTTTGCGCCCTGCTACGTAGGGACGTCTATGCTACGAACGATACTCGCTGCGATCGGGTGTATTGAACTCCTCGCTCCTGAGAAGCTCATCGACAGAGCCGAAAAACTCGCGCTGGAGAACCCGGATGAATGTGATCTAAAGTTGTGGGTTGTGCCTGTCGCACGCGGGGAAGGACTCTTTTTCGTGCTGCTCGCATGGCGAGGCGACGCCTCCTACGACGCGTTCAAGAAATTCCTCGGTGCCATCGGAGTTTTGGCGCTGCTGTATCCCCGGTTCTTCGTCGACTACGCCGCCGACATTGCTTACATCGATTCCGAGCAGCGCGAGTGGAAGCCGTGGTGTTATCCGTTGACCCGACTGGTCGGCTTCCTGTACGTATGCATCGCCCTCAACGAATTCAGAAAACGCTGATATGGTTGGTATCGATCTGATCGCAACTGCCGTTCTGGCCGTGCTCCCGTTTCTCGTTGGGTTCGGCGCCGGCGTATATCTCCCTCATCACCGTCGATTACTCCTCGTCGGAACGGGCATTCCGGCTGTCTACTTTACTGCCAATCTTCTGGTCGCACTAGCCCGACAAGGATTACGAGAAACGCTGATACTGGGCATTCCACTCGGTATCAGCCCTGTCTTCATTATGCTCCTGACTGCTCTTTCGGTAGGTTCCTTCTTCGGTGTCGTCGCCGGCAGCTGGTGGCGAAAGCGAGACGGATCGTAGAAGCTGGGGAATCAAAAACCAGAGCAGCTCGTCCTCTGTTACTAAGGTCGGAAATTGTCCAGTCCGAGAACTCTATCGCGTTTCGGGACGGGTTCAGAAGTTCATCGTCGTAATGCTTTCTTCGGTCGTTCCCGTACTTCTTATAATGTCTACGACAATCACAACGCCCGCCGCCGACGAGACTTGTGCGTACTGCGAATCGCGTATATTTGATCACGATCCTGTCTGTGTACGTGACTGCTCCGATGAGTGTGGATCTCCAACCTACTTCTGTAACTACGCGTGTCTGTTGGCTTTCGTTGAAGAGAACGAATTAACCACGGGAGACGCATGCGAGTGGTCACCCGAGTGATGCCAACGCTGATATCTAAAAACTACCAGCACGCCGATGTTCAGCAACACGACCCGGAATCGCTCGCTCCGCTCTTCTGACGATAACGCCAATTACATCATCGTCACCCGCTGGGAGTCATCTCAGGGATGTCGTCTGATCGGGCAGCATTCATCTGTAATGGACTATGTCTGGGCCCTGAGTGATGGGCGAGAACCGAACGAATTTGACCCGTGGACAAGCCTCACGGGCGAAAAGTCGGCTTCTTCATAAGCGTCGGCTCGGTGGGCAGCCGCCCATCCGCTCACCCCCAAAATTCGACCTACGAGCTATGACAGACGAACCCAAAGACACGATTCTCTACGGACGCGTCTCCACGACCGAACAGAACATCGACCATCAGATGGAACGACTGTGGGAACTCGCCACCGACGACCGCGACATCGATCCCAGCCGCATTGTCCCGCTCTCGGACGAGGCCACCGGCCGCAACACCGAGCGCGACGGCTACAAGGAGATGATGCGAAAGGTGCGGGAAGGCGAATCCGATCTCGTCATCTGTCGTTCCCTATCGAGGCTTGGACGGAACATGCGAGACATCTACAACACGGTCTACGAGATCGTCGAAGATCACAACGCCGGCCTCATCGTCCGCAAGGACGGCATCGAAATCGAACCCGGAGACGAACTCGACACTAAGAACAAGGTCTACATCAACACGCTGGGATTGGCCGCCGACATTGAGGCGGACTTGATCAAGGAGAGAACGCTCGAAGGTCTCCGAGCCGCCGAACGAGCAGGTAAGGAGATCGGGCGGCCAATCTACGGGTTCTCGGGCGAGGACGGCTCCATCTACCCCAACGAGAACTACAAGAAGGCCGTGATGGCGATTCTCGCTGATGAGGAACTCGGATGGAGCCACCGGAAGATCGAACGGCAACTCGGCGTCCCTCGCCGAACCGTTCCTCGGATTCTCAATCGGAAAGACGTGTACTTGGACGAGCGTCGCAAGGAGGAACGCGTCGATGAAGCCGTTGACCAGTTGACCGAGAGAACGAGGATGGATATCGAGTCCATCGACGAGGTCTGATTTCCTCCGGGACGCGTGTCCGCGAACTCGGCTTCGAACTCATCCTGCGAGAAATAAAACTGGAAACCACTCCTTCCCCTGATCGAGGAGAGGTCATCCCAATTCATAGATCACCGGGATTGCGGTCACTCTTCCACCCTGACGAATCCGTGTCGCAGGTCTCGAAGACTGACCAACTGTGAAAAAGACTAATTATTAAGCATGTTACCTTCCTCCTATGACAGAGGATGACGGAGAGGGCGAGACACCCTCTCCCGTGAAGCCCCACTCTCTCAAGAACTTCGTCAAGACCCAGTCCGATATGCGAGCCGGTGGGGACGCCGTGGACGAACTCCACCATCACCTTGAATTCGTTGCCGAGAAAATCTGGTTGGAGGCCGCCAAGCAAGCCGAAGAAGATGACCGCAAGACCGTCAAGAGACGTGACGTGAAGGAGGCCATCGACGCCGTAACCGAACCCCATGATCTCATCAAGGAGACCTCACGCCACCTCTCCTATATGCAGAATATGATTGACGGACAGGTAGAGAAATCACCGCTCTACGCGGAGAATCGCTATGACGACTGATCAATTCCTGTTCAGAGACGGGTATTCCATCGAAGAGAAGATCCGACGCATCCCCACATCGAACATCTCTCCCGAAACACCGGAGATCAACTGCCGCCTCGACAAACTAGACCTTTCCGAGGGAGACCTGAGACGCATCGGAAAGAACGACTTTTTCGAGGAAGCCGAAGAGAAGTTCGATACCGCCGAGTATCGCCGTTTCGTCTCCACTCTCTTCGACACCTACGGCACGGAGGGAGACAAATTCAACATGCAACTGTTCGTATCTCAGGAAACGATTTCATACGACGAGCTTTCGCGACGATCCGCACGTTACCTCGACGAACGCATCGACGATGTCTTCGACTCGCTCGCCGAACCTATCGTCCTGACGGATACGGACACCGACACGGAGTCCATCGACTTGCAGTTCCGGACGACTGCGAGATTGGAGGATATTAACCCCGATGAGAAAATCCCGATTCAGATCATCGACACGAACTCGGGAAAAACTGTTGAACAGTACGGTGAGAACTACAAAATCAAGGCACCAGCTCGATACCGCGTCGAATCGAGAGTGTACTCCGACACCGGACTCATCGCGGTCTCCAACTACTCCAAGATCGCTGACGGGCTGAAGTCAGACATTGCGAACACGGTCGCCGAAATGGGTCGAAAGGGCGCAACATCAGGCGTCGGCGAGACAAGTCTCCTCGACTTGAACGAGACCGAACTTCTCTTCCTTCTACAGGAGATGGAGGGCGAGATCTCGGGGCTCGGGTACACCATCGAAATTGCCGGCGTTGACACCGCTGACTACACAGGACAGCACGATGAAGACATCTTCGACACCGAACTCGTCCGTGCCGCCGACGACGCCGGTCAGATTCGCAAGGTCAAGTTCTACGTCGATCATCCTCGTGCGGACGCGGACGACGAGCGAGACGTGATGCTTCGCATTTTCGACGACGGACACCTTACTACCTCGAAGCCCGTCCCGGCAAAACTCCTCGACGTCATAGTCTACGAGATCCACACCATCCGCAGCTACAAAGAGTTCCTGACGCCCTTCGTAGAACTCGTGCGCTCCTACGCTGGCGAGAAGTTCAGGGGTAGGTCATCCACGATGTTGAATAGCCACGTCGGCGACACGAACCGAGCGTTCGACACCCTCATCGAGACTTACTTCGGCTCGGACGAAACGCCCACGGAAGAACTCCGCCTCTACAAGTCTATGATCGCCAACATCGGAATCAAGCTCTGCGACGAAGGAATCCCGAAAGCCGAGGACGTGGATGGTGTAGACGATATTAGCCACTTCTATGAGTACGATGGAAAAATTGAGGAGTTCTTCCGGGACTATTCTATCCGTGTGCTGGACGAACCCGACATCAACTTCGATGAGCTTTCCAATCACCTTGACCACCTATTGAATCAAAGCTGGGAAAGTCCGGCCGACATCATAGAGTACTCCATTCAGCAGTATGATCTTACCCGATGAAGCCGACGTGTTGGAGGAAGCCTTCTTTCGTGCGGACGTGAGCGATGTCTCGCGACTCGACTACCGACAAAGAGACCTCAACGAATACGTTGATTATCTCGGAATCGAACGCGACATCGTACCGGAACTCTATCCATACTTCTCGATCTCGCGGGAGTCCCGGTGTGAGAAGCACAACGTGCCCATCAGCTCGTGCGGCTGCCCCGAATCTCGCGAAACCGAGACGACGGTTTGCAGACTCAAACCGGAAGAACTCGTAGAAGACTGGGTCAAGGCGTTGCGCGAGAGTGAGGCATTCGAAGCCGTGGAGTGGGAATCAATCGGCCCAACGAGACACGTCCTGATGGCGAGGTTCGACAACACCGAGGTCTCGTTCCAGTGCTTTTTCGACAGGGACGAGTTTGAAAGGTACGACTTTGAACATCAGGCACTCGAATTTGGAGTCTCGTTCTTCGGCGACGCGTCCGCCGTGGAACGGGAGTATTGCTACTCGTGGCGTCAACTCCTCGATGACGACTTTCGCGAACGGTTCTCGCGCGAGGTACAGGGGCTTAGGGAAGCGTTCGGCGTGGACTTCTACGAATACGAGCCCCTCGAAGGCTATCGGGATCGCGTTCGTCAGAGCCTCCGAGGCTACTTCTCGGAGTCAGGTTATGAGGTTCGTCGAGAGGTTGGGGAAGTATGCGCCGCAGAGACGATCCAATACGACATCGATACCGGAAAGACCGATTTCGTCGGGTGCGAAGGTAAGTCGAAGTTCGTCGTCTGTCACTGCAACAAGACACCCGGCTGGCACGTCCACCACTTCCGTGACGGTAGGATCGAGTCCGCCGAACAGACCGACCTGATCGAAGACATGGCCGGGAAAATTGAGGACAAAATAAACACGTACCAAGACATCCGGGAAGACAAGCAGACCGCCTCCCGGTTTGTCAGCGTCCTCGCAACGTTCTTCTCCATCGGCTTCGTCGTCCTCCTCTTTGACCGACTTGGCGAAATTTCCGTCATCCTTCAGGAGTACGTTACGGGTTGGAACTTGGAACTGGCTGCGGTGATCCTACTACTGTTCAACGGCGTGGCTGCCATCGCGCTGGCCGTCGTGATTGTGAAGCCGTACGCCCACGACTTCGTGTTTGACTGGGAGATTGATCCTCTTGACGCACAGAGTCCGGACGACTCCGATTCTTGAACCGCTAACTACTACTTTTGCCACTTCTACCTACGAAGGGCTCTAGCGATCGGGAAAGGGTACACGAGATGTGCCACGTTTTGCCTTATGCGCTTGGGTGACAACACGAATCGAACATGGCTAGATCCGCTCCGGTTGCTCTTCCAATCGGCCCTCCAACCGAATAGCTAAGTGCTTCATCCGAAATTCACAAATATGTCAGACTACCTTGCTTCCTCTCTGAAACGCCTGTACGACGAATGCAACCGTATAATCGAAGACGGAAATCCGAGGTCAGGCGGAGGAACCGTTCTTGACCGTCACAACGAGTTGCTCGAAAAGGTGAAAGGAGAACACCCCGGCAACGAAATCATCCAACAACTGGATGAGGTATCTATGTCCGGAGCTGTCGTCCCGGGCAAGGCAACCCGTCCGACGATGGACGACATCCAAGAAGTCAAATTCAACGTCACCAGTATTGCTGACGCAATCGAACTCGACGAGGACGACTTCCGGAGAGCCAGCGACCCGGACACATTCTCTTTAATCGAGATCAATCAAGTACAGAGTCAGTCACAACAGCAATCCGCTACGCAGACAGTCACCATCGAACAGCTCTACGAACAGGCCGACGAAATGATGGCTCCACAAGACGAGAAGGCTGAATTGCACGAACTCGTGGAGAAATTCGAGCAAGAACTGGAAAGCGAGAATCCCGATACCGTCGAACTGCGGGACGTGATCGACTCCGCGAAATCCTTTAGTTCGCAACTGGCAATGAAAATGGCTATGATGGCCTTTGAACGAGGAATCGACATCCTCATCGAATAAAATCATTCCTGCAACCCCGAGGACTGTTAACTCGCTGAATTACACGACCTCTCAATCTACCATTTGTCTTGAACAGGATCCGGAAAAACAAACCTCAGAGTGACATCCCCTTGGTCAGCTAACTCAACAAGATTGCTTCTTGCCTTCTCGTCGTTCTCTCTGCGGAACAGATCGTAGTTCGAGTACACGATACAACGCCGATCTACATCGCCCTCGATCTCCGCCAGCCGTGAGATGTCGTCGGCGATATCTCGGTACTTGCTGTTCTCACCGTCTGGTCGGTACCGAAGGTAGTTGATGTTCTTCACGTATTTGAACGCAACAGCCGCGTCGAGATCATCAACCGAGAACGTCTGTGTTCCGCCGTCGATGACCATCTCAATCTCGTCAGAGAGAACAGCCAGATCGAGACGCTCTCGACCGCCGAAGGGAAAGGTCGGCCCACCAACCTCGCATTGAGCGCGGTCGATCTTGTCTACGCGTTCGTATTTGGTCGTGTATTGCCGATGGTCGGGAATGTCCCCAGCTGCGCCCGACGACTCGTTCACCCTTACGTCCGCAACAGACGTCGGGGGAAGGATGGAACACAAACGCTGGCGTGTTTCCTCGGCGAGGGAGCGTTCGTCGCTGTAGTTGGCCGGGTTGTCGAGAAATGCCGTCGACGTTGCATCAGTAGCGAGATCGAGAGATTGCACTACTCGTGACATATTGACGCTGTGCGTCGTGTTCTCACATCAAGTTGTCGTCCCGCATATCGAGTCTGCTAGCGGCGTATAAACGTTCGTGTTACTGTTTATCCGACACTACTGCCACAAGAGGGAGTGGTATGGCCGAAGCACAGCTAACCGACCGAGCCGAGACCGACCCGCGAGTGAGCTGTCCCATCGTCTGTGGCGAGCATATGCGAGCCAGCGGCGTCTTCTTCGATGGAACCGAAGAGACGTACCTCGTCACCGCTAGACACAACGTCCTCCCGACGAACGGTGCCGACCTCAAGACGAACGAGTACGACCTGTCGTTTGCGTCTCAGGACTTCCTCCCGACGATCCACGTCTACCTTCGCACCTCATCGGGAGTGGAGGTCGAACGCTTCGATATCCGGGAGATCCCCGGCGTAAGACAGACCGCCGAAATCGACGTCATCGCCGTTCCCATCGACTTCGAACCCGAGGAGTACGGGTATCAGGTGTGGGACGCGGACGACGTAGCCGCGCCCGCTGAGTCGCCAGAGTCGCTGGACATTATCGGGTTCAACGGTGAGTGCTTTCCCGACCCGGATCGTGACTACGAGGTGGACGCGTATCGACACGCCCTCCGGAATCCCGTGGTGCTTCCGTTGGTGAACGAGTTGGCGGACGATGATGACCCGTCTCGTTATGGCCTGACCGCCTTCGCAATCGACGAGAATCTCACTGATTCGTACGATGGACTGAGTGGCGCACCCGTACTCGGAGATGGGCTGGTCGGCATCCACGCTGCGAACATTCCCGTGCCCGAAAAACACATCGAGCAAAGTGGAGGTGACGAGTTCAGGTTGATGGTGTACTGGCGAGCGGTGATCCTTCCCAAACTGGTTGAGTGATAGAGGCAGACGCAAAGTCCTCGACGAAGTGGAGTACGACGTCGATGACCTTGTACCGGGCGCACTTGTTCCGGGTAGGAGGCGAACATATGCTCCTCAGAAGTGAGGAAGACGGTGAACCATTCCTCGAGCCCGCCTCAGCCGATTTTAACCCTCTCGAAGGAGGTTAGGACGATCGTTGGGTTGCTGCACGGATATACCGGTTCTTGTCCTACGTGTTCACCTGAAAACCGAATCCCGACGAGACTAGATCCGCACCGGTTGCTCTTCCAGCTCTCCGGGAGAACCACAACACCAATTGAACCCGCGCAGCAAACCCGCGATATGATCCTCAACGATATCCCCGAGAACGGAGAGTTCGATGTCGTACTCGAAACCGGAGACGTGATTGAGGAAGTAGCGATAGTTGACCGCACACACGAGATAGACGACGAGGAAGCATCGAAGCGCGAGTCCAACCAGATCGAGCTGTCGTTGGAAGGAAAAGGATGGACGGAGTCCGCACCCGACATCCCCAAAGCCAACCTGTGGATCGACCAAGAGTCTCCCCGGGGAGAAACCGAATGGTATCCAGCCGAACTGTACGCCTACACCGACGAACGAGACCGGGAATACGTTACTCTCGGAACGATTGACCGAATCGACAACTGACCACACCCCAGATTTCACGAACTAACGAGAACCCTTCACACACCCACCCCCGAAATTCAAGAAGTCAGACAACCTACCAAACCGCGAATGTCGCTCGGACGAGAATACGAGAAAAGGATGTTCGACAACATCCAAGGCCCCTTCGTGGCCATCCTCGCCGGCGCTCTCGCCCTGATGGGCGAAATAATGGCGGAACTCGCCGAGACAACTGGAGACACCACCGTCGACGGCTCCATCTGGGTACTCTTCTTCGTGATCCAGAACTATCCGGCCATCATCCTCATCGTCGCTCTCGCCGCCGTTACCCTCTCCGCCGGCCCGTTCGGCATCTTCGGGTTCGTCATCGAGGCAGCGGGCGCAAACGTGTTCTTCGTCAATCCTATCGTCGGACTCATTCTGTTCGCAATCGGCGCCGCGATCATCGTCGGCGGAGCACGGGTCTGGAGTTGGTTGGCGTTCATCGAGTGGTTCATTTCTAACCGTCGCGGCGGCGGTCGGAGGCGTGGAGGAGGTCGAGGATTGCGCTGACCCATCCCCAATTTTCACGAGTCCTCATCAACGAGATGTCGGGTTGCTTCCGTGCTCACCAATGACCACTCCTCGTTCGTTTCCGCTGCGTGGTCTGCATTCTCCCGATATGTTTCCACGAGAATCAATCTCCGCGTGTACAGGTTGTATTCCCAGTCGTACGCGACTTCGAGGCGTCGTTCGCGCTCGTCCAGTTCCATCTCCTCGTTGATCGTCTCTCGTAGCTCGTCAGGAGTCTCCACGTCGTACACGTCTCTCCACTCGGCGATCTCGTCGTCGATGCGTTCCAACTCGTCGCGCAACTCTTCGTCGGGCACCTCGGCGAGTCGCTCCCGCTCTTCCTCCTCGTCGCCGTCGGGCCAATCCAGTTCGAACTCCGCGCCGAACGACTCCTGCCAGTCCTCGTCGTCCAAATCCTGCTCCCGACGCGCAACCGCAACCGAGATCGAATAGCCGATGTTGTCCACGTCTCCGAACTCTTCCCGGACGCGTTCCGCCGATATTCGCCCCTCAACAAGAGCGTCAAGCGCATCCCGCACGTCGTCGAAATCCTCGGTCATCGAGGGATCCTCGTCGAGACAAATCTTAAAAGCCGGCTTCGTCCCGTTTTGCGGGCTCTCACCAATTCTATCTCCACCGCGATCAGTATTGGCTGCTTGGCCTCTCGATCAAGCGACTCGTGCGAAAAATCCGCGGGTGAGATTACCCTTCAGTTCTTCCAGATGTCCTGCACATCTCGGTGAGACGGGGCGTGTTGATACTCTTCGATCAACGTCCCCGCGTCCCCCGGGATGAATTCCGGCGCGACACGGTCGACGTGCGTATCGATGATCTCCATCAACGCCTCGAAGTGGGCTTTCTGCACCTCTTCTTCGGAAACGCTTTCGGCGGCGTTCAAACCAGCCCCGATGCTGAACCGCGTCCGCGCAGCCGCATCACGAATTCGTTCACTCGACGCGTTCGCCGGCGATTCGATTCGAATCGGAAGGACGGATAGATGAGTTTGCGGGACAAGAGCGTCGTTCTCGTCCGTCCGGAACGAGACCCAGTACTCCGGCGTGCTGAGGACTTGAGCGACGCCGTTGAGATTCTCGTCGACTCTTTGCTCGAACTTCCTTACTGCTAACAGGTGGAGTTCGTAGATCCACCTGTGGTACTCTTTCACGACCTCTCGGGCGAGGTCGTTCGCGAGCCAGCCAGACTCGAAGTCGCTGATCCTCTGGATCGGCTCGTCATCTTCGAAGTACGATGCGAGGTCGGCGGAAGTCTCCGGTACATCTGCTGGGTCGTACACGTCAATGTCGACGTGACGGTGCAACGGCCGAACGACGTCCGGATACGTCCACGTCAGCCAGTAGGCCTCCACGTCGCCGTCCTCGACGACGTACAAGACCTCGTACTGGAGGAGGTCTTTCACCATCAGCAACTCTTTTCGACGAAGGTTCGTGGCAACCGGGTGCGGTTCGACGACGTTACCGGTGTCGGCAGTTTCGACGGTGTGTCCGGGCTCCTCTTCGGCGGAAGGCAACCGATGCATCATCTCGGGCACCGTGGAACCGGTCAGAGACTCCCAGTCGACTTGACCGTGGACGTTCAGCGACTCTCGCAGCTCATCAAGGAGTTGAATGTCTTCGGCTCCATTCCGTGAGTGGTAAATGTTGAACTTGCCGTTTGGCTGGTGTTCTGCTACCAGTGCTCTGTGACTCATGCGATTCGCATTATCTGGGTTGGGGGATGCCGGGTTAAAGGGCATCGTCCGCGGGGGTTTCGTAATTCGAGCGTCTAACGTCTACGAACGCACAGAATACCTACATCAGAGAGTCAAACTATCCGAGAACACTGTTAATAGATCGGCATTTTAAACTGACGCAGACTTCGAAGAATGCTGATCTGGGCTTTCACCGACGAAGGTTTCCGAACCTGTAAATTTACGTGAGCGGTACGTGATACGGTTGAAATAATGAGCGAAGCGGAACTCCTCGACGACCTCTCGGGCTTCGAGTTCGAGGACGTGATGGAAGACGTGTTCCGCAAACTCGGCTACGAGAACGTGCGCCAAGCCGAACGCGTCGCCGACAAGGGCCGAGACATCGTGATGGAAGAGGTCGTTGACGGAAGGCGTCGTGCGGTCGTTGTCGAGTGTAAGCACACGGACACAGTCAGTCGGCCGGTCGTCCAGAAGCTCCACTCTGCAGTCGCGACCTTCGATTTCGACGGGCCGAAGCGCGGGATGGTCGCCACAACGGGGCGGTTTACGGCGCCAGCGCGCGAGTATGCTGAGAACCTTCGTGACGCCGGCGATCCCCATCCCATCGAACTCCTCGACGGCACCGACCTTCGAGAGATCGCCGACGAGATCGGTCTCGACCTCTACAACGGTCGCATCGAGATCATCTGCGATGAAACGCTTCGGCCATTCGATCCCACGAGTGGCGTCGACGCTCCAGTCAGCGAGGCGTTCCGTGATATCGATAACATCGACGCGGACGACCTGCCGGAGCCACACTCCCGAGCCGAATTTCAGCCCGTCGTAGTGATCACCGCAGATGTCAATGCAGTTTTCGAGACGTCCGTCGGAGTCGTTCACCGCATCGGCGAAACTGATCGATTCGTCGTCCACGCCGGTCGAGGACGACCGAGCGTGATGGAGGGATCCGTTCGACGGTTAATCGAGCAGAACAGGCGTCACACCACGGAGTTGGACGAAGCAGAGTTTGAGGGCATTTTCGACGAGATGGACGTTCACCGGTTCGGACAGACGGAAACGGAATACAAGGACTGGGCCGTCGATCGATTGCAAAAGCGGCACACATCGACCGTTTCCTACACCGGCGACAACAACGTCACCTATACCAAGACGTGCGAGCCAAACCAGTCGGACATCTCCGTGCAGTCCATCATGCCGATCTATCTGCCCGAGATTTGCCAGTCAGTTCAACTCAAGGAGTACACGCATCCCTACGAGTACTACGCCGCCGGGCCCTCACGCGTCACCACCGAGGATGGGATTCATCGTTGCATCCAGTGCGATACGAGCGGCCAGAGCACCGAGTACACCTATTGCGCCAACTGCGGGAGCATCAACTGTCCCGAACACACCAAAACCGAAAGACTGGAAGAGACGCCGATTTGTACGGGTTGTGCCGTCACCGAGCGGTTCGCGTTCAAGACGAAGTACTTCTACGACGAAGAGAACCTCGAAGAGTTTCGTGCCGAATACGAGGAGATGCCCATTCACCAAAAAGCACAGGAGAACACCGCGCTCGCGGTTGGTGTGCTGATAACTGCGATTTTCGTCGTGCTTTTGGGGCTCACTGGAACCGGACTCATCTGATCGGAAGCGGTGGTGGAATTCTCTTTACAGTACTCTCAACGACCAATCATACGGCTAGCTATGAACGTCGTGACAGAATTTCCACGAGGTTTTACTCCTCGATCTTCTCTCTGACGACGCTTCCTTCACGGAACGGTTCGAGCACGGATATCCGTGTGAAGATTGATCGGGCAAACCTCAAGTCTTAATAGGGTACTATGACCTGAAAGCACCGAAATGAGGGCTTTCAGGGGCTAAATGTTGGGTTCACTTTCACTCCGGTAGGGCAGCCACTATTAGTGATGCACCGGGATCCACCGCGGCACGATGCCAGAGACAAGCGACTACGTGTGCGACATCGGTTCGTCCTACGCTCAATTGAAAGCCGCGGCGAACGCAGTTCCGAAAAACATCCATTCGGGTAGCATCAATCCGAGAGGCCCCCCGGGAAGCTACTACAGCGACGGTAGCCGCGCCGTCATCAGCGCCCGAACTATCGCTGAATTCGCCGACTACAGCACTTTGCCCGACGATCATCCGCTCTACGAACCGGAGAGCCGAGGAGTGGGCACCGGACGAACGCCTCGCGAAACAGATCGAATCCAGATTTACACGGCGGCGCGGGGAAGTGCATTCCACCTCTACAAGGAGATGCCTGCCGACAGCGAAGCCGAACTCGAGGAGATTGTGCGCCGGGAACTCGATAGCCCGCCCGTAGGCGACGAATGGGTGGACGTACACGAGACCGTAGCCGAATCCGATGTAGCTCCGCACGTGGATTCACCGGCACATCAAAAAGACAGTTACGAGACGCTCGTCGAACGCATCTGTTGGGAGGTCGTGGATGCGAGCCGAATACACCGAAAGAAGTGGCGAGATGTCGACGCGATCACCATCGGAAAAGAGGTGAATTTCATCGCCGAAGTGGATGGATATGGATGGGGCGGTCGTGTCGACCGAGTCAACATCGTCAAGGAAGTGTCCGAAGCAATCGGTCAGGGAGCCTTTGTATCCGAGTTGAAGTTCACAAACGAGATCAGACCGAGGGACTTCCTTCAGGCAGAGGTCTACCGACACGCGTTTGACGACTTCGCCTACGTCGATCGGCCGTTGGATGCTGTCATCGTCCGAATCGATATCGAATCGGAAACGTGCGAGATGAAGTCATCGCTCGACGAAGACTGGCCCGGTGACGAGGCGTGGAAGCAGTTCCGTTCGGCCTACGATCGATACTACGACAACTACCACAACGTGGATGCGTGGTTACAGCGATCTACGGATCGGTACTGAAACAAGGATTTGGTAACGAACGGGATCCAGTTACCGAAGAGACACCTACCAAATGCAGTAATCATTTTGTATAGAACGTGTGATTTACACGAAGTGTGAGAATTTTATTGTTTCCGCTGGATGATCCGTCTCAACTGATGACAGTGTAATCGATTAAATAAGGGAAGATTTTGAGCCGGCGCTTTTATTGTAGCTATCACTAACCATCCGCTTCACAAGAGTGTTATTTTATATCTGGTGTAGGAATACGAACATGTCTTAACCGTTTGCTTGGATAAGAGTAAGAGCGATTCTATTGCCACCGTCGTCTCGTTTTGTATGTTGAATAATACCGCCAGACATTGTTACAATCCAGTTTACTAGCCATAGACCAAGGCCAGTTCCATGATGAACTGGTGATTCTTCTTCTCCTAGCAATCGGGTCAGCTCAATATCTGGGATCGCGGAATTCGTATCTTGGATCTCGATAGTCACAGCATCAGCATCTGTTTGCTCGTGCAGGAATGAGACCGTACTCGTTTCGGTTGTAACGGAAATTGATGGTAGTGTGTCAGTGGAGTGTATGATTGCATTTTCGACGAGTTCGTTGAACGCTACTGTGATAGACTCTGAAGCGAGTACAGTGTGAGAAGAATCGATATCTGTGATTATTTCCACGTCTTCGTTGATTGATTGGCCGTGGGAGATAGCCTTGTCAATCACATGTTCTACATGTAAGGATTCGGGTTGGAACGAAACATCCTGTAGTTGGGATTGGATCTGGCGGGCTTTTTGACTCGTCTCTAAGAGGTCTACAACGGCGGATTCGATTGTCGTAATTGCCTCATCGGGAACGTCTGGATTCTCACCAAGGAGTGAGAGGTGTCCGAGTACGGTATTGAGGTTATTACGGAGGTTGTGACGTAGGACACGATTCAGCACCTCGACTCTTCGTTCAGATTCTACTCGTGCTGTTATGTCGTTCTGGAAGCCAACGAAATGCGTGAGTTCTCCGTCGGCATCTGTGATTGGTGATATTTGGACGTGGTTCCAGAACGGTATCTTGTTCTTTCTATAGTTCAGCAAATCAACTTCGACTGGTTCTCTCTCAGCAATTGCTTCACGGATCTCTTGGACAGACTCCTCACCAGTAAGCGGGCCCTGTAAGAACCGACAGTTCCGTCCAAGGATTTCGTCTTCTGAATACCCTGTTATCTCAGTAAACCCGTTGTTTACATAGATTAGTGGATTATCTTTTTGAGACGGATCTGAGATAACGATCCCCATCGGGGCTTCATCCATCGCCTTGGTTTTCCACTCTAGCTCCAGTTCGTGCTGTTTCCGATCTGTAACATTCGTGATTAGGCCATCGACTGCCTCAACAGCTCCATCGACTGTCTCAACACCGGCACCGCGATCGGTGACCCACTTCGTTTGGCCGTCTGCATCGACAACTCGATATGTAAGCTCGAACTGTTCGGACGCCTCTACCGCCTCTTGTACAGTATTCCATACCTTCTTCCGATCGTCTGGATGGATGATTTCGTCCCACGTGAAATGTTGTGATTCGAGGTCAGAGACTGTGTATCCAAGGAATTCCTCAACGTTCCCGTGTGCAAACTTGATTGGCCACTGTGGAGAGTTTTCCGCACGGTACACCATTCCTTGGAGATTGTCTGCAAGTGTCTCGAATTGCTGTTCATTTCTCTTCCGATCCGTAACATCCCTAATGACGCAGATATGCCCATCTCCTTCCAACTGTGCAAGTGATACTTTTTCAGGAAACCGTTCGCCGGTTGCACGTTGACCGTGACTATATCCACTCCACGTGCCTTCTTTTCTGAGTTCTGGAAGGATTTCTTCGCGGAAGCGGTGCGCTTCATCGTCTGGATATAATCGTTCCCAGTGTGCCCCGATCAATTCCTTCCGATCGTATCCATACAGTTCTGCGTATGCTTCGTTCAGATAGATGAATCTACCACCGTTGTTGATCAGACCGATTCCTTCTGTTGCTGCCTCCAGTGCTTCGTAGATCCGATCCGGTGTCCGATCGGATCGATATTGTTCGACGTATGCTTCAATACGGGTAGCCAGAAGTGCGTACGCTGATTCGTGATTATCTTTCTGAAGATAGTCTGTTGCGCCAGCAGCGAGTACGCCGCGAGTGATGGTTTCTTGTCTTTTTCTAAAAATGATTATTGGTAATTCCGGATCCTCACTTCGAAGTGCTTGCAAAAAATCCATCTCCCCTCCATCTGGGAATTTACACTCGGTAACGACACACTCGATTCTCTGGTGATTATTAGATATACGATCGAGTACATCGTTCACTCGCTGCGTAGAGCTAACATTGAAATTCTCGTTTTCGTTGGAAAGTCGAGTCGAAAGCGTATCTAGAAATTCAGAATCAGCACCGACACAGAGAACGTTGATAGATTTCATATTGTCTATTTCTCACTGATCATTTGTTAAGCGTTGTCGTGATTGCACGTGATGTCATTCGTGTCGACCCAGAATTGCGTGGTCGGGTAGCGTGCCATCGACTCATCAGGACGATTGTGGAGTACCGGGACGATGTCGCGGAGTACGATACCGAGACCTACTACGAGGTCTACGAGGAGCTGCTCGAACCGCTCCTCTCGAACACGACGGGACGAAAGCACTACAGGACGGTGCTCGACTACCTTGAGGAGATCTCGAGTTGAGGTTCGACGACGAGCTCGAGGCGTTTGTCAATCATCTCCGAGACAAGCACGCGAATCGGTCTGCATTTCTCGACGAGCTGAAAACTCTGGAATTCGACTCGGAGTAGATTCAACTACCCGCCAATCGTATCACTCACTATGATACGACCGCTGATCGGCTTACTCGGTCTCCTCGCTGCACTGTTCCCGGACAGAATGGTCGACATCTTCGAGAGCCTCGCCATCGAGAATCCCGAGGAGTGTACGACGACCTCGTGGATCGACTCCGGAATACGGGTAGAAGGAATCGTCGTGACCGCAGCCAGTCTCCTCGGAGGTCGGGCATACGCGTGGATGATGAACCTCACCGGGGCGTTCGGTGCTGTGATTCTCCTCTTCCCGCGGCTGTATCAAAAGATTGCCACCGGACTCCTCTACGAGCACTCAGCAGACGTCGAATGGAACGATCGATTCACCGATAGTGTGCGGTTCATCGGAGCGTTGTATCTTCTCTTGGCGATCCGATCGTTCAGAAAGCGACGCAACAGTAATTGACGAGTTTCTACTGGAATTCGACGCTTGAAAACTCAAACCGAGCACCGCCATCTTCCCCATCGGTGAGTTCGAGTTCCCACCCGTGTGCGTCTGCAATCGTCTGGACGATCGAGAGTCCGTAACCGGTTCCGCTCGACGTTGTCGAATATCCTGCCTCGAATACCTGTTCTCGCACCGATTCGGGAACCCCCGGCCCGTCGTCTTCGACGTAGAAGCCGTTGTCCAACAGTCCGATACGAACGGCGACGTTTACTCCAGCATGTTCGACGGCGTTTCGGAACAAGTTCTCGAAGAGTTGCTGGAGGCGGTCTGGATCAGCCTCGATCGTCTGATCGCATTCTCTAACTAGACGTGCTTTCCCTGTATCTACGTGTCCCCACGCATCGTCGACGACTTGGGACAGACCGACCGGACGCGTGTTGCCGATTTCGCGGCCTTCGCGGGCGAGCCACAGCAGATCGTCGATAATTCGCTCGATGCGGTCGTGTGCTTGATCGACATCCTCGAGATGAGCGATGTCACCGGTCTCTCGTGCCAACTCGAGACGCCCTTTTGCTACTGAGAGCGGATTCCGGAGGTCGTGAGATACGACACTCGCAAACTCTTCCAATCGACTGTTTTGCTGTTCGAGTTCGTTCTCGCGCTCGATCCGATTGAGAACCTCCGTTAGTGCCGATGAAAGTACCTTGGCGAGAACCTCATTAGTTTCATCGAAGGCACCGGGTTCCTTCGAGCCGATCAGCAGAACACCGTGCTCTCCGATCGGGAGTGCGAGTTCACTCCGAATCTCAGTGTCGGGATTGTACACGTCGGGATCGTTTCGAACGTCGTCGTAGCGTCTGGGTTCTCCGGACTCGAATACCTGCCACACGATCCCCTCTCCTTTCTCAAAGTCTGGATGTTCGTCGAGGGCAACATCCGCGCGTTCCGACGTGAGGACGGTCTCTAGTGTTTCAGTCGTCTCGTTATAGAGACAGAACCCGTGGAGATCGAATTCTAGCAAATCGGTCAACTGGTCACTTACCAAGGCATAGATTTCGTCTTTTGACTCGGCGTTGAGCCACTCGGTTGTGGCCGCGTACAGTGTCTGCAGCTGCTGTTCACGGCGCTTTTGTTCAGTGATTTCGGCGTTGACAGCGACAAACCGGACGGTATCGCCCGTCTCGTCGGTTATCGGTGCGATAGTCTGGTTGACGATATATCGACTGCCGTCTTTGCGTTCGTTGATGAGTTCGTTCTGCCAAACGTCGCCGTCGAGAATCGTCTCCCACAACTCTTGATAGTACTCGTCGTCATGTTCGCCGGATTTGACCATTCGCGGCGTGCGGCCGATCACTTCTTCTGCGCTATATCCGGTCAGATCCTCGAAGGTCGGATTTACGTAGAGAATCTCCTCGTCTGCGTTCGTGACGTATATTGAGTGTCCAGCGTGTTCGACCGCCCTCCGGAAGGATTTCAACTCTTGTTCCCGCTGCTTTTCCTCAGTGATGTCTCGAATGAGGGAGATGACTCGTTCCCGCCCGTTGATAGTTGCGGGCTTCAGCTGGATGTCGGCCCAGAACCGCTTACCGTCACTCGTTTCGCACAGCCACTCGACTCGCTGAGGGCCGTCTTTGACCGCCCGACGAATCCACTCGTGAGCCGTTTGCTCGGATGCGGGCTGGACGGGGGCACCCAAGTCTTCGACGGCGCATTCACACGCGTCTTCGTAGGAGTAGCCCCAGTAATCGCAGACCGCTCGATTGACGTCGAGTATGTCGCCGCTTTCTGGATCGTGAACGATGATTGCGTCATCAATCGCTTCGAATAGCTCTCGATACCCCGTCTCCGAGTGATACTGCTCGATTGCGTTGTCAATGCGATTCGCTAACAGCACGTGTTGATCGTCCCCTCCTCTCCGAACGTAATCCGTGATTCCGGCGGAGATCGCCTCGCTTGCGAGTGCTTCCGACCCGGCTTCGGTGAACAGGATGAATGGGAGATCAGGGTGATCAGCTCGGATCGCATCGAGCAACTCTAGCCCATCCATTTCGGACAACTGGTAGGTGCTAACGACGCAATCGAACGCCTGACCTTCGCACAGTTCAAGAGCTTCGGCCGCACTCGTCGCCGGCCAAATTCGCACGTCGGTGAGGCATCGTTCTAACTGTTTGACCGTCTGAGACCGGCTTGAAGAATCATCGTCGACATAGAGGAGATGTCCCTTCATTCGTTGCCAAGTCTCTTCTGCCCAGTAATATCTGTGATGAACCCATCTATCGTTTCGACAGTATCAGAGGTAGATACTTTCTGTCCTCGTTCCCAGACCCACTTGGTTGTGCCGTCGTTGGTCACGATACGATACGTCAATTCGAACGACGATTCGTTGTCAAGCGTTTGTTGAACAGTCTCCCACACCTCTTCCTGATCGTCAGGGTGTACAACTTCAGTGCCGTACATTTCTTCCCGCTTTTCGAACTCTGAAGGAGGATATCCGGTGAGATCTTTTACTTCTCCCCGAACGCTTTCCATCGGCCATCCGGGCTCGTTCCTACACCGGTAGACAATCCCCGGTACGTTATCGATCAACCGCTCCAAGCGGTGCATGTACTCTTTGCGCTCGGTGATGTCGCGTCCTTCGGGTACGAGAAGCGTCACATCCCCTCCACTGTCGGTGACTGGTTTCACCGAAAGGTCGATCACAATCTCTCGCTCTTCGCCTTGAATCCGAACTTCGTCGCGAAATAGTTCGCCTTCTCGAGCCTGCTCGATAGCCTCTCTGGCTGTCGAGCGGGTGTCGTCGCTCGCTTGGAACCACTTAGCTTCCCAGATCGGTTCTCCTACAACATCCTCTCGATCCAATCCGCCGAAGGAGAGGGCCCGCTGATTCGCCTCGATGAGTGTCCCGTCCGGTTCGGCCAACCCGATGAAGGTGTAGGTGTTGTGGAAAATCGCATCAAGTCGCCGCTCGTACTCTTTTTGATTTGTGACGTCTCGAACCGTGCAAACAAGCTCGCCGTTGGCGGTCGTCGCTAACGTGTGATCTTCGACGAAGGTCGTTCCGTCGGCGCGGAGGCCGGTCGTCTCGCCGTGCCAGAAGCCAGTCTCCTCAACCCCGGGAAGAATCTCTTCGCGAATCCGCCCGACATCTTCGTCTTGATAGATCAACTGCCAGTGCTCGCCAACCATCTCGTCCGTCTCATAGCCGTACAATTCGCCGTACGACTCGTTCACGTAGATGAACTCCCCGTCCTTGTTGAGGATGCTGATGCCCTCTTGAGCTGTTTCGATTGCGTCGAGCTGACGGCGACGCTCGCGTTCCGCCCACGTTCGCTCGACGGCGTTTCGAATTCGATTCGCGAGGATGGCGTACTGATCGGAGCCGCCCTCCTTCTGTAGGTAATCCGTCACGCCGGCCGAGATCGCATCGCTTGCGACCTCCTCGCTTCCTTTCCCCGTGAAGAGGATGAACGGCACGTCCGCATACTCGTTTCGAACGGATTCGAGAAACTCGATCCCGTTCTTCCCGGGCATATCGTAGTCCGAAACGACACAATCGAAGTCTCCCTCTGCGAGTCTGTCGATCCCTTCGCCGGCGGATGCCGCCGTTTCAACGCCGAAGCTCTCACCTTCTCGTTCGAGAAACGTCGCTGTCAAGTCTGCAAACGAGGGATCATCGTCGACGTGAAGAGTACGGATCCGATCATCCATAGCGTCAGTTTTCAAATCCCGATTATAAAAGGTCACTGTTAGATCATACCACACGAGTCAATGGGATAGAAACGTCGACTGTGATAACGAATCGTCATTCTGCTCCCGACTGAGTGTGATACTGACGGCCCGTTTTGAACTCCGTGAGTTCGTCGATCCGTCCTTCCAGTTCCTCGATTTCTTCTCGCAATTCGACGGCCTCGGGATCGTCGCTGGTCGCCAGTCGATCTTTCAACCCCTGTAATCGGCTTTCCTTGACTTCCTCGTCGACCTCCGCTTTGCGAACGTACTCCCGCTTTTCGACATCGTAGACATCCGACTCCGAGAGTTCGGTTACTTTGAGCGCATCGTCGATCTTGTCGGGAGCGACACCGAGTACGCGTTCTCGATCGATGCCGGCCTCCTCCAACGTCGCAAGTACTTCATCCTCATCTTTGAGTTCACGCCGACGTCGGCTCGTTCGTTGCACTGATCCGAACTGGCCGTGGACTGGTTGGTCGTGGTGGAGCCGGTCAAGTAACGTATCGCTCACTTCTTGTCGGAGGTTATTCGCGTTCCGCTGGATATCCGACAGCAGCGTGTAGAGGTTGATAAGGGCGGAGGTATCAAGACCGTCGAGAGCGGCGATATCGTGGCGTTCGAGTGCATCGATTAGGAGTAGCGCATCGCCATAAACGTCTACGTCAGGTTCCGTCCGCTCCTCGGGCTCGTCAGCGGCTGGGTCGGTTTCCGCCGCTTCGTCGATGACCTGTGTGCCGGTCGGCGATTCCATCTCGTGAATCACGCCAGCATCTGCATCGACTTCGAATCGGGGATGGAGGCTCAACACGGCCGGATAGGGGTCGGCGTCAGTTGGCAGCCGAGAGAGATCGAATCCATCGGCGGCTTCAGTGATGCGTCGGTAGAGCGTCTCGAACTGATCGCGCTGAAGCGGCCGCGTTTCATCGATGTCTCGGTCGAGAAATTCGATGACGATGCGGTGTTCTTGTACGTCGGCGATTCGGAATCGATCCTGCGAGAGCGGGGTGAGCAGCGTCGCCTCCTCGGGAAGATCATCACACTCTTCGAGGAGCGTGTGCCAACTGACGTTGAAAGTCATATGCAGATTTGGTCGGCCTCTGGGTAAAATGTAGTGTCAGTCGACAGGACGACGACAAACGACTTATTTGGAATCACAATCACATCCACTTATGACCGATCAGATTTCTGTTGATTGGGATGTGGAGTTCTGGGCAAAGCGGTATCCGCTGCACTACCTCGCGATTTACAACCGCGAGAAGGATCGATCGCCGGCGGAGAAGCTCCGGGCCTTGTGGCGATGGAAGTCGCTTCATCGAACCAGCTATGGGCCAGAAGACGTACAACCGTTTCTCCAAGAGGCACGGCAGCTCACGAATGAGATTGATGGAACTGTTGCAGATTCTCCAACGGATGAAGTGACCGACGCGTTCGTCGAATTGCGGTCGCAACTGAAGAGTGAAGACGGCCCCCTCAGCGAAAATTCGAGGGTGGCTGTTACTCCTCAGTTCCTCCTCCATCTGGCAGACAGTCAAGACTCGTACTCCGGCCGATTCCCGATTCTGGATGGAATGGTGGCTCGAGCGTATCGGACACACACCGCCGAAGACGAGGACAGAACGCTTCAGAGCGCCCTCACCTGTTCCAAAACCTCGTATCGGCAGCTCATCGAGTACTTCTTCGACAACTGTGAGACGGCCGAAGAGGTGGCCACATTGGAGCGTACTCTCTTCGTACAAGGACAATCAATCGGGCGTTATCGGGAAGATGCCGGGGACTACGACGAGATCCGGAAGGTTCCCGTTGGAAAGGCCCGCGAGTATCTCAAGGACATCAAGAAACACGCCACAGTGCAACAATAGTGTAACACAATCTGAGACAGCAGTATTGATGTCTGATCGTCAACTAAGCTCATTTCCACTTTCACCCCGGTAGCCCCACCTATAAGACAGTTCAGTGGAATCATCACGATAGAGGTGGGCGAGCAGCCCCCTCCCGGAGCCCGTCACACGCTCCCCCTTTCCCTTTGGTGAACGCAGATGAGCACCCAACACACTCCGATCGGATCCTGTCCGCGCTGTGGGTCAACGATTTCCCCATCCAGCCTCCTAATCGAGTACGAAACCGACGATGGCACCGCGGCATTCGCCGAGTGTCCCGACTGTCGAGACGTCGTTGCGCCTGAGTGAACTCACGGCCCAATTATGATACGCTTTGTCCGTCAGCTGAAGCACGCTCTCTCTGTGGGAGAGCAATCGCAAACGCTACGAGAGTGTCGCCGCTGCGGAGCGTCGGTTGACAGTGAAACGGAGTCCTGTTCCGAGTGTGGATCTACAGAGATCGCCAACTACACGTTTTGAGTAAAGAGGCAGCCTGATTTCCGCAACTTCAGCAGCCTTCGTTGCCGGCCTTTATTTTCCAACCCGAGCAACAAAGAGATGCGTCGCGCCCTTACCGGTGCGACGCCGGAAGGCTCAATTGCGACGCCTCGTGGCGTCGCTGTCTGCTCGGGTTGCCGTGGCTCCCGTCCGTTCCGCTCGCTCACTCGTCCCACCCCTTTGGGAAGGAAGGGAAGGGAAGGGAAGGAAGGTGGCTGTGGTTGGGGGGAATCGCTCGCTCCGCTCTTCTCATGATGACGATTATCGTTTTCCCCGGCCTCACGCTCCTCGGTCAGCTCTGAGCTAATATATAGAACCTTTAGATGAATCCGTATCTGGAGATGAAACAGAGGGCTACGAAGTTCGGTGAAATGAGGGAGTCAGGTTCTGACTACTCCATCATACCCGATCTCGTCATTCGCGGATTGTAGAACTACTCCTCGGCAAGCGTCAGATCATCGTTGAGAAGTACAGTTGCGCGTTCTCCGTCAGCCCCTTCGACTTCGATCTGGGCATCTCCGGCGCTAATGCGAACAGTCGCTTCTCTCTCCTCGTTCTCGTCTTCGATAGCAATAGTGATCGATTCGTGTTTCACGGTTAGTCTCACGGCAGGCGGTCTTCTCCCTTCGTCTCATAAAAGTGCGTGCGCAGTAGGCTGCCGAGTTCAGGACACGATGCGAAGAAATGGTCTTCGTCCTTTCAGCCGCGGGTGGGGACGACGTCGCGGAGCTTCTCGTTGGCCTCGCTCAACGAGTCGGTCTCCTCGATAATGGACTGTACGTCCTCGAAGAGGGCGACTCCTTCATCAACGGAAAGACCTGATAGTCCACGCGTCGATCCGTCGATATAGAGCGGGGTTCGCATCGTCCCGTATCCGCCGGGCCCTTCAAGGACGCAATTAAATCGGAAGTCGTAGGTCTGTCCGTCGAAGGTGACAGACTCGTACGGCCCGGCGATCGGATAGCCCTTCGCGGGAATCATGGGAATCCGCAAATCAATGGTTCCGGACTGAATGAGCGACTCGTTCCGCAACTCTACGGCAGCTGCACCGGCATCGGCGAGTTCTTCGACGAGCGTCGGAAGTTCGATGGATTCCGAAGTCAGTGGATCCGGGTCGAATTCGCCGGCGACAACTTTCCGGGCCTGTTCGATACCCTCTTCGAGCGAGACATCGTCCATTCCCGGCTGAGAGGCGGAATATAACGGAATTCGGCGGAAGGCGTGTACGTCCGAGTGCAGCACGTGTCGCAACGAAAACGACAACTCGTGATTGTCGAGGCGAACGCCGTCGACACCTTCGAGTTCGTTCGCGATGTCCTCATGGAGTTCGGGAAGCGGGCGGGTGCTAGCGGGGACGTGAAAGAGCAGCACGGGGGACTGGTTGGCGAGCGTCTGTTCAGTGGCAGCGATGTAGGTCGCTTGGTGATCTTCGACGAGCAGGTCGCAAAGCGACTGCAAGTCGATTGTATCGTTGATGTCGTTCGACATCCACCACCGAGTAATCGATGAGAGGTATTTATACACCTCGTCCGAGGGGGAAATCTATTCCCACATCGGAACAGGCGCTCTCTCTTGGCCCCTGCTCGCCGGGCAGACTGCTGGTTCAGAGTTACGTGATTAGTCGCCAATCCAGAGTCATTCCTCTCACTTCTCGAAGACGAGGAAGTAGGAATGATTCTTTCGGGCTCGGCGCTGTCGCTTGATGTTCGGCGAAACCGGTGTATCGGGCCGTACGACTACGAACAGGTCTTCGGCTGTGAGTCCCAGTTCCTCCTCGTAGTAGTTCGTTATCTCGACGTGGGTCAGCCGTTGCTCGTTGCGGCTCACCTCGTCCTGCACTTTCACGATTAGTTTACCCGCATCATCGAGAACCCGGTCTGCTTCCCGACCGGCCTCACAGTAGAGGTGTAGCACCGCTTCGTGATACGTCAACTCTCCGTCGGCTGCATTCGCGTACCTGTCTTTGATCCAGTATTCGCTCTCGCTGCCGTTCGTTCGGTCGCCGTCGTAGAATCCCTCCGCATATGGGGGGTCAAGCACGACACAATCTAACTCGCCATCCTTGTAGGGAAGATCGCGGCAGTCGATTCCTTCGTCACTGTCCGGCGACTTTGCTGGATCGAGGTCGGTCGCCCGGAGATTGTACTTGCCTGACGAGACGCGCTTCCAGAACGTGCCATTGCCATACGTGACGTCCGCTACAGCTGCGCCGTCGTCCACGTGTAGGTCGATCACTTTTGGAAAGACCTTGTCGTTCGTTCCGACGTGGGCAGACAGGACGAGTTCGTCGGGATCCAGCGTCTCGTCGTTGGAATTTGAATCTGAATCGGTCTCCGAGGTCTCTTCCTCGTCTGTCGTCTCTCCATCACCATCGTTGAGGCGTTCCCTGACCTGTTCGTACGCGCCGTGGATCGATTGACCCTCGGTTTCGATTCGTTCGATCTCGTGTTGGGCAACGGTGTCGCCGTTCTGAGCGGCATCCCAGACCTGCTTCGCCTTATCGTATGTGCGGCCGGATCCAATTCCTACCTCGTCAGCAACTTTGTCGCGTGTCTTACCGTAATCGGATTTAGACTCGGAATCGTCTTCGGCTCCTTGTGATTGATTTTCCACGAGGTCGGTACGTTCTCCTTGCCGCTCCTGTGCCCGTTCACGTTCGATTTCCTCCAGCACCTCCGCTTCCCGCATCTTCTGGGAGAACGTCTTCGCTCGCCGTCGGTTATGATGAAGGAGGACTTCACGCTTCTCCAGTTCGGAATCAAACGTCTTGATCCGCACAGGAACCTCTTCGAGGCCGACTTCGGTTGCCGCGGCAACTCGTCGATGGCCAGAAATAATCGTATCTTCAGTATCGACGACGATAGGCTCTAGAATCCCCATCTCCCGAATGCTATTCAAAAACGACTCCTCGAGATCGTCTTGGTCGTCGTACACCCTAATGTTAATTGGATGAGGGTTGAGCGTCCCCGGTTCCCGCATCCCCAAAATGGGATCTTCAGCCTCTGCCATCACTGTGGTTCATCTAACGTGTTGATGAAAATCGCTTCGTTCTAGCTTTTCTCGTTACTCAGACTGATTTGTGTAGTTTATCAATTCTATTATATTTCTGGTGGCAATCGCACCTGTATGTGTTAACTGGGTCTGGCTGTCGAATTTCCGATTCTGTGCCATAGAATCGGCAGTTCATCTCAACCGTTCATACATCTATCAGAGAATCACTCGGTCTCGTTCTCGCTGCTTTTCTCTCTCGTACTCGTCGACCTTCTCGTTCGAAATCTCTCGCGCTTTGATCGAGGTGATGGTTTCCGACATTCGATTGGCAACAATGATCCCAAACACCCCGATAATAATACCAGCGAGGAGATATCCAATATTGACCAGATAGACGGCTGCGGTGAAGGTGGCGAGTTCAAGCCCGTACATCAGCTTGCGGATATTCTGGAGGTACCACCTACCAACAACATAGTACGACTTCCAAAACCAACCACCTTTCTCGACGTGGTTACTGAAGTGATTGTTGAAGGTGAGTTTCCTTGTCACCCACCAATTCTGAATGATGTTGCGGTGAATTTCGTGATTCTGGCTGAAGCGAGAATAGCCGAGGAGGTTCGATATCCGCCGCATAACGAGCGGTAGCGGATGAGGCTGCAAAAGCGTTCGCCAACATCTACTAGTCTCCTAGTCCGACTGTCGGTCGATGTGAGGAGTTCAATTCTTTTTGAGGAGAATGAATGTGGCGAGTGCTATGCAGATCCCCGCCGCTCCTACACCGACATAGATGTCCCAAATGTGTGTCAGACTGTTCAATAGCTGACTTCCAACGATTCCGACGAACAACAAAAGAATGGCACCTGCCAAACCGAGTACGTTCCACTTTTCGATTTTCTGTTTCTTGTACCGCCGCCGTTCGTATCTCATACGAATTTGGTGGATGTTGTCACTTAAGAAACCAAAGGGTGGGGGTAGCGAGTGAGGTGGCGTCGGGGTTTGCGGTGCGACTCGCGACCTCACTCGGATGAATCGAAACAGAACAAGGGGAACGACTAGGTTCAGTCGTCTTCCTCGTTTTCCTCTTCATCATCGTCGTTACTTACCCAATCCTGTTCATCCAGTCTAGTTTGTTCGGGAGTAAAGTCCTCCATCACGTCTTCGAAGGCACGCTCTTTGTGCTTCACCTCCGACCGGTGGTTCAGGAATTTGGTTTCAACAGCCTTCTTCGCCGCCTTGATCCGCTTCCCTTTGAACAGAATTCGGTAGTCGTGAGACGAGTTCAACCGTTCAGGTGCAGATGTGAACAACTCGATCTCTACACCTGTGTCGAGCAAGGAGTCAACCCTTTCTTCGACCAATTGTTCACGCACTTCGCCCGTGAACCCGACCTGCAACTCCTCATCGAACTTCTCGTAGAACTCGCTACGGTTGAACTCGAAGGGATGCTCGTCGTTACCCTGCTGTTTCTCAGCGATGAGTTCCTCGACTAGAGATTGGAGTTGGGTGATCGGGTGGTCGCTGAACGTGAAGTTGATCGGGTTCTCGATTAACCCGGCATCGATGGAATCGTTGATCACGGAGGCCAGTTCGGGGTCACGAACCTCACCGTGGATGTTCACCATCTTCTGGTCGCCGAAATCGTATCCCCAGAACGCGTAGTTCGGAGGGATGTCCACGTCATCGGCGAGTCGATCGTAGTCCATCGCGAAGATCGAAATTGCTCTCCCGAGGAGAACATACTGCTCGTGTCGGATTTCCTTATCCTCGATTCCAAGCTGCTCCTTCAGCTTCTCCCGATAGTCATCGGTGTTGATTGCCTCCTCTATGTCTTCTAATTCGTTGATCCAATCCCGTCCTGCGTTGCTTCCCGATTTGCATTCAACGATACAGAGGTAGATGCTATCTTCCTCTTCCTTCGCGAGGAGGGCATCTCCGTTCCGAACACCTTCTTCGCCGACAGCTTCGGAGTTCTGCTCTTCCAAGGGCTCGGTGAACGCGAACCTATACCCGCTCGAGTACCCGTCGGCGATGGGGTTCTGATGGAACGCGGATGCTGTTGCGATGATTAATTCGAGATGGTTCTCCGACTGATCCACCTCTTGGTTAAGTTCATCGTAGATCTCGTCCACGCTGAGGTCGTCAAGTGCCGTTTCGAGGCACTGGTCGAACTCGCGCCTGTCGTCTGGAGCCAAGCGTGAGCGATAATCCTCGATCCGTTCGTCGACCCCTGACATACCTCAGTTTACCTGAATGGCGGTGGATTCTGGGTCGAGTTGGTCGTTGATGAATTCAAAGACCCGAACCGACTGGTCGATCCCCGTGTGCTCTCGCGGGTAGATACGGATCGAGTCGTTGTGCGAACGAAGAATAGTTTTTCCGAGCGACCTGTCGTCTATCAGTTCGGCTTTGAACTGCGGGACTTCCTGATCAAATGAGACATCGATCTTCCCGAGGTTGAACTCCCACTCTTCCAATTCTTCACTCTCGATCAACTCGACGTCCTCCTCGGTGATCGGCGAGTCCAGTTGAACAGCCCACGGTCGGCTCTCTGGGATGGTCTGTCCCCCTGCGAACTCGTTCCGCAGCCGCTTGAACCCCGAAGTGTCGATCGCCTGCTTAACTTCACGCAACCGATCGATCGAATCCTCGATCACCCTGAGAACCTCGCCGAGCCCGCCGTTCTTGATCGTGAAAACACCGCGAGTGGTGACGCGAAACTTGAACTCGTTTGCCTTCTGGAACTTCAAATTCGTCGGAAGAACACCGTATTCGTACTTGATCTCGTTGAAAGTCTCGAGCCCGTCCTTCCCGTAATACTGGAAGGTGCGTTCATATCGTGGCCTGCGGTCGGCAGGGATCTCCGAGTGGCGGCTTCGAGTCGCGGTGAAGTACGGCATTATCACGTCAGGGTAGTTCTGCACGATGCGTTGCCGCAGATTCTCCATTTCCGTCTTCGAGATCCAGAGGCGACCGATCGACCGATGTCCCTTCAGGTAGGCATCGATCGTTTCCGGCATATCCTCGGTCTTTCTGCCGGTTGTGAACCAGATGGGGAATTCGTCGCTGAGGTAGAGGTAGTAAGGGATGTCGAGTTGGTGGGCGTTGAGAAGGAGTAGGTCGCCCATTTCTTCTTCGACTCTAAAGTGGGACTCGGTAGATTCGATGAGGTCGTCCTTGGAGTCGAAGTCGCTGATGGAGCCGATGACGCTTAGGTCGCCGTCGAGATTGGAGGATGAGAAGTCTTGGATGTGCTCGGTGACCTCTTCGAGGGTGTGGAATTCTTCTCCTTCGGCTTGTAGGAAGTCCAGTTCGTTCGGAATACGAGGTCACCTCCGTTTGCTGGCTAGACTTTCTGGGTGGCACACATAAAACTATGCGCCATTCTATATTCCACTAATACCGGGAGAAAATATATTTGCCGTAGTGGGGGGTTCTGTGTACGGTTCGAGTCCTCAACGGGATGCAACGGTTTTCAATCGCTCGGAAGAACTATGCAGCGAGAGACAAGAACAACCGCTAATGCCGGTTCTCGACGCGATCCAGATCTTTCTCGTCTCCCTCGTTCTACTCGTCGGCCTCACCAACCTGTACCTGTCACATATCTCCAAGCCAAAATCAGAGATCGTGCTCAACGCCGAGGTGTCCTCCCGGTCGGAAGCGAAGCATATGGAGGGTGAGTTCGACTACTGGCTGTACTTCCACGCGAACAACCGCGGTAACGACAATGGGTACGTCACGTCGGCGGAACTCCTCCGGCTCAAGTTCTTCGATGAGGACGAACCAGACGAAGTGAAGACGTTGGAAGGCAGAGACCTCGAGGATGGCGTGTATGGCCAGATGCCGCTCGTCATCCTGCAACGAGAACGAGAGAACGAACGGAACGAGCGCGGCGCGTTGCTCGTTAAAGAGGGCGATGTAGACGAGATTCTGGTTGTGCTTCGAGTCTTCTCGGGCGAACTGGTACCGCTGGTACAGAAGTACGATCAAACCCGGGCTGTACTGGAGTTTGAAATAGTGGACAGTGAACGGAAGTACACGGAGGTTTGCGAGAGCGAAGCGGTGAGGACAAGAGAGTTGGTGCCACACTGGGTGGATGAAGATCCGGAGATCGTAGAAGAACAGGACTGAAACGTGCGTTTTCAACTGAGCGTCCACGCAAAACGTGCGTACGCCACGAACAATGTGTAGACTATCCAGAGGACGCTGACGAAGACGAACGATGGATAGGCGATATCCTTGGCGTGCTGCCACGAGTACCACGGGTACTTCGGCACCTCACGCACCACATCGATACCTTCTGGCAGGTGATCGATCACCGGGTCAGCGTGGTCGTCGCCCACAACGGCTACGACCCGCCCACCATCCTCAGCTGCATCGATGATCAACTGTGCCATCTGTTCGTCTCGACTCCCTGCCGAACGGTTGGATTCGTGGATCCGGAGAAGGAGGACGGGGAGAATCGCACTCGCGATCAGGAGCGGAACGCCGTAGATGTGGATTTCGGCGATGCCAAAGAGTGCAGCGGCGAAGAACAGCACGAGGAAGAGTGCGGCGGCACCGATGCGGGCGAGGATGTGGGAGTTTTCGAGAACGGATGCGTCGGATTCGCGCGTTTTCGTCACTTCGGCGTCTTGTGCTTCGGCGATGTCTTCGAGGACGGAGCTATCGGTTTGGAGGATGCGGAAGAACAGGTAGTTCGTGAGGAGCATCGCGAAAGCGTACCACGTTTGGAGCAGCCCGTATTCGGCTTCTCGCTCCGGGCCTTCGAGGACAAGGTGGTCGACGCCTTCGACGAGAAGTTTGCGTTCGTGGGCGAGGTCGCCCCGGGAACTGTGAAGTTCGCCTTTGATGATTATCTCTGTGTCTTCGCCGCTCATCAGGCCGTATGAATCATCAATATCTCTTAATAGTGCTGGCGCGGGAGTCCTTCTGTCCGCCTTGATGTTGGTTCTGGTTATCTTTGGAACTCGACAATCTACCGAGTCAGGCTCTGCAGTGACCACCCTCGTGGTCGGCATTTGCAGGGAGAAGCGGCGGAAACCCTCGAGAGGACAGCGTTAAACCGGGAACTGACCCACGCGTTGGTGAAGGGTGAATAAAGCCTCCAACTACGTTCAAACGACAAAAGAGCAGTCGGCAGTTCGCAAGTTCGTCGCCGATCACGGCTGTCCCGTCAACCGCAAAGACATTGAACACCTCACGATTGCTGGCCGTTCAGTGGCCGTCGCCAAAGACCTGACCGAGGCCGAGCGCGAGCTGGTCGCCGAGGCGATCCGGGATACCAAGCCAGTCACAAAGGCCTGTTTCGGTAACTCACTCGAACTGTGTGAGTACGACGAGCGGTTCAAATACACCGAGGGATTTGCCTCCCTCGACGAATTCGACGTTAGCGGCTTCGAGCACGCATGGTGTATGCTCGATAGCGAGAAACTGGTGGATGTGACGACAACGTTCGATGATTATTACGGCGTCGTCCTCGCTGACCACACGATCCGGCGCTATACTGATGAGGAGAACCGTTACTATGGCGTCATCGGCAACCACCGTAATCGGTTCGAATTCCTGTGCGAGCAGGGATACATGGAAGCGTAGCCACGTCCGAGGGACTGGTTTCCTCGGTACTCAGCCTCCAGCTTTGGCTGGGATCGCGGATACGCCGCAGTTGGCGAGGGGTCACCATATCAACTAAGTGCTGTGGATGGCTCCTCACAAAATATGACTCTTCGCACCGACGGGGAAGGTACTAATCTCCCGTCGCTCGATTCGACATTTTCTCAGGACGAGGTGTCGATGGCGCTTACGAGATGTGGTCTTCTCGTCGAAAAGGCAGAGAAGCTCGCCCAGCTCTACGCACGACATCGTGACTGGACAGTCGTTGAAGAGAAGTGGCTCAACGAACGGTTCGATGAACGAAGCACGCGAGGAAGCTCTCAGACCATTTACCGCGCCCTCAGCTCCCGCTTCAACACCGCTGGCAAGAGTCTCCCAGCTATCTCTCGCCTGCCTTCAGTCTTCGAGCAGTGTGAGACCTCGCGCGACAAAGCACAGGTTCTGTACTTCTATCTGATCGAAGACGACCCGCTCGTGAAATACGCCGTCCATCGCTATGTCAAGCGGCTTCAGGAGACGGGTGTTGACGGTCTCGGTTTTGAGCAAGAGACCGTGGAACGCATCCTGAACGAATTCCACTACGATGACGGTAGTGAATATGACTACGCGGAGTCGACGACGCGTCGATGGGGCGAAGGGCTCCGCTCCGTGATGCGCGAGATCGACGTCCTCGAGACCCAGCAGGCGCTACGGGGCCAAGTTCCCAATATTGGCACGATCCCGTTGCTGGTTGCTTCAGGTTACTCGTGGGAGACCCACGGAGACGACTGGCTCTCCCAGCCCACGGGCTGGCTCTATCTCTTCCAGCCGGAGCAGTACTGGGAGTCGTTGGCCGAACGCCTCAGCGAGCATCCGAGTTGGGAGGCGAGCGGCATTCACGGCGGATTGCGGCTTCAACCAACCGAAGATACGTACGGATGGGCCGACCAAGTGGAGGGAGACGAATGACTCGCGAGGAGTGGTTCAAAGCCGATGTCGGTGCTGACTTCGAGGAGTCCGTCCGTATCGATCGCGAGGACAACGGTCGCGACCATCGGTTGGAGTCGATCGACACATACCACATCACGGATGAAGCTGAGAGCTTCATGCGCGATTTCTTCTCCCGTCTCCTCGGGCGGTCGGAGGACATGCGCTCCGGTGCGAACTATTGGCTCTACGGTTACTACGGCAGCGGGAAGAGCCACCTCCTCAGCGTTCTCCGGGGATTGATGGACAGTGAATGGCTTCGCCGGCAGGATACCACTTGGGCACAACTGACCGACGGACGCTCGCTGTCAACGCTGGAGACAACGTGGGAATCGATCCACGACGAGTGCGAAGTCATCCCGATCTCGGTGAACCTGCTCAAGTATCAGGGGCAGAAAGAGCGGAGCTTCAGCGAGATCGTACTCCGCTCCGCCCACACGTCGGAGCAACTCACCGGCGTCGATGGTGGATTTTCCTCACAACTCGACGTTGCGTACTTCGAGGACTGGTATCGAACGACCGACGCGTGGCCCGAGCGGACGGAACGCGCTAGGTCGGCACTCGAAGGCACTATCGGCGATCCGGCCAAGTATGACTGGCAGGACGTCCAGCAGTACAGTGCCCTCGCCAACGTGGTGTTGCCGGCGCTCTTCGAGGAGCAAACCGGCACGGGGGATGGGCTGGACGATCTGACGCCGTCAGAACTCGATCCAGAGGCGATGGTCGAGCGACTCGAGGATCTGCGAAGCGAGCGCGAGGCCGAACTCGATCGGCCGGTGAAACTCGTGCTGTTGCTCGACGAAGTGAGTCTCTTCATCGGGACTGACTTCGACCGTCTCACCGAGTTACAGACGCTCGCCGAGAGCGTCGACGAGATCGGTGACGGCAACATCCAGTTGGTGGCGACGGCGCAGGCCAAGATCGAAGATGTTCAGCCGCAGTTCGCTGCTCGTGGTGCCGACTTCAGCATCGTCAAGGATCGGTTCCCCCATCGGTTCGGACTTCCGAGCAGACACGTCGGAGAGATCTCGACGCAGCGACTGTTACAGAAGACGGAGTTCGGCAGAAACGAGGTGGAACGCGTTCTCGACCGAACCAGCAACGACCCGGAGACGCTGCTCGTGTACTCCGGCATCGAGGGGAACACCGAACCGCCACTCGACGACATCGATCGCGAGCAGCTGCTCGACTTCTATCCGTTCCTTCCCTATCAACCATCCCTGTTCCTCGAAATTCTCTCGAACCTTCGGCAGGAGGCACGCGATCCGGCCAAGTCGATCTTCTCGGGGACGGCCCGTGCGATACTCGCGCTGGTTCACGGACTCCTGCAGGAGTGGGCGACGAATGACGGAGAGACGCACGCTATCTCGCTTGTCGACTTCTACGACCTCATCGAACCAGAGCTAGAGGACATCACGCCACAGGACGTTGAGGTCATCGAGGAGATCGAGGAACAACACGGAGCGGGTCGGTTAGACGCGGTCGATGTGGGCGTCGCGAAGGCGGTCTTGTTGCTTCAGCACGTCCCCGAGACGATTCCGATGTCCGAACGGAACCTCGCCGTCGCCGTGCTGAGCGACCTCGATGGCCCGACGCTATTCCAGATGGAAAACCGGGTCGAGGAGTCGCTCCAACGACTTCGGAAGTTCATTCGCCCGACGCACGACGAAACGGGGGCGAGGTACGAGTTCGCCACGCAAGAGGAGCGGGAGATCATCGAGGCAGCCGAAGAGAATCTCGCCGATCCCGATTGGGACGCCATCATCAGAGCCGTCGATCGGTACCTCTGGGAAGACATCATTCGTGACCTCTCGCTTCCGTCATCGGCGGAGTACGGCGACACAGGGGAGCAGTATCCCACTCGCTACCAGTTCTCCGTCGACGGCATCGCTCTCGAGACGACAGTTGATGCCGAAGATGCGCTCGACGTCGAGGTTGCTATCGAGGGACTGACGCCGACTACAGCGGACGTCGATCACGACGACGATCCGCTCGAATGGATCATCGATACGAACGGGATGGACGACCTTCGCGACACGCTCGTCGAATGGTGGTCGCTGCGAGCTGCGGTCGGTGACCACGGGCTTCCCCAGTCCGTGGAGCGCGATCTCTCGGATCGAGCAGCTCGCGTGCGAAGCAAAGTCGTCGAGGCGCTCAAAAGCGGCACGTTCACCGTCAAGGATCGGACGGACATTCGTGGACTGACTACGGCGGTCGAAGCGTTCGTGGCGGTTCGCTACCCCGACGATTTCCATCCGACGATGCTACAGGTCGGAGCGGATCACCTTCGGGAACTCCAGAGCCTCACGGCACAAGACCCACTTCCCGAATGGGCGCGACAGATCGAGGTTGCCACCGAAGATCCGGGGACACACGGCGGATCGATACAGAACAACGTCCGGGCGTTCACGGGACGGCAACTGAAGCGGAGTGATGGGAGCCTCGCGATGGCGACGATTCTCGACGGGATCGTCGATGAAAGGCCCATCTACGAGGAGGCACGGCCCGCCCTCTGTGCCATCATTTGGGGACTCTGCCGAAAGGGAGACTTCCTGCCCGTAGACGAGTCGGAAAATTCGCTCGAATTGGATAGCGTCCTCGATCTCGACAGTTTGACGACGACGCGTCTGAAGATCGCTGAGGGAACTGGCGTCCGAGACGCACTCGAAAACGGTGGCTTCCTCGAGTCCACGGAAACCCTTCCCGACGGCATCGTTCGACTACAGAACGCCAACGAATCGCTCACAGGTCGGCTCGACAGTCTCATCGAGGACGTCGAGTTGGTCGCAGGGAGCGACATCCAAACGCAAGCTATCCGCGACTTGCTTGACTCGTTCGCGGATGCCCTCGAAAGCCAGAAGCGAGACGCAATCGACCGCCGAGACGCAGTGAAATCCGGTGACACCAATTGGAAGCAGACGGTCGAAGAGACGAACGACGCCCGAGAGTGGTATGGGGACGCCACGGAAGTGTGGAACTTGCGTCTCTCGGCTCTCACTCAACTCGACGCGCAACTCGTGATCGTGCGACAGTCGTTCGACTGGCTGACGGACGACTGTGAAACTGCTGGGAAACAGCTTCGTGAGAGTATCAAGGACTACGACGGCGAGTGGTGGACGCACGACGGATGGGATCGATTCAACGACGCCCGAACGGTTTCACCGTCACTGGACGACGCCGTCGAAGACGCGTGGGAGGCACATCGACAATCGACCGGCTTGGACGAACTTGTCTCTGAGCTTGACGGGCATTCGTGGATCCAGCAGTCAAGCGACTTCGAATCGAACGTTCGACCTGCATTCGAGAGCGAGTACATCACCCCGCTTCGTCGAGTTGCCTCGTGGTACGAGGACATCTCCGAGGCTGTGACCACCATCGTCGGAGGCACCACGAGTACAGATGCCGACGGCTTCATTCGGGCCGCGAACACGCTGATCGACACCGAACCACTTCGCGTCGTCGCCGGCGACATCGACGAACTGCGGACGACCTTCGACGAACTCGAACGCATCGTCGGTGAGCGAACTCCATCGGAAGTCACTGCGATCGGCGTCGTTCCCTCGGATCGGGAGTCGCTCGATAGCGAACTCGAACGGTTGGCGGAGAGACACGATCTCAGTATCGAGCGGACGGAGACGGGGGTGATCGTTCGATGACGAGCGATCGACCGCTGCAGGACTTCACGGAGCGCCTCGCTGACTTCGCAGACGGGCGGCGGGGCATTCGGAACCCGTTCGTGATCGTGCCCGTGCAGCCGAAGTACGAGCGACGCGTCGCTGACCGGCTCGCGGAATGGGCGGAGGATCCCCACCAAACCGAGGGATTCCCCGAGGACGGAACGGTTCAACTCCTTCGCCTCGATGAACTGCTCGTCCAAACCGACGTGTTCGATCTCGCGGTCGACCTCGGAGCGCAAGCCGAACCCGCGACGATCACGGACACGATGCAAGACCAGCTTGCCGAGGAGCTCGTCGCCGTCATGGTCGAGGAGATCGAGTCGCCAGACCAGCAGCGACACGTGGTGGTCTTGACCCACCTCGGGAGCCTGTATCCGTTCACGAGAGCGTCGGAACTCCTCGACGAACTCGACCGCCGCAACGTCCAATCGACGATCGGCATTCCCTTCCCGGGTGACATCGTCGGCGGGAAGCTGAGCTTCTTCGGCGAGGAATCGCGCAACTACTACCCGGCCCATCAGATCGACGGCCGCATCGAGGGGGTGCATCTTCAATGAGCGACACGCGTATTCACGACATATTCCAGCAGTCACCGACTCGCGAACTCGAAGAAGTCCAGAAGGTCAACGCCAGAGAACGGGCGGTAAACGACGTTCGCGAGTTCTACGAGACCGACAGCGCACGGAATGTCCTCACGACGCTGGGCAACCTCGTCGACAAGTATCCCCACGAGGAGCCGCGTTTTCTCTACATCTCGGCGACGTTCGGGTCGGGGAAGACGCACTTACTCAAGCTCGCTGGCTTCGCCGCTGACACCGAGTCCGAGTACGCCGACCTCGGGGAGGAGCTGGCGAATCGATGGCCGGGCTTTCAGTCGTTCCGCCGGAGCATCGCCGACTCACACGTCGACCGCCTGAAGCCGGTCTTTCTCAATCTCCTCAACCGTGACGCATCACAGGAGCCGCCGCTCCCGTATCTCATCTACGAGGCGGTCGGCCGCGAACTCGGGTATCCGACCGACCCGAACTGGCTGTTGGAGTGGGCGTGGCAGCTCGATATGAACCACGGCGACTGCTGGACGCAACTACAGGAAATCGAGCACGATGGAAAGACGTTCGACGAAGTGTACGAGGAGCGAGCGTCGCTGCGGAGCTGGCTCTACGAGGCCGTACCGACCCTCGAGGAGTCGCCGTTCTCCTCTCCAGAGGGCGTGAAACGATCGATCGACGAGGCCGTCACGGAAGTCGATCCCGACGAATTCGATCCAGAGGAACTCGTCAATCGGATCGAAGCGGCGCAAACGTATCTGAGCACATCCGATACGGAGACCGAGTTGCTGATCGGTCTCGACGAGGTGGCGCTGTTCATCGGCGACGGACGACATCGCTACCGAGAATTCCAAGACACGATGGAGGCGCTGACGAAGTTGGGAGTCGGGCCGAATCCGCCGATCATCGGCACCGGCCAGTACCCGATCGAGAGCATCCACGGCGAGTTCGAAGATACCGACGTCACCGACCAACCGTGGTTCGGAGCACAGGAGCCCCTCGAAGGGGCCGACACGGAGATCATCGTCCGGAAACGGTGGTTGCAGAAGGACGCCGACGGCCAGCGTGCCGTCGAATCGGCGCTCACGGAGGTGCCAGACCTGACGCTCGATTCGTACGTCAATATCGCCGACGCTGATCCGAATTCCATCGAATCGTATCCGTTCCGAGAGTACGACCTCGGTCTGTTGCGCAACGTGATCCAGCAGTTGATGCCGCGAGGTCGGGTCACCGAAGAGGAGTACGTTCAGGGACGGGCGTTGCTCATCCTCGTTCGCTCGCTATTCACCCGGTTCGAGTGGGGCGAGAAATCCGTCGGTGACCTAGTTACGTGGGACGAGTTGTACGATCTGCTCGTCGCAGAGACGACGTACGTGCCACTTTGGGTGCAAGAGATGGTCGACAACAAGCTCATCCCCTCCGCCGGCGGTGACGAGGATGCACACACGGTACGAGTCGCGAAGGCGTTGTACCTGCTGAATCAGGTGCGCTCGGACGTCCCGTCGACACCGGAGAACCTTGCTCGGTTGATGACCGGCTCGACGGATGCGTCCGTGGCATCCACGCTCGACGACGTCGAGACGGCGCTGGCAGCCCTCGTCGAGGACAGAAAGGTGCTGACCGAGACGAACGACCGCGGCGACGAGGAGTATTTGCTGGTGTCCGAAGAGCAGGAAGACATCCTGACCCGGGCGAAGACGCGTGCCCAGCAGATCTCCTCACATCGGCTCTCGGCCAAGTTGGAGACGTACTTGCAGGACGGGAGCGATCACCTGCTCTCGGAGGGAAGCAGACACGAGGTGGACTTCGAGGGCGAGCGCAGAGTGCCCCTCCGATTCGAGTACTCCGTGCTCGACCCCATCGAACGGGCCCCCACACCGGAGTTCGACGCCATCCGCATCCGACTCGTCGCAGACCGTCCCGACACGGTCGCCGAACAGGTAGACGCGTGGCAGTCCACCAACAACGGCCGGGAGGGCGGCGAGCACGTCCTCGTCGCCGTCAACGTCGCGGAGTCGCTAGTCGAGCGGCTGCGGGACGTGATGGGGACGCAAGAAGTGCTCTCCGAGGAGACGGAGACGTATCCGGACTTGGAGGCCGACCATCGTGACGAACAGCGGGCGCTCGAATCGGCAGTGCGCGAGCAGCTCGACGACGCCGAGATATACGTCCTAACGGGCAGTTCGCGGGGGCGCTACGAAGACGTGTTCGAGCAGGTCGTGACGGGGCAGGTACAATCCGTGTTCGGCGGGACGCGTCACGTTCTGACGGGTGGGATTACCGAAGTCGATGACGCGAAGAAGATGGCACAGTTCTTCCGTGGCGTCGGTGACTGGCCGCTGTCGAGCGAGGACGCCATCACGCTCGGCGTCGACACGGAGCGGGCGGAACTCGCTGACGGATGGTGTCAGCAGTTCCTCGACGAGTACGAGACACAGCAGTCGGTTCGCGGCGAGAATCTACTCTCGGAGACCGTCCAGCGGGGCGGTAAATACCGAGGGACGCCCCGAGAGTCGATCTCGGCGCTGTTGATCACGCTCGCCGCAGCCAACGAGATCGCCATTCGTCGCAACGACGAGTACGTCACCGAGCCGGCAGCGATCGGCCGAGCAGTCAGGAACAAGACGAATCTGGTCGACGTGCAGATACGGTTCGAGTCGGTCGGCGATCCCGAGCAGATTCGGCGCATCACGGAGTCGATCATCGACGGCCCGATATCCGGGAGCGATCCGGATGCGTGGCTCTCGGAACTGCAAGCGTGGGTCGACGAGAACAGCGTGCTGGTGAAACGCGTCTTCCGTGGTGTCAGCAGAGAGTTCGGTGACCGAGCTCCACTCGACAAACTGGAGGATGCACTCGAACCAGCGCTCGGCGGCGAGTCTCTCGAAGCGGACGACTTCGGTACGGACGAGATCGAAACGCAGGCCGCTCGGTTCGACCGAGCCACGGAGCTATTCCGAACGGAAAGCGGTGAGGAGTCTCTCTGGGAACGGTTCACCGATACGACGACCGAAATGCAGCGACTGCATCCCGGCGCGGATGTCACGGCGGAGATGCAGCGAATCGTCGACGGCGACGAGATACCGGATGCCGATCGACTGCGAGCAACGCTCGATGATGCAGACGCTCACAGGCGTCGGGTCGTTCGTGAGCAGTACGAACGGCTCACCGGAGAGACGCCGGCGGATGATGACCCGGCCGATGTCGTCTCCAGCCTCTCGACGTGGCTGTTCGCACACGACGGGAGCAGCAAGGAGACCGCCGATAGTGTCGCCGTCGAGTTCGAAGGCGTGACGATCGACGATCTGTACGACCTCTTCGAGACGGCGTGGGACGGGGATACGTTCTCCGAGGCAGAACTCGTCGATCCAGCAGCCGTCCAGCAGACTGAGCGATACGCCAGCGCGCGGCGACTCCTCGAAGGCGAGGGGCAGGACGGAAGCCTCTGGTCACAGCTCCGGGATGCCGCGAAGCGGCTCGAAGACGAGTATCCGAACCACCCGATCACGGACGACGTGACGGAAACGCTTGCGCGGTCACAGCCGCCGTCCGTCGACGAAGTGCAGCGACTGCTCGAGGAAGCTGAGGATCCGTTCGAGGTGGACGAGCGGCTGGAAGAACTGGCCGGGGAACTACAGGCAGAGTATCCCGACCACGAGATCACCCTCGCAGTCGTCGATGCGGTTGAGAGGGACACTCCGCCGAGTGACGAACGCACTGGAGAATTGATCGAGGAGGCCGAGCGATTACTCGAAGGCGTGGACGAACAGTTGCGACGGATTCTGGAGACGGTAGACGATCTCGAAGATGACTCGGTCGTCCTGATCGAATAGCGAATTCGTTGCGAAAGTACGAAGTTATTTATATTTAGTTCGTTCTAATGCAACACAGTGTACACCGAAGCGGAGCTCCGGGTTCTCGCGGCACTCGATAGCGAGTCCTCTGTCTCCGAACTCGCAGACGAACTCGATCGGAGCGTAAACTACGTCTCCGAACTCGTCGAGAGGGCGGAAGCAAAAGGGCTCGTCCACTCCCATCGATCCGGGAAGACCAAGCGAGTGCAGCGATCAGACGCGAAGGCCGTCGAACTGTTCGACGCGCTCGTCCAGCAGTATTCTCACATCCCGTTCCCCGAGTTACTCGGCGGTGCAACGCTTCGCGCGCTCTACTACCTCGACTCGCCCGCATCTGCGACCGAACTCGCCGATCTGGTTGGGGTTCACCGGAGTACGGTTCATCGGGCGCTCTCGCCGCTACAGGATCGTGGAATCCTCTACAAATCCGACGGGAAATACGTAGTCAACGACGAGTTCAAGAAACTTGTCACACTGGCTCAGGAGTTCGCCCACCTTCGGAACCGCAATCGAGTCGGAGACCACGCTGACTCGTACACGATCCTCTGGGAGTCGCTCGACGAGTTTCTCGTCCAGACCGACGAGGGGATCGAGTCGGACGCGTTCCTCGTGACGGGGCCGGAACGATTCCAGACATTCGGCCTTCCCTTGCTGGCACGCCAACGCCGATACTACCTCTATTCGGAGTCGAAAGACGACATCTCGGCGGCAGAACTGTGTTGCCACATGCTTGTCATCGACGGCGGAGCACGCTCACGGTCGTATTGCTTGCTCTTGCTCAAAAGCGAGGACGTTGATCGAGGCGAGTTGCTGTCTTTCGCAGAACGGTATGGCGTCAAAACGGACATCACCGAACTGTACGCGTATCTCGAAACAGAGGGTGAGGAGCAGGCTGACCGTCTGCTAACGTGGAGCGAGTTCCGTGACCTCGCCGACGAGTACGGGGTGGCAGTATGAGAGCACGCTTTGATAGCGAGTACATCGAAGCCGAACTGAAGCGGATCGGTGAGGCCATCGAGACGCCGCTAACCGTCTACCTGATCGGTGGCGGTGCGATGGCGTTTCGAGACCTCAAGAACACTACGAAGGACATCGATCTCGTCGTCACGGACGGCGACGACCTCCAGCGGCTGCAGGCCGTCCTCTTGGCGAACGGCTACGAAATCGTCAAGGATCCCGGGGAGGAGTATGACGAACTCGGCGCGCAGCGAATTCTCGAAAACGACGACGGGTGCCGAATCGACGTGTTCAACCAACAGGTGATCGACAAACTTGTCCTCTCGGATGGAATGCGCCGGCGGAGTGAACGGTATCTCGACGCCGGTGGGTTGTCCGTCGAACTCGTGAGTGCGGAGGACATCTTCCTGTTCAAGGCGGTCGCGGGACGGACGGACGACATCGAGGATATGTTCGCGCTGGTGCAGACGGCTCTCGATTTCGACGTCATCGAGGACGAACTGGAGCGACAGATCGATCTCCTTGGGCAGGAACTGTTCGTCTCGTACGTCAACGAGGCGCTGTTCGAACTCGAGGAGCAGCACAATATCACGACTCCGTTGGCCGAGACTGTCTCCGAGATCACCGAACGCGTCTACCGGGAACTCGAAGTGTTGCAGGCGATCGACAGCTCGATCCATCGGTCAGAATTGGAGGCGACACTCGACCTTTCGACGGAAGAGATCGAGGAAGCACTCCGTAGTCTCGAAAGGAAGGACGTGATAGCGGTCGCTGGCCAACGAATCACGAAGGAATCGACGACCTTGTGATCCTTCACCGGATCGGCACTCGTCTCAAAGGAAGCCGGATATCGTCACGATCCGACCCAACAATTAATATCCTAACCGAAGAATTACCTGTAGAGAAGACCCTCTGAGGGGTTGAACTCCGCACTCCGACTATTGACTGGAGTGTGTCTTGTTTCAGAAATACCCGCCCGGGCGTCCACCAGCTACGGTATCGGCGGTGGCCGTCCATGAGGGGTTGAAACAGCTGAAGATCGAGCAGCGGCACCGTGCCGCTGGATCCACAGCCACTCGATCGCCCAATGAGTGACAACCACACCCCAATCTGAATCAATGGACTCGACACGACGCCCGGACAGCGATCGACTCTGGGAACTGTTGCATCGCTTTCGACTACTCCTACACATCGCGTGGCTGCTCGCTGCTCTCGCGATGCTCGTGAGTGGGCTACTGTAAGTCGCCTCCTCACACTCTTTCGATTGTCCGCTATTCGATATTGCTGGGACAGAGTTTTACAGAGGGACGCTGTAACATCCATTATGGCGCAGGCGTCCCGCCGTATTGTGACCGAGGTACACGACGAGCCGCATCTCGAGGGGCGTCGTGTTACTGTACGGCGAATTCAGGCACTCGTCGAACGTGCTGGAAAATCTGCTGCCGAGGTTTCCGACCAGTTCGACCTCGAAGTCGCAGATGTCTACGCTGCTCTCCAGTATTATCACACTCATCCAGAGGAGATGGCGGCAGCCGAACGGAAGCAGCGCGAACGAGAAGCAAATGCCCGACAGTCCGGTGCAACGTCGTTAGCAGAACTGCAGCAGGAACGAGACGAGGAGATGGATGACGTATCGGATTCTAGTTGATGAAAACACGAGTCCACGCGTCGCAGAACTTCTCCGCGGGAAAGGGCATGAAGCGGCCCACGTAAGCGAGGCGCTTGAGGTGGGAGCCACCGATCAGGAGATCGTTACGTACGCCAGCGAACGCGGATATAGCGTTCTCACACACGACGACGATTTCCTGCTATCAGAATACACGAGAACCGTCCCTGTTCTCTACTATTCGGACGACACGCTCGACACATACGAGATTGCAGATCGCGTCAGTATGGTGATTCAGTACATCCCGGATCCCGACGATCTTCCACCGGTTACGAATCTGTCCACGTGGGTGGATTGAATACACAAACTCGACCGGAACTGTTTCTGACCGTGGCCGTGCTAGTTCGAACCATCATGGACGACCGATGGAACGAGTTCGAGGATGCACTCGAGTCTGGGGACTCGGATCGAGTTAACGAGGTGGTCGACGCGATCAAGGAGATGGATCTCGACGAACGCGTCCGGCTATTCGAGGTGTGCTTCGACGAGTTGACCGACCTCTACGCTGAGAACGACGACGGCTACGTTCGACAGTCGACCGTCCGCGTCACGGAACAGCTCACACCCGGTATCTCGCTGATATTCGCGGTCGCGGACGACGATCGTTCGATGACTGCCGACATCGAGGACGTTCGTGGACAGACCGATGAGGTAGCTGGCTTCATGTTAGAGGCGATGACGGACGAGGACGGTCGCGTCAGGAACTCCGCCAAACGTGGACTGAAAGACGTATTCAGGACGTACGATTCGCTCGAGGACGAGGAGACGATCGAAGCACTCGCAATCGAACTCGAAGAGATGGCAACGGAGTACTCCGACAAGCGGCGGGAGCATCTCCTCGAAGCGAAATCGGACGCAGAGTTCTTTCTCCAATCCGGTTTCGGACGGCTCGTCGAAGGGTTCCAGAAGGAATTCGGTGACGAGTTGGAATTCGACGGATGACGCTCTCGAGGGTTCTCCAGCGTCTCGCCATCGCGGGTTTTGGATTCAGTTTGGCTGGTCAATTTGTGATTAGTATCTATCCGAAAGACTATCCTGCCCCTGTGATACTATCTCATTATTATGCTCAGAGTCGGTACCGAAGAGGACGTTTCTACACTCGAACCCGTCTCGCTCAAAGAGGAGGGGTTTCGGGAGGACGACCTCCGCGAGTGGATCATCAACAGTCCGGAGAGCATTCTCGGCGAGGATTTTCGGCTCATCGGTCGAGAAGTCTCCGTCAAGCAAATCGGAGACGGAATCGACCTCCTTGCCATCGATCGAGATGCCAACGTCGTCGCCATCGAACTCAAGCGAGGCGCGTTGAAGCCGAAAGTCGATTTTCAGGGCCTCAAATACGCCGCCTACACCTCGCACTGGGATTACTCCAAGCTCCGCGACCAGTTCGAGAAGTTCAAATCCACGTCGTGGGGGAAAACGCTCTACGGAGACGAGAAGACGTTCACCGAGGTACTCGACGAGTTCTGCAACGAGGACTACACGCTCAACCAAGACCAGCGAATCGTCTTCGTCGGCGAATCCGTCCGTGAGCGGTTGGATATCGTTCTTCGCTGGCTCAGCGACCGGTCGATCGACATCTCGGTGATCGAGTTCCAGCTCCTCAAGGACGGCGACCGGCTGTATCTCGACGCGGAGCAGACGATCCCAACCCCCGAACACACCGTGACGGACGTGAGCCCGGACACTTCCGAGGAACCGTGGAAGGAGGACGGCCAGAGCTGGCACCTCAACGAGCGTTCCAACGAGCAAACGGCCGATCTGCTGGAGGATGTCACGACAGCGTTGCAGGAGCTGGAGTTCTTGAACGGGCCTGAATGGGGGCAGAAACACTACGTCGCCTTCAACAAAGGTCGGAAGCGTCGCATCGCGATCCGGACGAAACGGACGCTGTTCCACGTGGATCTGTTTGACGTCGATACGACGGTACCCAACGCTGAAGAAATTGCTGAGAACCTCGGGATCGATGCCGATTCAGTCGCAGTCAAAGAAGAGCTACGGAGCAGTGGTCGGAGCGGTGTACGAATCACCTGTCGCCCTGATCAGGATCTCAATCTCGGTGCTATTGAATCAGAGGCTCGAAAGATACTGAACGAAGGCTCCGCTTGAATTCACGTTTACGAGGTTGCCCTTCCTTCTGCTTCGAACTCAAACTATCCTGCATTCTGCTTGGAGAGTGAAATGTACTGCTCATCCGTAAGTGGCGAGTCAAGGTGGTCATCGTTGAAGAATCGAAGAACAGCCCACACATCCCGCTTGTCATCCATTTTGATGGCCTTCTCACCGTCGTCATTCTCCTCGAATTTCACATCGGTGTCGAAGTTGTCACGAATGTACGCCGCATCATCCGAATTCAATTCCTCGTAGACTCCACGGTCGTGGACTTTGTACATCAAGCGGAGAACGCGATTGTTCCCATAGACTGCCTCTCTGAACATCTCGAAGTCGTGGAACGGGATATCCGCCTCTTCGATCGTCTCGATGACTTCGTCGGCGCACCGCTCGTACTCAGCTAGATAGTCGAATACCTTCTCGAACTTCGACTGGTTGAAAATATACATCATATCGTCATAATAGACGGCGTCCACACGGTCAGGAATGGATATCAGCGAATCGTCTACCTTACGGTGCTTCTCACTTCCCACTTTCATACGGGCCCAAGACGTCCGACCCATAATCTGGCTGCGAGTGTAATGGAGGAAGGCAATCGCCATCTCGTCGTTGTCGCCGTCCCGGATACGGATTGCCTGAAACTCCGGCTTCGGTGGTTCGGTATAGGTGGTATGGCTAAATCGCCGTCCTTCGAGTAACCGTTCAAAGTTGTCGAACTGTGGGATGTTGTCCGTCGGTTCGTACTGAACGAACGTCTGATCCCGATCGCGATTTTCTATGCTATAATCGGTGAAGCGGATGCTGTCGTTTTCGAGCGCGGACTGCTTGTTCTCGACTTTCTCACGTACAAGCTCTTCTAATTCCTCAGGGATCTGTTGGTCTAACGAGATCCGTTCGAAGTTGTAATCGTACTCCTCGTCGCTCTCTTCGTCTAGCCGAGCCAACAGCAGGTCGACCCCAAGTTCGTTCGTATCGATTGTCTCGATCCGTTGCAGAAACTCTGCCAGTTCATCGAACTGGTCTCGAGCCTCCTCCCCGCTCGCCGTACTCATTATCTTGTAGTGATATAGACGTCGTTACTTATTCTTGCGGTATTGACTGTTATGTTATTGCCATCAAGTGGCTCTTTGGTTAAGAGAATCCGCCTATCGTGCTCTGTTTCGACCTCGTACACCCGGTACCGGAAGGCGATCAGTACGGGATTAACGAAGAGGCGGTTCGATCGGATCACGATCGCTGCGACGGTGACAAATAAGACGAGAAACGCCGCTACATCGAACATGTCCGAGAACTCGAACACGATAAACGGGAAGATGTAGACCAGCAGATACTCCGTGAACATGTCCGACCGATTTCGATAGTGTTCGATCTCGCTCAGCTGACCTTGCCGTGTACGGTTCATACGAATCATTACAGCCAAGAACGCAACGCTGGCTATGGTGAGAATCAACGAGCCGATTGAGAGGTAAGACAATTCGACTAGACCGAGCGAAACCGGTTCCAATTGGTATCCCAGAATCGAATGCTCGGCGTTGTGGGCGCGGAGTGCAACAATGACGTAGAGCGGGCTGTAGGAACTCAAGAAGAGGACTACCTTGGCCCAGCTCGGAATGCGCCCCATAGGTGAGATAGATTCTATTCCAAGCTCAAAATCACTTTTGTATCAATTCATCGATTCATCTCCTACCGTGGATAGCCTGTTCAGGACATTCTCCGTGAGAGTTGATGGACAATCTTCAAGACACTTCGCTGGTTCTGCTTGAAACATCATCTGATTTCGCATGGCAGGAGAATCTACGCAGGTGCGAAAAGCCCAGCTCGACAAGGAAGAGCGAGAGCATCTTGAGGACGTCGTCACGGAGATGCGCGATCGTGTCGAGGCGAACGTTCGTTATCAACTCGAAGAGTACGACCTCGAAACCCGGCCTGACGAGGACGCGTCCCTGTCTGAAGAGCAGGAAGACCTCGTTGAAGCCATCGAACTCGAGGCCGTCGACGGCAACGAGTGGGGGGATGGCTACGAGCAGTACATCACGGGCGTCGGCTACACGATCGTCAATCGGCTGGCCGGGCTCCGCTGTATGGAGGTACGGGACTTCATCGACGACGAGGTGACGGTCTTTGCTGACGATGGACTGACGCCGGCAGCCAGACGGCTCGTTGAAGACGAGTTCATGCTCGAAGAGGAGGCTGTCCTCGAAGCCTACCGGAACGCGTGCGACGACCTCGCCGAGGAGATCGAGATTCTCTTCGACCGCTCGACTGCCTACAGCCTGATCGACCCCGACGACGACACGTTCGAAGACCTTTGTGGGATGCTCGACGAGGTACCGGACGAAGTTTGGCGGGCCGACGACGTGCTCGGGTGGGTCTACGAGTACTACAACGTCAAGCTCCTTGACGATCTCCGCCGGAAAGGGAATTACCAAGGTCTTTCTCCCGAGGATGTTCCCGCAGCTAACCAATTCTATACGCCCCACTGGGTTGTTCGAATGCTCACTGACAACTCACTTGGTAAGCTCTATCTTGAGGATACGGGCAAATTACAAAACGTAGTCGACGAGCAGAAATCTTTGTCGCCGGTTGAGCGTAAGAACCGACCACTATCGCCTGATAAATCGCCTGAAATCAATGACTTCTGTACCTATCTTGTCCCCTCCAAGGATGAAGGTAAGCCACCAGATTTCGACGGCCCGGAAGATATCCGCGTCATCGATCCTGCATGTGGGAGTGGTCACTTCCTGTTGTATGCGTTCGACGTGCTTGAACGTATCTGGCGTACCGAAACAAACCTTGACCACGCTAAAATTCCTCAGAAAATCCTTCGACACAACCTCTATGGTATTGATCTTGACATGCGGGCTTGCCAGCTTGCTGCATTCAATTTGTATCTAAAGGGGAGGACGCGTGCAGAGACTGAGGGTGCAGACGGTTTTGATATGCCAGAAATTGGGATCGTCTGCGCTGATGCGAAGGTCGCCGATATCGAAGGTGTTGAGGGGGTATTCGACGAGGTTGCTGGCGGGAGGTCAGATATTGAGGACGCTCTTAGCCAGATTCTTGACGCCTTTGAGGAAGTCCACGGTCTCGGTAGTTTACTTGATGTTCGTGGGACACTCGGCGATCTATTCGAGGATGATGCTGATGAGGAAGGTGTTCAAATCACACTTGAAGACGATCCACGCAAGGATCATACTCTGAGCCAGATCCTCCACAGTCTACGGGAAGCAATAGATGAACAGAGAGAGAATGATTCATTTTTGGCACAAGATTTGAGAAGTTTCGTTCGGTTGTTGGATGTTCTCGCCAAGGATTATGACGTGACCTTAATGAACCCCCCATATGGGTCACGAAATCGGATGCCAGAATCTATTAAGGATTATATTGAAGACCGATACGAATACCCGAAAGAATTCTATATTAATTTCTTTGAAGTGGGGAATAAGATAACAAAGACAAATGGCCGAATAGGAATGCTCGTTCCTCGGACATTTATGTTTAAGCATCGATTCGAGAAATTTAGAACAGATTTTGTCGGAAGTCTAAGCAGTTTTGATTTTCTAGCAGAATTTGGTATTGGTGTCTTGGATAACGCGACAGTCCGGACTGCCGGTACAGTCGTTCGAAAAGGAGGAGAGGCTAGATCTATAGGGAGTTTCATCCGCCTCTATGATATTGATACAACTGAAAAGGAAGAGGTATTTACGGAAGTTGTTTCAGGAGTAGATAGAGAACTGAACCGGCTGTTTGAAGTAAAGCTGTCTGAATTCTCAAAGGTTCCGGGAACTCCTCTTTGCTACTCTACTCCAGACGAAGTGAGGGAACTACATGATACAGACATAAAACTAGATGCTGGTCAAGCTGGCGTTGAGGGGGAATCAGTTGGTCTAGCCCGCCAAGGTTTAGCCACTGCAAAGAGGGTGTCATAGAACTCTTGTCACACCGTGATGATCGTGCTTCCCGGATTGTCT
>JAOPJZ010000010.1 GCA_025517525.1 Natronosalvus hydrolyticus
CGAAGAATTATCTTGGCAAGCGTGGTTTGGTCAGTCAGCAGAATTTCCATAGGTGGGATACGGACGCCAGGGACGGCGCATTGTCCGACGACTGGAGAATCTGGGGCAGCCATACGTCGTCATCGAAAACGACCCGACACTGCGTACACGACTCGAAGCGGAGTGTCAACAGTACGTCTTCGGTGACGCAATCTCGGCGTATCCATGGGAAAAAGCCCGACTCGAGGCCGCCACGCTCGTCCTCTCGACGGTGGATTATCGGCCTGTCTCCGATGCGCTGCTCGACCTTGACCTGAGCGATGAGATTGATCTCGTATTGCGATCTACCGGTGGTCCGGAGGCCCAGGAGTACCTGGAACGGGGTGCGACGTACGTCAGCGTACCCGATATCCTCGCTGGTGAAAAATTACTATCTATCGTCGAGCAGATACTTTCGGGTGAATTATCGCCAGAGGAAGTGAAAAACACACATCTCAAGACGCTTGCCGATCTGGAACGATATGGATTTGCCAGCCAGAGCGAACGGTTTTGATCACCGTTAGTGTTGGAGGCGGTTCCGGGTCTGACAGCGATCGGTGGAGGCACAGAGGCACTCGAGCGCAAACGGTTTGCCTCGAGTGGCTCAACAAACCCTATCAGAATGGGCCGCCCAAGTATTCGTGAACGAACAACACGAGGCCAATACCGCCGACGAAGGCCAAAATTGCGACTGGCATCGAAACCGAAAGGATCTCTACGAGACCCAGTGCCCCAACGATGGCAAGCACGACCCCGATGGCGTAGACTCCGAGATTTCGTCCCAGCACACCAATTTCCTGTGACTCGAGCATTGTTCGTCTATTCGTCCCGTTTGGAAAAGGTACATCGGTACAATCCGAAGCGACGTGATTTATTACCGACCGGCCACGACGGACAGGCATGACGATTTACGAGAGTGATCTTCCCGGCGTGGGGAAGAAATACGAGGTCGAACTCGATGGAGACGAGCGCCTCGTAATTGTGACCCACAACACGGGGAAGCGAGAAATTTACAAAAAAGATATGGAGGGGGCTGACAGCGAGAAAGTGTTCGAGTTGTCGGACCGACTCGCTCGAAAAGTGGGGACGATTCTCGAGGGAGCGTACTTTCAGCCGGTCCAGTCCAAACGGGTCGAAACGATGTTGGCTGACGAGACGTTTATCGAATGGTACTCGCTCGCACCGGAGTCGACACTCGTCGGGAAACCGTTGAAAGAGTCAAACGTTCGGGAAGAAAGCGGCGTCTCGATTGTCGCGATACAGCGGGACGACAACCTCGTCTCTGCACCGGGCCCGGAAACGGTGCTCGAGGGTGGCGATACGCTCGTCGTCGTCGGTGACCGTGACGATTGTCGCGCCTTCGAAAAACTGGTCAGCGGAAACGACGCGTGATCCGCATCGTTGTGCATTTCGAGGTGAGCGCAAGTGGTAGCTGAAACCGCACTCATCGACGTTGGTATCCTGTTTGCAGCGGTTGCGCTGGCCGGGTTGTTGGCAGCTCGTATCAACCAGTCGGTTATTCCGTTCTACATCGTCGTCGGCATGCTGTTGAGCCCGTACGTACTCGGAACGGTCGACTTTCCGGCACTGCTCGGTATCGATATCGTTCCACACGGATCGGCGCTGGCACTCAACGGCGAGTCGGAGTTCATCCACCTCGGTGCAGAACTGGGGATCGTCTTCCTGTTGTTTTTCCTCGGTCTGGAGTTTAACCTCGATCGACTGTTGGCAGCAAAACATAAGATTGGCAAAGCAGGAACCATCGATCTCGTGATCAACTTCGGAATCGGGCTGGTGCTCGGTTGGATCCTGTTCGGCGATTTCCTCGCGGCATTTATCCTCGCAGGCATCGTCTACATCTCCTCTAGTGCGATTATCACGAAATCCCTGATCGACATTGGCTGGATTGCAAACGACGAAGCGAACCCAATGCTGGGAACGCTCGTCTACGAAGACCTCTTTATCGCCGTTTATCTCGCCGTCCTGTCAGCACTCATCATTGGTGGCGGTGATATCAGCCAGGCACTCGGCTCAATCGGCGTTGCGATGGCGTTTATCCTCGTGTTACTGTTGCTCGTTTATTTCGGGACGGCTTGGTTCCAGCAGAGTCTCGAGACGGACTCGAACGAGTTTATTGTATTGCGGGCGCTTGGAATTCTCGTGTTGATTTCGGGCGCTGCCCTCGCCCTCGGGGTCAGTGAAGCCGTGGCAGCTTTCTTTGTCGGCATGGCGTTTTCATCGACCGACCACGTCCACGACCTGGAACAATTGCTCGAACCGGTTCGGGACACATTCGCAGCGGTGTTTTTCTTCTGGATTGGACTCGAGACGAATCCACAGCTATTCGTCGATGTCGCCTTGCTGGTCGCGATTGCGGTGGTCATCACGGGGCCGGCAAAACTCATCAGCGGCTACTGGGGCGGTCGCGTTTATCGACTCGACGAACGTCGTTCGCTTCGCGTTGGGCTCGGAATGACGACCCGTGGTGAATTCTCGCTCATTATCGCGAGTATCGCCGTGCTGGGTGCTGGAACGACGCTCGCCGAAGGGACGGCAAACCAATTGTACGCGTTCTCAGTCGGCTACGTGCTGTTTATGAGTATTCTCGGAACCACGCTCATGCAGTACTCCAGCAGAATCGAATCGGTGGTCGTCCCGCGTCTCGAGAGCAGCCCAACAACGCCACAAACCAGCGACGATTAGTATCGACGTCCGGTCACTGTAGGGAATCGAACCTTCTCGTCTGCGCTCTCACCGGTGTCGGCATAGAAGATTACGAGAAATCTCTCAGCATGGTAATCGATATTCGGTTCCCACCGCCATCTCGAGGGCGGTGTGAGAGGACACCCCCGGACATCGTGACGAGCCAGTTGACGAGCCAGAGCCCGAGCCCGGAGCCGTGATGAATCGGTGATTCGTCCTGGCCGAGCAACCGCGTCACGTCCAGATCGGAGAGCACCGCGTTCGAGTCGTCGACGTGTATCGTGACGACGTCCTCTTTTTCCCCGTTCGGTGGGAAACCGATGGTCTCCGTTTCCGCCGTAACCGCGAGCGTCGCGGGGGCGTCACTCGAGTGTTTCACTGCATTTTCGAACAGTTCTCCGAACGCGACGGCGATGGTTTCGGGCGCGATAATGTCACACGTTGTCTCGACCGATAGCTCGATATCGACGGCCCGATTCGTCCCCCGAACCGCATCGAGTTCGCCATCGAGGATCGACTCGAGTGATAGCGTCTGTGGCTCGAACGATGCTGAGGCGAGGAGGGACTCGATTCGGTTTGCCTGCTCGCTCAGCTCGAGCAAGCGGACGGCCGGTGCCCGAACGGATTCGAGGGTATCCGAATCGAAAGCGTGTCCCGACTCGAGGCTGTCGAGCGTCCCGAGCAGAATGTTCATGTTGTTCCGAATGTTGTGTTGTATGACGCGGTGTAACACGGCGATACGTCGCTCGTGGGCCACGCGCGTCGTCACGTTGTTCTGGAATCCGATGAAATGAGTTAGCTCGCCGCTCTCGTCCCGAATTGGCGTAATGTGTAGGTTGTTCCAGAACGGCGTGCTATCCTTTCGGTAATTGAGAATATCGACGTTAACCGGCTCTTCGTGCTCGATGGCATACCGGATTTGTTCGAGGGTCTCCTCGCTGGTCAATGGCCCCTGGAGGAACCGACAGTTTTCTCCGAGGGCTTCGGTTCGCTCGTATCCAGTCAATGCCGTGAAGTGGTCGTTGACGTACGTAATCGGCAGATCCGGTTGGTTCGGGTCGGCGATCACGACACCAACCGGTGCTTCGTCGATCGCTTTCGTCTTCCACTCGAGTTCTTCTTCACGCGCTTTCCGGACCGTGATATCGGTTATCAATCCCTCGAGCGCTTCGACTTCGCCGTCCTGGTCGAAAACCCCGCGGCCACGCTCGAGGAGCCATTTGACGTTGCCATCGGCGTCGTAGACACGGTAGGTCACTTCGAACGTTCCTGAACGCTCGAGTTCGGTCTGGACAACGTCCCAGAGGCGTTGCTCGTCGTCGGGGTGGATGCGATTGCCCCATGAGACGTTCCCAGATTCCAACTCGTCTGCGGTGTATCCGAGGAACTCCTCGACGTTCCCCTGTACCTGCGTCATCGGCCAGTCCGGAGCGTTTTCCGCACGGTAGACCATTCCGCGGATGTTTTTCAACAGCGTCTCGAACTGTCGTTGGCGTTCGACGCGGTCGGTAATGTCTCGAACGACACAGACGTGGCCGCCGTCCTCGAGTTGCGTCAGAGATACGCGCTCGGGAAACAGTTCGCCGGTGACCCGCTGGCCGTAACTTTCACCGGACCAGATTCCTTCAGCCTCGAGCCGTGGCAAAATCCGGTCTTCGAACCGCCGTACTTCATCGTCGGGGTATAATTTTTCCCAGTGTTCCCCGAGGAGTTCCTCGCGATCGTATCCATAGAGGTCGGCATAGGATTCATTCAGGTACAGATAATGGTTTGATTCGTCGATCAGTCCAATCCCTTCGGTTGCTGTCTCGAGCGCCCGATAGACGTTTTGTTGTTCTCGATGCGAGCGATGAGGCTCGACGAGCCGCTCTAGCCGTCTGCTCAGGAGCGATTTCGACTGGCTTTTATCGAGGCAGTCGGTCACACCCGCCTCGAACGCCTCGTGAACAATATCGGGCTTCACCGTCTCGAGACAGAGAAAAAACGGAACGTCATCGGATTCCTCTCGGACTGTGGTGAGAACGTCCAGCCACTCCGTTCCGGACAAGAGACCTTCGCACAGAACACCGTCAACCGTGGTGGCTGGGTCGGCCAGCCGTTCCAGTACGTCACTGGCCACCGGTTCAGTAATAACTGAAAAAACGTCATCCGAACGCGCACCGAGTAACGAGGCGAGAAATCTCTCGTCATCGCCAATATAGAGCAACGAGAGACGGTCCATAAGTAAGCACTCGAGCGTACTAACTGATAAGTATTTTTGCCGGTTCGGGGTGTACAAAAGGGGATCGAAGACGTGTACTCGTCTGATTCCCGAACAGGAAATGTATCCCTCGAGTGATGGCTTCGCCCGTGAATCTCAGCCTGAAACAGACACCTTCAAATCCACCGGGCCCCTTCTTGACAGCTATGTCAGAGGCGGTCGTCTTCGACCTCGATTACACCCTGGCGGTTCCCGAACGGGATCGCGAAACAATTCTCACCGAAGCGACGGCCGCCGTCGGTGCACCACCGCTCTCCCGGTCGGCTTATCTCGAGGCGCATCGACGAAATCTAACGAGAGAATCACGAGAACCGATCTTTGCGGAGTTACTTGATGACTACGAGACCGCAGTCGACCCCAAAACGGTCGCAACGGCCTATCGGGAAACGATAGCCGATGCGTTGACGCCGATTCCCGGGGTCGAGCGGATGCTCGAGTCGCTTAGGACCGAATATCGGGTCGGACTGTTAACGAACGGACCCGTTCGGGCCCAACGGGACAAACTCGAGACGCTGGGGTGGGAAAATCGGTTCGACGCCGCTCTCGTGACGGGTGAACTCGAGGCCGGTAAACCCGATCCCCGAGCGTTTCGGGCGATTCTCGACGAACTCGATGTCACTCCCGAGAACGCCATCTACGTGGGCGACGAAGTCGAAGCCGACATCGCTGGGGCGACGAACGCAGGGATGGATGCAATTCAGGTACTCTTCGATGGCGGTCCGGAGCGTGACTCTCGAGCGGTTGCGACCGTTCGACAGCGCCACATTGCAGAAGACCTTCCTCCGCTGTTGTGACTATTCATCGAGATCCGTAAACTCTCGAGACACTCGAGTGGAGGCGGTACCGCTCGAGTGTCTCAGGACTTCGAAGGATCGCTATCAGGAACTGCGGGCGGTCGGTGAAATCGGTAGTTCCATCCGGTACGGCCCTTTTTCGTGTTTTTCAGAGCCGTTCCGCCGTACCTCGAGGCACTGGCCGTTGTCACTCTTGGCATGGAATCATCGAACAATGATTCCCTGTCACACGGAGTGGCGTAATCGACTATTTTAATTATGTGGTTACCGCAATTATTGGATATGGTGCACTCGGCAATGCGTTCGTTCGGCCACGAACAGGTAACACACTTCGTCGACGACGAGACGGGACTCGAGGCAATCGTCGCGATTCACGACACGACGCTGGGGCCGTCACTCGGTGGTACGCGACTGCTCCCGTATGAGTCCCACGACGAAGCGCTGGAGGACGTCATGCGACTCTCTCGAGCGATGACGTACAAAGCCGCGGCAACCGATCTCAATCTCGGTGGTGGGAAAGCTGTCATCGTTGCCGACCCCGAGATGAAAGACGATGACATGATGCGCGCGTACGGACGGATGATCGACCGACTCGGTGGACACTACATCACCTCGGTCGACGTCAACACCGGCGTCGACGACATGGACATCGTGGCCCAGGAAACCGACCACGTCGTCGGGACGAGCGCCGGACTTGGCGATCCGTCGCCGATCACTGCACGCGGCGTGTTCGAAGGGCTTCGTGCGTCCGTCGAGGCGACGTACGATACGCCGGACATGACCGACCTCGAAGTCGTGGTCCAGGGTGTCGGCAAGGTCGGAAGTGGACTCGCAGAACTGCTCGTCGAACACGATGCTACGGTGACCGTCAGCGACATGAACGTGGAGGCGATGGACGCCATCGCACGCGACCTCGGCGTCGAGACGGTCGACCCGGGCGAGGTCTACAGCCATCCGTGTGACGTGTTCGCCCCGTGTGCCGTCGGGGGCGTCATCAACGACGAAACGATACCCCAACTCGAGTGTGACGTCGTCGCAGGCGGTGCCAACAACATTCTCGCCGAGCGTCGCCACGCGCAGGTGCTCCACGATGCCGGTGTCCTCTACGCTCCGGATTACGTCATCAACGCAGGTGGTCTCATTACGGTCGCCGCCGAACACACCGGCAAGAGCCGTGAGGAAGCTCGAAGGGATGCGATCGCTATCGGTGACCGAATGCGCTCGCTCATCTCGCGTGCTGAACGCGAGGGGACCACGGTCCTCGAGGCTGCCGACCGATACGCGCTCGACCTGATCGAAGCCACCGACGATGAGCCGATGAGTCAGGTGGCCAACTGAGTTGATTCGTGGCTCGCCGGATTCCTCCCACGACTAAAGTCGTGGGCTTCCTCCTTGCATTTCTGTGAAATGGGAATGTGGCTCGGCGGGCGCAGGTATGACCAGCGCCACACTCTCCTCGAGTGAACGTATCTATGGTTCGGTCCGAGCGACTTTGCTTGCCGCTTGGACCACGCTAACACCGCGTTTGACTGCTCCACCGCTCTCGAGAAAGACCAGCGTTTTCGGCGGCGAGCTCGCTTTCGGCCGCGTTCTCAGGTCGTTTTCACTCGCGATCTCTGCTGCAATGTCCCGTCCGCGATCGAACTCGAGGTGGGCGCGTTCGGGGTGGATGAACACTCGAGCGAGTCGGTGCTCGTCAGCTCCAACAGCAATATCGAACGCGCGAGTCCCGCCGACGGTAGCTTCGGCCGACCGATCGGCGTTTGTCACCTGTAAAAATTCGAGTTCGTCGTCATCGCGCCCATCGATTTCGGACGCGAGCAACTCGCCGATCCGTCTCCCGTCGGTAATCCGATCTTCGACCATTGTTACTGTGTTTTGCGTGTGGGCGTTAACGCTCTTCGGTCACCGCCGTCCGAGCCAGTGGAGCCAGTTGGTCCACGTCAATACCTTCTTGACGGGCGTAGACGACCGCAGCAGCTTCGATCGAAATCGCATACTCCTGCTGGAGCGTGTTTATCGCACCCACCGCCTCGTGTTTTTGTAATCCTTCGGCGACGAGCGCATCCAGCACGCGCTCGAAGACTGACCGTTCCTGGAGCAAGTCGTTCTCCGGGACGAACTCCTCGGGGATCGTTACTTCCCCGGTATCGAACGTCGGTCGCAGATCCGGACCGACCCGCTCGAGGACGCCTTCGCCGGTCGCGATGTCGATCAGCCGCTGTGCCTGGTCCGGCGAGAACCAATCCCGATCAAGCGAAAGGGCAACGACAAACTCGTTTTCACGAAGCTGATCCGTCCCGTGTTGTTTGAACGGGGCGGCAACGGCCAGACGAAGACTCATCGAAGACGACTCGCTCCAGCGAGTGAATAAGCGTGGCGATTCGTCGCCCGTCGTGGACGATCTGAACAGCTGCGACGATCAGTCTGACGCCCGGCCACCCGAGTGTCGATTCGCTCGAGACGGCGGCGGTACCTGTGTGGTTTCGGACTGCGTCGGTTCCGGCGGTTCCGGCAGCACACACCGGTCGAGTTCTTTGGTAACGTGGGTGTACTGTTCAGGTGTGTTTGCGAGCGTATGTGCGGGGTTGTCGCGACTGTCGATTCTCGCCGCACGGACCTCGCCAAAGCGGTTGAGTCGGGCGGTGATGCCGCGCCAGTGAAAGCCCGTTCGCTCCGGGATAGTGTACGGTCGGGGCGGTTGCCCATCTGGATGACTCGCTGCGAGTATTGCTCGATTGACGTTACTCGCGAGGTCGTCGTGGTCGACAAGAATGCCGACACGTGCGTTAGCTGGTGCCCTGACGGCAAGCACGTCGAGTCCGAGGTGCAGTGCCCGGTACTCGGCGACGTTGTTGTTCGGTGGTGTATCTGGGTTGGCAATGCGACCGACACGCGTGCCATCCCGCGTTTCGATGACGGCACCGAGACCACCGCCAGTTCGCCGATATGACCCGTCGGTCGCGATGTAAAAGTCTCGGTGATGAGTCCGCGGTGGATGTGCAATGTGCGGCGTCGGTGACTCGTCGAACAGGTCCCGAAGTGCGGGGCGGCCATAAGCGGCCATAGAGAATAATTATTCGGAGAACTATTTAACATCTTGGTTGGTTTATCTCCCCTTTCTGGCTCTTACGAATTCAAAAACTATATACGCTGGATGGTTGTCGTTTATCGATGTATGAAGGGTGCAAACAATTATACAACGAACCGCCGCAACGTGCTGCGGTACACTGCAGGTGCGTCAACGATCGGTCTCGCGTCACTCGCCGGGTGCATCGGTGATGCTGACGACGATGATGGAAATGGTAACGGCAATGGCAACGGCAATGGCAACGGCAACGGAGCCGATGCCGACGAACTGACGATTACGCTGTCGCAGTTCCCGGATACGATCGATCCGCTCGATCACATTACCGGTGACTACTTCGACATTTACGACCACATTTACGAGCCGCTGTTCGACTTCGTTCCGGGCGAAGGAATCTTCCCACGCGTCGCCGAAGATTGGGAACCACAGGACAACGGCACGACCGAAGTGTACCTTCGAGAGGACGTCAGCTTCCACAACGGAGACGAACTCACTGCCGAAGACGTCGCGTGGACGATCAACCGCACGGTTGACCCCGACATCGGCGTCCAGAGCCCGATCGGTACCTTCGGTCTGGGGTCGATTACCGGTGCAGATGCCGTCGACGACACGACGGTGGCGATCAACTACAACGCCTCCGCTGGCCTCGCCGAGTTCGAGTTCGGGAACTACGCCCGTGCGATGAACCGCCAGTGGGCGATCGACAACTACGACGCCGAAAACGAGGCTATCTCGGGTGCCGACCCCGAAGACTTCAACGGAACGGGCCCGTACCAGGTCGTCGACTTCGTCTCCGGTGAGGAAATCGTCGTCGAGGCGTTCGACGACTACTGGGGTGACGAGCCACCGTTCGAGACGGTGACGTTCAACTCCTCCGGCGAATCGAGCAGCCGTGTCGCCGCGCTGGAAACCGGCGAAGCCGATGTGACGATGAACATCCTGCCAGAAGACGTGAACACGGTACAGGATGCCGATGGAGTCGATATCCGGAACATTACCAGCTTCCGGACCATCTTCTGTCCGATGAAGAACACGGTCGCACCGTTTGACAGTCAGGACTTCCGACAGGCGATGAACTACGCCGTCGACAACGAGGCAATCGTCGACGAAATCCTGAGCGGCTTCGGCGAACCGACCAGCCAGCCCGTTGCGCCAGGAATCAACGGCTACAACCCCGACCTCGAGCCCTACGAGTTAGACATCGGCCGTGCAGAGAGCCTGGTCGAAGACAGCGGCTACGGCGGTGCCGAGATTACGCTATCGGCCCCACAGGGTCGATATCTCAATGACGCTGCCATCGGCGAGCGCGTCGCGGACATGATCGACCAGCTCGACAACGTCAGCTGTGACGTCGACATCGTTGACTTCCCGGTCGTCTCCGACGCAAACCAGGCGGGTGTCGACCCCGACGAGTTCGACATCCCGTTCTACATGATCGGTTGGGGTACCATCACGGGTGACACCGACTACGGTGTGCAGGGCTTCTTCACGATCCCGGACAACCCAGCGCGAACGTTCGACGACGAAGAACTCAGTGACGCTATCCTCGAGACCCAGCAGATCGACGATGTCGAGGAACGAACCGCTGCGCTACAGGACGTCAACGCGATGGCTCGAGAGAAGGCGCCGTTCGTCTTCCTCCACACTCAAGAGAGCATTTACGGTGCCGAGAGCTCGCTCGAGTGGGAGCCACGAGAGGACGAAACCATCTACGTCTGGGAAATGTCGCGATAACACGCGGACCGTCCCAGATGGATTCGTCGGCGGCTGTGTGGCATTCGCCGACCGCTGTTTAATGTGTGCTCGAGTGCCAACCCTCTCGAATAAAACCGTCGGTAACCGGCAAAGACCGACAGTATAATTACTGTTCGTGGATTCTGTGGACCCAATTCGATGGCAATGAGGCAATTTCTGGTCAGACGACTCTTACAGGGCATACTCGTCATCTGGGGTGTGGTGACGGTCCTGTTTGGACTCCGGGCGGTGTCGCCGGGCGATCCCGCGACGTTGATGCTTGGGGAAGGTGCAAACCGCGAACTCGTCGAGCGAGTACGCGAAGAGGAGGGGTTGAACGAACCCATTTACGTCCAGTACCTCGACTACGTCGGTGGACTGTTACAGGGTGATCTGGGGTACTCCTGGCAGTCGAACCGTGACGTGACGGCGATGGTTATCGAGCGGATTCCCGCTACCATCGAGTTGACCATTGCAGCGACGATCGTGGCTATCGTTATCGCAATTCCGCTGGGAGTCGTTTCAGCGACCCGCAGGAACGAGCCGTCAGATTACGGGGCGACGCTGTTTTCTCTGCTCGGAATCAGTACGCCGAACTTCTGGCTCGGACTGATGTTGATCCTCGTGATGAGTGTCTGGTTTGGCATTCCGTATCCGACGATGAGCACGGCAGCGGTCCCGGTGGGGGCCGTCCGCATTCCGTATCCGAGCCATATTGGCTACGATTTCTACGGGTTCCCGACGGGACGACGAGGTGTCGGGTTTCCCGATGCGATGCGGGCACTGGTGTACGATCAGTCTGTATCCGAACTTGGTGCGTGGCTGCGGTACATCACGCTGCCGGCACTGACGCTTGGGACCTACTTCACGGCGCTCATCACGCGTCTGACTCGGAGTGGGATGATCGACGAACTCGGAAAGCCCTACGTGACGGCGACGAAAGCCAAGGGGCTGCCGAACCCGCTGATCCGGTACAAACACGTCCTCCGTAACACGATGATTCCGATCATTACCGTCCTCGGCCTGCAGATGGGGACGCTCATGGGCGGCGCCGTCATTACCGAAACCGTGTTCAACTGGCCCGGGCTCGGACTGCGCCTCGTCGATGCCTTGCGAATCCGCGACTGGCCGTTGATGCAGGGTATCATTATCTTCATCGCGTTCGCGTTCATCGTTATCAACATCGTCGTCGACGCGCTGTATACCAAACTCAACCCACAGGTGAGCGCCGAATGATTTCCGACCGAATGACGTCGAATCTCAAACAAACCTTCAAAGAGAGCTTTTTGCCCAAAATTGGGCTGGTGTTGCTACTCGCAATCATCCTGATGGCGATCTTTGCCCCACTCCTGGCGACACACGATCCAACGCGAACCGGCCACTACGCCGATACGGGGTCCCCATATCCACCGATGGGCCACAGCTACGAAACACAGATCGCACAGGACGGCGACATCGTCGACATCGAAGTGCATCCGACCAGTGAACACATTCTCGGTACGAACAACGTCGGACAAGACGTGTTCTCGCGGTTCGTCTACGGAGCTCGCGTCTCGCTCCTGGTGGCTCTCCTGGGAACCGCGCTCGCGCTCGTCATCGGTGTCCCAGTCGGGCTGGTAGCCGGATACTATGGCGGGCGTATCGATGACACGTTGATGCGCTCTGCAGACATCATGCTGGCGTTCCCTGGCCTGGTGTTAGCGATGGCGCTGGTGGGCGTCTTCGGTTCGACACCGATACAGGTTCCTGACCCCATCGTCATGGCCGGGTTTGCTGAGGGAATGCCCGAATCGATACCGATACCGGGATCGGTAACCGTCGTGGCCGGACTCGTTATCTGGGTGTGGTTCGCCCGGGTTGCCCGCGGTGAAGCGCTCTCACTTCGTAACCAGGAGTACGTCAAAGCCAGCAAGAGCTTCGGGATGCCAAACCGGCGAATTCTGACCAAACACATCCTACCGAACAGTCTGACCCCGATTATCGTCCTCGCGACGATTCAGGTGGCGGCCGTCATCTTGCTCGAGGCCTCCCTGGCGTATCTCGGCTTCTCCGGGACGACGCTGTCGTGGGGGTACGAAATCGAGCGAGGACAGGATCTGCTGCGAACCAGACCATGGATTTCGATGTTCCCGGGGGTCGGGATCATGTTGACTGTTATCGCTGTCAACTTGCTTGGCGACTGGTTCCGTGACGCACTTGACCCGAATATCGAAGGCGACGAACGAGGTGTCTAAGATGAGTGAGACCATACTCGAAATCGACGATCTGTCGACCCAGTTTTTCACCAGTGAGGGGAAGGTAAACGCGGTCCACGGGTTCGATCTCGAACTTGAGCGCGGGGAAGTGTTCGGCATCGTTGGGGAGAGTGGCAGTGGCAAAAGTGTCACGGCGCTCTCGCTGATGGATCTGGTCGAATCGCCGGGACGAATCACGAGCGGTTCGGTAGGCTATCGAAATCCATCGTTCGCCGAGAATATGCGAACGTCTTATCCGGACGCCGTCGACGGTGATCTCGTCGATCTCAGAGCGATACCCGAGGACGCCCGCCGCTCGCTTCGTGGTACCGCCTTCAGCATGATATTCCAGGACCCCGAGAGCAGCTTCAATCCCAGCCTGACGGTCGGGGAACAGATCGCCGAAGCGGTCGAAGTCCAACAACGGGCGACCGCGATGCCACGCTCCGGCCGAGCCAAAACACGGGGGCCGGAGTATTCGCTTGGCTCGTACCTCATGTCGATGGCACTTCCCTCGAAACGCTACGTGACCGAATCGAGCAGGGCGCGAGCGATCGAACTGCTCGAGACGGTCGGCATTCCGGACCCGGCCCAGCGAGCCGACGAGTATCCACACGAGTACTCCGGCGGGATGCTCCAGCGGGCGATGATCGCCCAGGCCCTTGCCAGCGAGCCTGACGTATTGATCGCCGACGAGCCGACGACGGCTCTGGACGTGACGATTCAGGCCCAGATTCTCGACCTGTTGAACGAACTCCAGGCCGAAACCGGCATGACGATTCTGCTCATCACCCACAACCTGGGCGTCGTCGCTCGGATGTGCGACCGTGTCGGCGTCATGTACGCCGGCGAAATCGTCGAGCGCGGCACGCTCGAGGACGTGTTCGACGACACGGTCCATCCCTACACGAAGGGGCTCCTCGGCAGCGTGCCCGACCTCGAGGGAACCGCAGACAGATTGCAGGCGATTTCGGGGAACGTTCCCAGCCTGCTCGATCACGAGATGGGTGATCGGTGTTACTTCGCCGACCGATGTCCGAAGGCAATGGACACCTGTCTCGAGAAACCGCGGTCATTCGACGTCGATGCGGACGGACGGCACTCGGTCACGTGTTATCTGGCCGAAGAGAACTACGACCCAGATCGGGCGCTCGAGGAAGGCCGATTTGCGAGCGAGGGGGCGGTAAGCGATGTCGGAGGTGACTCCCAATGAGTTCCGACCAGATGAGTGAGGAGACCGCGGAGCAACGGACACGAACCGACCAGACTGCCGAACAGCCACTCGTCCGCGTCGAGGGTTTACGTAAATATTTCTACGAGAAGGATTCGCTGCTCGACCGGCTGCTGGGGAACGAACCGGTTGCCGTTCGAGCCGTCGACGGCCTGCGTTTCGACGTGCATCCCGGCGAAACACTCGGCTTAGTCGGCGAATCCGGCTGTGGAAAGTCGACGACCGGCGAAACCCTCCTTCACCTCCAGGAGCCGACCGAGGGCGTCGTCGAGTTCCAGGGCGAGAACGTGTACGAACTCGAGGGTGCGGACAAAAACGCGTTCAGACGGAACGCACAGGTCGTCTTCCAGGACCCGTTCTCGAGTCTTGACCCCCGGATGACCATCGGCAAGACGATTCAGCAACCCCTCGACGTACACGACGTCGGCACGGCGGAGGAACGTCGGGAGAAAGTCCAGGAACTCCTCGAGCGTGTCGGACTCTCGGCCGACCAAATTGATCGGTACCCACACGAGTTCTCGGGCGGGCAGCGCCAGCGAATCGGGATAGCGCGTGCGCTCGCCCTCGAACCGGAATTCGTTGTGCTCGACGAACCGACGAGTGCACTCGACGTGAGCGTGCAGGCACAGGTGTTGAACCTGCTCGAGGACCTGCAGGACGATTTCGGGCTGACGTATCTACTCATCAGCCACGATCTTTCGGTGATTCGCCATATCTGCGACCGGGTTGCCGTGATGTATCTGGGCGAAATCGTCGAAATCGGCCTGGTCGAAGAGATTTTCCAGAATCCGACCCATCCGTACACCGAGGCGCTGCTCGCGAGCGTGCCGCGAGCGTCGACTGACGAACGGGACCGAGAACGGCAAACGCTCTCGGGTGACGTTCCATCGCCGCGTGATCCGCCAAGCGGCTGTCGGTTCCGTACCCGATGCCCGCAGGTAATTCCACCGGATGAACTCGATCTCGACCAGCCGGTGTATCGAGACATCATGAATCTCCGGGAACTCGTCGAACGCGAAAATATCAGCCTCGAGCTAGTGAGTTCCCACGCTGAAGCGACGGACGAAGGACCGCTCGTCGACGAGGCACACATCGACGAGTTCGTCGAGGACATCAAAGCCGCGGTCCTCGAGACCGCGTTGCCACCACGAGAGGAGGCGGTCATCGACGAGGCACTGGCTCATCTGGCAACCGAAGACTGGGACGGGGCAGCCGAGATTCTCAAGGACCGATACGAAAGTCTCTGTGAACGAGAGTCCCCGTCGTTAGGCGAGGGGCCACACCCGGCCGCCTGTCACCTGTACAACGAGTAGTCGTTTACCTCTACGACGACACGTCATAGGGTTCGGTATCGTGGTTAGCGACGAACCGGGATGTCGCTGACCGGTACACGGATACGACAATCTCTGCCATCACCTGTTTTCCAGAATTCGTTTCGCTCAGTGGCTTCCCAACCCTGAACGGATGCATGAAACCGATTTCTGGCGTTCGGTTTCACCCCGGGGGTCGACGGTTGGGGGCTACGCTGAATGGAGGCAATTCTGAAACGGGCATACAACTCGCTCTCCCGAACCGAGTTCAGCTCTCCTCTTCACGAAGCGATTGGCTCGCTTTACGCACTTCACGCATCACACTCGAGATGCGTTCTTCGGCCTCGAGTTCGTCTTCGACGGCCAGGTCGACGCCCTCGACCTCGAGGAGGAATTTGGCGACCTCGGTCGCCTCGTACATCACGTCGTCGAGTTCCTCGGCGGTGAAAAAATCACACATCGCGCCGTAGAGAAAGGTCGCTCCGGCGGTCCGAACTTTGTCCTCGAACGAGGAGCGGGCCTGGTTGACCGCCTGGGGGGTGTAGGTATCGGTCATAAAGGGCACGAGTTCGGGAAGGTTCTCGCCGATTTTGGTCATCTCGACGCCCGTCTCGGTTCGGAAATCAGCACATAGCCGGGCGATAGCCCACTCTCGAGCGGTGATGTAGGTTCGGTCACGAAGGAACTCGTTGACTCGATCGTACTGAGCCCCGTCCATCTTTTTGAATCGAGCGTACTTCTGGACGTCTTTCGGGACGTCGGTTTCGTCACTCTCGAGGGTTGATTCGTCTGGGACGCCCGGAGTCGGGGCGGCATCCGATTCCGGCGCCGTTGGATCGTTCGCCTCCCTCACACCGGCGTCGTCCCCTCTCATCGCCTTGCCGTCGCTACTCTGGCCTGCCGCCTCCTCGGTCGCTGTGGGCTCGTCGGCGGTCGACGATCCGTCTCGAACGCCGGTTTCGGGGGCCGCATCGCCACGACTCGAGACGTCTGCATCGTCACGATCCGAGGATGCCGCCGGTTGCTCGTCACCGTCGACCTCGTGGCTCCTATCCACATCGGGACGCCGATCCGACTTCTCGTTCATGACGCGTAGTTCCGAGACCGCGAAAATAAGGGTTGTCCTCGAGAGCACCACCAGGGCTGGGACACTCGAGACGCATGGTCCCGATCGAAACCGGTGGTGAGCCTCCTCGTGGGAGGTGCTTTACGGAGAAGTTCTCGCTCAGCTCTCGACGATGAACGATTCGACGGTCTCGAAGGTATTCCCCTCCACCTGGGCCAGTTCGAAGGAAGCCACCGAGAGGTCGCCTCCATTGGTGAACTCGATCGGGCCCGAGGCACCGACGTATCTGACCGACTCGCCGGCAGCGGCGAGTGCAGCCCCTTCGGGAAGATTCTCCGGCGTGATCTGGGTCCCACCACCGGCTGTAACCGGCGGGATCGCCTCACGGACTGCGGTTCCCGTCGTGTCTCCGGCTGCGAAGGTCGCGAGCAATACGACGGCAGCGGCGTCGTACGCGTTCGCCGCGAACGGCTCCGGATCCACACTGTAGGTGTGCTGGTAGAGGCGCTCGAAGGCCTCGCCAAACGGACCCCGTTCGGCGAGGCGCACGCCGACGACGTCATTCATCGGGTGTTCGACGCGTTCGACGAAGTCAGCATCGACGAGGGCGTCACTCACTACGATCCCTGCACCGGTGTCGAACGCCTCGTAATACTGCTGTACTAGCGGTGCTGTCACGTCGTGGAATCCCTGTACGAGCAAGACATCGGGATCATTCTCGAGGGCCGCCTCGAGTTCCGCCCCGTACGACGACTGCCCGAACTCGTAGAAAACGGTGGTCGTGATATCGAGACCGCGATCGGCGACTGCGCTCGCCGTTGCCTCCGCAATACCTGCCATATACTGGTTGTCGAGGGCGATGAGAGCAACTGAGTCGGGGTCGAAAGAACCAATGGCTCCGTCGGCCAGTGCGGCACCCTGTAATCTGTCGTGGGGTACCGTGCGGAGGAACGATGGATCGAGGTCGCCGGTTCCGGTGCTTGAGGGGGAAACGAGCGTGGCATTCTGGGGAATGGTGACGTTCTCGGCCACTTCGCTCGTAATGTGTGTCGCTGCCGCTCCGATGATGGACTCGTGGCCAGCAGCCAGGAGGTCCTGTGCCCTGGCCACCGCCACTTCCGGACTCGTTTCGGTGTCTTCGGTGCGAACCTCGACTTCGAGGGAGCTCTCCTCGTCTATCTGGGTCGCTGCGAGGGTCGCGGCGTTGGTCATCGATTGGCCGAAGGAGGCCAAATCACCGGTCTTCGGGAGAAGCGTCGCGAGTCGTGCGCTCCCGTCGGGTTTACTCTGGTCGTCCTCGTCATCGTCTGCTCTCTCCTCGGCGTCGGCATCGTCGTCCGTGGCGTCGTCGGCATCCTCGGTATCCCCCGCGTCTGCATCGTCGTCTTCCACCGCCGAATCTACCTCGTCAGTATCCTCGTCCGACGACGTGTCACTCGTCCCGTCGTCCGCTGTGAGTTCCAGCGGTTCGTCATCCTCACCGATGCAACCTGCAACCCCAGCGATTCCAGCTATTACACCGAGGCCGCCACACCACTGCAACCACTCCCGCCTCGAGTGCCCACCATCTGTCATATTCTCAGTAGTTTAGCCCGCAGTGAAAATGCTTTCGTCCAACAAGTATTGCTCAGCGGGCAGGTCACTGAGTGATTCGTCAAGCCTGGGCGTGTAAGCCGAACCGATACCGGTTTCGGGTTTCGGTTTACACGGCAACGCGTGACGGAGTGCTGAGAGGGATTATCGTAGCCAGCCGGCGGTTTCGAAGGACGGCTGACGACGTTGTGCCTCGGTTCTTCGTCGGTACCGATGAACTCAGAGGGTAATTCCTATAAGACCCGGTGGGAGTGTTCCACGGTGAGGCGGTAAACTCCACTCGAGTCACCGCCAGTTCTACCGGCATTTAAGTTCGTGAAGGACGTTGCAGGCGGTATGTCACAGACGCCAGTAATCGTGCAGGCCGTGCGGACACCACAGGGCAAAGACGACGGCGCTTTCGCCGACGTTCGGAGCGAGGACCTCTCGATTCCGTTGGTCAACGAGATGCTCGCAGAAACTGGCCTTTCGGGCGAGGACGTCGACGACCTGATGTGGGGGTGTGCCCAACAGCGCGACGAGCAGGACAACAACATGGCTCGAGTCATCGCGCTCCTGTCGGACCTGGGCGAGTCCGTCCCGGCGACGACGATCAACCGCTGGTGTGCCTCCTCGATGCAGGCGCTTATCTCCGCGTCGGACGCGATTCGGGCCGGCCAGCGCGACTGTATCATCGCCGGCGGCGTCGAGAATATGTCACGCGTTCCGATGGGAGACAGCTACGCGACCTTACACCCGACGCTCGCGACCGAATACAACGTCGGTGAACTCCAGATGGGGATGACCGCCGAGAAGGTCGCTGAAGTGTACGACGTCGACCGCGAGACACAGGACGAGTACGCCCTCCAGAGTCACCAGCGCGCTCACGCGGCGACTGAAGAGGGTCGTTTCGACGCCCAGATCGTCCCCATCGAAACTGACGAGGGGTCGGTCACGAAAGACGAGGGGATCCGGCCGGACACCGACCTCGAGACGCTCGCGGGGCTGCCGACCGTATTCAAAGGCGACGGAACGGTCACGCCCGGTAACGCCTCCCAGATCTCGGACGGTGCGGCCGGTCTCATGGTCACGAGCGAGGCATTTGCCGAGGAACACGACCTCGAGGTACTGGCGACGGTCGGGTCGAACAACGTCGCTGGCGTCGACCCGACGGTGATGGGCATCGGTCCGGTCCCGGCGACGGAGGGCCTGCTCGAGCGAACCGGTCGCGACATCGACGAGTACGACCTGGTTGAACTCAACGAGGCGTTCGCGAGCCAGGCGGTCTACTGTCGTGACGAACTTGGTATCGACAACGAACACTTTAACGTCAACGGTGGCGCGATTGCCGTCGGTCACCCACTCGGGGCCTCCGGGGCTCGCCTGCCCGTCACCCTGATCCACGAGTTGCTCGAGCGCGGTGGCGGTCGAGGGCTGGCGACGTTGTGTGTCGGCTTTGGCCAAGGGGCGGCTATCGAGTTCGACGTCGAGTAACGGGGTTTGACCTGGGCTTTTTGGTCCAGATTTTGCGAGCGAGGCGCAAGCCGAGCAAGACAAAAGGTGGGTGGGACAAAAGGTGGTTGTCCAAACGTGCCATGGATACTCACTCTCGAGTAATAATCTGTGTAGTTAAGTGAGGGGCCGTCGGTTACTCAGATAAGAATGGTCTATTACGCGGGCGTCGACCTCGGCGCAACCAACGTTCGGGCCATCGTTGGTGACGAAGGTGGCCGGACGCTGGCCTCGAGTCGGAACGCAACCCCTCGTGGACCCACCGGGATCGACGTGACCGAACAGGTCCTCGAGACGGTTCGGGAAGCCTGTCGAACGGCAGGCGTCGAGCCGGCACAGGTCGAGGCCGTCGGCATCGGCTCGATCGGCCCCTTCGATCTGGCCGAAGGGGCGGTTATCGACCCGGCGAACCTTCCGGACACGATCGACCGGATTCCATTGACGGGGCCTATTTCGAAACTCGTCGATTCCGACGCCGTCTACCTCCACAACGACACGAACGCGGGCGTGATCGGCGAGCGCTTTCACTCGGATCGCAACCCCGACGACATGGTGTACGTGACCATCTCCTCGGGGATTGGGGCCGGCGTTTGCTGTGACGGGGGGATTATCGACGGCTGGGACGGCAACGCTGGTGAGGTTGGCCACTGCGTGGTCGACCCGCGAGGTCGACTCACCTGTGGCTGTGGCATCGACGGCCACTGGGAAGCCTACTGCTCGGGGAACAACATCCCCGAATACGCCCGCTTGCTCGCTGAGGACGACCCAACGATAACGACGGATCTACCGCTCGAGGATCCGGATTTCACCGCCAAAGACGTCTTCGACCTTGCGGGCACCGACGAGCTGGCCGATCACACCATCGAGCAGGTGGCCCACTGGAACGCGATCGGGATTTCGAACATCGTCCACTCTTACGCGCCGCTGGTCGTCTCGCTGGGGGGTGCCGTCGTTTTGCATAACGAGGAACTCGTAGCGGATCCGATCCGCGAACGGGTCCCCGATATGGTCATGTCGAACGTTCCCGAAATCACCGTCACCGGCCTTGGTGATGACGTGGTGCTCGAGGGGGCCCTTGCCAGTGCGATGACCGACGGAACTGGGGACCGGCGCCGGTTGTAATAATCACTTCAACGTCTATAGCAGCTTCATATGAATTTCATATCGTTACTCGAGATGGCCCGATGAATTTTATACCCAGCAATCCAGGATGTCGTATGCAACGACGGTCGCTCCTTCGTTCGCTGGGAGTCGTCACAACGGGAGTGGGAACGGGTATCGGGGGACTGGGAACAGGAATATCGCGTACTCGCGCGACAGCGGATTCGTCCTACGAGCCGCTCGGTAGGGTGCCAGTTACGGGTGCCTGTGAGGCGGTCGTGGGTGACGACGGTCAAACGGTGTATCTCGCCACCGTCGAGGGGTTTGCGACGGTCGATATTTCCGATCCAAGAGAGCCGACGGTGCTCGTCGAAGAACACAACTTGCTCGAGGACGACGACCGCGAGTTAACCGATATTCTGGACGTCAAAGTGAGCGAGGAGCGACTGGTCGTTCCCGGACCGGCGAATCCGGCTCCCAATCAGTTTAACGGTTTCGTCTGCTACGACGTGAGCGACCCTGCCAATCCCGTCCAACTGGGTGAGCCCTACGAAACCGACTATCACATTCACAACTGCTTTCTCGAGGGCGAGCGCCTCTATCTCGTCGCGAACGATCTTGAGGGTAACCCACTGACGATTCTCGACGTAGGCGGGGATGAACCCGAAGAAATCGGTCGATGGTCGCTACTCGATTACGAACCTGGCTGGGGCGAGGTCGACCCGTTCTTGTACTACTTACACGACGTGTACGTTCACGACGGGATTGCGTATCTAGCCTACTGGAACGCGGGGACGTATCTCCTCGACGTGAGTGATCCGGCCGATCCCGAGTACATTTCCCACGTGGCCGAGACGACGCTCGAGGAACAGCGCGAGATTCCGGACGGGTCAGTCAACGATTACTATATCGGCTTGCCCGGGAACGACCACTACTCCGCTGTCGACGAAACGGGAACGATCATGGCCGTGGGCCGGGAGGCCTGGGAAACCGGTGCCCCCGAAGCCGACCGGCCGGGTGGTATCGACATCTACGACGTGAGCGACCCATCGGAACCGACGAAGACGGCCTCTATCGAGCCGCCTGAAACGCCCGACGCAACCTATGGTAGCGGGAAGTGGACCACAGCACACAACTTCGAATTGCGGGATGGCTGGCTCTATGCCTCGTGGTACCGTGGTGGCGTGACGATTCACGACCTCGCAGTCCTCGAGGAACCGGAAGAAATCACCGCGTGGCGCGATCCGTCAGTGGCCGCGTTCTGGACCGCTCGAGTGGCGCAACCGGGCGAAACCTTCGTGGCGAGCAGCACCCCAATCATCCCGACGGCAAATACGGAAGGGGCACTCTACGTCTTCCCGAGCGAACCGGGTTTCCAGTCTGACCCACCAACGTTCGAAACCACTGCTGACACGGATACGGATGACGACGACGGGGCGAACGGAGGCGCTGACGAGCAGGACGGCGATGGGACGAGCGCTGAAACCGATGACGCAACCGATGACAGCCCGGGAGACACGTCGTCTGACGACGGGACAGGCGATAGCGACGACGCTGAAGACGCGATACCCGGCTTTACCGGACTTGTCGCTGCGGGTACTGTTGCCGGTGGCGCGCTCGCGCTCGAGCGTCGTCGTCGATCCGACGACGGCGACACACAGTGAGTCAGCGACGCCAGTGAGTCTGTGGCCCGATAAATCAGATCCATTTGTCAGTTTGGGGCCTCGATACGTTCGGCTAGTACCCTCCCAAACGTCGACTCGTGAGTGAAATCGAACGCAACCGCGTGATTTCACTCACACGTACAGGTTTGGGAAGCCACTAGATCGGTTGTCAGCCTTGAGGTGAGTCGAATTGTCGGTTTCTATCTGTCGGCGTAGGTGGCACAAACCAAACCCTTTCGGTTGCTGGTTCCCTAGCACAGGTAATGACTGGTTCCGAGGACGATGTACCCCTGAAAGAACGCGTCGAGAAATTCCTCACTCGGGAAATGCCGATTATCCAAATGCACGGCGGGACGAGTGCCGTTCGTGAAGCAAACCCGGAAACTGGCGAGGTGATCATCGAACTGGGTGGCGGCTGTAGCGGCTGTGATGTCGCAGATATCACGACGGGGAACATCGAAGCCGAACTGCTCACCTGGCCCGAAATCGAGGATATCACGGTTCGAGTCCCAGACCCGCGAGAGACTCTGGGTGGTCCGGAACAGGCCGAATCCATCATGGGTATCGACCGCACGGAAGGTGGCCGTGGCGACTGGGGTTCTTCGAATCCCGGCCGCGACCACCTGTAGGCGCTCTGGAACAGTAACGACCATCTGTAGACGTTCTGGGACAGCAACCTCGTTTTGTAGCCACACTCGAGCAATTTCCGAACGCACCGAGCGTTTTTCACAATTCGCTGGGGCGCTCGAGCCGTCGTCCGTCGTGTCGAATGCTCACACGGCCGGTCAGTTTTGGCGGTGCCTATACGTTTTTACAGCCTGGATGCACAGTCGTAGCCATGACGACGTGTGGACGCCCACCGGGAGGTATCGTCGATGAGTGACGAGTGCGCTTCCGGGGGGTCGACAGCGGACGCGAACGTCGATGCGCCGGAGGAGGCGTCCGCCACCGAAGCCGATGGCGGGCTGAGTGCGTACACGGTTCGCCTCGAGTTAGTCGACGAACCGGGCGAATTGCTCCGGGCGCTCGAGCCGATCAGCGCAAACGGTGGCAATCTCCTGAGTATTCACCACGAGCGCGGAAACATTACGCCACGTGGGCACATTCCGGTCGAGGTCGATCTCGAATGTGCACCCGGCCGGTTCGATGGTATCGTCGACGCGTTACGAGACGCTGGTATCAACGTGATTCAGGCCGGCCCGGAACGCTTCGGTGAAGAACTGACCGTGTTGCTCGTCGGCCACCTGGTCGAAACTGACCTTTCGGATACGCTTTCGACCATCAGCCGTGACGAGAACGCCTCCGTTCTCGACCTTTCACTGACAGCACCGGACGGAATGGAAGACGTCTCGAGTGCACGCATACGATTGGCCGTGGATTCGGGGAACGCCGAATCGGTTCTCGAAAATCTTCGGGCACTCGCTGACGGCAAGGGCCTTCGCCTTGTTGAACCGCTCACGGGGGGTGAAGCCTGATGCAACTGGCGATCCTCGGCGCCGGTGCCGTGGGCACGTCCGTGGCCGACCTCGCCAGCGAGTACGGACACGAGATAGTCGGACTGGCCGACTCGAGCACGGCAGCCGTTGCTAATACTGGCGGGGAAATCGACGTCCCCGGTGCGCTCGAGCGTAAGGCGGGCGACGAACCGCTCGGTGAGGCGAGCCTGGAGGCCGTTTTCGAGACGGACTACGACGTCCTCATCGAGGCCACTCCAACCACTCTCGGTGAGGCCGAACCCGGCTTCGGTCACTGCAAGCGAGCCCTCGAGGCCGACCGGCACGTCGTCCTCGCAAACAAGGGCCCGGTCGCCGAACGCTACGACGAGTTGCGCGACCTCGAGCGAGCGAGCGCTGGATCGGTCCGCTTCGAGGCCGCCGTCGGGGGCGCGATTCCCGTCCTCTCGACCATCGAAGACTGCACGCCACAGGCGGTCACTGCCGTCCGGGGCGTGCTCAACGGAACGGCGAATTTCATCCTCACGCGAATGGCAGCCGAGGGCCTCGACTACGAACACGTACTCGCTGAAGCACAGGACCTGGGCGTGGCCGAAGCCGACCCGACGTTCGACGTCGACGGCACCGACGCCGCCCTGAAGGGGGTTATCCTCGCGAACGTGCTTGCGGATGGCGGCTTTTCGCTTGCCGACGCTGACGTGACCGGTATTCAGGACATTCCGCCGAGCGCACTCGAGTTAGCGGCCGAAGACGGCCAGACCATCCGTCTCGTGGGCGAAGCGACGCGTGATGGCATCCGTGTCGGACCACGACTCGTGCCCGAAAACGGAGCGATGGCCGTCTCGGGAACACAGAACATCGTTCAGATTGAGACTCGACACGCCGGCGATCTGTACTCGAGCGGCCGCGGCGCGGGTGGCCCGGAGACGGCGACGGCTGTCCTGTCCGATGTGGGCAGACTCCCATAGTTATTTTTTGGGCCGTCCTGAGATTTCCAGTGGAAAGGACTCGCTCGAGTGACTCCAGCATCGATGATTCCGATAGCGGGATAGTGTCCTGTTTGTGCTCGCGCGCCAGTGGATTCGCCCGTTCAGGATACCTGCCAGTTGAGATGACTGTATTATAGTAACCACCGAAATCATTGCACACACTATCGCAAGACTGCGCCGTGATAGGTGGCTAAATCGTCTCAATGGCGAGGGTCATCTGGCATCCGGTACCGACACGCGCGGTTGATTTGCGGGTCTTGCTGAGAGCAAGGCTACTGATACATCGTCCGCTTATCGGGACGGTCAGTGCGTGTGCAACACTCACAAACCGCAAGGGGGCGACGGGGTGGTTCGAATACACTTTCGAAATGGTTTTAACCGCATCGGGCAAAATAGACCGATATAAGCGCCTTTGCGCGTGAGCTATAACAATGAGCGACAAACCACACCAAAACTTGGCCATTATCGGCCACGTCGACCACGGAAAGAGTACGCTGGTCGGACGCCTCCTGTTCGAGACAGGAAGCGTACCGGAGCACGTCATCGAGCAGCACCGACAGGAAGCTGAGGAGAAAGGCAAAGGCGGATTCGAGTTCGCCTACGTCATGGACAATCTCGCCGAAGAGCGAGAGCGCGGTGTCACCATCGACATCGCCCACCAGGAGTTCGACACGGACAAATACTACTTCACTATCGTCGACTGTCCTGGTCACCGTGACTTCGTCAAGAACATGATCACGGGCGCATCCCAGGCGGACAACGCCGTCCTCGTCGTCGCCGCAGACGACGGTGTCGCGCCCCAGACCCAGGAACACGTTTTCCTGGCCCGAACGCTCGGCATCAACGAGCTGCTCATCGGTATCAACAAGATGGACATCGTCGACTACTCCGAGGACACCTACAAGGAAGTCGTCGAAGAGGTCAACCAGCTCCTCAACCAGGTCCAGTTCCAGGTTTCGGATGACTCGTTCATCCCGATCTCGGCGTTCGAGGGCGACAACATCGCCGAATCCTCCGACAACACGCCGTGGTACGACGGCCGTACCCTGCTCGAGTCCCTGAACGACCTGCCAGAGACCCAGGAGCCGACCGACGCGCCCCTCCGTCTCCCCATTCAGGACGTTTACACCATCTCCGGTATCGGTACCGTCCCCGTCGGACGACTCGAGACCGGGACGATGAACGTTGGTGACAACGTTTCCTTCCAGCCAAGCGACGTTGGCGGCGAAGTGAAAACCATCGAGATGCACCACGAAGAGGTCCCAAGCGCCGGACCCGGTGACAACGTTGGTTTCAACGTCCGTGGCATCGGCAAAGACGACATCCGCCGCGGTGACGTCTGTGGCCCAGCCGACGACCCACCAAGCGTCGCCGAGACGTTCCAGGCCCAGATCATCGTCATGCAGCACCCATCGGTCATCACCGCCGGGTACACGCCGGTCTTCCACGCTCACACGAGCCAGGTTGCCTGTACTATCGAATCGATCGACAAGAAGATGGACCCCTCGAGCGGCGAAGTCGCCGAGGAGAACCCAGACTTCATCCAGTCGGGTGACGCTGCCGTGGTCACGATCCGACCACAAAAGCCCCTCAGCATCGAGCCAGCAAGCGAAATTCCCGAACTTGGGAGCTTCGCCATCCGTGACATGGGTCAGACCATCGCGGCAGGCAAAGTCCTGAGCGTTAGCGAGAAATAAATGCAGCAGGCACGCGTTCGACTCGCGGGCACCAACCCCAACGATCTGGACGACATCTGTGCGGACGTCCGCGAGATTGCGAACAACACCGGCGTCAACCTCAGCGGTCCGATTCCGCTGCCGACGAAGACGCTCGAGGTGCCAGCGCGAAAATCTCCAGACGGCGAAGGTACCGCCACGTGGGAGCACTGGGAAATGCGCGTCCACAAGCGCCTGATCGATCTGGACGCCGACGAACGCGCACTCCGACAGCTCATGCGTATCCAGGTGCCAAACGACGTTTCGATCGAGATCGTCCTCGAAGACTGATCCCTCGATTCGAACTCGCTCGTTTCGGACACTTCCTATCGAGCCAACAAAACCGGTTTGTTGGCACCGATTTTCACCCGCTCGAGCAACGCGTCTGCCCGACACAGACTTTTGTGGTTCCCCGTTGAACCCCAGGTATGGCGTCTGATTCGCCGAGTCCACTCCTCGAGACACTCGGATTGTTCGCGATCGTCTTCATCTTGCAGTGGATTGCGGCCCTGTTCAGTCTCGCCGTGATGGCCGGACTGTTCGTGCTTGCGCCCCCGCTCGAGTCAAATCCGTGGACGATTGTGACGAGCGTGTACGCCCACGGCAGTCTCGAACACCTTCTCTCGAACAGTATCGGCCTGCTCGTTTTCGGCTGGCCGATCGCTCGAGCGACGACTCGAGTGCGATTTCACACGTTTTTCGTGGTTACCGGCGCGTTCGCCGGTATCTCGCAGGTTCTCGTCACGAGTGCGCTCGCGCCGTTGACCGGAGGGGAGGCAACGGCCGTGTTGGGTGCCAGTGGCGCGGTCTTCGCCCTGATGGGGTATCTGATAGCCGGCAACCGACTCTCGGAGGGGTTCGCGTCGCGGGTGGACGTTCCTTTGTGGGTGACGCTCGTGGTCTTCGTGATCCTCGCGAGCGTGATTACGATCGCTACGGGTGCGCCGGGTGTCGCCCTCGTGGCGCACTTTACGGGGTTCCTGGTGGGACTCGTGGCGGGTCGAATGGGGGTTCTCGAGGTTAGGGGGGCGACTCGAGAGCGACGGGCGGCGGCGTGATCTTGGAGTCGGTTTCTGGAGACTGGGCGGATGTATGTCTAGTGGGGGTCCTCGTCTGCTTCGAAACACAAGACACAAGTACAAACCGCGGATAGATTCCCTCGAGGGCTCGTAGATCAGCGGTAGATCGCTTCCTTCGCAAGGAAGAGGCCCTGGGTTCAAATCCCAGCGAGTCCACTATTCCTGCACGGCGAGCAAACTCGCGAGCCGTGCGAATCGTCGTCGAAGCTGGGGTTTGAAGCTCTGTGAGTCGCAGCCCGCACAGAACTTGGTGTCGTGCCGCATTCCCGCCCGCACAACCCTCCCGGTCAATCCTCCGACGAAACCTCGAAACGCGCCTCGCTTCGGTCAGTGAACGCGTCGCGTGACAGTTCGCCCTCGAGCAACCCCCGTAGATCGTCCCCCACGCGTTCGGCTGCAATCGAGTCCGGATAAATGACCCCGGCCACGCCCCGCTCTAGAAACTCGGCTGCGCTGTTCGAGTCCCTGACGCGAACGATTCGGGGCACGTCCGTCTCGAGGTCGACGACCGTTTCGGCGCGGTCGCGTTCCGGCGTGAGCGAGATCACGAGGGCGGCCTCCGAGAGGCGTGCTTGCTCCCAGACCCGGTCGTTCAACACGTCGCCGTAGACGTAGTTATCACACGCCTTACGAACGTCTTCGAACAGTACCGGATTATCCTCGACGACGACCATCGGTCGATCGAGGCGTGAGGAGGCCTCGACGATTTGGCGTCCACCGTACTGGAAGTCGACAACGATGACGTGATCCGTCAGCCCCTCGCGAACGCGGGTCCGGCCATCCAGCGGTTCGCCTAGCAGTCGAACGACGCCGCGCTCTCGAAGTACCCGGTTGATCCTGCCAGCGTGTCGACTTGTGTACGTGGCGACGAGCATGGTAATGGCCGCAGCGAAGACGATACCGTCGAACAGGGGACGGATAATCAGCCCCGCGACGAGCGCTTCGATCGCGATAAAGAGGCTGAACGCGCTTACTTGATCGAGCGTGAGGCCCGTGAGAACGGCGGTACGGCCGTCGAATCCCGTCCGAAGGAGGATGAACGCGACGATCAGCGGGTTCAAGAGCAACACGGCGACGATCAGCGCGAGCGTGTAGCCGATCGTCTCGAGGGTGGGAATCGTCACCAGCGCGCCGACCGTGACGAAGAAAATCGGCGTGAAAAAGTCCTCGAGATCGTCGATGGTATCGACCAACTCGAGCGAGTGAGGGTAGTCATCGGCGATCGCGATACCCGCGGCGAACGCGCCGACGATGAGCGAGAGATTTGTGGCTTCGGCGAGGGCGATGAAGCCGATGGCGAGGGAGATACCGACGAGCATCATCACCTCCGAATCTCCCTCCAGTCTGGCGGTCAGTCGGTGAAAGACAACGTATCGGAAGCCGAGTGCGAGCACAACCATTCCGACGGCGACGGCGAACTGTTCGAAAGCGGGGGTCGCCGCGTAGACGAACAGGCTCAAACCGAGAACGATCACGACGCCGAGGACGTCCTCGGTAAAGTGAATCGATTCGGCGAGTCGCTCATACGTCGGTCGAGCCCCGTCAGTAGCCTCGAGGTAACTCGTCGCCACGAGCGAGGAACTCAGGGCCGCAGCGACGGCAAAATAGACGGCGTGCAGCGGGGTGAGTCCGAGTGCAAGGCCAACGACGGCGGTGAGCGCCCCGACTATCGACGCCTGCAACAGACTGACGACGACGCTAATTCGCCCGGTCGATCGAAACGCCTCGAGATCGACGTGGATACCGAAGAGCAATACCAGAAAGACGATTCCCCACTGGGCCAGTTCGAGCAGTTGCGTTTCGTCGATAACGATTCCAGTGAGGACGCCCGCCAGGAGATAGAACGGAACAACGGGGAGCCCCGTCTGTGCAGCGACGAGTAAGAAAATCGATGCGAGCGTGAAGATCACCACCAACGCAAAGAGGATCTCATACATCGTACTCACCCGCCGGTGCTGAGCTGTCACTCGTTCGTGGCGACCCGTCCCGTGCCCGTTCGTTGCGTGCTGTGAGGTGACGCTCGAACGCGTGGTGATCGTCGAGCAGTTCGAGGAACGATTCGAGTTCCTCGCCGATGAAACCGCGTTTCAGGACGACGTAGTCGGCTCCGCTCTCGCGGAGAAGCCTCGATTCGCTTTCTGTCGTCGCCGCGATAATGGAGAGCGCGTCCGGCGCATCTTCGACCAGACGGCGGTTAACGTCGGTTCGATTCGCATCGCTCACGAGTACCTCGGCCCCCGCCAGATTCGCCTCCTGCCGGACGTCACCGTGTCTGGCGTTCCCGAAAATGAACCCGTAATCCGCCTCCTGGAGTTCCGAGACGTGTTCAGCACGGTCTTCGATAAACACGATCTCGTCCACTGCATCGTTCAGGACGTCGGCGAGTTCGCTGGTGAGTCGGCTGTACCCGACGATCACCGCGTGATTTTCGTACTCGACCGGCTGCGTTTCGATCGGATCGTCGCGCTCGAGTCGCTCGAGGTAGGGCCGGACGGCCGCGTAGATTCGCCGGTTGTAGAGGACGTAGTAGGTGGATGTCGGCATCGTGATCAGCGCCATCAGGCTGAGGAATCCGAGAATACCCTCCTCGATGAACTCCTGCTCGAGGGCGAGCGCACCTAGCACCAACGAGAACTCGCTGACCTGGAGCATCGAAATGGTGCCGAGGAAGGAGGTCTCGATATCGAAGCGCTGGCTGTAAAAGAGTCCGAAGACGATGAAAAAATTGATGCCGAGGAGGAGAATGCACGCAATGACGGCCTCTTGCCAGTATGCGAGTAGCTGATCAATCTCCATCTGCAGGGCGATACTGGCGAAGAAGATGGCGATAAAGAAGTTCGTCACGGGGCGCATTCGTTCCTTGAGTTCCGTGCTGTAGGGGAGTTGGGCCAGGGCGAGGCCGGCGAGGAACGCCCCGATCTCGACGGAGAGTTCGAGGGACTCGGCGGCGAAAATGAAGAGGAACGCCCACGCGATACCGACCGTAAAGAGGGTGCTTTTGTTGGCGGCGCTCGCCCGTAACAACGTCGGGAGGAAGTACTTACTGGCGAGGGAGGAGACGAGGCCGATGAGTCCCATCAGGAGGAAGACGCGACCGATATTCGCGGCGATCTCGCCGATTCCCTCGACGGACCCGACCGCCAGAATTGCGAGCGCCATCACGAGGTAGATGTCCTGAAAAATCAACACGCCGACGTCGACTTTGCCGTATAACGTCTCGAGATCGTCCTTGTCACCGAGTACCTTGACGATGATCGGCGTCGCACCGAAGGTGGTCGCCAGCGCGATCATCAACGATTGGAACAGCGTAAACCCCAGGAAGAGGGCAACAGCCGTCGAAGCAATCGCCTGCAGAATTGCCTGTCCGAAGGCGATGGCGGCGACGGGGCGTGCGATCTCTCTGATGTCTTCGAATCGCATCTCGATACCCAATAGAAAGAGGAGGAATCCGAGCCCCAGCTCGGCGAGTATTTCGATCAGTTGATCTTCAGCGACGATGCCGAACCCGATCGGGCCGACCACGAGGCCGGTCAGAACGTACGCGACGATTGTCGGTTGCTTTGTCAGCCTGGCAATATAACTGAGGACGGTTGCAGCGACGATCAGCACGGCAAAGTCCGTCGCGAGAACGATTTCATCTAACGCCATGGTTTGGCTGGCTATTGATCTCGATAGGCCGCCAACGCTGTGGGATACACAGTTCGTACTCCGGAAAAAGTATGCTGCAAGCGAAGTGAGCGAGAAACGGTTTGGGACCATATCGAGCACATTCAAGCAGATGGGTTAACCGGGTCCGGGAAGCATTCTCTCGTATGAATATCCCCACTGATCGCCTTCTGTTGATGATCATCGTTGCGACCGGATTCGCCGTCCTGGCCGGCGGGTGGGCGGCGGCGCTCGTCCGCGCGGAGGCCTCCGGGACGGAAGCGTTGCTCCTTCGGGTCGCTATCGGCGCCGTATTCTTCGTAATTCTACTGGGATTCTGGCACCTGTACAGCAGAATTGACGAGGAGTCGGCCTGATACGGGCTGTTGTTACCGTCTATCGGTGATTGCCGACCCGGTCGGGCAATCACTGGGAAGGGACGATAGGAAACCGTATGATCCGAGAGCCGACTCGGTGTGACGAGAGACCGAGGGTGGCTGGTCTCGAGCGTGCGATGTCCACTTGAGGAGGCACATTCAGGGTCGAAACTTACGCATCGAAAGCTGGTAGAACCCGATATGGGAACCCTTCCTGACATCGAGAAAGTAGAACCGGAGGACGACTACATTCACGTGCGATTTCGCGATCCGGATCGGTACGACGAGATTCGCACGCCCGACTGGGCCGAGAATCCGGCGGAGTCAGTTTCACAGGGGAGCGAGGTGCGAACCGGTAAAATTACGGGAACGGACGATTGGGAGGTCACCAGCGTACTGATTCGGAAGACGGTCGGTGAGGAAAAGGCCGAAGAGCAAGCCCGAAAGATCCTCGAGAAAATGGAATCGTAAAACGGGTAGCCACCAGTCGAAGTGCGACGAAACCCTCGAGGAACGATCACGAGCACACTTTTGTCGACTCGTGTCGGTGAACCGTTCGCGAGCGAAGTCGCCGGTCGGTTTCGCGTCTACCGGTCACCCGGCCAAGTACCCTATGGTCGGACGCTCGGATTCGAGCGGTCGAGTCGGTCTCTTCATCGGGGCTCTCGTCGTCTCGTCCCGTTGATTGTCGATTCGAGAAGGTACTCACAGGTACGACTCGAGGTGACACTTACAGGTACACGGTGATGCCAGTCCGTATCGCGATCAGCGCCTCGGGAAGTGTCCACCGTTCGGGCACCGGCCGTCATCGTACCGTTGGTGAAAAGGCGAGCGTCGTTTTCGAAAGACGGCTACCGATTCTTCGAGCGACTCGACCAGTACATCGGAATCAACAGGACCAGAAAGACGGTCCCCATCGCAGCGATGGCAATCCAGATGGTCGCGATAATCCGTTCGTCGAGATAGCCCGCGACCTCGAGGACCCACATGAGGCTATAGAGGCTGACGACGACCACGACGGTTATATAGATCCTGAACAGGAGGCCAGTAAGGTGGTATAGATGTGTTTTCGACGGAATGAACTGTTCGTATCTCATTGATAAAACGTGAGGTCGGCGGTTATCAGGACGGTTCCAACGACCGAAATGAGGACGATAATCGTGGCCAGAACGACGATTAACCACACCACCGGGGATAACTCAGTACGGACGGTCGAGAAACTCATGTCGGCTTACGTAATAGATACTGACCAGTGTCAGCTAATAAATCCAGTGGTCGATTCGGCCACAAACTGTGAGTATCCCGTCTCGGCCACGGCTATTTGATCCCTGATACCCAACTACCGAAGTATGACGACGAGTTACACCTGCGTGTGTGGGGCAACGCTCACGTATCGACAGGACCTCGAGCGGGAGGATACCGGTACCTCACAGCAGTGGTTCTGTGGGGCCTGCCGGACGCCGGTTCCGGGAATCGTCGCCGAGCGAATCAGTCATCAAGATCCCTCCTGACGGTGGGTGTCCGATCATTGCTCTCGAGACAAGCCCCTCGGGGTGCGTTCCAGAGCGACACGTCTTTCCCACCGGGGACGGCACTGTGTGATATGAGTGGCGAGCCCAAAACGGAACTGACGAGCGTCGACCTCGCCGCCTTCGTCACGGAGTTTGGAACCTACGAGGGTGCGAAAGTCGACAAAGCCTATCTGTATGGCGATGACCTGCTGCGGCTGAAGATGCGGGATTTCGACCGCGGCCGACTCGAGGTGATCCTCGAGGTCGGTGAGAAAAAGCGAGCGCATACGCTCTCACCCGAACGGGTGCCCGACGCTCCAGGTCGGCCACCGCAGTTCGCGATGATGCTCCGGAACCGACTCTCCGGCGCGGATTTCGTCGGCGTCGAACAGTACGAGTTCGATCGGATTCTCGAGTTCGTGTTCGACCGGGAAGACGGTACGACGCGGATTATCGTCGAACTGTTCGGCCAGGGAAACATCGCGGTGACGGATGCCGAGTACGAGGTCATCGACTGCCTCGAGACGGTTCGGTTAAAATCCAGAACCGTCGTGCCGGGGTCGCGATACGAGTTTCCCGAATCGCGTCTCAACCCGTTGACTGTCACCCGAAAGGCGTTCGACCACGAGATGAACGATTCGGACACGGACGTCGTTCGGACGCTGGCGACCCAGTTGAACTTCGGCGGGCTGTACGCAGAGGAGTTGTGTACGCGAGCGGGCGTCGAGAAAACGCTCGATATCGAAGACGCCGACGAAACCGTCTACGGTCGCCTGTACGAGGCAATCGAGCGGCTGGCGCTCGATATTCGGAACGGAAATTTCGAACCACGGGTGTACCTCGAGGACGGTGAGGATGATTCGGACAATGACGGTGAAGATGGTTCCGACGATACCGATGAACACAATGGGACAGGCCGCGTCATCGACGTCACTCCGTTCCCGCTCGAGGAACACGTCGAACTGGCGGGCGAGCCGTACGAGACGTTCCTCGAGGCCCTCGAGGAGTATTTCTTCCGGCTGGAATTGGACGCTGACGAGCCGGATCCACGGGACCAGCGCCCCGATTTTCAAGAACAGATCGCCAAACACCAGCGAATTATCGATCAGCAGGAGGGGGCGATTTCGGGATTCGACGAGCAGGCACAGGCCGAACGCGAGAAGGCCGAGTTGCTGTACGCGAATTATGGCACCGTCGACGAACTGCTGTCGACGATTCGGTCGGCTCGTGAGGACGGCGTCCCCTGGGGAGAGATTGCCGGTCGACTGGACGAGGCAAAAGAATCCGGACTCGAGGCGGCCAAGCCGTTTGTCGATATCAATGGGAAGGAAGGGACGGTGACGATTCGCCTCGAGGGAGAACCGATCACGCTGGTCGTCGATGACGGGGTCGAGAAGAACGCTGACCGCCTCTACACCGAAGCGAAACGTATCGCGGAGAAAAAGGAGGGGGCACTCGCGGCGATTGAAGATACGCGAGAGCAACTCGAGGAAATCAAACGGCGTCGGGACGCGTGGGAAGCCGACGACAGCGACGACGATGCCGACGGTGACGAAGACGAGGACGAACCGCGTGACTGGTTGTCGGAGCCGTCAGTTCCCGTTCGGAAGAACGAGCAGTGGTACGAGCGGTTCCGCTGGTTCCGGACGAGCGACGACTATCTCGTCATCGGCGGCCGTAACGCTGATCAGAACGAGGAACTCGTCAAGAAGTACCTCGAGCGGGGTGATCGCGTGCTCCACACCCAGGCCCACGGTGGCCCGGTCACCGTGCTGAAGGCGACGGATCCGAGCGAAGCGTCATCGAGTGATATCGAAATACCCGACGAGAGCGTCGAAGAAGCCGCCCAGTTTGCGGTCTCGTATTCGTCGGTCTGGAAGGACGGCCGCTACGCCGGTGACGTCTACATCGTCGACTCGGATCAGGTGTCGAAGACGCCCGAAAGTGGCGAGTACCTGGAGAAAGGTGGGTTCGCCGTGCGTGGTGATCGGCGCTATCTCGACGACACCCCGGTTGGCGTCGCCGTCGGGATTCAATGTGAGCCGTATACGCGGGTCATCGGTGGGCCGCCGTCAGCTATCGAAGATCGGGCGGTGACGACGATTCGCGTCGAGCCAGGTCGATTTGCCCAGTCTGACGCCGCAAAACGGATCTATCGGGAGTTGCGCCAGCGCTTTGCCGACGAGTCGTTCGTCCGAAAAATCGCCAGCCCCGATCAGATCGCACACTTCTTGCCACCGGGTGGGAGCCGGGTGGTCGAGGAGTAACACTCGAGGATGAGCGGGATTCGACCGTCGACTAACGAGAAGCGAACACTAATACGGGTTTGTGCGTTATTTGCTACCAGTATGCAAGCTATCGCTACACTCGAGGTGACCGGTCGACTGGTAAACGAACTGGGGGTACCTGATCTGACGCTTGCACAGCTATCACCGAACGGTATGGTTGCCATCGCGCTGCTGGTCACCGTTGCGTTGGTCGTGATAATCGCTATCTTGCTGTATTTCTCGTTTGCTATCCAACAGGACCCCGTTGGGCACGAGACCGACGCCGAAGAGTCTGAATAGTGAGTTCGAAACGATCCCGAACCACACCACGAGTTTGCTCCCGAGGCCGAGGTCGACCGCGCTCGAAGGACAGGCTGGGGACGACCGATTCGTCACGCACTTACCGCCTCCGGCCGATGGTGCAGCCATGCAGATTACAGACCGGGAGCTACTCGAGGGCGGGCGCGAACGCGTCACGCTCGTCCCCGAGAGCGTCGACGACCTCTGGCACCTCCAGTACGTTCTCGAACCCGGCGACCGCGTTGCAGGCGACACCACGCGTCGTATCCAGCGCAACGACGAACAGCTACGAGACACGGGTGGCGAACGCGAACACATGTGGGTCGCCATCGCTGTCGACGACGTGGAGTTCCACAAGTTCGCCAACCGATTGCGCGTCAGCGGCGAGATCGTCGCCTGTTCACGGGAAGACCAGCTCGGCTTTCATCACACGCTCAACGTCGAAGCGCGAGACGAGATTTCGGTCGAGAAACGGTTCAAACCCGATCAGAATGAGCGCCTCGAGGAAGCCGTGGAGTCCACGGAAAACCCTGACGTCGCTATCGCGACGGTCGAAGAGGGAGAAGCACACGTCCACACCGTCGCCCAATACGGCACCGAATCGCGGGCGACGATCACCGGTCCCACGGGAAAAGGCGAGTATGCACAGGACCGCTCGGAACTGTTTGCCGACCTCGGAGCCGTCCTCTCGCGTCTGGAGGTGGACGCGATCATCCTCGCTGGCCCCGGCTTCACCAAACAGGATGCGCTGAAGTACCTCGAGCGGAACTATCCCGACGTTGCTTCCCTGGTGACGATGGTCGATACCGCGAGCGTCGGTGACCGTGGCGTCCACGAAGTGCTCAAACGCGGTGCCGTCGCCGACGTGCAAGAACAAACGCGTATCGAGTCCGAAGCCGAGTATATCGACGAGCTCACGAAGCGAATCGCTGCGGGTGCAAAGGCGGCCTACGGTCCCGAGGACGTCGCCCAGGCAGCCGAGTACGGAGCTATCGAGCGGCTCTTAGTTCTCGACGAAACGCTGCGACAGGAGCGCGGTCCGGACCGTGAGTGGTCTATCAGCGTCGATGACGTGGTTCGAACGACCGAACAGAAAGGTGGCGACGTGACGGTCTTCTCGAGCGAGTTCCCACCCGGCGAACAGCTGTCGAACCTGGGCGGGATTGCGGCGTTGTTGCGGTATCGTCTCGAGTAGGTCGCTGGTTTCGAGGGCTGTTTTGTTACCGTCCCTTCGTTGGCGCCTGATTGCTCGCTTCGATCAACTCGATCAGGACCGACGCAAAGAGCGACCCAGCACTCCAGATGGCCGTTTCGCTCCCGTCGTCGTCGACGACGCTCAACAGGATCGTGTCGTCGTCAGCGATGACGATCCGACCCGAGCGCTCATCGTCGGCCCGATGGTCGGGCGGGCTAAACGCCGCTACTCCTTCGAGCGCTCCGAGCCGGTTTCGGACTTCGGGTTCCCGACTGACGACGGCGACCTCGAGTCCCTCACCTGCTTTGGTAGCGAGCAGTTGTTCGACCTCGTCCGTCACCAGTGGCGGTAATCTGGTGCCGAAGATGAGTCGGTCGGTTGCGCGCGAACAGAGGTCAGTGACCCGGTCATCGATCTGCGGGCGGCCACGAACGGTCCAGATATCTTCCTGTTCTTCCTCGCCTGCCGGCTCGGTTCGGACCCTCTCGACGTAGTCGAAAGCCCGTTCCTGTTCGGTTTCGAACCGTGAGCGTAACACCGATTGTGCTTCGTCGATGCTGACCGGCCGGTATCGGATCGGGCTGGATTGCTGGACCTCGAGTAAGCCACGGTCCTCGAGGCTTTCGGCGACGCTGTACACCTGTGAGCGCGGAACGTCGGCGATGCTAGCGACGTCACGGGCGGTGCCCGAGCCCAGTTGCTGGAGTGCGATGAAGACGCGTGCCTCGTAGCTGGTGAGCCCGAGCCCTTCGAACGCCTCGATAGCGTCGGTTTCACCGGGATTGCTCATTTGTCGTCACCTCCGTCACCCTGGCCAGAGTCGACACCGTCGGCGAGCGGTTCGTGTCCGCCGTCACTCGCCGCAGTCGGTGACCCTGCGGGCGACTCGCTTTCGAGCGATTCCGGTCTGGCGTACTTCGTCCACAGGACCAGGAGGGTAGGCAAGACGATCACGCTCGCGAGGAACGCGTAGATGATCGTGAGCCCCGTGATGATACCGAACTGCTGTAACACCGGGAGGATGGCGAACGTGAGCACGCCAAAGCCGCCGACCGTCGTGGCGGCACTGCCAAGGAGTGCACCGCCCGTGCCGGTGACGGTCGTCTCCATTGCCTCCCAGATGTTCCCCTGGCGCTCGAGTTCGAGGGTATACCGGGAACTGATGTGGATGCTGTAGGCGATGCCGAGCCCGATGGTGAGGCTGGTAATCATGCCGGTGAGGACGTTAAACGGCATACCGAGCAGATACATGGTCCCCAGAATCCAACTGACGGCCAGCGCAACCGGCAACAGTGTGACGATGCCCAACAGTGCACCTTTCCCCGTCAGCCAGTACGCAATCGAGAGGAAGAGGACGACGGCCACGAGCGTAATCATGAGACTGTCGAGGACGGTGTCCATCAGGTCGCCCTCGACGACGTAGTTGACGACAGGGTCGCCCGTCGCGGTTGCCGTCCACCGCGAATCGGTTCCACCGTCGTCGATACCGGCTGCGATTACCCGCATTTCGTCGGTCACGTCGCCGAATGCGGCATCGCCCTGTACGGCGATGACGAGCCGTGTCGCCTCGTACTCGCCATCATCCGTGCGGTAGATGTACTCGGCTGCGGCCGGGTTAGCCTCGAGCAACTCGTCGTACACCGTCTCGAGGTCCTGGTTTGGGACGGAGTCGGGACCACCGCCGGCGGCGGTGAACGTCTCGTTGAACGACTCGTTTTCGGCGGCTACATCTCGCATCGTCGAAACCGGACCGTCGATATCGGCGTCGCCGTTTGGCAAAGTGTAGACGGTACTTGCGTTCGCGGCGTCGGATTCGGCCGCATCGAGGCGCTCGAGCGTTTCGTTGTCGGTTATGTCACCCTCGACGAGAATCTGCGCTCTGACGTCCTGGCGCTGGAAGTTCTCATTGACGAAATCGAGGTTCGCTTTGGCCTGGTACTCACCTGGGCTCAACGGTCCGAGGTTCTGTGTCCACTCGGGCGGGTTGTCAGCGAGGAAGTCCTCTTCGTTGAACGAGGTGTCGACCTGGGTGGCACCGTAGACGCCACCTGCGGTGAGCACCAGGACGGCGAGGATAATTACCAGCGGGGCGCGTCGGGCGGCAATCGATCCGACGGTGAGGAGTCGACTGAACCGGCCGTCGCCGGTCCCGAACGCCCGTTTGTGTCGGTCGATGCCACGGTTCTCGAGAAAGCCGTCGAGTTCGACTTTAGCTGCGGGGATGAGTGCCCCGAAGATAAGCAAGGCAGCCAGAATGCCGACCGAACTCACGACACCGAACTCTTGAATCGGGCCAATCGGACTGATGAGATTCGAGAGAAAGCCAATGACCGTCGTTGCGGTTACCCAGACGAGGGCCACCCCGACCCCGGCCAGAGCGACCCGCATCGACCCGCGAACGGTTCCATCGGGTCGTGGGTCTGCCGTCTCATCGGGGAGTGCCTCGCGTTGCTCGCGATGGCGCATGAAGACGTGTATCGCGTAGTCGATAGAGAGCCCAATCAGTAAGACGGGAACGGCGACGAACATCTGATTGAACGCGATGCCTGCCCATCCCATGAACCCGAATGTCCAGATGAGGACGAGAAGGATACCGGCGACGCCGAGGAGGATGTCGAGGATGTCGCGGTAGGCGATGAACAGGGCGACGACGACGAAAAACAGTGCCATCGGCCCGACGATGGCCAGACTGTCGGCCATCGAGCGATCGATTTCATCAGAGATGATTCCGAACCCGAAGATGATGTACTCGTTGCCAGTCTGGGCAATTGCCAGCTCCTGCAACACGAGTTGGGCATCCATGGCATCGCCGCTGAAATCACCCATCTCGGGCGCTTCAGTGCCATCAGTCAACTGGGTAACGAAGGTCATCCGGGCATCGGCCTGGGTCGAACCAGGTTCGTATGACGAGGCCATAAACGCCAGCGCGGCTGAGTCGTCGTCACCCAGCACGTCGCTGATCAGTGTCTCGTACTCCTCGTCGTCCAGTTCCTCGAGCGCCTCGATCTGTTCTTCGAGGGTTGGCGTGGGTGCGGTTGCAAGTGCTTGCTGGTCTTCTTGCAGTTGCTCGCTATCCGCTTCGAGCTGTTCGAACTCATCGGCGAGGACGCCCGATGTACCCTGGGTGAACAGGTCATCTCGTTGTTCGGCGAGTTCCGACGCTTGTTGGTCGTATTCATCTTGAGTGATTTCTCCATCCTCGAGTCGTTGTTCGAGGGCAACTTCCTGGGCAACAACGGTCCGGAGGTCACTGACCGTCGTCTCGAACGTCGCAGTCTGCGATGCGTCGAGGTCAGCCGTCGCGTTCGTGACTTCCTCGTCGATATCGGATTCGAGGCCGGCAGCCCGTTGTTCGTACTCGTCCTCGCTGATGTCACCTGCCTCGTAGGATGCGTTCAACTCCGCGTACTGTCGCTCAATACCCACGATTGTCTCGAGGTGTTCGCCGAGCTGTTGGCTCGTTTCGTTGAGTTCTTCGCTTCGTGCCTCGATTTCGGCACCACGTTCGGCCAGTTCGTCTGCTTGCTCACCGCGGATCCGATTGATCGCGACGATGTTTTCGACGCCGGTTATCGCATCCGTTTCGACCAGGGTGGCGTTGACTGTCTCATTAGCCCGTATCTCCTGTTGGAACTCGAGTGAGTCGAGCAGTGATTCCTGGCTCAGAACGTTATCGCCTCTGACGATAACTTGTACCGTCGTGACGTTTTCCCGATCGTCGACGGTAAAGTTCTCGGCAATGTACTCCGAGGCGGCCAGTTCCGGGGAGTCGCTCTCGAACTGGTCGAGCGAGGAATCGTTGTCGACCATTGTTGCCCCGGAGCCGATCAGTAGCGTTAACACCAGCATGACGGCGATTACCGCCTTACTGTGGGTCGTAATCGCCTTGGCTAACTGGTCGGGAACGCTCACGTGTCGATACCTCCACAAAGTCGTTCTTTTAGCGAGGGCATTCTGTTGTTATCTTCCTACTAAACCTGTGCATAAATACTCGTTGTTATTCGAATACTAACAGCAAACCCTGCAGCGAACGATAGGGTCATAACACGTTCATATACCATTTGTCGTCGACTCGAACTGGTCGACATTGGTTGCCCCGTTCTTTCGGTCACACGTGGTTGATCCGGACTACTCCTCGATGCCAAAGGCTATGTGCTGCCGGTTTTTTCTGCCCAGATACGCAACAGGGTCGGCAATCCGAGCACAGCCACCAAAAACGCATAGCCGATCGTGAGCGCCGTCACGATGCCGAACTGCTGGAGTAACGGGACCGTCGCCGCGAGTAGCACGCCGAATCCGAGAATCGTGGTCACGGCACTGCCGGTGAGTGCACCGCCAGTCGTCCGAAGGGTCCGCTCGAGCGCCTTATCGACCGGTTTTTCGACCCCACCGGTTGCGCCATTGCTTTCCCCACCGGCTTTCGTTCGGGCGGCTTCGAGTTCCTGAGCGAACCGGGAACTGAGATGAATACTGTAGGCGATGCCCAGCCCGATGGTCAGGCTTGCAACCATCCCCGTCAGGACGTTGAACGGAATGTCGACGACCGCCATCGTTGTGAGCGTCGCGCCGAGTGCCCCGATGACGGGAACGACGGTGACGATACCGAGTAGCGCACCGTGTCCCTGTCGGTGGTAGGCCCCCATCGAAAATACCGTGACGGCGACGAGTGCGACGAGCAATCCGTGGACGATACTCTCGAACAACGCCCGCTCGTAGACGGACGTGAGCACAGGTTCACCGGTCGCAATTACCTCGAGTTGGCCAGCGCTCCCGACTCCGTCGTTCGAATCGGTGGCGTCGGGCTCACGGGAGACGCTTCCGGTCCAGGTGGCACCATCGACCGCATCGGCTATTTCTCGCATCTCCGCTGCGGTTTCGCCACTGGTAAGTCCGGTGTCGGTACCGATAACGAGTCGCACCGCCTCGTACTCGCCACCCTCTGTTCGATAAATCACCTGGCTGGCGGCGTCCGGATTCAACTCGAAGAGGCCGTCGTACAACCCTCGCATGTTCTGATCGGGGACATCGTCGTCGGTTCGGTCGGCGAGGCGAAACGTCGCGTTGAACGATTCACTGTCATCGGCAGTTGCCGCCATTACCGATAGCGGTGACTGTATGTCGGGGTCACCTCCGGGCAAGACGTAGACCGCATCGCTCTCGCTCGCCCGTTGCTCGGCACGGGCCACCCGCTGCATCGTTTCACCATCTGTCACGTCCCCGGCTATCAGTATCTGTGCTTGCCCACCCTCGCGCTGGAAGTGCTCGTTGACGTACGCTAACGACGCCTGCATTCGATACTCGCCCGGTTCGAGTGGCCCCAGATAGCTCGTCCACGACGCCGGTTCGTCCGTCAGGAACGCTCGCTCATCGAAGGTCGTATCGACCTGTGTCGTACCGACAGCACCGCCTGCGGTCACGAGCAACAGACACAGGATCACGACAACCGGGGCTCGTCGAGCGAGGGTCGCTCCACTCGAGAGCACTCGCCCATGGCCACCGGTTCCTATCGCCCGCTTGGTTCGGTCGTAGCCACGGTCCTCGAGGAAACCGTCTACCTCTACCTTTACTGCCGGGATCACTGCGCCAAAGACGACGAGCGAGAAAACGATACCCAGCGCGCTCACGACCCCGAACTCACGAACGGGGCCGACGGGACTGACGACGTTTGCCAGAAACCCGATTGCCGTCGTCGCCGTCACCAGGACCAGTGCGACGGCGATTCCACCCAGCGCTCCGATCATCGCCCGTCCCGAGGTAGACTCGCTACCGGAATCCGCATCCGTCGCCGCCCGTTGGGGATGTTCCGAGCTCGCCGTCCCCTGCTCCGCCTCGAGTGTATACTGCTCTCGCTGGCGCATGAAAACGTGAATCGCGTAATCGATCGAGAGACCGATCAGCAACACGGGAATAGCGACGAACAACTGAGTGAACGCAATGGAAGCCCACGCAGCCGTCCCAAACGTCCAGACGAGGACGACCGACATCCCGACACATCCAAGGACGACATCGAGCGGATCCCGATAGGCAACCGTGAGCGCGCCTACCACGAACAGAATCGCCAGCGGACCAACGATCAACACGCTATCGAACACCGCCTGGTCGACCTCTGCCGCTACCAGTCCAAATCCGAAGACGATGGTGTTCGCCCGCCACTCGAGTGCTTTCTCCTCGATTTCGTGTTGGGCCTGCAAGACGTCGTCTCCGAGCGCTCCTGGCGGACTGTCGCCTCGGTCGAGCGACTGGGTGATGAGCAACATTCGGTCGCTCGCCTGCGTTTCACCCGGCGTGTACTCGGCTGGGAGCAAGCGCACCGCTCTGTCACTCCCGAAACCATCCGCGCCGAGGACGAACTCGATTGCCTCGTCGACGTCATCCTGATCGGCCCCTTCCAGCACCTCGATCTGTTCTTCGAGCGGTGGCTGTTCGATTCGCTCCAGCGCATCACGGGCCTCCTCGAGTCGTTCTCCCTCTCGTTGCAGTGCCTCGAGTTCGTCGAGATAGAGCCGACTCGAGCCGTCAGTGATCGACTGATTTCGTGCGGATTCGAGTCCGTTGCGTTGAACCTCATACTCGTCGTCAGTCACGTTCCCGGCTTCTCGCTCGCGCGCTAGTTCGGCGAGTTCGTGCTCGATCGACCGGACGGAGTCGGCTGCGGCCTCGAAGTCCGCGGCTCGGTCGCTCTCAAGGTCAGTGGTTGCGTTTTCGATCACTGCTTCGATTCGTTTTTCGTACGCGCTCGCCTGCTCGTCGTAGGTTTCTTCGTCGATATCGCCCGCCTGGTAGGAATCGTTCAGTGCTTCATACTCGGCCTGAATAGCGGCTATCTCCTCGAGTGAACCTTCGAGAGATCGAATCTGCGTCTCGACGGCCTCGAGTTCCCGCTCGAACTCGGCCGCTTCTTCCTCGATGACGGCAGCTTCCTCGAGTCTGATGATCGCCGTTGCCAGCACGTTTTCCACGCCGACAGTCGGCGTCTCCTCGACCAGCGTTGGACCGACCGTTTCGTCTTCGTGCAAGTCACGTTGGAAGTACAGTCCCTCGAGCAACGCCTCCCGTGTCAGCGCATTGTCCGTCTCCCCGCCGGTTTCTAGCCCCTCGTCTCGCCAGATGACCTGCACTGTCGTCGTGTTCTCGTCGCGTTCGGCGAAACTTCGTTCGGCGTACTCGTAGGCATCGCCCTCGGGTGCAGCCGTCTCGAACTGTTCGAGTCGGGTATCGGTCTCGAGACCGGGCAATCCGGCTCCCAGCACGAGCGTGAGCACGAGACCAAGAGCGATGACGACTCGCGCGTGTGAGACAATCCCGCTGGCGACGTCCTCGAGAGAGGTCACTGCAACCCGCCTCCAGACACCGCAGGCGGTGCTCGGAAAAGCATGTGACACCCGGCACAGAGAGGTGGGACGGGCGAACAGCCTTCACCAGATCGGAGCCAGCCGGGTGCCATCGTCTGGATGAACCGTTTTCAGTGCTGGTGAATATATCTGTTGACAGGTGTGTATCGAGCGCTCTCTCGAGAAGGAGTCCGAGGCAACTGGCGTCGGGAAGGAGTCCGAGGCAACGTTTCTCGAGAACCAAGGTCACTCGAGGTGGGGGCCGGTTACAGTCCGAGGAAGGATTCGGCGTTCTCCCAGAGCAGCTTTCGTTGGACATCCGGCGGGAACTCGAGGCTCGCGAACTGCTCGAGCCAGGGTTCGGGCTCGAGCATCGGGTAATCGGTGCCGAACATGACGGTATCGGCGAGCAGTGTCTTCGCGTAGTGGAGCACCTGGTCGTCGATGTATTTCGGCATCCAGCCCGAGAGATCCATGTACACGTTCCCCTTTTGCTGGCAGATGGCGAGTTGTTCGCGTTCCCACGGGAACGCGGGATGGGCGATCAGAATCTGTAACTCGGGATGGTCGGCAGCGACGTCGTCGATCAACATCGGGTTACCGTACTTGATCTTGAGCCCGCGGCCGCCCGGCGAGCACGCACCCAGCGTCGAGTTGCCGCCGTGGAAGACGACGGGAACGCCGAGGTCTTCGATGGTCGTCCAGAGCTGTTCGTGTTCGGGGTCGCTCGGATCGAACCCCTGGGCTATCTGCTGGAATTTGAACCCGGCGAGGTCGAGATCTTCGACGCACCGAATCGCCTCTTCGACGCAGTCGTCTTTCAGTGGATCGACGGAGCCAAAACCGATGAAGAAGTCGGGGTACTCATCGCGCACCTCGGCCACGTAGTCGTTTGGAACCGGTGGATTCCCGGTATTCGTCTCAGCATCCCAGCCGAGTAACACGGCTCTGCCCACGCCTGCCGCGTGGTAGCTCTCGATCATGTTCTCGTAGGTGTCCGTCTCGAGATCTGCGCCAAAGCGTGCAGCAGCATCTTTCATCATCTGCCCGCCGGCGTCGTGCAAGAACTCACTCGTCGGTTGGTGGGCGTGCATATCGATAGCTCGTGGCTCGTCGGTCTCGTCGAGTACGCTCTGTGGCCTGTCCGCAGATACATCCGCCCCACCGCTTTCGTCACCCGTTTCCGAACCGGTCATACTCGAAACTCGTCTCGAGGTGGTAAAAATTGCGACGGTTTCCTCGCCGATGGTCGAACCCTGCCGAGTGCCGGGCAGCTTCGAGCAGGTACCGTAGCGAAGACCGGCTTAACCCGAACTGGTCGCGAGCCGAACTCGAGCGTATCCGTGAACCTCGAGAGTGACTCGAGTGTGTGGACACTCGTCCCGGAAATTCACTCCTCCTGGGTGGATTCGGAGTCGGCGCGTTCGGAGTGGCGAACCGTTAACACCGGCACATCGGAGAGACGAACGACCTTTTCCGTGACGCTTCCGAGCAGGTAGCGGTCGAGCCCGGTTCGACCTCTGGTCCCCATCACTACCACGTCGATATCCTCTTCTTCGGTGTATTCCAGGATCGCTTCGTGCGGACTGCCGCGGCCGAGATGGGTAATGGTCGTCTCGATACCCGCTCTGGTGGCTTCCGTTTCGACCTCCTCGAGCACAGACTGTCCCACCTGTTCGAACTGGGTGACGATCGTCCCGGTTTCGACATCGCCGGCGAAAACGGCTTTGTCGATGACGTACATGACGTGAAGGGCGGCGTCGTACTGTTGTGCGAGGTCGATAGCATACTCGAGGGCCCGTTCCGAGGCCTGGCTTCCATCAGTTGGGAGGAGAACGCTGTCGTACATACGTTGATATTCGATTTCACGCGTAAAGAATGTGCGGTGGCGGGGCGGTCACTGACACCGTAACACGTGTCCCGCTCTCAGGAACTCGGTTCGCCGTGGGACACGCCAGTCTGCTGATCGGCTCGCAACCGTCGTAACGCTCCACGTGCGTTGCTCGCCTCGTAGCCGAAGAACACGTCTTTGCCGTAGTGGCCGGCGACTTCGGTAGCTTTACACAGGTTTTCGATGTCGATATCGATGGCGTACAGCTCGATACTAAAGGGCGTCTCGAGGGCGCTCTCGAAGCCGCTTGCGATCACCTCGAGCCAGTAGGTCGTCGAATAGGCCATATCGTATAGCGGCACGACGAACTCGTCGACGTGCTCGGCGAGGGCCTCGAGGTCGAGCCCCGCTCGCTCGTACAGGTGGCCAGGGTAGGGATCCGGATACAGGGTCAAGTACACCCGGCCCGGAATTCGCTCGGCGGCTTCGGCGACGAACTCGGTGATGACGTTCGCTCGCCACGCCTGCCAGTTGTCATAGTCGCTCTCGGCGAACGATTTCTGGCACACGTCACAGCGGCAGTATCCCTGCCGGGGGAAGCCGACGTCGTCCAGTCTGACGTCCTCGTTCGCTTCGACACAGTCGTCGATGATCTCGAGCAACCCCTCCCGGTACTCGGTCCTCGAGGGGCAGATATACGCCCAGTCGAAGTATTTCCGTTCGCGGGTCGCACGATTCCCCTCCTCGTCGACGGGAACCAGCGAGGGTTCGGCATCGGCCGCTGCGTTGTCTCCGAAACAGGAGACCATGTTGACTGCATCAGGGAGGGGTTCTGCGGATCGGCCGGTCACGTCCTTGACTTCGTAAAAAGCGCGGTCGAAGTCTTCCCAGGCGACTTCGTCGGGGTTTCGCGTCACGACGCCGTACATACGAACGGGTTCGACGCCGAGACGGTAAGCGGTTCGGATATCGGCCAGCTACTCGAGGGGATCGTACTCGACGTCGACTTCGGAACTGCTGAAGACGACTTTCCAGAGGACGATGACGGCGACCAACACGAGCAGGAATTTGATCGTTCGCGACATATACGTTCGAATGCAAGTTTGCCCGGCACTTAGATATTCTGGAAGGGGTGGCACATCGTTGGTTTTGTCAGTGGTGAGTGACTGGCACTGGCAGATGCTGCGGAAACTGGTCGGTGTGACGCTGCGGAAACTGGTCGGTGTGACGGTGAACGAACGGTGGCGCTGATCGCTTGACGAACGGACAACCCTAAAATCAAACGGAACGACGGACTCAAGGCCTCCTCGAGCCTCGCGGGTTCGAACACCACCTAATCGATAAGGTCGGCAATCGATTCGCGGACGATCGTCCCACAGTACAGACAGCGGACGCCGTCCTCGAGCACCTCGAACCGAGAGGTAACCGGTTCGTCTTCGGTCGTAATACAGGCTGCGTTCGGGCAGTGTAACACGTCCTGGACTTCCTCGGGGCGTTCGACGCGGTGTTTGCTCGTCACCTCGTACTCGCGGACGATGTTGATCGTCGCGTCGGGCGCGATCAGCGACAGGACGTCGACTTCCTCCTGGCTCAACTCGCGTCCCTCGACTTTGACGATGTCCTTTCGAGCCAGCCGGTCGGAGGGGACGTTGATCCCAACCGAGACTTCCTCGTTCTGGCTGCCGTCGATGCCGAGGATTGCCAGCACGTTGAGAGCCTGGCCCGCTCGGACGTGATCGATCACGGTGCCGTTTCTGATCTTGCTTACGCGCAATTCGTGTGCAGTGTCGTCAGCGGATGTATCGTCGCTCATTGTGCATCACCGAGCAGGAGGTCGAGCAGCGCCATTCGAACGGGGACCCCGTTGTGTGCCTGTTCGAAGTACGCCGCGTGGGCCGTTTCATCGATTTCCGGAGCGATCTCGTCGACGCGAGGGAGCGGATGCATCACCGTCAGGTCGTCGCTCGCCGCCTCGAGGGTGTTCATATCGATCTGGTACTCGCCGGCGATCTTCTGGTATTCGTTTTCGTCGGGGAACCGTTCGCGCTGAATGCGCGTCACGTACAGGACGTCGAGCGTCGACAGAATCTCGCCCAGACTCTCGTGCTCGCGGACCGAAGCCCCCTCCTGATGGAGGTCGAAAACGACCTCGCGGGGCAACTGGAGACTTTCGGGGCTAATGAAGTGCTGGTGGGCGTCGAAATTGGAGAGCGCGTAGGCCAGCGAGTGAACCGTACGGCCGTACTTGAGATCCCCCATAATCCCGATCGAGAGGTCCTTGAGGCCAGCGTTCTCTCGAATCGTATAGAGGTCGAGCAGTGTCTGGGTTGGGTGGTGTCCCGCGCCGTCGCCAGCGTTGATCAGCGGGACGTCGACGAACTCGGCAGCCATCGTCGCTGAGCCCTGTTTTGGGTGGCGAACGACGAGGGCGTCCGCGTAGCCTTCGATCACCCGGACGGTATCTGCGAGCGTTTCTCCCTTTTTTACACTCGAGGATTCGATAGAGCCTATATCGATGACGTTGCCGCCCAGGCGCTTCATCGCCGTCTCGAAACTCAGTTTCGTTCGCGTACTGGGTTCGAAAAAGAGCAATCCGAGGATAGTTTCGGGGTAGGCGTTGGCAACGGCGGACGGGTCGGCGTCGATTTCGGCGGCCCGATCGAGGATGGTTTCGATATCCTCCCGTGACAGTTGTTTACTCGTGATGACGTTGTCGTGGCGCATTGTTCGTCAAAGCACGCGCCGGCCCCTTGAATCTCTCCATTCGTCGTGCGCTCGAGCGAAACGAACGGACGGGCCCCTCCGTTGTGAAACGCCCGGTTACCGATTCGTGTGATCGATTGGAGACGGACCTCCGAACGGAGACACTGCTCACGGTTTCGGGCCTCTTCGAGAAAACCCACCACTGGGTGCAGGAAACGCCGCCAGCGTGGTCAGCTTTATCGCTTGCTGGCATCCCACGGCAGACCCTCGTCGGGTCATTACCACTCTGGTGCGTGCTGCGATGTAACACACAACACTCGCCAGCATAAGGATGCTGTTACGGGAAAGAATCGCCAGCCGTGTTTCTGCTGTAAGGGAAGCCTCCTCAAGAGGACGTTTTCGAATGCCTCCTTGCCTTCGAAAAGCCGCCGTTACTCCCTTCACAAATGTCGACCCGTGAGTGAAATCGAACGGCTCTACATGATCTCACTCACGAGTACAGGTTTGGGAAACCACTACCGCAGTCGGACAGCCGTTCCGTAAGCCATCACTTCCGAGCCACCGTCGGTGATCTGTGAGGTCTCGAGACGGACGTTGAGTACGGCATCAGCGCCCATCTCCTCGGCGTTGGCTTCCATGCGGGTGATCGCTTCGTCGCGTGCTTTCGCCAATAGGTCGGAGTACGCTTTGAGTTCGCCACCGAAGACGTTCCGAATGCCTTGCGTTATGTCTCGGCCGACGTTTCTGGCCTCGACTGTATTCCCGCGGGCGATACCGAGGACTTCGACGACTTCGCGGTCCGGGAGGGTTTCCGTATTTGTGATCTCCATACCCCGCGTTTGGTGTAGGTGTACTAACAGCTTTTTGGTCATCCCCCTGCTCTCGAGCGCAACACTGACGACGATTCGACACTCCTGCACGCATATGCGAATCGATCACGCCGGTATCGCGACCCACGACGCGAGCGCTACGGCCGCGCTGTATGCCGACCTGTTCGACGTCGAACTCGCCCACGAGGAAACGTTCGAGGGGATGTCCGTCGTCTTTCTTGCGTTCGAAAACGGCTACTTTGAACTGCTCGAACCGCAGGAAGGAGGGACCATCGCACGATATCTCGAGCGAAACGGCCCGGGTATTCACCATCTGGCAATCGAGACTGACGACGCGAGTGGCGCCCTCGAGCGCGCCCGCGAGATGGGTATCGAGTGCATCGACGAACAGCCGCGACCGGGCGCGTGGGGCCACGAAGTGGCGTTTTTACATCCGCGAGACACCGGTGGGGTGTTACTCGAGTTCGTCGAACATTGAGCACGCTTTCGCGTATCGACCTCGCGGAAAATCGAACGACGTAACTCAGTTGAGCCGCGCTAGCTGATTGAGCGCGTAAACCGTCCGGAGTACGTCGACGCTTTTGCCCTGTGCGAAGATCAGTTCGTCCGATCTGATCACGTGATCGAGCGTGTCGCTCGAGGCGTGTTCGGGGGCAGCCGCGATGCCCGCGTCGTTTTCGGCGACCCACTCCATCACCCGGAGGTCAGTTTTCGAGTCACCCATCACGAGCGCGAAGGGATCCTCGACGCCCAGTACCTCGAGCGCCCGTTTCACGCCCGCGACCTTGTTGAGTTCGAGGCTGCTAACCTCCGCCGCATCGGCTTCGTAGTAGGCAACGTCTATTCGCTCGAACACGGCGGCCAGCGGCTCGGGGACGCCATCCCGGTCGACGTCGGGATACGCTCCCTCCTGCTCGAGCACGCCTCGAATTTCGGGGTCCTCCCCGGCGTAAAACGCTCGAGTGTAGGCGACGAGCTCGCTCGAGTCGGACGGTTCAGACCACGCTATCACGTCGGCAACCGCCGAGCCAAGCAGGTCAATCATGTAGACCAGCGCGTCGTCGATGACTTCGCGGGCCTGACTAGACCCCGTCTCGTAATTCGGTTTCATCGTCACATTGAACTCGTTGCCCTGAAGGTGACAGCCGCGCCGGAGGTGTGCCGGGGCTTCTGTCAGCACGCGCGCCCGAACGTGATCGAAAATGTCCCGAATCGAATCGTCGAGGTCGTTATACAGCAACTGTTTGGTATCGGCCCCATGGCCCGGCGTAAACACGCCGTTCCCCGACTCGTACACGATGGAGAGCTCGCCCGAGTGGACGATTTCGCTGCCCAGGCCCTGGATCGCGAACCCTTTGACGTTCTCGAGGGTCTGGCCCGTACAGATGACGATGGGGATACCCGCCTCGTGAAACTCGGTCAGGACGTGCAGCGTGTCACGCGGAATCTCGTTGTCAGTACTTCCGGCCGAGCGCAGCGTTTCGTCGACGTCCAGCACGAGAACGTTCACCGGCCGGCCGTATTTGGCCTCGAGATCGAGGGCCGTAAACGCCTGGTCGCGGGTCGTGCGCGAGGCAATTTCGGCGAACGTCTCACCGGCCGCGAACGCCGTCCGAATGTCGTCTTTGCGTGCCTCGAGTTCGTCACTCGCTTCCTGCCAGTGCTCGAGGGCTACCCGCGAGTCGACCGGCGGAAAGACGTCGACGAACTCCTGGTACTCCCGGAGCGTCTTGGTGTCGAACTCGTCGTAGAGCTGGTAGACGAGGTCGTATCGTTCCATGTCACGGCATGCGTGTGGCGCGGGGATAATCGTTTCCGCTGGCGCGACGGTTGCCCGCTTCCCGTGACATCTCAACGGCATTTGTGCCACTATGAGGCGACTCGAGTGACTGGAGATGATTCTTTACTCGTGATAGAATAAACTTTTAGCCCTCGGGTGCAAACGGTCGGGTATGTACGCAATTGCAGTCGAACCAGGGGCGGGTGATCCAACGGTCGTCGAGAAACCGATACCCGAACCCGAAACGGGTGAGGCCCTCGTACGGACGCTCCGGGTTGGCGTCGACGGCACCGACCACGAGGTGATCTCGGGTGCTCACGGCGGCGTCCCGGATGACGAGGATCACCTCGTCCTTGGCCACGAGGCCGTCGGCGTGGTTGAAGACCCGAACGGGACCGACCTCGAGGTGGGCCAACTCGTCGTCCCCACGGTTCGACGACCACCGAACGGAACGAACCACTATTTCGAATCGGGCTATCCCGACATGGCACCGGAGGGTGAGTACGTCGAACGCGGTATCGTGGGCGGCCACGGGTTTATGGCAGAATACTTTACAAGCCCCGCCGATTATCTCGTCCCGATTCCGGAATCGCTCGCGTCGCTCGGTTTTCTCGTCGAACCCATCAGTATCTCCGAGAAGGCCATCGAACACGCCTTTGCCAGTCGCTCGGCGTTCGACTGGCGACCCGAATCTGCGATGGTGCTCGGTAACGGCTCGCTGGGCCTCCTGACCGTGGCCATGCTGGTCGAAACCCTCGAGTTCGACCGGACCTACTGTCTGGGCCGTCGTGACCGCCCGGATCCGACTATCGATATCATCGAATCGCTCGGCGCGACGTACGTCGACTCTCGAGAGACGCCCGTCTCGGAGGTGCCTGCGGTTCACGAGAGAATCGACTTTATTTACGAAGCGACTGGCTACGCCCCACACGCCTTCGAGACGATCGAAGCGCTCGCCCCGAACGGCGTCGGTGCCTTGCTCGGGGTTCCCTCGAGCTGGGAGTTCGAAATCGACGGCGGTGCCCTTCACGAGGAGTTCGTCCTCCACAACAAGGCGCTCGTGGGGAGCGTCAACTCACACCGCGGCCACTTCGAGTCAGCCATCGATACGCTCTCACAGCTTCCGGAGTCCTTTACCGACGATCTCGTCACCGGCGTCTACGACCTCGACTCGTTCCAGGACGCATTCGTCGACGACGACACGACTATAAAAACGGCGGTCGAATTCGACACCATATGAAAAACGTCGACGACCTTATCGACAGTGCAGCAGACCTGGCGGACCGCGGCCTCTCGAAAGGCGAAATCGCGGACGAACTCAACGTCTCTCGAGAAACCGCGAGTTGGCTCGTCGAACGGAGCGGTACCGCCCCGACCCCGGCGGATGAGACCGTGTCCTCGAGTGGTGGATCGGACGACATTCACGTCGACTGGTCCGCGATCGGCCGTGACTCGAAGCGAATGGGTTACGTCGCCAAAGCACTCGCCGATCTGCTGGCGAAGCACGGCGAAGACGTCGACCTGACGATCGGCATTGAGAAAGCCGGTGGCCCCATTGCGGCGCTCGTCGCCCACGAACTCGAGACCGACCTCGGAACGTACACCCCGGCCAAACACCAGTGGGACGACGACGATATCGACGAACTCGGCGGCACCTTCTCGCGTAACTTCGCGACCATCCGTGGCCGAGAGTGTTACATCGTCGACGACACCATCACCAGCGGAACGACGATGCGGGAAACGGTCGACGCAATTCGGAAGGAAGGCGGCGAACCACTGGCGTGTGTCGTCCTCGCCGATAAACAGGGACTGGACGAAATCGACGGCGTCCCCGTCTACTCGCTGTTACAGGTCATCAGCGTCGGCACCGACGAGTAACATACTATAGTAGCCATTGAAACGGTTTACATACCTATCGCGACGTCGTCTTGCGATAGGGTGTGCAATGAATTTCGATGGCCACTATAACGATTCTTGGAAGTCTTGCAACACTCGAACGGTACCGTCTTTGCTCGAGTGTCTGGATAGTCCCAGGACTCACTATACGGCCGAATGGCGTCATCGTCCCTAATTGTCTCCTTTTCTAGAAGCACCCGACCGCGGTCTCACTGTGCTTTCGAACAGTGGTATGAAATTACTACTGAGTTAGTCACTCTACACAATAAATTTACTATTGTATACAGATCATACACTCCAAATAGTAGAGCAATGTGGGTGGTAACCGTCACACGGTTCACAGTATGAGAGGACAAACCATTAGTCCGTGACGCCCCAAGTGGGGGCATGACGTTCCAACCGAACTCCAGTCTCGAGCAGTCAGAAGTCGACGAGATCGTCGAAACCACTCTCGAGGAAAACGAGGTCGTCCTGTTCATGAAAGGCACGCAGCTGATGCCCCAGTGTGGCTACTCCCAGCGCGCACTCGAGTTGATCGGTAGCTATCGCGAGGACTTCGAAACCGTTGACGTCCTCGAGTCCTTGCCTGAGTTCCGCACGGCGCTGGACGAACAAAGCGGCTGGGAAACGATTCCACAGACGTTCGTCGACGGCGAGTTCGTCGGTGGCTCGGACATTCTCGCAGAACTCGACGAGCGTGGTGACCTCGAGTCGACATTGACTGTCGAGTGACTGATACGGCATTGTCGGGTGACTTTCGAGGGCCGTCAACCCACGAGGAACCCGGCACGTATTTGAATTCAAATGCTTACGGCGAGTATATAATAGCAGGTCATATATGGCCCGCCACCGTAGTATCGGGCAGACGACTATCGCCCACCTTTCCACACATGTCAAAAGAGGACTCCAGACACGTATATCGGTTGCACTCCACCCTCGAGCTCCCACTCGAAGAACTGCACGAGTTTCTCGAGACGGCGACCTACCCGGAGAAGGTCACCGATGTCGAGTTAACGCGACGAAACAACACGCTGATTTTGAAAGCCGTCTCCGACGACGACAGCGTCAGCAAGTATACCCCGACGGCCCAGCTCAAAGCGAGCGTCACCGAAAACCGGGTGTACGAGGAGGACCCGGACGAGCGACGGAACTCTTTCCGATGGGACGAGGAGGAGGAAGACGAAATCGAATCCGAACTGGTCGAGTTCGCGGCGTTCAAAGGCGACCGCGAAACCGTTCTCCAGAACTCCCTGCTGCAGTACGAGATGTTCCAGGTGCTCTGTGCTATCGCCCAGGAGACTGAAAAGGGGACGCTGACGGCCATTTCGGAGACGGACGGTGAACTCGAGGCAACCCGCATCGTCGATGGCGAACCTCGCCCGGCCGACGTCGAAGTCGTTGAAGGACCTCGAGACGGGAAGGCAACCTCCGCAGGCGTGAACTGGCGCGACAATAAATTCATCAGCGACTAGTCCCAAGTTCCCTTCTTGGGTACTGGGGAATCGACTCCATTCGAACGGCTACATAGGACTGTAAGTTACTCTTTGAGCGGCTCGCTATCAGTTCTCTCTTTGAAGGACATAGGAACATGATAATTGTGATCTGTTCCACGGAAATTGTCTCAATAAATTAAGGTAGCATATTGAACTAGTATTATCTATAAACAGGGCTGTGTTCTCTCCTATCGTCGCTAGTCCTGGCTTACTTCTATTTGTTGGTGTGCAATATTTAGATACGTAATTTCTGGTGGTTGAACGGCATCCCCAATCGCTGGATCCAATATTTCTAGTTCAGGATGATTCCTAATGTGCGTATTGCCATTAATATCAACTTCCCCAATAACAATAGACCCATCTATGTTGAAATTACCAGCCTGTATTAGGGCTGAACTGCCATCTTCACCAGCAGGTGCGTAAATGACTCCCTCAAAATGAGTTCCTCCCTTCAATATAAACTGGAAATCTGAGGTACCATACACTTGAAGGGCTGCTGGATCTGTATCGGATTCATCGCATAAGTTAGCGCACATTTGATTACCGCCACCGATCTCGAGATCGCCAGTGGTGTATATCTGCAGTTCATTCTCTTCCCCGTTTTTAACATGGAAGTCACTGCCTACGTCCAAACTGCCGTTTACTACGAGTACTACGTCACCATCTTCGAGATCGACAGTAAGATCACCTATATCTACTTCATCTGCATAATACTCGCCCGCTTCAAGAGGATCTCCATTTAGGCTTCCTATATCATTGTACTCCTCTTCTGCTGTTGCTACTAATTCCCAAATCTCTTCATCGATCGGTTCGAGGGAACTATTATTTTCCACTTCCCCCTCAATTCCGGCATTTGGATTGTTAGTATCGATTATAGTTTGGCCCTGGACGGCGTTCTCAAACGGTGTTGGACGATCGATTCGACCGAGATCTACTCTCACTTTTCCTTTGTCACTTCCTTCTATTGGTTCTGCAATGACACCCCTTTCGCCGATTTCGTTGATGAAATACTGTTCCCAGGCGCCCCAGTATCGGCTTTCGATGGTTATTATGACTCGCTCATTTTCGACAACAGAACTGTAACCCTCGCTACTGTTCATTTTCAGGTTTATCGAATCCGAGTCTAACTCTCCTTCACCAACAGCCTCAACGAGTTGGAAATTGAGTGTATTTGTTGCCCCGTCGTATTCGATACGTGGTCCCGAAACTATCTGTGCATTTTCTCCAGTTCCACGAATCACTGCACCTCCCTCAAGCGCATATATTCCCCCATTATGCCCTTCGTATTCTATGGCGCCAAACGTAATGGGTTCTTCAAATTCCTCACTGAGATTCTTGGAATCCACTGAGATTGACCCTGCATCGTCTCGAATTATCGCTCCTCCATCGCTAAGATCCAAATCGATGGTTTGGCTCGTATCTGATAGGTAACTTTGCGTGTGCATCGACTGTTTGAGTTCAATGAAACTCTGTTCAGCTCGCTCATTTTCTGCTTGTTGTTGCTGGACGGCGATTAGATCTAACCCCACAATAAAAATTCCAAGAGAACCAATTAAAGTAATCCCAATAAGAAGTATAACACCGACAACAGGGGTAACCCCCCTCGAATCCCCATAAATTGTAGAACCCATTAGTTATCTTAATAATGACTATCGTATCATATTATACTTCTGGCCAAACCCAATATTTTGCATGATACGATCCCAATCAGACAACCACTACTGATAAAAAATACAGTTGTCTGTATACGAACTTATATAATAATCTCAGAATTGAAACCACCACCAGCCATTTTGATTTGCTATGATATGACCTTATACGATACTACATAGTCCTAATCAACCGTATTTAGTTGAGGTGAAATGTTGTTATCTAAATGATAAGGTATTGTAACACCGAGATTCGAAAACATGAGTGCAATTCTCATCACGAGTACCGACAGAGATTTCCGCCGCCACAAGCGGTTTATCCCTGGTAATTATATCTCATTACACGAAATGTCCGAGAACTTTCCCGACTACGTGACCGTCGATTACGACGACGGCACCGACCAGGACCCAGCAGATTACCCGCACGTGCACGAAAAGATCGAGAAAGCCATCGAGATCACCCGACAGGGCCTCGAGCAGTACGAAAATCCGGCGGTCATGTGGACCGGCGGCAAGGACTCCACGCTCGTCCTGTACATCGTCAAAGAGGTCGCGGACCGATTCGACCTCGAGGTACCGCCGGCTATCTTCATCGACCATTATCAGCACTTCGACCAAATCCTCGACTTTGTCGACCACTGGGCTGAAGAGTGGGACCTCGACGTCATCTTCGCTCGAAACACCGACATCGGTGAGTACGTCGACGAAAATGGCCTCGAGCCGGGCGACGACATCCCCGTCGCTGACCTCGATGAGCACAACCGCCATCACATCGAAAACATCCTCGAGTACGACGAGGAGTCGTTCCCGTTCTTGCTCGACACCTACGCGGGGAATCACCTGCTGAAAACCGTCGCGCTCAACGACGCGCTCGAGGAATACGAGATCGACGGCGTGATCTCCGGCGTCCGATGGGACGAACAGGAGGCACGTGCCGAGGAGACGTTCTTCTCGCCGCGTCACGACCCGGATATTTACCCGCCACACGACCGCGTCCAGCCGATTTTGCACTTCGAAGAACGCGCCGTCTGGGAAGCGTTCTGGCAGTTCGTCGTCCCCGATACGGTCGAAAACTATCCGGAGGAAGGGTACGTTCCGGAGAGTGCAGACGACCTTCCGGAGGGTGTCGAGCAGGCTGACATCCCCGTCTCCCCGAAATACTGGGAGGGATTCCGGTCGCTGGGCAGTGAGATCAGCACGAAAAAGGCCGAAGACGAGCCGGCCTGGTTACAGGACCTTGAGGGGACGACCGAGCGAGCCGGTCGGGCCCAGGACAAAGAGGACCTGATGGCTCGGCTGCGAGATCTGGGCTACATGTAGGCTCGAGCAGGCTATCGTAGCCTATGATAGGGTTTATTGGAATCGCTTACCGGTCAACGACGAACCGGATCGGTCGCTAACCGGTAATCGCTTACACCGATCCCTATGAGACGAGGTACACAGCTATCGCGACATCGTCGTTCGATTGGGCGTGCAATGACTTTCACTGGCTACTATTAGAGAAACGGAATCGCGAAGCCAACGGTCGTGGTACCACGACCCTCACAACCCTTATCCGTGGAGCGGGTCTTTGTTTGGTCGTAATGGCGAAAGGTAACGTTGATTTCTTCAACGACACAGGCGGCTACGGTTTCATTTCGACGGACGACGCGGACGATGACGTATTCTTCCACATGGAAGACGTCGGCGGCCCGGACCTCGAAGAAGGCACCGAGATCGAATTCGATATCGAACAGGCCCCCAAAGGCCCTCGCGCGACGAACGTCGTCCGCAACTAATTCTCTGACTTCAGACCGCCGCGGTTAGGCACTCTGAACGATGAACGCAATCTTACACCTCGAGAGTGAAGACGATGATCTGTATCTGGGGCGAGCGAGCACGGCAGTCGCCGATGCCGTCCGTTCCCTCGAGAAGCGAGTTGACCAACAGCGGGAGCCAACCGTGATTCGATAGGCACTCATGACCTCACTGTTGGCACAATCACTGGGACACCGCGGTATATTTCTCCGCAATCATTAGGAAGGTGCCGGATAACGTTCCTGTATGAACATACTGGTACCGTTCGACATCCAGCCGGTTAGCGAACGAGCGGTTCGAGCAACCCTCGAACTCTTCGGCGATCGAGAGGACGTTCACGTCGTAGCGACGCACATCAGCGATGCCAAAGCGGACCCCGCACGGATCGCAGCTAACGAAATCGAGTCACTCGGCGACAACTACGAGGCGTCGGTCGAAGCGGAGGTTCGACTCATCGAGGGGGACCCCAGTTCCAAAGCCGTTATCAGAAAAGCGATTACTGATATCGTCGAGTCAGAGGAAATCGACCTCGTCATCCTCGGATACGAGTCAAAGTCCCTGTTCGATCGGGTTCTCGAGAGTGATACGACCGAACGACTCCTACAGAACCACGAGATTCCGGTGCTGCTCGTTCCGTAGTCGACGCTCGAGTGAGCTACTGGGTCGCCCGGTACTCGCCGTGTTTGACACCGATGGCCAGCGCAATGGCTCCGAAGGCCGCCATCGATGGGAGAACCATCATCAAGACGGTGTCAGTCGTCATTCCCATCGGCATCGTGAGTAGAATGCCGACACCGATAGCGACGATCAGTACGAACGCGGCGACCGTTTTCGGGAGATCGAACTCGAGTGCCATACGGGGAGATACGATGGGATTTCTCCTAAGGATGTCGGATGCGGAACTGAGAACAATCAGTACGCTTCTATATGAGTGACTGTAGATGTCTAAGGTGTATCATAGCTTACCAGCGGTTCAGTGATCTCGTTTTCGACAGCGTATCTCAGCTTTTCGTCGGAGACAGTTGAACCGTGACGAGAATCCCTCTCATACGGTTTACTATAGTCTCTTCCCGGTGATTGCCCATACTGGGTCGGCAATCACCGGTAAACAGTTACAACAAACCGTATCAGTTCGTTGGCCGGACGACGTTGGCCAGCGCGACCATCAGACCGAGGAACCAGCCCAGCGGGAAGGAAAACCCGAGCCACATGCCTGCGTAGGCGGCTCCCTCGAGCTGGTAGTTATCGCGGAGATACGTGTTGAGTTCGCCGACGACGAGAACGGTGTCGAGCAACCAGACGGCCAGATCGTAACTCGGCTCGAGGACGTGGGGCTCGAGTGAGGGGGTTACCAACGCGGCGACGACAGGTGGGAGAAACAGGGCCGTCATTGCGAACGGGTACGCCAGGGCAACGGTCAGTGGGCGACCGCCGAATTTCGAGCAGGTTGCCGCCAGTGCGGTCGACAGCGTTGCAACGCCGCTTGCCGCAGCAACGGCGAGGAATGCGTCCCAGGGCAGTTGAATGTGGGCGATAACGGTTAGTATGCCCCAGAACAACAGTGCCACGCCGGTCGCGCCGACGATACCGAGTCGCGTCGCCGTCGAATCGAGTTTGGCGGCATAAAACCGCGTTGCCAGTCCGAGGACGGTCAGCGGATACACGAGCAGGAGGCCGAGCGCGCCGAATGTGCTCCAGAGGGTGTAGCCGATTTTCTGTGGCAGCGTTTCGGGTTTCCATTTTCCCATGACCGAGTGACCGCGGCCGCGTTGTCGGGGAAAGATGAGCTCCATCCATGCCCCGTGTAAGAGGGCTAGATCAACCTTCACCGCGGCGACGATCCCACCACCGCCTCGGTTGCGTGCGCGGGTAGACATTATCCAACTAAATCGACTCCGATACCGTAAACTTTCCTCCTCGAGACCGTCACTCAAATCGAACGGTCAGTCCTCGAACATGACGCGGTGATGGCGTCGTTGTAGCAGTGGCCAACAGGGGACGATCGCAGCCTGAGACTGACTCCAACGAACGCTATCAATGGACGTTCCACGGGGCCCCGTCGGGGTCGACCTCGCGATGGATGGAATCAATACTGTCAAGCGTTGCGATGTCGTCGTCGTCTAACTCGAGGGAAAGCGAAGCGAAGTTGTCCGCGAGGTGGTCGGTACCGGTGGCTTTCGGTATCGCCGTAATCTCCTTTTCGCGTAGCCAGGCGAGACTCACCTGCGCTTCGCTGACGTCGTGTTTCTCGGCTACAGACCCAATTTCTGGGACGTCGAACACCTTCCCTCGAGCGAGCGGCGAATAGGCGACAAGTTCGATTTCGTGGGCTGCACACACCGCCCTGAGTTCGGTCTGTGCCAACAGGGGATGGCACTCGACTTGATTGGCGAAGATCGGGGCCTCGAGTGTCTCGACGGCCTCCTCGATGTGTCGTGGCTCGAAATTACTCACGCCGACGTGCTCGATGTACCCGTCGTCGTAGAGTTCGTCGAACGCCGCGAGGGTTTCTTCTGTGTCGTAGGTGTTGATCGGCCAGTGGACGTACAGCAGGTCGACGGCGTCGACACCCAGTTTCTCGAGGCTCGTTTTCGTCGTCTCGATGACGTCGTCGTAGGCCAGATTCGACGTCGATACTTTCGTCGCCAGAAAGACCTCCTCGCGGTCCACGTCGGCCGCTTCGATGCCGCGGCCGACGAACTCCTCGTTGTCGTAGCCCTGGGCGGTATCGACGTGTCGATAGCCCATCTCGAGTGCGTTGGCGACGCTTTCGGCACACTGGTCCGGGTCAGCAAGCTGCCAGGTACCGAGGCCGAGGGTCGGCATCCTATTCACGCGCGGATAGTGGGCACTGTGCTCTGTATTCGTCATCGTGTCTCGGGCCACGACCGGAAGTTGAAAAGGCGTTTGGGTACCAGCAGTCGAGAACGCGTCTGAACGAGTGAGTCGTCCCTCGCTATTCGAAAACCGGGACTGGCGAATCGACCTCGAGTACGCCGGCGAGTTCGATCGAATCACCGATGTCGCTGTCGCCTTCGAGTCGGGCCATCACTCGAGTCGAACCGAGGTCGACGACGCCGACCCGGTAGCCCCCGTCGAATCCCTGGGGTGCGACGGCGACCGTCGTTTCCGTATAGAGCGTGCCGGTCGTCGGCAGTTCGATGGTCACGCGTTCGCGCGACCCACAGGCGTTACACGCCGCTGAGGGCGTTGCGGTTTCCGCGCCACAGTCCCGACAGCGCTGGCCGAGGAGCCTCCCCTCACGAAGCGCTTGCGTCCACGTCCGGTGGTTCAGCTGTTCCGGCAGCGATTCGGCCGCCTCGTTCGAGTGTGTCTCGCTCATGCGTCTCCCTCCAGGATCGAAACGACAGTGGTTGCAGCGTCGCCACCGAGGTTGTGTGCGAGGGCGTGGGTTGCGCCGTCGACCTGGCGTTCGCCGGCTTCGCCGCGAAGGTGCTCGGTGAGTTCGACCAGTTGAGCGATGCCGGTTGCACCGATCGGGTGGCCCTTGGCTTTCAGCCCGCCGCTTGGATTGACCGGGATTCGCCCACCGAGTGCCGTCGTGCCCTCGACGGCCGCCTTGCCACCTTCGCCGTCTTCGACGAATCCGAGGGCTTCGATAGCCAGAATCTCGGCACCCGTGAAACAGTCGTGGACTTCGGCCACGTCGACGTCTTCGGGACCGATGTCGGCCGCCTCATACGCCTGCGTTGCGGCGTCGCGTGCCGACTGTGTGGCCGTCAGGTCCTCCTTTTCGGCGAGTGGGACGACGTCAGTTGCGTGACCGATGCCGGTGACAGCGACCGAGTCCGCCTCCATGTCCGCAGCGACGTCTTCGTTTGCGACGACGACGGCAGCGGCTCCGTCCGAAAACGGACAACAATCGAACAGTCGGAAGGGCGTGGCGACGATGGGGCTGTCGAGCACTTCTTCGACGCTCGTCTCGGTACCGAACTGTGCGCGGTCATTGAGCGTCCCGTGGCCGTGATTCTTGACGGCGACGGCGGCGAGTTGTTCCTCGGTCGTGCCGTGTTCGTGCATGTGTCGGGTCGTCAAGAGCCCGAACACGCCGGGGAACGAGATGCCAGTTGGCTGTTCATATTGGCGATGTGATGCCGACGCGAACACCGACGTCATTTCGGGCGTCTCGAGGCCGGTCGTCGTCGTACAGCGTTCGACGCCACCGACGAGGACCACGTCGTGCTGGCCGGCTTCGACCGCGCGGACGGCGTGTTTGAACGCGTTCGAAGAGGTGGCACAGGCGTCTTCGTAGCGCTGACAGGGAACCCCGGCAAGTCCAAGGTGGCTCGCAATGGTCGGCGCAAGATGTGTGTCCCCTTCGGACTGACCACTCATCGCGTTCCCCAGGTAGAATGATTCGATTGCCGCTCCGCCGACGCCGGCATCGTCGAGCGCGTCGAACGCTGCTGAGGCGAAGAGTTCCGTGAGTGGCGTTTCGTGAACGCCGAAGTCGGTCATTCCGACCCCGACGATATGTGCCTGATGCATATTCGTGGTGTTGGAGTCCATGGCAAAAAACGATGTGAATTACCGCGCGGTCATTCGATTCCTTCCATCGCGTCGACGACGCGTTTGAGGATCTTTCGTTCGGCTCGACGGACGTTTTTCGAGACGGCTGTATCCGAGATGTCGAACTCCGAGGCGAGCATTTGCAGCGTTGCTCCCCGCGGTTGATCGAAGTAGCCTTTTTTCGCGGCGACGGCCAGCGTCTGGCGTTCGACATCTGATAAGGACCGACACCCTTCGAGTAAATTGCTCGCGGCGTCGGCGTTCTCGAGCAAGTCGTACAGTTCGGTCAGCTCGAAATCGTCTTGGGCGAGGACGTCGAACTCGTTGTTCCGCTCGAGTTCTGCGAGCGCGTCGTCGGCGGTGTCGCCGGTGTCGAACCCGACCTCCCAGCGTTCGCTCCCATCTTCGATGTGAAACGGACCAGTGATGTAGCCCTGGTTGTCTCGGATGACGCGCATGGCGTCGGTTTCGTTGATGACGGTTCGTAACAGCGCCGTCCCCTCGTGCTTTTTGAACAACGTACACTCTTGCATGTTGTCGTGGGCCTGTAACGTCGAGAGCCCGGACTCGAGAATCGAGCGATCCTCGCCTTCGACCATCATTCGCGTCTCGAGTTCGCGGCGGCGGCTGTCGAACTCCCACTGGACGGCCGTGAACGCGACGTCGTGGTCGTCGCTGGTGTCGATGAACGGGCAGTCGTACTGCTTCATGTCCAGCGTGAAGTCGATCATGATCTATCACATGGATCCCATGACCATAATCGTAGCTGTCGGTTCCGATGCCACCCGTAACGAAACGAGGTTCTTACCCGCCAGACGGCCTCGAGGGTACCAATCACGAACTCCCACCACCAAATCGCTCCTCGATAGCCCCACGATCGATCTTCGAAGGACCACTCATCGGCATCTCCTCGACGAACGCGAGATACTTGGGAATCTTGAATCGGGCGAGTTTGCCGTCAAGAAACACCTCGAGGTCCTTGAGCGTGAGTAACGGTTCCCTCTCGGTAGACTCGGTCGACCCCACGTTTGCGGTTCCCGTTCCGCCGTCCGCGGTTTCAACGGTGTGGCCCATGGCTCCCACATCGGGGGCGTATCCATCGGCGAGTTCGACGACCGCCTTGCCGACGGTTCCCCACTGATCGTCGGGAACGCCAACCACAACGGCTTCGGCGACGGCATCGTGGTCGGTGATGACATCCTCGACTTCGGGCGGATACACGTTTTCTCCGCCGCTGATGAACATGTTCTTCTTTCGTCCCTCAATGTGGAAGTAGCCGTCCGAATCGATTCGAGCCAGATCACCCGTGGATACCCAGGGACTCGAGTCCGATGCTCGCTCTCCGAAGGTTTCTTCTGACGCCTCGGGATTGCGCCAGTACTCGCGCGCACCGTGTGGGCCGGTCAGTTCGAGTTCGCCGACCCCACCGTCGTCGAGTTCGACTCCGTCCTCGTCGACCACCCGCGCATCCGCGTGGAAGACGGGTTTGCCGACGCTCGCCACCTTGTCGTCGCCGTAGTCGTCGGGCATCGCGAAGTTGTTCGGCCCGATTTCGGTCAATCCGTAGCCCTGTGAGAAGTCGACCCCACGCCGTTGCCAGGCACGGACGATGGTTTCCCGGCAGGGGCCGCCGCCGCTTTTCACGAAGCGAAGACTCGAGAGGTCGGTGGCCTCCCAGTCGTCGTCGGTCGCCATCGCGCGTAACACGGCGGGGACGGCGACGAGAATCGTCGCGCCGTAGGTTTCGACCTGCTCGAGGACGCGTGCGGGTTCGACCTCGCGGTCGATGACGACGGTCGCCCCCATGTGAAACAGCGGGAGCGTGAGAACGTTCCAGCCACCGGTGTGGAACGTGGGGAACACCATCGGCGTGACGTCGTCCGGACGAAGCCCCCAGGCGGTAATGGTGTTCATCGAGTTCCAGTAAATCGAGCCGTGGGTGATCGTCGTCTCCTTGGGCGTCCCGGTCGAACCGCCGGTGTGTAACAGCAGGTGCGGGTCAGAGAGAGACCGTTCACGTGTCTCGACCGGGCTCGAATCCGCTGGTCGTTCGTCGCGATAGACGTCCCATCCGCCTGCAGGGTCCTCGGTCTCGAGTTCGAGTACGGCCGGGTCGACCGTCGCACGAGCGATGGCGTGCTCGAGCCGTTCGACGTACGGCGACTCGATGACGAGCAGGTTCGGGTCGACCAGGTCGAGGAGCGCGGCCAACTCCGGAGGTGCCAACCGATAGGACAGCGGAGCCAGCACACCGCCGGTTTTTCCTGTTGCAAAGAACAGGTCGAACACCTCGAGTCGGTTTCGGGAGACGACGGCGACACGGTCACCATCAGTCACGTCGTGCGTTTCCAACAGGCGCGCGGTTTGATTTGCCCGGTCCTCGAGGTCGCCGTAGGTGACGCTCGTTTCCGTGGTCGCGTCGACGATTGCGGTTCGGTTCGGGCTCAGTGATGCACGTCGGGCCGCCCAGTCGCCGACCCACTGATATGGTTCCTCGCTCCAGTTCACGGTGAACCACCGGTTTCCACGTCCTTGCTCCGGGCGTCTTTCCATGCAGTCCCTCTCAAATCAGCTGCCATCCGTTCAGGCACCTCCAGTTTCGATCGGGTTCGCTTCGAAAAACGCCTCGAGCTGGTCCGTAACCCAGTCGGCCGACTCGATGAAAAAGAGGTGTGGGCCGCCCTCGACAACCTCGAGTCTGGCGTTCGGCAATAGCTCTGCGAGCAGGTGTGCGTTTTCCACGGGCAACACACGGTCGTCATCACCGTGCATGATGAGCGTCGGCGTCTCGAGGTTCGACAGTTCGTCCGCCGCATCGAAAGCCGCCACACCTGCTGCCTGTGCCCCTTTCGCCGCGTCGCTGGCGTCGCCCTCGAGTCGCCAGTCCACGATTCGTTCGATGAGTTCGGGTTCGTTTTCATAGAAGGTATCGGAGACGGCCGGGCGCATTCGGTGTTTGATGCGCTCGCGTTCGTCGGCATCGGGGGGCGCAGCGAACATCTGCTCCTGTGTCGCGTCCGGCACTGGCACGGCATCCGGTCCGCCCGGCGTCGTACACAACAGCGAGAGCGTCGCCGCCCGGTCGTACTCGAGGGCATAGCGCTGGGCGATCATCCCACCCATGCTCGCCCCCACGACGTGTGCCCGGTCGATACCGGCGTCCTCGAGGACGGCCTCGAGATCGGCGGCCATGGTTTCGATCGAGTACGGTCCGTCCGGGGCGTCCGACTCGCCCGTGCCGCGATTGTCCCATAGCACCGTCCGGTAATCTGCGGCGAGTGGCTCTTGCTGCCAGCGCCACATCCACCGGCCGTAGCCCAGTCCCTCGATAAACACGACCGGCTCTCCATCGGGTGGCCCGTCTACTTCGTAGGCCAGCCGAACGTTACCGTTGGTCGCCTGTTTCATGATTGTATAATACGTTTCTCAGCGACCAAGTATCCTGACGTTCGACTATCAACCCTCGCCGCTGGCGGTTCGAGTATCAACCTGCAGGTACAGGCATGTTCGGCCGAATTTGTACGTATGTCGATAGCCCAACCTGGCGATCAGACGCGCTCACGTAGAGAGATAACGACTGACCGCATCGAACAATTCGCGGACATCACCGGCGACGATAATCCCCTGCATCTCGATGCGGACTACGCGGCAGCGGGTCTCTTCGATGGCCGTATCAGTCACGGCATGCTCGCTGCCGGGGTCATCTCGAGTGCGCTAGCAAAACTTCCAGGGGACATTATCTATCTCTCACAGGACCTCTCGTTCGAACAACCGGTGTATCCCGGCGAGACGGTCACGGCAACTGCACACGTGGTCGAAGCCCTTGGCGACAACCAGTTCCGGGTCGAAACGGTCGCTCGCACTGACGATGATATCGTCGTTGACGGGGAAGCGACAGTGCTTGCGCTCGCTCGAGACGAGGTCGCAGACTGACTCGAGCCCGTGTTTTACCCGCCTACAGAAGCCAAAATACCCTACACCAATACGCGCTCGAGCGCGACGACCGTCCCTGTATCGGCTGTGGGGTCGCCGACGAGTTTTCCCAGACAAATGGCCGCACCGTCGGGAGTATAACAGGCGACGAGCGGGGCCGTATCCGCTTCTGCGACGAACTCGACGTCCGCGTCAATGACGCCGGGCGCGTAGACCGGTGCACCGGTGGCGACCGACTCGGCCGCACTGGGGGCGATGGTTATCGCCGGGAGATCCTCGAGAATTCGTTCGGCCGGCTGGACGATTCCGAGGAGCATCTCCGGATTATCGTCCTCGACCCAGAAGGCCAGCGCGTCCAGCAGTTCGTACGCCGAGACGAGCGTCGAATCGTCGAACGGTGCCGTCTCGGTTCGTCGAAGATGACCCATATGAGCTCCAGTGCCAAGTGCCAGCCCCAGGTCGTGACACAGCTTCCGGACGTAGGTCCCGCTCTCACAGCGAATCCGCAGCAGGATCTTCCGTTCGCTCGTTTCGAGCACCTCGAGATCGTAGATTTCGCGTACGCGTAACCGGCGCGAGACGGCACTCTTTCGTGGCGGTTTCTGGTAGAGGGGACCTTCGAACCCAGCGATGACCGACCGGGCATCGCTCGGTACCGGGCCGTGACACTCGAGGACGGCGACGTACTCCTTCCGTCCCTCGAGAAATGCTGGGGCAAGGCGGGTGGCGTGGCCGAGCATGAGCGGGAGGCAGCCGGTGACTTTGGGGTCGAGGGTGCCAGCGTGTGAAGCCCGGTCGATTGGCGTCTCATCAGCCTCGGTGAGCGTTTCTGCGACGGCATCGCGAATCCAGCCGCTCACCTGGTGGGAGGACGGACCAGGAGGCTTATCGAGATTGACGACCCCGAACTGTAACAGAGCTGTGGGCGGTCGCTCGGATGGCGGGCCACGTCGAATCATTAGAACTCCGCGTCGATGTCGACAGGTGTTTTCCCTTCGTCAGACCGGCTATCGTAGGCTTCGACGGCGGTGACGAGCATATCAGCGACCGATTCCGGACCCCACCGTGCGGTGTTCACCGAGAGGTCGTAGATGCTGAGGTCGTCGAACTCGATGCCATAGTACTCGCGATAGCGATGGACCTCGCTTGCTTCGCGTGCGCGAGTTTCCTCCATTGCTCGTTCGGGCGTTTTTTCCTCTCGCTCGGCGATTCGTTCGCCCCGAACGGCGAGGGGCGCATCGAGCCAGAACTTGAGGTCAGCTTGCTCGGCGGCGAGCCAGCCCGCCAGTCGCGATTCGAGCACTAGATCCTCGCGTTCGACGGCAATCTCGCGGAGTCGCCGGTCCAGATCGCGGTCAATCTGATCGTTCTCCTCGGCCAGTTTATTGAACTCGAGTGGCGTATAGCCGCGCTCGTCGGCCAGCTGTCGGAAAATATCGCCCCCGCTGACGTGCTCGAAGCCGAATTCGTCGGCCAGCAACTCGGCGTTCGTGGTTTTTCCCCCGCCCGGTGGACCGGAGACGGTTAGTAACATGGTCGAACTGCGTTCGGGCAGGTGAAATGGGTTTTGAATCGCTTCGGTCGATGCGCAGCCCTGTTCGGTGGCCTTTTGCCATCGTTCGGTGGCGGTTCGAAATCAGAACACGTGAGAATGTACGCTCCCAGTCGGGACACTCGAGGCAGAAATAGGGGGCAGACTACTCGAGGCAGAATATGGGGAGACAGGGCCAACTCGAGCCTTCGAGTGGTGTCTGAAAACGGTGTCGTCCTAGCTCGTCGCCGGAGACATGTCGATGTTGAGTGCCTTGCGCAACAACTGGATGAATCCCATCGAACAGAGGAAATACCAGACAATCCACGCACGGAGTGGTCCGACGATACCATCGCTCCACTCGACCTCGCCGGCAATCGGCATAATGACGGTTTCGGTAACCACCTGATCGCCAGTCGCGTGGATTTTCCAGTACATCCAGAGGAACAGTGGGATAGTGAAGAGCATGATCCAGACCATCGGTCGGAACTGTTCTTTGAACATGCCAAGGTTGTCCGCCATGGCTTCCATCTGCTCTTCTTGGACCTTGTCGAGTTCGTTGTCGAGTTTCTCGAGTTCGGCCTCGCTTGCGCCTCGCTCTTCGGCTTCCTTTTTGCGTTCCTGGACATCGCTGCGTTTGTCCTGCATGGCTTTCATCCGCTCCTGGTACTTGCCCATGCGTTCCATGTCCATCAGGTTCGCCTGCAGGAGCGTCGAATACAGCCCCGTCAACATCGCGACGGCCAGAATAACGGTGTAAAACGGCATCGCAGCAGCCAGCGGGCCGAGGGCGATATCGATAACTCCGCCGATCGAATCCCGGACGGAGTTGAACCAGTATCCAACCATAAACAGGACCGACGCCAATCCGGCCAGTTTGTCCCACTGTGACCACTTCGAGGCCTCAGCATCGACTTCCGGCAGATCGACCGCTCCTTCGGCGTCGTCGTCGAGTGCGCTATCGAACGCCTCGCGGTCGGCTATCTCGAATCCTTCTTCGCCATCGACCAGTACCCCTTTCTCGATCAACCGACCCCACTGCCCACTCGTCAGGTCGTCTCGAACGTCCGCCCACTCGACTTCGCCGCCGTTTTCGTCGACCGTCTGGCGAATCGACTCGAGTGCCTCCTCGAAGGAGCCATCTTCGCGGACGAGGGCATTGATCTTCTCCGCTGTACGCGTCATCTGCTTGGGCTAGGTCACCTGCGGTATACAAGTGTTTATCTTCGGGCCCGGGGACGGAAGTCTTGCACACGTTTTCCGTTCAAAGCTCTCATCACTTTTTGTTAAGAGCTGATTCCGAATCATCACTGGATAGTAATCAATACTTTTATAGATTAACAACTGAAATTAGAATTTATATGGGTGTGGTAATCGAGGGCATATCAACTGAAGAGCGAGGTGATGCACCGCTTATCGGCGTGGTCTTGCTATTCGGTATGGTATTCATTGGGGTGGCAGTGCTCGCCGTGACGGGAATGGCTGCACTCGAGGCACTCGAGAGCAGTTCAGCACACGAACAGGCAGCTTCGTCAGTGGACACGACTCACCACGGAATTTCGACGGTCACAACGACATACTCGGAGGAGGTCGTTCCGTGGACTGACGCCAGGTACAGTGACGATGGGGCAGTGTACATCGTCTGGTACAACGAGTCCGAAGCAGGCTCACTCGATCCAGATGGTGAGGCCGCTGTCCATCTCGAGTCACTCGGTGCGATCGAATACGAAACCGGGGACAGTGTCATCGCCTATCAGAGTGGTGGTACGTGGGAACGAAGGGGCTCGACGACTACCGTGCGATCAGCACCAACGGTTGCTGGGGACGACGGTCTCACCCTTCGCTTCGTTACCATTGATGAAGATGACGTCCGAGGCACAGAAGCGACGGTCCGCCACCAACCAACTGATGGATTCAACGACGATATCGAGGAGGCAATGTCGTCTGCTCGTCGTAACGGATATACTGACGTCGCAATCGTCATCGAAAGCGAGTATCACGACGGCTGGCGAAGACATCTCGAATCGACTTTCGATGCACAGAACGTGTCGACGGACGTCGCGTCCTTTGAAGCCGAAAACTACGTTGGTGGCTCGTTCGATGTCGACGGCTCCCGGACCGTTATCGCTACGCAGACGGATACGATGGAGCCAGTGCCGCCGTTCTTTTGGGTGAAAGCGGACCGAGGATTAGTCGATGCAAGCGGCTCTCCAACAGATACGTTTGTCAACGCTGGCGGTGACTGGATGAACTTCGAAACGACCGTCGAGAACACTGGCGACATCGATGACGAACAGGATATCCGTCTGCGAATACCCGGCGTCGAATTCAACACACCACATCACGAAGCGACAAAAACGCTTGCTGGCGGCGAGTCTGCCGACGTTACTCTCTCAGTCAATCCCGGGCAGGCCAAGGGCCTCGAGTCCGGCCAGACGTACGAATACGAGATCCTGACCGAGGACGACGAAACCGATCCCCGGGGCTCGTTTTATTACACCGAATATGAAGGCGTCGAATACCGGATTAGCCAGACGGCAGTGAGTCGATCCGGAGAGATGATCAACGTCTCTACGGACATCGCAAACATCGGTGCAAAAAACGGATCGAAGAACGTTACACTCACTATTAGGGGTGAAAAGTCTGGTCAGGAAGTTACCAGTACAACCAGCCCCATGCCGCTTGAGTATGGATCGAACGCTACTGTTTCGTGGTCGATAAACGAAACCAACTGGCCCAATGGCGAGTATGAACTCGATATCGTTGCGGTCGACGAAGGACCACAGGGTCCAAACAACCCCGGCAATGCAGATTCGTCAGCCACTTTTGAGGTAACCAATGGATTCGAACCGCAAGTTGCAGTCACCGCCGATCTAGGCGTCCCCGAAGACCAACAGGTGTCCGGAGAGACGGGCCACGTTATTCCCGATGGAGCTGATGCCTCGATCGAAGTGAACGTGACAAATACAAACCTATTCGAACAAGAACAATCAGTGACGCTCACCCTTATGGACGATGGGACAGTCGTCGAGCAGGTGGAAAAGTCGATCACGATCGACGGTGCGAGCACGAAGCAAATTTCGCTTCCAATTGGTGATCAGGCGTTCGATGCGGGCACAATCTACCAGTACGATATTGCTACCGAAGACGACTCTCTCGATCAACTGGGATCGTTCCTGGTCGTCGAAGATGGCGACACCCCTGCGTTTTCGATTGCGGGAATCGACGTCCGTAATTCGTCTGTCAAACCGAACGATGCGCTCCACCTCGATGTTGCCCTCACCAACGAGGGCGACGCTGGGGAGCAGTTCATCTGGCTCGAGGGCTTCCATGACGATATCGTCGTCGTCGACGACATCGATATCGATGCTGGAGCGTCCAAAACTGTGACGATCGTGTGGGATGGCGTGGATGCTCCTCAGTCTGGGGAGACGACGTCGGTGACGCTTCGAACCGATGGCGAGAACGCGACAGCGACCGTCGACGTTGATCCACTGTTACAGGTCAACAGCGTGGACTCCACCGCCGATGCAATTTCGCCCGGTGAATCAGTACAGATCGTGACGGAACTCGAGAGCGTCGCTGGCACCGCCAGCCAACAGGTCTCCCTGGAGCGTGCCGATGGAGAGATTATCGACACGACTGCGGTCACTGTCGAAGAAGATGAGACGAAAACCGTCACCTTCGATTATCCGACCGATGCTGATACGATTACTGAGCGAGTCTCAGTGACGACCGACGATGACGAACGTGACGGATTGGTTGTCGTCGCACGAGAGGGGCCGATCTGTGACGCAGTCGATTACGACGGGAGCGGGACCGAGTCTGACCCCTACCGAATTAGCACCATCGACGAACTCCAGTGTATCAACGAACACGACCTCGACGCACACTACGAACTCGTCTCTGATATCGACGCACACGGCACGGAATACTGGAACGACGGGAAAGGATTCGAACCGATCGGTCCTGAGGGGCACAATTATCCAAACACTTACTGGCAATCACCCGATGCAATTGATCACGAGCCTTTCGGCGGGATGTTCGACGGAAACGGACATGTCATCGATGGACTGACGATAAACCGCCCGGACGAGAATTTCGTTGGCCTATTCGGTGCGACCAGTTACACGCAGGATTTCCATCCGGTGACTGGCGATGATGTCGATCCTGGTGATGGTTCCGTAATCAAAAGTATCAGACTGACCAACGTCAGTGTCGTCGGAAAGCAACATGTTGGTGGACTGATTGGACAGGCTGGGGGAACGGTCCTTGACGCTCGAAGTGAAGGCTACGTCGAAGGCCAGGAACAGCTTGTCGGCGGTCTCATCGGCGATGGTGCCCACGCCGATATCGACAATCGACTCGTTGCAGTCGGGACTGTCGTCGGCGGTGATATCAATGCCGTTGGCGATGATCGATTGAACCACGAGGGAATTGGCGGCCTCGTCGGCCGTGCCACCTGGAATACGCAGGTTTCGATGGCTTATACACACACGGATGTGAGCGGTGACAAGCACGTCGGTGCTATCATTGGGACCTCGTCTTACAGGGATTCGACGTTTGAGCAGATGTACACGAGTGGGACAGCGACTGCCGACAACGCTGAAGCCGGAGCAGTCGTCGGCACGGTCCTGTCTCACGGGGACGAGTTTGCAGAGAGTATCTACTGGGATACGAGCGTCGAACCGTCAGCATACGGTGAGGCGGGCAACTGGTTCCGGAACATCAACATGAACCAGGTTCAGACCGAATGGAACGGGAGAAGCACACAGGAGATGACCGGACTCGAGGTAAACCAACCCGGACACATGGAGAACCTCGTATTCGAAGAAGACGGCGGCCCGTGGGTTGCGATACCCGATTCGTACCCACGGTTCGCCTGGGAACTCGCCGCTGAAGGAACGTTCGATGTCTCGATCGACGAGGCCCCAGAGGAAGCCACTGCCGGGGAGTTCCTCGAGGTCGAAGTGACGGTGACGAGTCGGTACGAAGACAGCGATGAATCAGATGTGACTCAGACGATCGTTCTCACTGACCCCGATGGACAAACGGTCGACACGCAGTCAGTCACGTTACCGAGCACGCTCGGAAAAGATGAAACAGAACAGATTACACTGGTCTGGCGAACGGACGATGCAGACGTTGGAACGGGCGATCTCACCGTCCGTAGTGAGAATTCTCAGGAGACGACGACTATCGAGATCAGCCCACTCGAGTTGGGTCCTGGGATGTCCGATGGAGACGTTCCAGATATAGGGATTGGGGATGGCGGTGTCGAAAACGAATCCCCACCAAATCTGGGTCCCGGTCACTCGGATGGGGGTTCAGAGAGCGGGCCGATACACGATCCGAACATCGATATCAGTATCGATGGTGTGACTATCCACTAGCGGTTTCTCCGACTGTCGGATAACCGGCGACGTCTTTCGCTCTCGCTCACACGTCAACGCTTGACGTAGTAGTCCCCTCCCAAATGTCGACTCATGGGTGAAATCGACCGTTACCGCCCGATTTCAGCCATGGGTTCCGGTTTAGGAAGCCTAGCTCGTTTCTTCGACCGTTTCCTTCACGTCCTCCCACACGTCATCGGGTGGCTGCTCACCATCGACTCGCTCGAGGCGTCCGTCTTCGTCGTAGTATTCGAGAACGGCTGCCGTGTTCTCATCATACACGCGAAGTCGTTCGCGAACGGTCTCTTCGGTGTCGTCCTCTCGCTGGACGAGTCGGTCTTCGACCTCGGGGTCTTCCGGCGGGTTGTATTCGACGTGATAGATGTCGCCGGTTTCGGGGTCCATCCGTCGCCCGGTCAATCTGTGGACGAGTTCCTCTTCGCTTACGTCGAGTGCAATAACGATGTCCAGATCCGTCATTTCTTCGAGTTCTTCGACTTGCTCGAGGTTGCGTGGATAGCCATCTAAAATAAAGCCATCTGCCGAAGAGAGTGCTTCGTCGACGATTGCGTTGACGACGGCGTCGGGCACGAGCTCGCCCTGATCCATGTACTCACCGGGGGTGTCGTACTCGAGGCCGAGATGGGAAATATCCATCTCTTTGTTCGAACGGAGTGCGTCTCCTGTCGTGATGTGTTCGATATCGAAGTAATCTGCGATTTTTGCGCTCTGGGTTCCTTTACCAGCCCCGGGGGCCCCGAGGATGAGAATACGTGGCTGTGCCATATGCGCTCGTTCAGCGCCAGCACATAAAGGCTTAAAGAATGGCGCACGATCATCCGGCTATGACGCGATTTTCCGCCGAGACGCCCCGCGAACGGGTACGACTGATCGTCGACGCCATTACGGCTCACCGCGAGCGGGCGAGCCCGTACCTGACGATCGAGATCGACGAAACGAGTTTCGTGGATGGGATCGGACCGGATCCTGACCTTGGCGTCCCCTGGATACAGTTCGCCGATGGAACGATCAGCCTCGATTGCACTGACGACGAACTCGAGCGGTTGAAAGGGTTACTATCACAGTTTCCGGCGTTCAAAATCGAGGAACTGATTCGACCCGAAGATGCAGACGGGACCAACGCCCGCGTGAGCGCGAAAGCTGACGCGAATCGGATTGCCCAGTTCTGTGAGAGCGTGGTCCAGGAGGTGTTCGACTGTCCTGAAGACACGACGATCTGGATTGTGGCAGTGTGAGGAACTTTCCTAGAACAACTGCACCGATGTACCCGTGACCGTTCGAGTGAAGGCAGCGGTCACCGATGATGAACACACTGCATTAGCTGATGGTCAACGAGCTGTCGCCACCAGCCTCATTATCGGCACCCTCGTCCCACTCGAGTTCGAACTCGACACTCAGTTCAGGCGTCCCACCGGACGAAGACGTTTCTCGCTCGGCCTTGATCTCGAACGTGGGATTTGCCGGGACGTCCATCGTGACTGATTCCGTTCCCGACTCGAGGCTGAGTGGCTCCCCGCTTTCGATTCGGTCGGCCACAGAGCGAAGGTAGTCGGCAATTTCGTCCGTAGACATTTGCTGTTCAAATTTGAAGAGGATCTCTTCTGGCATACAGTAAACAACGAGGTCAGGGCTTAAAAACCGAACCCTTCCTTCGACGCTCGAATCAATAGAAAGGTACTGGACGGTTGGCGGTATACAGTGGGATGGTAACCCTGCATTACCCTGCCCTGTTCGCCATGGGGGAACGACAGACAAAAGAGCAGGTAGTCAAAGTATACAGTGACGGACATCGGCTGAGGTGACGACGCGACCGACAACCGGGTGAACGACTGCCCTAATCACTCACCAGTTGTTGGTGGGACGTTTCCAAATAGATAAGTGCACCCAGCCATCATCGTCCCATAACAGGACTACTCAACCGAGGTGACCACAATCTCCATCCCACTTCCGACCCTGCTGATGACGCGTGTCGACGTTTTCGAGGATATTTTCCTCGTGTTCCTTGGACTGGGGGCGCTCGTCGGTATCATCGTCATCACCTACACGTTGTATAATGCGTACAAATACCGCGACGACGGCACTCGCGACCCGGACGAAAACCTGCCCACGCTGGGCGAACTACCCACGGGTGGTAGCGGTGGGAAGAAACTCTTCCTTTCGTTTATTCTGAGTGCCATTATCGTCATTTCGCTGGTTCTCTGGACCTACGGCATGCTGTTATATGTCGAAGACGGTCCCGAGGAACCGGGCGAAGACGCCATTGAAGTTGATGTCGAAGGATTCGCCTTTGGCTGGAGCTTCTATTATGAAAACGGCGTCGAGTCGAGCAATGAAATGGTCGTCCCAGCAGACACACCCATCTGGATAGAGACGACTGCGACAGACGTCTGGCATGCGTTCGGCGTTTCGGAGTTACGGGTGAAATCCGACGCAATCCCAGGCGAAACTGACGTTACATGGTTTATTGCCGAAGACGAAGGCGAGTACCTGATCGAGTGCTTCGAACTGTGTGGACCCGGCCACTCCGGCATGGAGGGCACGTTGACGGTCAAAAGTGAAGCTGAATACGAACAGTGGCTCGAGGACCAGCTGACAGTCACGATCGACCTCGAGGATGCAGAAGGTGAGCCAATCACGGATCCGGACGCACTCGAAGGCTCGCTCGTGCACGGTGAGGACACCGTCGAGACGTTCACCGAAGACGACTTCGAGGACGGCGAACTCCGGATTACCGTCGACGAGGGCGACACATACACACTGATCGTCGAGTCGCCAGACGGTGCCTTCGAAACGATCGAGATGGACGTCGACATCGTCAGTGGGCCCGACGAAACGCTCACACTCGAGGAACCCGGTGATGACGACGAAAACGATGATGAAGACAACGAAAACGACGGAGGTGACGACTGATGGGCGATGACTTTCCCCCAATGCGGTCTGTGAAACGGTGGTTAGTAACCACGAATCACAAAGACGTGGGGATGCTGTATTTGAGCACCGCCCTGTTTTTCCTGGTCTTCGGCGGCGTGATGGCACTGCTCTTTCGGGCACACCTCTGGCAAAGCGGCGGTGCTGGTCTCCTGACTGACAGCACCTACAATCAGGCAGTGACTTCACACGGCCTATTGATGGTGTTCTGGTTCCTGTCGCCGTTTGCGGCTGGCTTCGCGAACTACTTCGTACCACTGCAGATTGGTGCCAAAGACCTCGCGTTCCCACGACTCAACGCGTTGAGCTACTGGTTCTATCTGTTCTCGGGAGTCCTGCTTATGATCTCGTTCTTCATTGGCGGGACGTTCGAGGGTGGCTGGACGATGTACGCACCGCTCAACGTACCGGCATACACGCCGTTCGAGGCGACCGCAGGTGGGACCGCAACCATCCTCGCGCTGATGATGTTCACGCTGTCGATCACGTTCGGTACGATCAACTTCCTGACGACCATCCACCGCCAGCGTGCGGAAGGGCTTGGCCTCTGGAACATGCCCCTGTTCACCTGGTCGTGGCTGTTGACCGCCTGGATGATGCTCTTTGCGTTCGCTGCACTGCTCGCAGCGCTGTTGTTGCTCGCCATCGACCGCGTGATGCTTACGCAGTATTTCGGTGCTGGTGAGGGCTCGAGTTTGCTCTGGGCACACATCTTCTGGTTCTTCGGCCATCCCGAGGTGTACATCGTCTTCTTCCCTGCGCTGGGAATCATGTTCGAAACGTTCCAAACGTTCACTGGACGCCGCCTTGTCGGTCGAAAATGGGTCATTATCGCGATGGTCCTAGTTACCGTCCAGTCGTTCCTCGTCTGGATGCACCACATGTTCTTGACGACGATCAACCTCGAGATCAAGACGCTGTTCATGGCGACGACGATCGGTATCTCGTTGCCGTTCGACCTGATGGTCTTCGCGCTGATCTATACGATGATCAAAGGTCGGGTTCGGTTCACCACGCCGTTCCTGTTCAGTCTCGGCGCACTCGTCTTGTTCATCCTCGGCGGCATTACGGGCGTGTTCCTCGGTGCTGTCGTGCTCGACTACGAGTTCCGAGGCACCTACTGGGTCGTTGCCCACTTCCACTACGTGATGGTCTCGGGCGTGACGGCACTGATCGCCGGCCTGTACTACTGGTGGCCAAAGATCACCGGGAAGATGTACGACGAGACGCTCGGCAAACTCAACTTTGCCGTCTACTTCGTCGGCTTCAACCTGCTTTACTTCCCGATGTTCCTCGCCTGGGAAACCCCACGGCGTGTGTTCCACTTCGCGGAGGGAATGACGATGTATCACCAGATGGCAACGGTTGGGGCGTTCGTCTTCGGGGCTTCGTTCCTGATCATGTTCTATACGCTCGGAAAGAGCCTCGTGTCCGGTCCGGACGCGCCGGATAATCCATGGGAGTTCTCCCGAACGGCCGAGTGGACGATTCCATCGCCCCCACCGCTCGAGAACTGGGATGGACGACCGAGTTACGCGACCGGCCGTCTCGAGTTCGTCGAAGAAAAGCACACCGCCACTGACGGCGGAACGGGAATTAACACGATCGAAGAATCCAACGCAGTACTCGACGCACACGAACACGAGGAGGAACACGCCGATCACGCCAGCATCTGGCCGCTGGGAATCGGGTTCGGCACCTTCGTCATGTTCCTGGGTATCTCGGGTCTCGGGCCGTACGTCGCCCGGTTCGCCAACGCCCAGGGCGCGAACGTCGATGGCTTTGGCGACCCGAACATCGTCTATCCGATTCTCGCCGTGACCGGCCTGGGTCTGTTGTTGTACTTCCTCTGGCAGTTCGGCATGGAGGAGTTCCAGGCCCCCAAGATGGAGGTAGCTGAACGCTGGCCGTTCGAAGGCGTTGATAATGGAAAATTCGGCATCTGGGTCTTCCTGGCGTCGGACGTCGTCGTCTTCGGCGCAGCACTGGGTGCGTTCATCTTCATGCGCCTTCACACCGGTTGGGCCGACTGGACGATTGTTCCACCAGCGGCCTGGCCCGGATTGCTCAACACGTACGTGTTGTTGACCTCGAGTTTCACCGTCATCCTGGCGCTCGTCATGGCCGAACGTGGCAACAAGAAGGGCTTGCTTGCGACGCTCACCGCCACCTTGATGCTCGGATTCACGTTCATGGGCGTAAAAGCCTGGGAGTACAACGCCAAGTTCGCCGAAGGCGACTACTGGTTCACTGGACTCGAGTACTCCATCTACTACGTGACGACGGGACTGCACGGACTCCACGTCCTGCTTGGCCTGCTCGTTGCCGGGTTCATGATCTACAAGATCATCCTGTACGACGCGTATCTCGATGACCACCGGCCAGTCGAGTACTTTGGTCTCTACTGGCACTTCGTCGACATCGTCTGGGTGTTCCTGTTCCCGCTGTTCTACCTGATGTAGGCGGGGGCGGACACCGACGAATTTCCTGACGCTGTTTGTGATTTTTTCATTCTTCCTCGAGTGGGCTATCGATTCCGAAGCTGATGTGATCGTTTTCAGTCTGGGAGCCGCCGGATACATCGACCTGTTCATCGACCCCATACACAACGCCGAGTCCACTGGAACGATCATCGTATCGGCGATCGGAAACGATGGTGCGGGAACCTCAGGCTCGCCGGGAAACATCTACGGCTCTATGAGTGTCAGGGCAGTTGACCGAACGGGGAGCGTTGCGTCGTTCTCCGGTGGTGAAACGATATCGAGAGAACAGTGGGGGTCATCGGGTGCGGAGTGGCCGGAGAGCTACGTTGTGCCGAGTGGGGTTGCCCCGGTGCTAACGTCGTTAGTGCCGTTCCAGGAGGATATGCGCAGGTTATCGGGGACGTCGATGGCGACGCCTCACGCTGCGGGCACGATTGCGCTCATGCGAGCAGTCGAACCCGAAGCCTCACCCGACACTATTAAATAAACAGTACCGTCGGATCGGTTATTTTTGGCTCTGGTTCCTTACTGGGGATACTGCGATCGGTTTCGATCGAAATTCGCAGTCAAAACGAGAATCGCTGGAGCATCGTGACAATCTCATGGTCTTATGCAGTACGGGTAAGATCGTTGCGTATGGTCGTCACAAGGACGGATTCAAGTGTGTGATGTTCAGGATCGTACCTGTACAGTCTCGAATCCAGTGATTCAATTCCGTCTGGAACAGTTTCGAGAACCGTAACGAATGGATACGTCGCCCCGGTACTTGGAGCAGCACGCATTTCGATACCACTACGCTCGTGAGTAATGGCCTGAGCGGCCCAAGGAAGTCGCGAGGCGTCAGAACGTTCGAGCGGGATGTCGGCAAACGTTCGGCGGCTTTATCCTCGATCGGTCGCGCGTTCGACGCTCACCGAACCGTCCGTGTCCGGCGGGGTAACTCGATCAGACCTATACCACTGGTACCGTGTCCTCCTACTTAATCACCTCAGCGAGTCTATTGGAATAATCAGGGGCCCAGTGACCGTGCAGTGGGAACTGGCCGCAATGTTGGCGGTGGTGGACGAAAGAATACCAATCTCGAAACGAAAGTCACTGCCGTCCCGAATACACGTTTTTCCCCGACCGCAGCAAATCGAAGCGTATGTTGTCGAACGAAGACAGCGACCGACTGGAGGCGGCGTGCTCGGAAACCGTAGGCCAGGCATTGCGAAGCATCGTCTATTTCACTGAAGACGACTTCGACCAGGTTCACCTCAAAGATTATCTTTCGGCCGAGGCAGACATTGCAGCGTTCGTCGATAACGAACGCGAGGGATTCCACCGGGTTTCGACACACGAAGGATCCGAACTCGGTCGGTACGAATACACTATTCGGCGATTCGAAAGAGGATATCTGGTTCGTGTGATTTCGAATTCCAAGGGAGTGTTTGTGACGACGAACCCGCTACCGATCGAAGAATTCGACGAACTGGCGTCGGCCGTGGAGCGGGTAATGAAAACGTGGAACGAGTGATACCAGTTTTACATTGGGCAGGCACAGACCGCCGAATCGTAGGTAATTTATCACTCCTCGTTTTCTGCATCGACGGCCCGACGTCCATGTACGTCGTCGATTCGAAGGTCGTACCATTCAAAATCGAGATCCTTCAGCGGCTCCTGAAACACTTCAGGTGACGCGATCTTTGAGAAGGCTGCGAAAATTCCGGCCGGTCGTGAATTTTCGGCAACCGGGATCTCGTGGAGGGTACCCCGAACGACTACACTCTGCCAGTCGTCGACCGATTCCCAGTCGTACGCCGACAGAGTAACCTGATTTCCCTCCTCTATGTACTCCGCTTTCAGACTCTCCTCACCGAAAGACAGTTGAAAGATGATCCGTTCTTCGACTCGATCGTATCCGAACGACATCGGAATCCCGTAACCGCCCGTTTCGTTACCGAACGACAACGTGCCGACTCCCTTCGATTCGAGGTATTCGGTCACCGCATCGTCGTCCATAACAACGCCGTAACTGTCACTGGACATATCCAATCGCCACATTACGAGAGCTAATAAAGGGCACCGTCTAGTTAGCGCGGTTTGGGGAAGGGGCAGGTCGTGGAGTTTGGTTGGAAGGATGTTCGTTTCTCGTTGACCGTCACGCTAAGGCCGCGCTCGGTATCGACGTTGACATCCGCTCCCCGTTAGCGCGAGAGATTCTACCGTAGGGCGTTGGGCCGGTCCGTGAACGCCGCTCACGATTTTACGTACAAATTCTTGTCGACGTAGCCGCCCTATACGCAACTCGAGCAGTGACAAAACAAATAGTACGGGGACACCGCCTGAAAGCCTGCAGACGCACCGAACGTGACCGATGAACGATACGGAGACGGCATTATCGATGCCGAGGCGGCGACCGAGACACTCGTCGTGACGATGACAACTACGACGGTACCCGACGAACCGCCGGCGTATAATCCGGACGGAAATTTGTCGGACGATGTTCGCAACTCGAACGGGCCGGGTGACGAAGACGATGTGACAGACGGCTCGAGTGAGCAACAGCCCACTCACACCGATGGGGATGACCGGGACGAAACAGCGTCTCCGGGAACGGATACCCCGAAAGCGATCGACACTGGCGAGACGGCGGATTCGGCCGACGCTGATGATGAACGAGTCGCCACACCTCCGATGGCAGTAGGTGCAGCCATCCCACTTCTGACGCTTGCGGCGGCGCTAGTGGCTTCCCAACCCTACACGGATGCGTGAAACCGATTACGGGCGTCCGGTTTCACGCATCGGTCGACGGTTGGGAGGGTAGTATAGTAGCCAGTGAAAGTCATTGCACACCCTATCGCAAGCGGGCGTCGCGGTAGGTGTGTAAATCGTTTCACTGGCTACTATAGTTGCCTCGATTGCGGTCCTGAGGCCGATTGCTCGAACTGGAGGCACATTGATTGACTACGACAATTATTATCAGGCCCACACGAGTGCGTACATGAACGAAAACATAAAATAGACCATGAAGACGGTCACGGCTGCTTTGACGTGGAAGGTAAAGAGCTCGAACTCCTCGTCAGATTCGACGGCTTCGTAGGCCTCGAGTTCCTCGTCGGTACAGCTGTCCCTGTGATTTGAGCCCACGTGGTGGATCAACAACTCGTCCGTCCGGAACGGCCGCTCACAGTACGGACATCGTTCGAACGATGTCTCAGACTCGGGCACTTCGTACTCCGGCTGGGTCACCGTTTCGGCGAGCATTCACCTGAGTATAGGGCTACTCGCAAAAAGGAATATCGATGTGATGTCTGGGTGATCAGCTTTGGGGGTGCTTGGTTGATTAGCTCTGGACGTACGGCGGTTCGAACGCCGGCAGCGACACGAGATACAGACTCACCATCGTAAACATGATCATCACGATGATGAATGGATACTGACTTCTGATAGCCTGTAACTTGCCGGGGAACAACTCGAGCGAGACGGCGTGAGCGATCCAGACGGCGATCACGTGGCCGATGAGGATACCGGCGATTTCGACGTATCCAAACCAGGGTGTCAACGCGAGTTGTGTCGGGTTGGGATCCGGATTGAGCGGCGCACTGAGCGCACTCAAGAGTGTTGGCCATAGCGAAATTGCGAACCCGAGGTAGTGGGCCACGTGATAGCCCGCGGCGATGGCCAGCAGGGGTGGCGCGTACCGTATCGCCAGATACCGCCTCGAGAGGAACGTATCTGCTCGTGACCGGGTCCACTTTGCCGCACGCCAGTACATCCAGCAGAAACCGGCGTAGCCGACGAGGAGCAACAGCAAGTAGACCAGCGCTGGTGAGAGGCCTATCCCGACGAGCGTTTCGATGGTCCAGATACCTGGTGGCGTGACGATGAACCCGCTATAGGTGAGCTCCCAGACGAGGACGATAGCAAAGGCGACCACCGAGAGGTCAGTGATGACGTCGTCGTCGCCGAGTCGGGTCCCTGGCCAACGCAGGCGCAATGTACCGGTATCGTCCCGGTAAAGCGGTCCAACGGCTCCATACAATCGGAACCAGACCGACAGCGGATCCCCCCGCCTGAACCAGGTTTCGGGTGAAAAGAGGGCGGCCCCGGTGAGCGTTAGGAGTGTATAGACACCGATAACGGCCGTCAGATGCAACGGACTCGAGATGACCGGCAGCATCACTTCGACCCAGACGAACAACAACAGCGCCGCCACAGCGGGCCACGAACCAAGCCACGACGGATAGGGCGAGTTGCGTGACGGGAGGGCGGTTGCAATCGTTCGCCAGGGGTTGAGTATCGGCCATGGATTCCCGACCGTGTAGGCAGTCATCGTCAATATCGCTCTGACGACGACGAACGTGACCAGGACGGTGAGACTCGTGAGGCCAATTCCCTGTGGCCCGTATACACCGACGATTAGCAGGCCGACTAGCGCGAGAACGCCTATTGCCCGTCCGATAATCGTTACCGCCCGAACCACTGTGTCACTCGAGAAGCCGACGGACTGGTGGTGAATGTCGGCGACAAACTCCTGATCGGTCACCATCATCGTTAACAGTGCGGAGGCACCGACCACGCCGGCTCCCGTCGCCAGATAGAGCCAGGTCGGGACGCTCACATCGCCTCGAGACTCAGAGAGCCCGGTGACGACGTTACTCGCCGACGTGATGCCGGCAGCGACACTCAGCGTGAGCAACGACAGGATGAGGACCAGACCGGTTCGTCGAACGGCGACCGAACGCCATCTCATTGTTTGACCCGAAGAACCGGATCGCTATCACGGTGTCGTTTCCGTACTCGAGTTCTCACCGACTCCGCAATCGTGACGCGCCTCGAGCCATATGAGGAAGGTATAAGTGTCCGTCTCACTGAGTTCCCATCAATGTCGAGTGTACGGACCTACACGCTCATCTACGTCCTGTTACTGACGTTGGGGACGGCCAAGTTCGTGTTTTTCGAACTGCCATTTAGCTACGAGTTCGCCCTGACTGCGACGATCATCCTTGCCGTCATCAAATCACTGCTCATTGCCGGCTGGTTTCAGCACCTCGTGGACGAACCGCGTTCTATCACCTACATGATGCTCGTGGCCGTCTTCATGGTGTTCCTGCTGACCATCGCGGCCGGCTTCTCCATCCAGTAACCGGTCTGGAATCGATCACCGAGCGATAACCACTGTCTCTATTTTCTTCACCCACTACCGATCGACGCTATTGTAACCCTCATAGGGATCGTTGTCGTCACGTGCCGCCGATCGCCGACGTCGCTTTCGATCGGGTACGTAATATCACGCAGTGACTACCATCTGTGTACCGTTAACGAGATTGAGCTGAGTGGTTGGCCAGCCTTTTACCTGTAAGCCGAACCGATAGCTGGCACGGGTTTGGGACACACGTCGCCGCTGGACTGAGTATCGCTCGTCCGACAGTTCACCCTCGTACCTTCCCAAACGTCGACTAACGAGTGAAACCATCGGTTTCACGCATCCGTGCAGGTCTGGGAAGCCACTGTAGTAGCCATTGAAAGTCATTGCATATCCTCTCGCAAGACGGCATCACGATAGGCGTGTAAATCGTTTCAATGGCTACTATAGACCCTGTATTACCGACTCGAGTCTCTCTCGATTGGCACGTCAAAGGCCCTCGCTACAGGAGTACGAGCGAAATCTCGGCGGCACCTGCACTATCGAAGCACCCTCGAGATTCGACCAACATGCGTATAGAGACACGTACTCCGACAGCACTCGAGGAAAATACCGTTCGGATCGAGGTTGGTTCGCCCAGAATGTCGTTCGAAAAGCGATCACTGACTACCCGAGCAACAACAACGTGACGACGGCGATCAGGCCAAGCGTCAGCATGAGTAACGATGCCGCAGCCACGCCTATCGCCGAACTCTCAGTTCGGTCACGGACGGCAAAGAACGCGCCAAAGAAGACGAATCCGATCAGGACAGCCCCACCGATACCGAGGACGATCGGCTCGATCAGGGCTACATCGACGAACTCTCCCTCCCCAACTAGAAGAGCTGCACCCGCGAGAAACGCGATGACGAGCGCGATGAACGCTGCAGTCCAGACGATCGGCATCTTCGCGAGCGCAACGAGCCGGCTGGATTCCGGTTCAGTCCGGGACGACCAATCGACGTACCGACTTCGGCTGCCTGCGTGGCCACTCGGCGTTGCTCGTTGTCCCATTCGAGTCATCGTCGCGACCACCGCGATCACGATCAGTCCCATCAAAAGTGTGCTAATCAGATATATTTCTGGCATCGTTCCGATTCTTGAGAAACCGTAGACCCTTCGACCATATATATCCTGTCGATGTGATTCGCCGGCTGCACACTCACCGAAAGAACGATCAGTGGTCTTGTCACTCGAGCACAAGGTCGATCGAATGGAGATCCACGTACAGCTGGTCTATGAACTGTTCAACAACGTCGGTCACGAGTTCCCAAAGCGGGTCGCTGAAGTGGTCGGCGTCGAACCGCCCGAAGAACCCGGCGACAAGCTTGCCGATCACGACGCCGAGAGCCCTACCCTGAGCATAAATCGGCGAAACGCAAACGACTGATAACCCAAAATACCGGCTCACGTCATACGGTTTACTCTTACCGGTAATTTCCATCCCGGCTTCGGCAATCACCGGTAAACAGTTACAGCAGACCGTGTCAGTCGCTGGACACACTCAGCGTCAGGGGGAGGTATTGATCGAGCAGGCTGACGGTGAGCAAGATTGCACCGATAGCCATGAGAACGGCGAGTAAGCCGAACGCTTGCATCCATCCTCCGAAATCGACGAGGATGCCAGTCACGGCGCTCCCGAACGATCCAAGGCCCATATAAATCGTCCGTACCAGGCCGAAGCCGGTTCCCTGCTCGGCCGTTGAAAAGTTATCCATGAATTTCGATTGGAGCGGGGCACCCCAACTCATCGCCAGCCCTATGAGACTTATTGCAAGGATAATGGTGAAAAGAGCGGTTCCGACGAGTAACAGGCTGAACCCGATGGTCCCGACGACCATCGTGAGCAGTGCTGTGGCATCACGTGAGTATCGATCTGACAGCGCTCCCGTAACCGGCTGAGTTGCGCCGTGAATTACGAAGTACGCTGAGAATAACAACCCTGCACCCGTCCGCGAAAATCCGTGAAACATTTCGAGAAAGGCGGGCAGGAACGAGGCAACGGCCTGCCACGTAAACGCTCCAAGGACGGCCAACAGGACCGTAAAGACGATCGGAGGACGGGACAGCAGTTCGGTGAACGTCTCGAGGTCGAGTTGGTCCCGGAGCGAGGTGTCGGATCGTGCTGGTGGCGTCGGCTCTATGCCACGCCAGAAGAGGACGAAGACCGGAACTGCGGCGACGGCACCGATCGCTACGGCTGCTGACCAGCCGTACTCGACGGCGACCGCGGCTGCTATCGGCGGTGCAATGAGTCCAGCAATCGGGCCGCCAGCGATGTAAATGCCGATCGCGCGGCCAGTATCCGGCGACTGCTTGGTCACGAGTGAGGCCGCTGCGGTGTAGACGAATCCGGTAGCGGCCCCAAGCGCGACTGCGAATACAAAAAAGAGGACGTAGGCGGGTGATAGCGCTAACAGTAGACTCGTCACTCCCGTCGCTCCGATAGCCGTCAGAACGACGATTCGTTCCCCCTTCCGATCGGCGAGTACCCCCGAAGGGAACTGCGTGAACGCGTACGCGGCCCACATGCCCGATAAGGCTAATCCGATCGCTCCAGTCGAGACGGCGAAATCGTCTGTGAGTGCTGGTACGACTGGGCTGATGACCACTCGTGCCACCATCGTCGAAAGAAACCCGAGTGTACAGAGCGCCAAGACCGTGTGCGAGTAGTACAATCGCTTTGGGTTGAACATCGAACGGTGGATGTGAAGGTGTTAGTTTCGCTCCGAACCGGCAGTTCTCACTCTTCGCCGTAGGCCATCGTCGATAGTGTCGCGTTCTCGTCCTGGCGAGTATCTTGGCGCGTGAACTGGACGACGATAGGGGCCGTCGATTCGACGTCGATCCCGTACGCTTCACCCAGGGGCGGTGCGTACGGGTCGATAAGGTCGTTGATACGGACGTGACGGACGCGCCGCGCTGCGACCGACAGCGAGTACGGACCCGCTTCGCGTCCGTCGGCGTATAGCAAAGTGAGCTCCGCAGTTGCCATCTGCTCACCGGCGTTCAATAGACATATTGTATCGCGGCTAACCATCTCCGGTTCCGGTCCTGTACTCTCGAGGGGGACGTCCCCACCCGGAATCGCCCATCGCGTCTTGCCAATGGTTCGGTCCCCGTCAGTCATGCTCTTTCTCCGTCTGCGGTCTCACCCCGCTTCGATTGCGACTCAGCTGAATCGATGCCAAGGAGGTCCCGAAGGTAATCGGTCAGAAAAATGCCGTCCGGATCCATCTCCCGTCGGAAATCGAGGAAATCCTCGAATCTCGGGTACGACTCTCGAAGCTCGTCGACCGTGAGCGTATGTCGTTTCCCCCAGTGCGGACGGCCATCGTATTCGCGGGCGATCGCTTCGAGATCTTCGAAGTAATCCCAGTACTCGAGTTCGGCATTCTGGATGAAGCCGACGGTCACCGTTTCGCGGCCGTGTTCGGCAGAGAGATAGGCATCGTCGGCCGCGACCGTCCGACAGAGTGTCCGCCAGCCCACGTCCGCTCGCCAGCGATCGCGGATACGGTCGCGCACGTCGAGGAAGAACTCGCGAGCGTCTGCCCTCGGAACGGCGTATTCCATCTCCTCGAACTCACGGCCGATGTCGTCGTGCTCGGGGATAATTTGATGCCACCAGCCGGTTTCGTCCTGGACTAGCTCCGCATATTCGAGGTCGCGCTCGTCGGTACCCCCGCCAGGTCCGTTGAGAAGCCGTAACTTCACCTCGTCGGAACGCGGATACCAGTAGAAGTCGAAATTACGGTTCTCCGTAACGAGCGCTTCGAAGTCACCCCAGAAGTCCTCGAATCGGGCGCAGTACTCCCGTCGCTGGAGTTTATAGGCGGGCTGAAGATCAAGTCGCATCTCCGTGAATACACCGAGTGTCCCAAGAGAAACCATGGCGGCGTCCAGGAACTCGGGATCGGACTCAGCATCGAAAGGACGAACGTCACCCGTTCCGGTGACGATTCGTCCACCGATGAGCATCTCCGAGAGATTTTGAAACTCCGGTCCGGTTCCGTGGGTGCCTGTGCCGAACGCACCTGCGATGGTCTGCTGAGAGACGTCACCGAGATTTGCCATCGCTAGATCGTGTGTGTGGAGTTCGGCGGCCGCCTCTTCGAGTGTCGTTCCACCGAGGACGGTCGCTTCCTTCGCCTCGCTGTCGATGTCCGTCACACCGGTCATGTTGTCGAGCGAGACGAGTACGTCGTCGGTGGCCGCCAGGGGGGTCCACGAGTGGCCGCTTCCGACCACCCGGAGCGTACGGTTCCTACCACGACACTGTTCGATCACTTCTCGAACCGCTTCTTCGGACTCCGGTTTGACTCTCTTTTGGGGCTTGCTAGAGACGTTTCCCGACCAATTGGACCACTCGGCAGGAGTCTCCTCGCTCATCAGGAATCCCCTGGGTATGCTATCGTGCTCAACAGCGCGTTCTCCGCCTGCCGGGAGTCGAGGCGGGTGTGCTGACAGACCACCGGTCGATCGGACTCGAGCACGCTCGCAAACGGCGTCCCCTTTGGAATCTTCTCCGGGTCTTCGAACTCGTTGAATCGGAAGTGCTTGGTCCGTTTCGCGGGAATCGTCTTCTCGAAAGGACCGGCCGGTTCGCGGTCGGTGAAAAAGACCGTTACATCGACGGTAGCATCCTCTTCGCCCGGGTTCAAGATGCAAATCGTTTCGTGACTCTCCATCTCCGGTTCCGGGCCAGTGCTCTCCTCGGGGATGTACCCCTCCGGAAGCGCCCAGCGTTTTTTCCGATCATCGGTCGTAATCCCCATGCTGTATGGAGGTGGTCCTGACGCGGGAACGGACCGATATGGTGCTATTCGATGCATTCGTCTCCTGGTGTTTCATCGTCATTGGAACGCTGTTAGAACGTTATCACCGAACGCTTCGATGAACTGTTCCTGGTTCGTGTTGACATTGTGCAGGAATACCTTCTCGACGTCGAGCTCGAGGTCGTTCTCGATCCAGCGGATATGATCGCCGAAGTCGGCCGAAACCCGGATATTCTCTTCGACCGTCTCCTTGTCCACTACTTCGGCGAGTTCGTCGTATTCTTCCGGCGTCCGGAACTCCTGGGTCGCGGCTCCGGGGATACAGTTCGTCCGCCACTGGTCGTAGGCGCCTTCCAGCGCCGCTTCGTCGGATTCGTCGTAGGAGAGTTGTACCTTCAGATAGACCGGCTTATCGGGGGCTTTCTCACGGAACGCCTGGACTCGCTTCGCATCGCCCTCGTGGTCCGGTGTTCCGAGCGTGATCATCCCGTCCGCCCACTCAGCAAGCCAGGATGCAGTCTCCTCAGATAACGCCGCACCGATTAGAGGCGGCGGCGATTCCGGACGGGAGTAGAGCGTTGCTTCCTCGACCGTGACTCGACCGTGGTGGGTCACCTCCTCACCGTCCCAGAGACGGCGCATCACTTCAGCGCACTCCCGAAGGCGGGCGTTTCGTTCGGCCTTGATAGGCCACTCTTTACCGGATATTCCCTCGTTGAGCAACTGACCGCTACCGACAGATAGCCAGAACCGTTCGGGATACATCGACTGCAGCGTCGCCGCCGCTTGAGCGATGATTGCCGGATGATATCGGTATCCGGGTGCGTTGACCGTCCCGAACGACATCGATGTGGCCTCCATCGCAGATCCGAGCCAGGACCAGACATGCCCCGACTCACCCTGCCGTTCGCTCCAGGGGTGGAAGTGATCCGACGCCAAACAGTCGGTGAACCTGTGCTCAGCCGCTAACTGTGCGTACTCCAAGAGAGCTCCCGGGGCGAACTGTTCGTGGGATGCGTGGTAGCCGATGTCGGTCATTACGGATTCAATGAGAGAGGGTTACCTATCCGTTCCATGCACGTCGGGCTATACCGGGGAGTCGGTTAAGGTTGAACCTGGAGGTTTAATGCAGGGGAACGGTGCAGAGCACGGATATCGAGTCTTTGGGAAGTATTGACTTTGCGGCGGGAACGTCAACACTCCTTCCTCGCGCCGGGACCTGACTCCGGGCACCCTGCACCATCATGCCGAAGAAAGAACCCGATGAACGTGAGAGTTAGCTATCGGACAAACATCGTTTATAGCCCATGGGATATCGACAAATTTCCGACTACAGTATCATCGGCAACGACGATCGATGCGCGCTCGTCGGCACTAACGGCTCTATCGACTGGTGTTGTTTCCCTACCCTTGCCTCCTCGAGCGTGTTCGGCCGGCTTCTCGATGCCGAGGACGGCGGTCACTTTTCGATCCATCCGACAGACAGCTACGACGGCGAGCAACGCTATTACGAACGGACAAACGTTCTCGAGACGTCCTTCGAGACCAGTTCGGGACGGGCGACGGTAACAGACTTCATGCCCGTTAGTGAACGCGATCGTCGTGACGGTTTTCAACACTCGCTGTACCGTCATTTACGCTGTGAGGGGGGACAGCTTACCATCGAAGTGGATTTCAAACCACGACCCGATTACGCACGAGCCGATACGACGGTAGAAAACAGGCAGAAAGGGATCGTCGTAAATGCCGATGGGGGCGAGCAGTTACACCTCCAGCAGTTCGGCCCCCTCTCTGTTGAACCGCTGGAAGGGCGGGCGGTTGGAACGGCGCTCTTCGAGGCCGGTGACGACGTCTGGTTCGTTCTTCAACACGGTCACCACCATCCTGTATCACCATCCGAGTGTCGACAGGACGAGAAGGAGACGATAGCGTACTGGCGACGCTGGGCGGCGGATATTGAAGATCGAGCGGCGGACATCGCTGACAGCGAGCCGTGGTACGAGGAAATCGTTCGGTCTGGACTCGTTCTCAAACTTCTCATCAACGAGGGAACTGGGGCGATTTACGCAGCGGCGACAACCTCACTTCCGGAAGAGTACGGAGGCCGTTCGAACTGGGATTACCGCTACAACTGGATACGGGACGCGAAGTTCAACGTGCAAGCGTTGTACAATCTGGGTCAAGAAAACGCGGCCCACCAGTACTTCGAGTGGTTCCGTGATATTCTTCGAACAGACCCGGCAGAGATACAGCCAGTCTACGGAGTTCACGGCGAAGAGGAACTCACCGAACGGCAGCTCGACGAGCTTGATGGTCATCGGTTTTCGACGCCGGTTCGTATCGGGAACGCGGCTGCCGACCAGCGTCAACTCGATATATACGGCGCGATCGTTCAGGCGGTTTATGAGACCCTCCGTCATGACGAGCATCTCGATAACGAGGACTGGAAGGCGATTAGACGGATCATCGATTACGTCTGTGACGTATGGGACGAGAAAGGCTGCGGGATCTGGGAGTATCGCGACGAAGCGCGTCACTACGTCCATTCGAAGCTGCTGTGCTGGGTCGCCCTCACTCGCGGGATCGAACTCGCCGAGTACTCCCAGGACGATGTCGATACCGAACGGTGGGAGACGGAACGAGACGCGTTGCGGAAGGCCATCGAGGAGCGCGGGTACAGTGAAGCCGCTGGAAGCTTTGTACAGCACTTCGAAACCGATGAGACGCTGGACGCGACGTGTTTACTCCTCCCGATTTACGAATTCCTCCCGGCCGAAGACGAGCGTATTCAGGCGACGATCGACACCGTCATGGACGAATTATTGACCGACGAAGGACTCGTACACCGGTCTCGAGGACCCGATACCCGCTCGGAAGGGCCTGGTGCGTTTCTTTTCTGTTCGTTCTGGCTCGTAGATGCCCTCGTGCTCGCCGACCGCGTCGAAGAAGCCCGCGACGTCTTTACGAACGTTCTCGATCACATTGACTCTCCATATCTGCTGTCGGAACGCATCGACCCTCGAACCGGGGAATTCTACGGAAACTTCCCGCAGGCGTTTAGCCACATCGGACTCGTGAACAGCGCGATCTACCTTCGATGTGCGTCTGGTGACGCCTCCCTCGAGCACGACCCACTCACTGAGGATGGATTACAACCCATCTTCCGAACGTGACCGGGAGGATTCCTACGATAGGGCTCTTTCGAGGGGATAGAACGCACCAATTCGTTCTGTGAACGAAAACCGAACGGGAGTAAATCAATCGAAAAAAGGCGTCTCGGATATCGAAGCCGTTCTACAACTGCTCTTAGCCCTTGCCGAACATCTGGCGCATCATCGGGTGCATCTCCATGAGCTGCTCTTCGGCGATTTCCTCGTACAGCTTGTACGTGATCGAGACCGCGAGCAGCAGCCCTGTCCCGTCGACGGCACCGATCGTGCCGAGCATGTTCGCCCACACGGCGAGCAGGCCGACGAGTGCGCCGCCGATGACGGTCACTTGCGGGATGTACCGCTCCATGACCTTCTCGACGACACCGGCGTTTTGTCGGAAGCCGGGGATCTGCATTCCGGAGTTCTGGATCTGCTGGGCCGTTGCCTTGGGGCCCATGTTCGTCGTTTCGACCCAGAAGATGGCGAAGATTGCCCCGCCAATGACCATGAACGTCAGGTCGACCGAAATCCGAAGGAATATCTGCCAGACTTCGATGCCGGCAGGCACCTGCCCGGTCCACCACATCCAATCGTTTGGCGAGTAAATCGGTGCAGTGTAGTAGAAGAATCCGCCGACGACCTGGCCGTCGGAGTACTCCCCAAGCCAGGCAGGCATGTTTGCCCACTGGCTGTTGAGGATCTGTCCCATGAACTGGATGTTCGCCTGCACAGCACGAACGAGGATCATGGGCAGGACGCTCGCGTAGATGAGCTTCACGGGGAAGCGTCCGCGAGCGCCTTTCACCCGGGCATGACTCAACGGAATCTCGACGCGCACGGATTCCGCATAGACGACGATCCCGAAGATCAAGAGCGTGGTTGCCAGCGCCAGCAACTGTCCACCGCCGTCGGCGATGAACAGCGTGTTGAACCCTTCTCGACTGAGCCACGAGCCGGCAGTCACTTCGTTCGTGAACAGGATCTGATACCAGCTGTAGAAGAATCCTTCATCGCTCATCGAGAGGAATCCGGAGACGAGCAACTGGCTCACACCGGCGATAATGAAGAGGCCGACACCGCTGCCGACCCCCCACTTGCTGACGACCTCATCCATGTAGAGGATGAGGACGCCGCCGATGAAGATCTGGATAAACATCAGCGTTTGAATCTGTGTCCCCACGAAGGTGAGACTGCCAAGCTGGAGGACGTCTGCTGGTGGAAGGAAGCCACCGGCGAACACCATCGGTAGCGCCGTCAGTGCCGTCATCACGATGACGAGCAACTTCTGGAGGCCCTGATAGAGGACCTGGTCACGCGGATCGTCCGTATCCAGGCCAAGCAGATTCGCCCCGCCGAGCAATTGCAACACAATGCTGGCGGTGACGATTGGGCCGATCCCCACCTGCATCAGAGATCCGTGTTCACCAGCCAGGATGCTGCGGAACTGACCGAACAGGTCCTCACCACCTTGCGGGTGAATACCCAGGAGCGTGATGTTCGTCAGGAAGAAGTACAACACGAGGATGCCCGCAGTCCAGCCCAGTTTCTTTTTGAAGGGCACGTGCCCATCCGGACGGGTGACTGTCGGCATCCGCGTCAAGACCGGTTCGGCGGCTTCCTTCCATCCCATAGTTAGTTCTCAGATTCGGTTTCGGTTTCGGCTTCGGCTTCCTCGGCCGCCCGCTCCTGTGCACGCTCGGTGAGCAGTGGCTCGCCACCGGCGTCCTCGAGTTTCTCGCGAGCGGTCTCGCTGAAGGCGTCTGCGGTGACCTCTAGAGCGTTGTGCACCTGGCCGCTGCCAAGCACTTTCACAACGTCGACCTCGTGGCCGTCCTCGACGACATCGCGCGCATCGATGGCGTAGCCGTCGTCGGTCTCCTCGGCGTCACCATCGGCGACGTAGAGGATGGCGTCCTCGTCGAGCGTCCGCACGTCGATTTCGGCGACGGAGGGACGAACGCCCTGTGGTCGCTTGAAGCCGTGTTTTTTTCTCTGTTCGTGGTTGTGGAATTCGTGTTTGTCACGCCCGGCGTTGCCACGGCCACCTCGGTGGCCGGCCCCGCGGCGGTTTTTGTGCGTGCCGCCGCCGTGGGTTCGCGAGCCGCGCTGACGTCGTTTCTTGCTCGTCATGGTTATCGCATCGACGTTAAGAGGGCGTTAATCTGCTCCGTTGTATGCTTTCCGAGTTGGCCGCCCTCGACGGCCGGATGTTTGACGCCGTCGTGGCCGCCACGTGGCGGGTGCAGACGGAGCGTCGGCGATAGGCCCTGTTCGCGAAGCGTCGTTTCTTCGTCGAGCAGGGCTTCGGCGAGTGAGCCGAAGTCGTCGTACTCGGTTTGCTCTGCGAGCCATTCCTCGTCGACATCCGATTGGCGACCCTCGAGCGGTTCGGCTCGTTTTTCGAGCACGGTCTCGAGGACATCGGCGGTTGGCTCACCGAAAGCAACGAAGTCGTTGACTTTGGTGATCATGCCGCGGTAGGTGTCGGTATCCGGGATGATGGTGAGGTGGTTGACCTTGTGCAGGTTGAGCATCGACAGCGTGTCGTCGACGGCCTCCTGCCGGTTGACCTCCCCACGGACCTGGATGAGTGCTTTCGCCGTCATCGTTCAGCCACCTCTCGTGGAACGCGCGATTGAGACGCGTTCTCGAGTGCGTTGTAGGTTGCTTTCGCCAGGTTCACTGTCGTCCGGGTGTTGCCATGGCTTTTCGTCCAGGCGTTTTCGATACCTGCCAGCTCGAGAACGGCGCGAACGGTGTCGCTCGCAGCCAGCCCGAGACCTTCGGGGGCAGGGATCAGGGTGACCTCGACCGAGCCCGCTTTGCCCGTCGTCTGGCGGGTCAGCGAGTGTGGTCGGTCGGATCGGTCTTCCCACGAACCGGAGCCGCGGGGGACCTGGATGAGGTTCAGTTTTGCGATGCCGATTGCCTTCTGGATGGCAGCACCGACCTGGTCTTCACGGCCTTCGGCGTAGCCGACGAAACCGTCGCGGTTGCCGACGGCGACGACACACCGGAACTTCACTCGGCGGCCGGAGTCGGTCATCCGCTGGACCATGTTGATGTCGAGCACCTCGTCGTCCAGTCCGGGAAGGAGCTGGTCGACGATTTCTGGCTCCTTGAGTGGGAGACCCGAATCGAGGGCGGCTTCCATCGTCTCGATTTCGCCCTCTTGTACCATTTTCCCCAGTCGGGTAACGGGCTGCCACCCGTCGTTGTAGTTGTTTCCGCTCATTCTAAGATCGCCTCTCGTACGTCATCGAAGTGTTCTGGAAGGTCGGTCGCGTCGAAGTCACCGCTGTAAAGCGGCTCGTCCAGCTGTTCGGCGTACTCGGCGATGTGCTCGCCGCGAGTACGCGACCAGTCTGCGAGGACGTTGTCGTTGTGCGGAACGTCGAGTCCCGCGTCGATTGCGCCTTCTTGCACTGCAAACACTTTGTTTCCGGGCGTCGCTTTGTTGAGGCCGATATCCAACACTGCCTCTTCGACGCCGGCATCAATCGCTCGTTGACCGGCCAGCAGGCCGGTCAGGTAGGCTGCCGGGAGGTTACTCGTCGGCGCTTCCCAGCCGTACTCCTCGAGGTCGCTCGAGTGAGCACTTGCGAGCGTGTCGTCTCCGTCGGGGCCGGGCGTGATCAGCTGCGCCGTGGTGTGCTTGTTGCTCAGGCGAGCAACGAGGCGGGGCTTACCCGATTTCAGCAGGCGCAACCTCTGATGGTAGTCCGTCCGGACCTCACGGCGACGACGCATCGGAACTTTGTATCGTGGTCCTGTCGCCATTATTGGTCACCGTATTCGTTGTCGATGTAGTTCAACAGATACTGAACGCTACGGAACTCCCCGCCGCTGGCCTTGCGGTACAGCTGGCGGTACTGTGCTGACGTAATGTCGCCTTTGTCACGGAGTTCACGGAGCGTTCGGCGCTGTGCGCGAATCTTGCTCGTCCACTGTTCTTTCTCGTTCTGGCGGGCGCCTTTCTTCCCTTTGCGTTTACCGGGGCCTTTCTTGTGGCCGTAGGCACGCTTTTTGTTGCGTTCACGGGCGCGTCCGCGGGAGTTTCCACGGGCGTCTTTGGCGCGGATAGTGCCGTCCTCGATGAGTTCGCGAATCTCTTCGCGGGTGATCGCTGAGGCAATGTCGCCCTGCGCTTCGGGATCGAACCAGATGCGGTTTTTCCCGACGTCGAGGACGTCCGCCGCAAGTCGTTTCTGTGCTTTCAGATCAGTCATTCGTCATCCTCCACTTCGACTTCGACGTAGGTGGGGTTCAGGACGCGAATATCGGCGTCTTCGGCCTGTTCTTCGATCTGTTCACGTTTGCGACCGCCGACGGAGCCGGCGATTCGAACGGCCTGGGTGTCGCCGTCGACACCCTCGAGGTCGTCCGTGTTTTCGACGTAGACTTCCTCGAAACCGCTCGGGTGCTTGCCGCGAATGGCTTCCGGCGTCCGGAAACCGGCCTGGACTTTCGGGCCGCGACTCTTGAAGCCACGGCGCTGTTTCGAGAGGCCGCCTCGTGGTTTGCGCCACGATTCTGGCGTCCGCTTTTTCATGTGGTAGTCCTGGCGTTTGAACGCCGGTTTGCCCTCGCTGCGCCGCTGATCGAGCAGTCGCGCTTCCTCGTCGTCGAGGGTGGGCGTCTTCTCGGTCAGGCCACGGGGCTGCAGTTCGGTTTCGACGTCCTCGGCTTCGGCTTCCGCTTCGGCCTCGGCAACTTCGTCTTCGATTTCAGCCTCGGTTTCGTCGGTGACCTCGAGGTCGCCGACGTCGGCTTTGATACGCGCAGCGAGCGCGTTACCGATGCCATCGGCTTCGGCCAGGTCGTCCTGGGAGGCCGCTTTGACGTCGTCGATCGTTTCAAAGCCTGCCTCTCGCAGGGCGTCGGCTTTACTCGCGCCAACGCCGCTAATGTCTTCGAGTTCCTGTGGTTCGTCGTCAGCCATCTATCAGGCACCTCCTTTCCGTGGCTTCTGGGTGATGTAGACACCGTCCTGGAAGACGCGGATGTCTTTCCCTTTCACCTTGGTGAGCTGTTCGATGTCGGCCGCCGTCTGGCCGACGTGTTCTTTGTTCGGGCCCGTCAGGGACAGCGACTCGCCGTCGACACGAACTTGCGTGTCGCCGTGAATCGTGGTTCGTCGGGGCGCTTTCTCTCCGAGGAAGTTCTCGATGACGACATCGTCCCCTTCCACACGGACCTGCATCGGGAAGTGAGAGTAGAAGACCTCCATCTCGTACTCCCAGCCCTCGGTCACGCCGTGGAAGGCGTTCTGGATGTGGCTCTCGAAGGTGCCAACGGTCGCGTTCGTTTTCGCGTTTTCCGTCTCACTTTCGATAACCACGGTGTCGTCTTTGACTTCGACGGTGACGTCCGGGTACCAGAGACGGCGGGTAACGCTGCCTTCCGGGCCCTCGACCGTCACGTCGAGGTGATCGACCTCGGCGGTTACGTCGTCGGGGATGTCCAGTTCAATTCGCATTGTTCTAGTAGACGTATGCGATCACCTGGCCCCCAATACCAGCCTCACGAGCCTCGTAGTGGCTCATGATGCCGTCACTCGTCGTTACGATGAGTGCGCCGAAGTCTCGAGCCGGGAGGAACCGTTTCTCCCATTTCTCGAACTCGTCGGCTTTGACGGCGTAGCGTGGCTTGACGGGGCCGCACTTGTTGATCGCTCCTTTCAGTTCGACCTCGAACGTACCGGCTTTGCCATCATCGACGAATTCGAAGCCGTCGATGTATCCGCGGTCATAAAAGACCTCGAGGATGCTGCCAATGACGTTTGAGGCGGGTGATACTTCGTGGCTCAGATGGCCAACGCTCTCGGCATTGTCGATGCCCGAGAGTGCGTTGCTGAGTGGGTCGTTTCCGGTCATGTTATCGGTACTTCTTGAATCCCATGTCGCGGGCAATCTCGCGGAAACACTGGCGGCACAGGTTGATGTCGTACTTGCCGACGAGTCCCTGTTTCCGACCACAGCGCTGGCAGGCCGCTTCCTGGCCCGTGCGCTTTGCAGCGTGTTCGCCCGTTTCCTGTTCGCTTTCACTCATCGTCTGTCACCTCGACGTCGACGTCGAAACTCGACTCGAGGTACGCGATGGCGTCCTCTGGGGTGAGTCGGTGGTTCGACGGAATCGACTGATTGGCTTTCGCTCGTTTCGTGACACGGTAGCCCGGTCGGACCATGTTTACCGTGACGTCCAGACCGTAGATCCCGATAGTGGGGTCGTACTCCTGGCTTGGGAAGTCAGTGTGTTCGGCGACGCCGAAGCTGAAGTTCCCCGTCTGGTCGAACTGGCTCGCCGACAGGTTCGCGAGTGGCAGTGCCGTCTCGATGAAGTCTTCGGCATCGTCACCGCGAAGGGTGACTTTCGTGCCAATCGGGTCGCCCTGGCGGATACCGAACTCGGGTTCGGTCTTCTTTGCGAGCGTGCGGACGCTCTGCTGTCCAGTGATTGCTTCGATGATGTCCTCGGCACGCCCGAGGTCGCGACCACCACGGCCGACGCCCATGTGGACGACGACTTTCTCGACCTGCGGCTCGCGCATCTCGTGGAACTCGGCATCGCTAGCCTCGCTCATTCGTCGTCACCTCCGTCGGTGAAATTCTCGTCAATCACGACGACGTACTCCTCGACGGTCTCGAACGTCTCGTCGTCGGTTTCGATAGTGACGATGTTCGAACCGCTGCCGAGCGTGACGTCAATCTCGACGAGTTCGCCGATTTTGCCACCGTGGTTACCGGCGACGGCGGTCACGAGTGCACCTTCTTCGTACGGGAAGTGGGCAACGATCGATTTGTCCTCGTTGCCGATGACAATCGAGTCTTTGGCGTTGTAGTCCCCGTCGTGGACGGTGACGTTCGTCCCGTCGTGCAGGGTCAACTGCGTGTTACCGCCTTTGACCTGCTGTTTACCGGTGACTTTACCGAGTCGGCCGTCTGCCGCCTCGGCATCGATCTCCGTCAGTGCGAGACGACCGCCTTCGTCGGGGAAGACGCGGTAGTACTCCTCGCGTTGTGGGAACGCGACGATGTCGAACATCCCGATGGGACGTTTCTCGTCATTGATCGGCTCGCCGTTGACCAGGATTGCATCCTGGGAGAGGGCATACCGGGCCTCTTTCTTCGAGTCGACGTAGCCGAGGACGTCTCGCAGGATGATGACCAGCGGGACGCCGGCTTCGCCGTGTGGGCCGGCACGTGCTTTGACCGTGAACACGTTGGTCTTGCGTTCGACCGGCCACGATTTCGGTACTGAGAGTCGTTTCTGGTGGTTACTCATTCGCTATCACCTTCGAGACGTGCCTCGCGCCGTTCGTCAGAGAGGTCGAGATCCACGATACGGACGTTCGAGGCGTCGAGGGGGCGAGGAACTTCCTCACCGTCGGCGGTCTCGACCGTCACGCCTTCGACGTGGATCACGGCGTCCTCGAGGATGACCCGGATGACTTCGCCTTCGTCGCCGGCAAAGTCACCGCGCATGACCTCGACGCGGTCGCCCGAGTTGACACGGGTGCGTCGGCGGCCATACTCCTCGCGGAGATCGTCTGACAGGGTGGCGTGAACCTGTTTTTGCTTCTGGTGAAGCGGGGCACGCTCCGTCTGTGTTCGTTGTTTGCGTGGTTGTTTCGTCATAGTTCGATACTCATACGATCATCGTCGCCGTGCTGGCGATCGCTCCGTAGCGCTCTGCGACTTCACGGGCGATTGGCCCTTTGATCTCGGTGCCACGGGGCTCTTCGTTCTCGTCGATGATGACGGCGGCATTGTCCTCGAACTTGAGGCGGGTGCCATCGGGCCGGCGGATCGCTTGCCGCTGGCGAACGATGACGGCCTCGAGGACCTGTCGTCGCATCTCGGGGGTACCCTTGGTGACCGAAACAGTCACTTTGTCACCGAGTCCCGCCTTTGGCTGGCGGTTCTTGGTGCCGTGGTAGCCCGCGACGCTGATGACCTTCAGTTCGCGTGCGCCCGTGTTGTCAGCACACGTGACGAGCGAGCCTTTGACCAGGCCTTGCGTGACGTCGGCTTTCATTGCCTCCATCAGGCATCACCGTCGTTTTCACCGACGATGTCTTCGGTCGACAGCTGGGGATCGTGTTCTTCTTCCAGCGTCAACTCGGCGACGTCGGTTTCGGTTGCTTTCTGGGTTACTTCGACGACCACATGTGATTTCGTCTTCGACAGTGGTCGGGTCTCTGCTATTTTGACCGTATCGCCAACCGAGAGTGGCTCGAGCACGCCCGGCACGTGTGCCGGAATGCGCGAGCGACGTTTCATCTGACGGTCGTATTTGGGTACCGTCACGTCGTACTCTCGCTCGACGACTACGGTCTTGTCCATGTCCGTTGAGACGACGGTGCCGACGAGGATCTGACCTCGAACGGACAATTCGCCGTAGAACGGACACTTCTCGTAGTCGTATTCCTCCGGGTTCTCTGGTTCCGGAGGGGTTTCAACGTCTAGTCCTATTGCCATGGTGAGTCACCTTTCGTTTCGGTGCGTCGGGCGGGTCGTGAGAGCAGTCGCGAGCCATCGACCGTAACGTAGGCTACGTCTTCGCCGGCGCAGTCTGCCGGGAAATCGGCAGGTTGTGTGTCGGCCAGTTTGGACGCAGTCCCCAGCGACTTCTCGTCGCCGGCGGCTTCATCTGTGATCGCGAATTCGAATACTGAGCCCGATTTTGGCACAGTAAGCACCCGAGAATCCCCGTTTTCACGTCGCTCGCCGGCTTCATCGCATCGCCATCGGTCCGCTTCTGGCGGAACGCACAGCTCAATGGACAGGGTCTTGGTCGTCTCGAGGACGACTCGCCCCATGATACCGATCCGGTCGGCGTCGTCGCTATCGACGACCCGTACCGGGAGGCCATTGAGTTCGTGTCGTGGGAGTGTTTCGGGTGTCAGTGCCATCTTCTTTATTCGTCTTGGTCGTCGGCGGTTCCGCCGCCTCCGTTTCGAGGCGTCTCAGACCCCTCGCTTTCGAGTTCGCCTTCCTCACGGGCGTCGCCCGTTCGGATTTCGGATCTCATTCGAGATCCCCTTCTTCACGCTGGATCGTCTTGACCCGCGCAATCGTCCGCTTGAGTTCGCCGATTTCGCCCGGATTCTCCGGGGCACCACCGGCGGCGAGGACGGCGTTGGCGTTCAGCAGTTCTGTTTCGAGATCCTCGAGTTCCGCCTGCCGTTCGGCGGGCGTCATGTCGCGGATTTCGTCAACGTGCAAGATCGCCATTATTCTTCATCCTCCTCGGAGTCGTCTTCCATCTCGGCGACGAGATCTTCGGCTTCGGCTTCGATCTCCTCGTCGAGTTCGTCGAGTTCCTCTTCGATGTCTTCCTCACTGTCGACGGCGGTTTCGGCCTCGCCGGCGTCAGTTTCGGTATCGTCGACGACTTCCTCTTCGATGACTTCCTCGACGACATCCTCGTCGATGTCGACGGCTTCGTCCTCGGCGTCGACTGCTTCGTCAGCCTCGAGTTCGTCCTCGATGTCCTCGGGCTCACCCTCGAGCAGTTCTTCGACGCCTTCGGCCTCGTTGGCCTCGATTGCCTCGGGAACGACTTCCTCGAGGTCGACGTCGTCGTGAATACGGAAGTCGTCGGGAAGCTCGGCTCCCGGCGGGATGATTTTGACGTTGACACCGATGGTGCCGAGTTTCATCACCGCGACGCCCTGTCCGTGGTCGACGACCTCCTCTGCGGGCTCGCCGTTGTGTTTGATGTAGCCACGGTTGAACTTCTCCACGCGCGAGCGTGCGCCGGTAACTTTCCCGGCGAGGACGATTTCGGCACCGAGTGCGCCGGCGTCCATGATCCGGTCAATCGTCGTGTGGCCGGCTTTCCGGAAGTACCAGCCACGCTCGAGTGCGTTAGCCAGTCGGTCGGCGACGATGCGGGCGTTGAGGTCTGGTTCCTCGACTTCCTGTACGTCGATCTGTGGGTCCTCGAGGTTGAACTTCTCCTCGAGTGCCGTCGTGACCTTCCGAATGTTCTCACCGCCTTTGCCGATGACCATCCCGGGCTTTTCGGCCTTGAGGACGATCTGGGTTCCCATCGGCGTCTTGGCGACGTCCATACCACCGTAGCCTGCACGGCCGAGTTCTTCTTCGAAGAACTCGTCAATCTGGGATCGCTGCAGGCCGTTTTCGATAAATTGGTGTTCGTCTGCCATTAGTCGTCACCCTCCTCTTCGGTGTCTGCCTCGGCGACGACGATCTCGACGTCGACCTGCGGCGTGTTCCAGGCGGAGGCACGTCCCATCGCTCGCGGTTTGCGGCCGACGGATTCGCCGACCTTGTGGGCTGCACAGTGGACGATTTCCATCGACCCACCGTCGAAGCCCTGGTGGTCGGCGTTGGCCGAGACGTTCTCGAGCAATTCGAGGAACGCTCCACTGGCTTTTTCCGGATAGCGACCGGCGTCCCAGCCATCGATATCCGATCGGTGGCCGACGCCGGAGTTGTGCGATCGGAACGGGACCGAGCGCTCCCCAGCGATCACTGCCTCGAGATATGCCGCAGCATCGTCGACCGTTTTGCCCTTGAGCTCGCGGGCGATCTCTTTGCTATGCTTGTTGCTCATGTGACGCTCCCGAAGCATCGCTTTCGCGGTCGTGTCGGGGTCGGCGTCGACTGAGTAGTTGATTCCCATACGATGATCACTTCAGTGGGACGAACTTCGACGATCGCGTCGCACCGATACCAGCCTGTCCGTGCGAGACGGACGTTCGGGTGAGCTGGAACTCACCGAGATAGTGGCCGATCATTTCGGGTTCGACGCGGACACGATCGAAGTTCTGTCCGTTGTAGACGGCGAACGTCAGGCCAACGAATTCCGGGAGCACAGGCATGTTGCGCAGGTGCGTCCGGATCGGGGAGTTGGCCGTCTCCTGTTCGTCTTTCTCGCGAGCTTTCTCGAGCAGCTTCTGTTGCTCGACCGAAAACCCGCGCACGATACTCCGTCGCTGACGTGCCGGCAGCAGTTCAGCGACTTCCTCGAGCTCCAGATCCTGAAGCTCCTCGAGCGTGTGACCGCGGTAGGTGAACTCTTCACCCTCACGGCCGGTTCGGTACTCCTGACTCATTTGTTTCCACCTCGACCGGTGCGCCGGGAGGCGATATCACCGACTTTCCGTCCAGGTGGTGCGTCCCTGGAAACGGATTTCGGACGGCCGGGGTGCTGACGTCCGCCACCACCAAATGGGTGGTCGACGGCGTTCATGGCGACCCCGCGAACGCGCGGCCACTTGATCCCGCGGGCGCGCATTTTGTGATGTTTCTTTCCTGCCTTGACGAACGGCTTCTCGGTTCGGCCGCCACCGGCAACGACGCCGACGGTCGCCCGACACTGTGGGTCGAGCCGTTTGACTTCGCCACTTGGCAGCTGAACGACCGCAGCCTTGCGGTCGTGTGTGATCAGGTCTGCGTTGACACCCGAGGCGCGAGCGAACCGGCCGCCATCGCCCGGTTTGGACTCGACGTTACACACGGGCACCCCTTCCGGAATCTCGGCGAGCGGAAGCGTGTTCCCGGGTTTTATCTCGGCGCTGACGCCGACCTGGATTTCTTCACCGACAGCGACCCCCTCGGGAACGAGGATGAGTCGCTGGTCGCCATCTTCGAACTCGACGGCGGCGATCGGTGCCGAGCGTGCAGGGTCGTGTTCGATGCTAACGACCGTCCCTGACACCACGTCGGAATCGTCTGCACGTTTGTGCTCGAGTTTGGCTTTGTATCGATGGGATGGGGCACGGAACGTCGGTGCACCGCGACCTCGTCGCTGGCCGAAGATTCGTCGTCCCATGGTTAGAACACCCCAATTCGGGAGGCGACTTCCTGAGCGTCGTCGTCGTCGCTCAGGGTCACCGTCGCTTTCTTTTTGCCCTGCATCGTGATCTGTGTGTTAACCTTGTCGACTGTCACGTCGAAGCGGTCTTCGACTTCGTCCCGAATCTCGGGTTTGCTGGCGTCGACGTTGACCAGGAACTGGAGCTTGTTCTCGAAGTCCATGTCGTTCATGGCCTTCTCCGTCACGAGGGGGAACTCGATGAGACTGCTCATCTGTCAGCCACCTCCTCGACGGCGCTCTCGGTCCAGACGGTCAGTCGACCGGCCTGCGTACCCGGTGCCAGATCCTCTGCGTTGACTTCGGCGGCGGTCGCCACGTCGGCACCCGCGAGGTTGCGGGCGGCACGCGACGGACCGGTTTCGCTCGAGGTCACGAAGAGAACGGATTTCGGGGACTGGTATTTGCGGCCACGGAGTTTTCCCTGGCCGGAGCGAACGTTTCGCCCCTCGTCGGCGCGTTCGATGTCACCGTCGACACCGACTGCCTCGAGGAAGGAGACGACCTCCTTGGTCTTGACGAGGTCTTCGAACTCGTCGCTGACGACCAGCGGAAGTTCGGTTTCCTCATCGAAGACATGGCCACGCTCGGCGACGACGTCTGCGTCGGTCGTCGCGGCGATGGCGCTTCGGGTGGCGAGCTGTCGCTCTTTCTTGTTGATCGATTCGCCCTGGTCTTTCTCGGCCTTCGGCGGGTGGGCTTTCCGTCCTTTGACAGCCTGTGGAACGCGCCGGGCGCGTCCGTTCTGTCGGGGGACGTGAGCCATCCCGCGGCCGCTGCCGAACGATTCGGCGGGAGTTCGCATTCCGGCGAACTCGTCGGCACCGTAGGCCTGTTTTCGGTTTGCCTGTGCGACGCGAACCGCGCGAGCGATCAGGTCCGGGCGGTAGTTCGTCTCGAACACCGCCGGGAGGTCGATCTCCCCCGCGTCTTCGCCGTCCAGGTCTCGTACTGTTGCCTGCATGATTTATCCCTGGTTGGATGCGGTGGAGACGTAGCGCACCTCGGGATCGAGACGCGGCTGGTCTCCGGGTCGGATCGCCGGGCGGAAGCGCAGGAGGCGCTTGTTCGGCCCGGGGAGCGAGCCCTTGATCAACGCGTGTGGGCCGTCGACTTCGCCGTAGTTGACGAAGCCGCCGTCGACAGACGCGTCGTCGCCGTCGCCGATATTGACGAGGCGCTTGTTCAGTTCAGTCCGCTGGTGGTAGCCGGTCTGACCCTGCTGTGGCACGGTCGAACGAACGCGGCTTGGATTCCACGGACCGAGGTTCCCGATGCGGCGGCGCCATCCCTGCCGGGCGTGTTTGCCCTTGCGCTTCTGGACGCCCCATCGCTTGACGGGACCTTGCGTTCCTTTCCCTTTCGTGACGCCGCTCGCGTCGACGTACTCGCCGGCGCGGAAGACGTCGTTCATCTCGTGCTCGCCGCCCTCGTGGACGAGTTCGAGCGCGAAATCGACGCGGTCGTTGACGGAGCCGCCGCCAACACGCGTTTCCATCACGTCGGGTTTCTTCTTGGGGACCGAGGGGACGCTGCCGGGGACGGTGTGGGTGATGACGCGAACGTCATCGACACGACCTTCCTCGAGTGCCGCACGAAGTTCGTCTTCGGCGGCATCGGCGTCGTAGTCGTCTCCGGGGACGTCGAGGACGCGCTCGAGTTCGTCGACGAACTCGGTCGTCCAGACCTCGGTAATCGGTTTCTGTCCATACGGTGTGTTCTCATACGCACGCAGAGCGACGGCGCGCATTGGCGGCGTCTCCACGATGGTAACGGGAACGGTCTCTTCCATTCCCTCGGTCGGCGAGTTTGCGGTGTCGTCGACCATTACCACGTGGGTCATGCCGGCCTTGTAGCCCGCGAAGCCCTGGAGCGATGGCTGTCCGTCGTCATCCGGCCACGAATTGAAGCGTGGGACCTCGCTGGTCGCCCGCTGTCGTGGGCCGAATCCGAGTGAGCCTTTGCGTGGTGCGTTTGGTTGTGGCATTCTATCACGTTCTCAGTGAGAGGGGCGCGAGCGTGGCGAACAGAGCCTCCTCCGTTCGGACAACGTCGCTGCCCTGATGCGGAACCGTATTGAGCCAGAGGTCGAACCCCGTTTCCAGATCGTTGGGTTCGACGTTTGCGTCGTCCTGGCCACTGTATGCGGCCTCGACGGCCGTTTGATCGATGCCCAGGATGTCCGGCAACCCTCGTTCGGGTGCGCCGAAGGCGACGGTCATGCCGTCCCGTTCGATGCGCCCGGCTAGCGTTCCCAGTGTCCCGACGGTGAGCGGTTCACCGTAGCGGGACGCAGCGATGCGAACGCCAGCGTCCTCACGGCCGAGTGCTGCCGAGAGGTCCATGCGTTCGACGGCAAATCCCGGTGGGGATTCGTCGACGAGCTTCGCACGGACCGGTCGTCGCGAAGAGATCCTGACGGTCACGCGCTCTCCTTCTTGCACCGCCATCGATGGCGGTGCGTTGAGGGAGATCGGGTGTTGCAGTCCGCAATTGACCCGGACGCGCCCTTCAGGTCCGACCTCGGTCACGATTCCTTGTCTTGACGACCCCGAACCGTTCGATTCGGAGCCGGTCTGTGACGGAGTGCGGAGCGGTGGTAAGACGCCCACGGCCTCCAGTTCGTCCCGCTTGCCCCAGGCCTCCTTTCGAAGGTATGGGGGCGTCGCGGCGTACCGTAACACGGTTTCGACGAACCCGCCGTCAAATCGCCCCGTTTCGCCGTCCCGGTCTGGGTAGACGATGAGGCTGTCGGCCCGGAAGATGGTTGCCGCGCGAGCGACATATCCGAGTTTGCGAGTCGCCTCGCGTTGGTCCTCGGCTTCCCGGCTGAGTGACGACGGCACGAGTACGCTTGTGGTCATACCGCCACTTCGGCGGCTCGTCACTAGACTGTAGCGCTTTGTTACCGACATGGTCTTAAAAGGGTGCCGGATTAGAATCCCGGCTGTGAGGCGTTCACAGTGCTCAGAACGTTGGTACTCGCACACACAGTCACTTCGGAGAGAGTGCCCCGTGTGCTGACAGGCAGTGAGTGCCGATTGTGACGGGTTCGGGGAGTGTATGGCCTCGAGGTCGGTGTATTCGATACTCGAGGAAATCGAGTGACGGGCGTATGCTGTCGTGTGTCGCAGGCGTCACGATTCGCAACGCTTATACATCCCTCACGGAGTAGAGTTAGATGCAACAGGGCGCTGGTAGTGTAGTGGTATCACGTGACCTTGCCATGGTCACAACCTGGGTTCAAATCCCAGCCAGCGCATTTTTGCTGAACTAATCGGCGAACGAAGCGAGTTGCTCGTTCAGTGGAAATCGAATCTGGGTTTGGATGAGACGAGTCGCAACCCGGAAAGCGAACGAAGTGAGCGACCCGAAACGTCTCGAGGTAGTTCAAATCCCCAGTCACCGCGTGTGCATTGAATCGTAAACACCCAACAATGCTGATCGACGGGGGACGGCAACTGATCACACCACTTAATTCGAGACGGACAAACCCGTTTTCCATGCACGTACTCGTTACCGGAGCAACCGGTGGTATCGGCAGCTGGGTCGTCGAGCGACTGGCGGACACGGGCCACGACGTCGCCGGTGTTGACCTCGAGCGACCGCCGAAAACCCGACAAAACGCTCAGTTCTATGCAGTGGACCTGACCGACCAGGGGCAGGCGTGGGAGGTGATGCAGACGGTCGATCCCGACACCGTCGTCCACTGTGCGTCGATTCCAAAGATGGGAATCGCCACCGGCACTGAAACCTTTACGAACAACGTCGAGTGTACGTACAACACGTTCGTCGCGGCGGGCACCGTGGATGCGGATATCGTCTGGACCTCGAGCGAGAGCATTTACGGGATGCCGTTTGCCGAAGACGTGTGGCTACCGGACTATTTCCCCATCGACGAGAACCACCCCAAACGACCAGAGGACCCGTACGGGACCTCGAAACTCGTCGGAGAGGAGCTAGCGGAGATGGTCGTCCGTCGTGACGGGATTTCGGTCACTTCGATTCGCCCCTCGTGGGTGAACTATCCGGGAGCCTACGACCTCACGGGCGTTCGGGAATCGTTCGACCCGGACACCGCCGAGAAGTCCGGGAACTTCTGGTCGTACATCGACGTTCGGGACGTCGTTTCCCTGATCGACCGGGCACTCGAGGCTGAAATCGACGGTCACGAGGCGTATCTCGCCGTCGCCGAAACGAACTATCTCGGGAGAGACACTGCCGAGACGATCGAAGCCGTCTTCGGTGACCTGCCAGCGGACTGTGACCTGACTGGGGAGGAATCCGCTTTTTCGACGGCGAAGGCCCGAGCGACCTTCGGCTGGGAACCGGCACACGATTGGCGTGACGCCGAGACGGCGACCGTCGACGGGCCGTCCTTTCTGTGACCACGGCCAGTGACTGGCTACGGCAGGTATGTGGCCTATAGTAGCCAGTGAAACGATTTACACACCTACCACGATGCACGCTTGCGAGAGGGTGTGCAATGACTTTCACTGGCTATTATAGATGCGTGACCCAGCAGGCGTCGTCCTCTTGTCGTCTCTCGACAACGCCGAAAGCGTCATGGCTGCTCGAGACCTGTATTATCAGTGACGAATAGCGGTGTTTTCACCGTCATCGACCCACGACTGAAGTCGTGGGCTTCCTCCTTGCATTTCTGTGAACTGCGGAGTCGAACGCACAGGGCGGAACGCGCACTCGAGGACACCAAAGGTGCCACGCTCGAGGACACACATCAGTCGTTCGCAAGCTGGTTACCAAGAGTGCCCACGCGTGACAGCCTTCGATGAAACGTGAGGACACTACCCCCGCCCAAGTGGACGAAAATCCAATAAGTTCAAACCAATGACTTGATTATGATACATCACACAGTGCTGGAAACGATGCTCTTTGACCCCGCTACTGTCGAAGCCGTGCGGGATATTGCCCCACTCTGGCTCGTAGCTTTGCTGACGGTCCTTTCGTTCCTTGGGAGCACGTTCTATCAGGTGCCGGTTTTGCTGACGATCTACTGGGTGAGTGCTCGAGAGCGAGCGGCAACGTGGCTCGGTATCGTCCTGGGGAGTTACGCGTTTCGCAGCCTGCTCAAGCATCTGAACGATATCGAGCGTCCGCCGGTGGACCCGCCGATCGATCCAGCGGCATTTCCCGCCCTGGTTCGACCGATTTACGCGCATCCGGCCGAAATAGCGACGACATCGTTTCCGAGCGGGCACACGCTCTCGGCGACGGTCCTCTGGGGGTTGCTGGTTGTCGATACGGAGATCGCTACCCGACGGACGCGATTCGCGGTGGCTGGCTCGGTTATCTTCACCGTTGGCCTCTCGAGGATCGTTCTGGGCGCCCACTACATCGAGGATGTCGTCGCCGGCTTCCTCTTCGGGATACTCTTTCTCGGCGTTGCCCTGTGGCTCCGTAACCGAAGCCCCACGCCCGTCGGCGCCACTTTCGGACTTGCTGGCCTCATCTCGCTGGTCGTCGTTTCGTTCACCGAGAGCACGACGGGGAGCGTCCTGCTCGGGGTTTCAATCGGGACGTTGCTCGTCTGGCACGGACGCTCGCTGCTCGAGCGACAGGCGTCGAGACAGCTCGGTGCTGGCGGCGTGTTCGTTCTCGCTGTCGCCGTGTTCTCGTCGGTCATTCTCGAACTCCTGCTCGCGGGCTTTTTGCTCGGGATTCTCGCGTTCTGGGTTCCGCGCCAGCCACGGGTTCGAACGACGGTGACAAAGTTGCCGTTCTGGCGTCGCCTCGAGCGTCGATAGTGACGGGCGAATCGCACACATGCCCTCCAAACAGGGTGTAAGTCGGTACCATAATAGACGGTGGCAGATAATGATGAGATATGACATACACTACGGCCGATGTTGCTGGCCGGATTCAGCATACCGAAGTAACGCCGACGGCAGATCGAGAACGCATCGACGAACTCTGTGACGAGTGCCTCGAGTACGGATTCGACGGGGCGATGGTGCAACCGTGTTGGGTCCCACACGTCGCCGACCGACTGGCTGATTCGGACGTCACGGTCTGTACCGCTGTCGGCTTTCCGATGGGTGGTGACCGACCGTTGACGAAGGCGGTCGCGATACGTGACGCAGTTGCGGCCGGAGCCGAGGAAATCGACGTGATGCCGAACATCGGCTTCGTCAAATCGGGCAAGGACCAGGCCGTCCGGGAGGAACTCCAGACCATCGTCGACGCGTCCGGTGACGTGACCGTCAAGATCATGCTCGAACTCGCGGCCCTCTCGTCCGAGCGCCGGGAATTTCTGACGCAGGCCGCCGTCGACGCGGGCTTCGATTACATCAAAAACTCGAGTGGCTGGGGAGCCGGTGGCAAAGCCGACGTCGAGACCGTGTCGTTCCTGAGCGAGTACGCGACCCCGGAAACGAAGGTGAAAGCGAGTGGCGGTATCAAGACGTTCGACGACGCCATCGAATTGCTCGAGGCAGGGGCGCAACTCCTGGGTGCCTCGAGCGGCGTCGAAATCGTCACTGGCGAGGTGGGCGAGGGTGAGTACTGACGCGGACGGTGAGGATGCGGCCTCTTCGGGTGGCCGAGTGACTGTCGTCGGCAGTTACAACGCCGGCTTCGTGATCGACGTAGACGAGATACCAGTTCCCGGAGAGACCGTCCTCGGCTCTGATTTCGTTGAAGGTCCCGGCGGAAAGGGATCAAATCAAGCTATCGGCGTGGCCAGACTCGGAGCGACCGCCTCGTTCGTGGGCTGCGTGGGCGACGACCACTACGGTGACGAGGCGTTCGACCTCTGGGCTCGAGAGGGCGTCGACGTCGAGGCCGTCGAACGCGTCGACGACGTCGCAACTGGGGCGGGATTCGTCATCGTCGACGAAGACGGGGAGAACGCCATTGCGGTCGCTCCGGGGGCGAACGCCGAGTTGCGTGCCGAGCACGTCGAAAACGCTCGCGAGCAAATTCGGAACGCACACGTAGTCCTTTGCCAACTCGAGATCGGTGACGAGGCCGTCGAGCGAGCGGTCGAACTCGCGTCGGAAGCGGGCGTTCGGACCGTCCTCAATCCTGCCCCTGCACGAGAACTCCCGGCCCCAATCCTCGAGTCAGTCGACTACTTGACGCCGAACGCGACCGAAGCGCGACTGCTGGCCGGTCACGAACCGGATGCGGACATCCCGAACGAAACCGTCGGTCGCGAACTCCTCGAACTGGGTGTCGGCTGCGTGGTAATGACTATCGGGGAGGACGGTGCGCTGATTATCACCGAGGACGACCTCGAGCGCGTTCCAGCTCCTGTCGTCGACGTGGTCGATACCACGGGTGCCGGGGACGCGTTTAACGCCGGCTTTGCGGTGGCGTTGACGGCCGACCACGACGTCACCGGGGCAACTCGGTTTGGCTGTCGAACCGGAGCCCACTGTGTCACCGCTCGAGAGGTTATCCCTGGATTGCCCACGCGAGACGACCTCGAGAAGATCCCACAGGCCGAAAAGTGATGCATTTACTACCGGACGGCGGTCGCTAACCGGCACCCAGTGATACCAATTCCAGTCACTCCTCACGATCCGACAAGCGTTTCGAGAATCGGTCGAACTTTTCTTGTGCCGTTTCCTGACGCCGCTCGGTTTCCTCGAGGTCGGGCTCTACCGAGCGGAGTTCGCCATCGGCTATCCTCACCTGCATAACGGTCCCCCTCCACTCGAGCAGACGACGGGAGCTCCGCGAGTGGCACGTCTAGCTGGTCGACCGTTTCGCCGTCGTCCCCGAGCAACAGGACGACGGTTTTGCCGTCGACGATTCGGTCGAGGACGGCGGTTGCAGCGTCTGCCATCAGGTGGACACCTCGAGTGGGTCGGCATCAATCCGGGTGTTCGTTCGCTAGTGCGTTCGAAGCGTTCAGTCCTGAATAATCATCCAACATTTGATAGGGTACGATAACCGTTCGTGCCGTGGTCACCGCCGTTTTCCGAGAATACTAACTGACAGGCGTCTCCGGGTGATTGCAATCCCGAGAGAACGAGGATCGAAGAGACTACATCGCTTTCTGATACGGTTTACTGTCGTCTCTTCCCGGTGATTTCCCATACCGCCTCGGCAATCACCGGTAAACAGTTACAGTAGACCGTATCAAGCGTCGGGTAGTTCGTCGATGAGCACGACCGCCTCCCCAGCGATGACGGTAGTGTCGTCGTCTTCATCGCGGATTTCGGTCTCGAGGCGATATTGATCGTTGCCCAGATCCTCGAGGATTTCGACGCGGGCGGAGACCCGGTCACCGATGCCGACGGGGCCACGGAACTCGAGGTCCTGTGAGAGATAGATCGTCAGTCCGGGGAGGCGGGCGAGGGCGGCACTGATCAGGCCGGAGACGAGGGTGCCATGAACGATCCGTTCACCGAATCGGGTGTCAGCGGCGAACGCGTCGTCGAGGTGCAGGCGGTTCGTATCGCCACTCACACGAGCGAATGCGCGAACGTCATCCTCTGAAAGCGTCTTTTCGAACGTGACCTGGTCACCGACGCCGAGGTCGGTGGGGTCGTCGACCGTTCGTTCGAACGCCCAGTCGAGGTCGGCGTAGGCGATCGATGGAAGATCGGTTTCAATCTGCGTGTCGATGCTCGACTCATCGGTGTCGGCCGCCGTGGCTGCTGCCTTCCCATTGCTCCTTACGGGTGCGAACATGGCTTCGACCGCAGCTTTGTTAGCCGCAGTCGTTCCCTCGAGTACACTGGTCGCCATCGAGGACCAGGCGCTGGCAAACTGTGCCGCCCCGAACTGTTGTGGTGCCATCGTAGCCGTCATCTAGGGAGCAGGGTGTTATCACTCCTTTGGCTCTGCCACTCGGTCTCGATTGTCAGTCACTCCGAATAACGAATTCCAACAGCGAAAGACCATAACCCTTTGAAACCATTCAATGGTATTAGATGGTATTCAGTGGAAAGGCTTATACACTGTGGCCGCTTATGTGGTAGTGATGACAGACGATGACGACCAACTGCCCTGGATGAACCCGGCACTGTTTACGAAACAGCTCCAGGAAGCCGGTGAGCAGATGGCACAGTCCCAACAGGACGCACTGAGCCAACTGACCGGGGCGGGTGGGATGAACCCCTTCGACTCATCGTCGGCCTTCGGGCCGATGAACCTCGGGACCGCGACGTTTAAAGCGCGCGTCCAGAGCGGGGGTCGAATCAGTATCCCTGAGCCCGAACGTGACGCCCTCGATATCGAGGAGGGTGACATCGTGCAGACGGTTGTCATCCCGGTCAAACGCTCGCGAGACGACGAATAACCCAACGACCAACCCGACACACAGACCCATGACACAGAACCCATTCACCGCCGTTTTCAACGCCCAGCGCACCGCAATCGAACAACATCAGGCGCTCACCCACGACGCCCTCGAGGCCCAGAAGGCCGCTTTCGACGCCTTCACTACCGGTCTCGAGACCTCCGAATCGCTCATCGAGGGCAACGCAGAGCTCACGAAGGGGCTCGTCCACGCTACCTTCGACACGCTCGAGGAGTCCATGCCCGAAGGAAGCACCGACCTCGAGGAACTCCGCACCGCAGTCGACGACGGCTTCGATGCCGCGACGGAGGCCCAGATCGAATCCCTCGAAGCGCTCGTCGAAGCGGTCGAGGAATCGAGCGTCGCCTACGACGAGTTCGCCGAGGAGTACGCCGTCGTCGTCGACGATTCCGTCGAGAACGCCCTCGAGGCCCACGACCAGTTCGCGGACAACGTCCAGAAAGTCTCCATCAGTATCGAGGAGGCTGCCGACGAGTTCGACGTTTCGGCCTGAATTCCGAATCGAGCCGATTTGCGACGGTGGCCTTCCGGCCACAGACACACGCGACGCGCACACGTACGAACACTATCCCCTAACGTTTTCACCTTTCCAACCCCATCAATGGCAATGACAGATTCAGACACCGACACGAACCAGTGGAACGCCTTCGTCGAACAGTGGAACGAACAGTTCATGGACGCACTCGAGACCAACATGGAAGCCCAGGCCCAGTTCGTCGAAAGCTGGTCCGAGGCGGTCGAAGGCACCATCGAGGAGGACGACCTGTCGGAGGGTGTCCAGGGCTACTCCCGTGCCTACGAGGCCTGGATGGACGCCTCCGACCAGATGGTCGAGCGGATGAACGACGTCGTCGAGGGCGAAGACGTGGACCTCGAGGAGTTCCGCGATATCTGGCTGAACACCTCGAACGAAGCGTTCAAGGAGGTCATGACGACCACCGCGTTCGCCCGACTGACCGGTGAAACCGTCGGCGACGTCCTCGAGGCCCAACAGCAAGCCGACGAGGCCGCCGAGACGACCCTTCGAACGCTCGGGTTTGCCACCGAAAGCGACGTCGTCGAAGTTGGCGACCGACTGGTCGAACTCGAGCGTCGCCAGCACGCCGTCGAGCAGAAACTCGACCGCGTCCTCGAGCATCTGGAGGAGCAATGAAAAATCCGTACGCATTCGCGATGGACATCCAGCGCCAGGCCTGGGAAGGGGCTGCGGAGATGGCTGAGAAGGTACAGGTGGCTCCCGACCGCGCTGAAACCCTCAACGATGTCGAGGTGGGCCAGACGCCCAGCGAGGTCGTCTACGAGGAGAATAAACTCCAACTACTGCACTATGAATCCCAGACCGAGAGCCAACACGACGTGCCGATTCTGGTGGTTTACGCGCTGATCAATCGACCGTACATTCTCGACCTCCAGCCCGACCGCTCTGTCGTGAAGACCCTGCTCGAGGCCGGCTTCGACGTGTACATGATCGACTGGGACGAGCCCTCCGCGCTCGACCGCTCGATCACGCTCGACGATTACGTCTCACGGTACATCGACAACTGTGTCGACGTGGTTCGCGAACGCTCTGACCTGGACGCCATCAATATCCTCGGCTACTGTATGGGCGGGACGATGACGTCGATGTACGCGGCGCTGTTCCCCGAGAAAGTACGAAATCTCGGGTTGATGGCCGCCGGTCTGTGCTTCGCTGGCGATGGCGGCGTCCTCGAACTCTGGGGTGCAGACGAGTACTACGAACCCGAACGCGTCACCGACACCTTCGGCAACGTTCCGGCGGAGTTCCTCGACGTTGGCTTCGCGCTGATGGACCCCGTCGCCAACAACGTCACGAAGTACGTCCGGTTTTACGAGAACATGGACGACGAGGAGTTCGTCGAAAACTTCGCCCGGATGGAACGCTGGCTCGCAGAAGGTATCGACGTGGCCGGCGCGACCTACGACCAGTTCATCGGCGACATCTATCAGGACAACAAACTGATGGAAAACGAGCTATATCTGGGCGACAAACACGTCGACATCGAGAACATCGAGATGCCGGTCCTCCAGATCGTCGCGACCTACGACCACCTGATTCCACCGGAGGCGTCGAAACCGTTCAACGACGCCATTCCGAGCGACGATACCGAAATCCTCGAGTTCGCTACCGGCCACATCGGCATGAGCGTCTCCTCGCGCAGCCACGACGAACTCTGGCCGCAGGTCTGTGAGTGGTTCGAAGAACGCTCCCAGCTCGAGGAGGCAAGCGATGGAGATGCGGGGGCCTCGAGTGGGGCGACTGACGACGACTCTGCGGGCGAAGACGGCAGTGCTGGTGCAGCATCCGTCGGTGATGACCTGACCGAACTCACCGGCATCGGGGAGGCCTACGCCGAGGACCTGGCCCACGCGGGCATCGAATCGTTCGATGAACTGGCCGAAGCAGACGTGGCCGACCTTGCGGCCGAAACGGGTATTGCTCCGAGTCGACTCGAGGACTGGATCGACCAGGCCCAGGACCGATAACGGCGAGCACACTCACTCGAAACTGATGTGCGGTACGTTCGTCTGCTGTAACGTTTTCAGTTTGTTCAAATGGTACATCTTCAGTAGCTTAAGAGATAATGAATGCCCTGAAGTATGGTATTCATACCGAATTAATTGTAAATCAATAGCAATTCGCACTCGAGGGACGTTCCTCGAGCGCGTCATTGTTCAACACAATCACAGGTTCTTATTTATCACCGGCTGTCCTATGTGTATCTAACCATGTCTATGGACGGACGAACGTGTGTTATCACCGGATCGGCGCGCGGTATCGGGCGGGGTATTGCCGAACATCTCGGCGCAGAGGGTGCAAACGTCGTTATCAACTTCCGCTCCTCAGACGAGGCGGCGGAGTCGACGATCGAGGCCATCGAATCGGCTGGCGGCGAAGCGATTGCCGTCCAGGGAGACGTTACGGAGAGGGAGAACGTCGTCGAGATGCGAGAGCGGTGTCACGAGGCATTCGGGCCCGCGGATGTCCTCGTCAACAACGCGGGCATCACCGCAGACACCCAGTTCGTTGAGATGACGCGCGAGGAGTGGGACCGGGTCATCAACGTCAACCTCGGCGGGACATTCAACTGTACCCAGGAGTTCTACGACGACATCTGGAACGCCGAGGAGGGCCGACTCATCAACATCTCGAGCGTCGTCGGGAAACAGGGGAATTTCGGACAGGCAAACTACGCCGCCGCCAAAAGCGGCCTCTTCGGATTTACGCGAACGATCGCCCTCGAGTTGGCCCAAGGTGGGTCGACGGCCAACTGCGTCGCCCCAGGTTTCACGCGGACTGACATGCTCGAGTCGGTTCCGGAACACGTCCTCGAACGAATCATCGCGGGGATTCCACTCGAGCGGCTTGCCGAAGTCGAAGACATCGCCTCCGTCGTCAGGTTCCTGGCAAGCGAAGAGTCGTCCTACGTGACCGGCGAAGTGATCGACGTCAACGGCGGCATGGACCTCTGATCGGTTGGGCCGTCAGCACCCGCCGATTTGACGCCGTAGCGGCCACTACCGGTACACCGTTTCTGCGGTCAGTTAGCGTCCAGCACTGGACCCGCACAGCCAGTATCCAGCGCTGGGTGCGCTCGACAGTTCGTGTTGGTGGTACCCGAGACGGTGACGTCACTGCCTACCAAAAAGAGTACTAGAGCTAAGCATCTGGACACATAACCTCGAGCCATGCTTCACGCTCGCGGCTCACTCCTTACTGTCGACGTGTCAGAGCAAAGCGCGCAGCGAATCGATATCGACGACCTCCTCGAGCGAACGGTCGGCGGCCGGGCGACGGCGACCGCGTTGGCTCACGACCGCATTCCGTTCGATGCCGACCCCTTTGGCCCCGAAAACCGGGCCTATCTCTCGACGGGGCCGCTCCAGCAGAGCCAGATGTCCTTCACCGGCCGGATGAATATGACGGCGCTGTCGCCGCTAACCGACGGGCTTGCGTCGACCAACGCCGGCGGCTATCTCTCGCGAAACTTCGCCGATACCGGCATCAGCGTCCTCGAGATCGTCGGTGAAAGCGACGAGTTGCTGGCGATTCACGTCACGGATTCGGGCGTGGAGTTCGAGGCCGTCCCCGAACTCGAGAACGCGCTGGTTCCCGAAGTCTCGTCGTACATGGCCGAGACGCGCGACCTCGGGCCCGAGCACTGTATCGCCATCGGGCCCGCAGGTGAGAACCTCGTTCGGTTCGCGAGCGTCATGACGTTCGATTCGCGTGCCTTCGGCCGGGGTGGGCTTGGTGCCGTCCTCGGGTCGAAAAACGTCAAGTGCGTCACCTTCGAGGGCGAGTCGGCCCCAGCTATCGAGGTGCCGTCGATCCAGTCCGAGATACACCGGGAGGCTGCCCAGTCCGACGACCGGATGAAACGGCAGGGGACGACCGGTGGGACGGAGTTCATCAACGACAACTTCTCGCTCCCGACGCGGTATTTTGACGACTACTCGTTCGAACACGCCGACCAGATCGGTGGCAACGCCGTCGAGGAGAAAAAGTACAAGAAAGGGGCGTGTTCGGCCTGCGCATACGCCTGCAAACTCCCGACTCGAGACGAGGAGACCGGCCTCGAGACCGAAGGCCCCGAGTTCGAGACCGTCTACTCGTTCGGTTCGTTACAGGGTGTCGACGACATCGTCGACGTCATGAAGAGCAACGAACTGTGTGACGTCCTCGGGATGGACACCATCTCCGCGGGCGTGACGATTGCCGCTTACCTCAAAAGCGAGGACGCGTTCGGCGACGCCGACCTGGCCCACGAACTGGCCGAACAAATCGCCTACCGCGAGGGCATCGGCGACACACTCGCTGAGGGCGTTCACCGCTGTCACGACGAACTGGGCGTCGACGACTACACGGTCAAAGGAATGGAGTTTGCAGCCCACGACGGCCGAGTCCTGCACGGACAGGGACTCTCGTATGCCGTCGCAAACCGTGGTGCTGACCACATGTACGCCGGAATGTTGGGCCTCGAGTACAGCGGCGAACTGGATCCCGAAGGCACCCTCGGAAAAGCCGAAACGCTGGTTCACGAAGAAAACGCCTCGGCGTTCCGTGATACGGGTATCGTCTGTGCCTTCGGAGGTGATTACGTCACCGACGATCGCCTCGAGACCCTGTTCGGTGCTCCCATCGATGCGTTGCTCGAGGTTGGGTCCAAAACGGTGACGCGCGAACGTCACTTCAACAACCAGCGCGGGTTCGACGTGAACGACGACGGCACGCCCTACGAGTTGCCGGACCTCGAGGCGGCTATCCAGGAGTATTACGCGGCTCGCGGCTGGTCCGAAAACGGCGTCGTTCCGGACGGTTCCCTCGAACCGGTCTCGATCTCTGCCGACTAAAACGGTTTACTATAGTCGCTTACCGGTGATTTCCCATACCGGGTCGGCAATCACTGGTAAACAGTTACAGTAGACGGCTCTGGTGAATCACTAGGCGGCGTCGGTTTAGTCCGTTAGAACTAGAGAGTT
>JAOPJZ010000011.1:0-77526 GCA_025517525.1 Natronosalvus hydrolyticus
TCGGCTTCACCCTCGGGGTCAAGCCCCGAGGCACTCGCCTTGAACCGCCTGTAGATCTGTTCGACGGTGTCGGGCGGATAGAACCGGTCGGTGTCGTCGTTCCAGACGTCGAAGCCGAGAAACGACGGCATCCGATCCCAGTCGTAGTCGATCCGCTGTCGGTGCATCGCCTCGCCGAAGAAAACGAGCGATTCGCTGTCGTCGACCGCGTCCCGGAGTGCCGACCGCTCGAGGTTCGCTCGAACGTGACGGACGGCGTGTTGGTACGGTTGCGGGACCGCATCTGGGTCGTCGTACCAGCGGTTCCGGTCCCCGAAGCGAAGCAGCCCCGACGAACGAACCTGGAATCGAAACGGTTCCCCGTCGACCTTCTCGAGGAGCCAGAGATGCCCGGATTCGAAGAGCCGATCCGGGGCCTCCGTCGCGTGGGGAAGAGCGGGGTAGTCTTTCACGGCTTCCTGAGCGTAGGCAGTCCAGGGTATTCATAGTGTTTCCTGAAACTACTGCGATTTTCGAGGGGGAAACGGTACCGCTCGAGTGTCCCAAAGCGCCCAGGAATCGCTATCAATTTGCTCGGTCGGGGGAACAGGCCCCGAGATCACGTCTCCCGACGAATCCACTGTCGGTGTCGTTCTGTAATGGTGGCTTCCCTTGCGGGTGATTTCGACGGAGCTTTTTCGCCATCCTCAAAAGAACCAGCGTGTCATCCCTCCAGATCCGACCCGCACAGCCGGCTGATGCAGCCCGGGTAGCGAGGCTGTACCGCCAGGCCTATGGGAGCGCAGCCGACCTCGGATTCCCCTCTCGTATGACCGAGATCGACGCCGAAACCGTCGGCGACTGGCTCGAGGCCGACGCACGAACCCTGCTGGCGTTCGAGTCCGACGGGGCCAGGAACGTGAACGAAACGGGTGACTCCAACACGAGCGACGAGTACCGACTTGTCGGCACAGTCCGCCTCCTCGAGGAAAGCGAGGAACCGTATCTCGAACGGCTGGCAGTTCGACCCGACAGACAGGGCGAAGGAATCGCTTCGACGCTGGTCGACCGAATGGAGCGCTATGCGCGCAATCACGGCTACGACTGTATCCAGTTGACGACGTTCGACGACCACCCGTTCTTGCTCGAGTGGTACCGCGAGCGAGGCTACGAACCGATCAAACACCACGACCGCCCCGAGCGATCGTACGATTTCGTGACGATGGAAAAGGCACTCGAGTGAGAGGGACGTTTCAGAATCGCTAATGTAGTGTTCTGCGTGGCGTTCGCTATAAACTATTGTTTCACGAGTAGATTTTAAAACGATAGTGCAGAGCGCCTATCCCGTCCGGAACGACAGGTCGAGCGATGGCGCGGAGTGGGTGAGCGACCCCATCGAGATAATGTCGACGCCAGTGGCCGCGTACTCGGGCACCGTCTCGAGCGTAATACCACCACTAGCTTCGGTCAGGACGCGCTCGGCGACGGCTGGCTCGAGGTCGCACTCGAGGGTGTCGACGGCCTCGCGAAGCTCCTCCGGAGTGAAGTTATCGAGCAAGATGATGTCGGCCCCGGCGTTAGCGGCCCGGATTGCATCGTCGGTGGATTCGACTTCGACGTCGAGTTTGGTCGAGAACGAAGCCGTTTCGCGGAAGTGGTCGATAGCGCGCTCGAGGCCCATCTCGGCGATGTGGTTGTCCTTGATCATGACCATATGTGAGAGGTCGAGACGATGGGTATCGCCGCCGCCGGCGACGACTGCCCGTTTCTCGAGGCCGCGCAATCCGGGCGTCGTTTTGCGTGTCGCCGCGATGGTGACGTGTTCGGATTCGACTCGAGCGGCGTCGACGACTGCCGCCGTCCGGGTTGCGATACCGGACGCGTGGCCGACGAGGTTGACGGCGACGCGTTCACCCCGAAGCACGTCCCGTGCCGGCCCCTCGACACGGAGAACGACCTCGCCCGGTTCAATCACGGTTCCCGAAGCGGCCGTCTCGAGCACCGACACACCGAGATACTCGAAGACGGCACGACCGGCCTTGAGGCCGGCGACGGTACCGCTTTCTTTGGCGACGAGTCGACCGGTGGTTTCCCCCGGCACGTCGTTGGTGACGTCGTGGTGGCCAACGTCTTCGGCCAGCCAGCGCTCGATCTGTCCGTGAGTGATCATTGGGTAACATGGGTTCGTGTGATGTGATAAACGGCCTGCTTTTCTCCTTTGATGATCGAAAATAGGCCCCTCAGACACTGAGAGAAAGAGTTAGGTCACTCACAATCGTGAGTAAGTCATGCTTGATGCACTTATCTCCCTGCTGGCGGCTCTCTTCGAGGAGGTACCGGCCTGGCAGGCGACGCTGCTCCTGATTGGCGTCTCGGTCGGTATCGCAATCCTCCTCGAGGTCGTCGTCTTGCGGTCGTTGTTGCGTTACACCAGCCGAACGCGGACGGCGTACGATCACATCCTCGTCGGGGAACTCCGGGTCCCGGTCGTCCTCACGGTTGCCCTCGCCGGCGTCTACTTGCTGACCCAGGTTCCGACGATCAACCAGAACGTGTTGTTGACCAGTGAGCAGTTGGATACGTTCTTTGGACGGCCCTCGTTATCGGTCATCATCGTCGCCTGGGCGTTCGCCGCCAACCGGGTGGTCAACCGGTTCGTCGAGGAGGTCAAAGACAAAGGTTCGCGGTTCGATTTCGCACCGGTGTTCTCGAACGTCTGGACGCTCGTGGTCTTCGTCGGCACTATCGGCGCGTTGCTCTCGGTCTGGGAGTACAGCATCACCCCACTGCTCGGGGCTGCGGGTGTCGCTGGCATCGCCGTCGGTTTCGCCGCTCGAGACACCGTCGCCAACTTCTTCGGCGGCATCGCGCTGTATTTCGACGACACGTACAAACTGGGCGATTACATAACGCTCGACTCGGGCGAGGCCGGCACCGTCGTCAAAGTCGGGGTTCGCTCGACGACGCTCATGATGCGCGATGAGGTGTTGATCACGGTGCCGAACGCCGCCCTGAACGCCGCGAAGGTCATCAACCAGTCGGCGCCACAGCGCCGAAAACGGCTCAAGCTCCCCATCGGCATCGCCTACGGTACCGACATCGACGAGTTCGAAGCGCTCGTCCTCGAGATCGCCGAAGACGAATCGCTCGTGCTCGACTCGCCCAAACCCCGGATGCGGTTTCGAAACTTCGGCGACTCCGCCCTCGAGTACGAACTCCTGTGCTGGGTCGGCTCGCCGATTCGAGCGAATAAGACCCGACACAAGCTGAACCGGGCGATCTACAAAACGTTCCTCGAGGCCGGCATCGAGATCCCGTTCCCACAACGAGACATTCACGTGGTTCCCGCGTCCGAATCGCCCGAGGGCGAGCACTCCGGTGCTCTCGCCAGCGGCGGGGCCGATGCAGTCGAGAAGCCGATCACGAACGATCACAGCTGATAGCGATCCTCGGTAATCCTCGAGTGAACCAAAACCCATCACTCGAGTGGCCCCGAACCGGCGACTACACTTAACTACTCGAGGTGACATGCTCGTAGTTACACGACAGAACCATGACGAGTGACCGTGGCTTGGCGAATAGGAGACGCCACTGGGTGCCGGCTGCCATCGTCCTCACCGCAGTGTTTTACATCGGGTTCGCGCCGGGTGACCCCCTGTGGCTGTCCCTCGCGTTCAAAGTGCTTCCGATGATGTTGATCATTGGCTACGCGATATCCCTGCTTCCGGCGGACCGAGACCGCGTACACACGTTCATCGTGATCGGACTCGGCTTCTGTGCCATCGGTGACGTCACCCTCGAGTGGTTTCTGGTCGGTCTCACCGCCTTTCTCCTGGGGCACCTCTGGTATCTGGCAGGGTTTCTGACTCGAGCACGTGTCACGAGCGCCCGTGTCGCCAGCGTCGTTCCACTCGCAGCGCTCGGCGTCGCGATCGCCATCCCACTACTCTCGGCAATCCAGGGAGCCGGCGACACGCACCTGTTACTCCCTGTCGCCGGCTACATCATCGTCATCCTGACGATGGCCTGGGCCGCCCTCCTGTCGGGCAACCGATGGGCCATCGTCGGTAGCCTGCTGTTCGTCACCTCTGACGCCATCCTCTCGTGGAATATGTTCGTCGCGGACGTGACGTTTTCGGGGCTGTTGATCATGGCGACCTACTATAGCGCGCAGTTTTGTATCGCCCGCAGCGTGGCCGATTTCGGGTGATCAGCGCACCTGGCCGGCGACCGTGTCACGAGCCCCATCGACGACGTGGTGGCAGCCGCTCGAATCGGGATTTTTGGCCGCCGCTCGAGCGACCAACAGGGCCGTGACACAGGCGTTCCGGAGTTCGTAAAGGTCTCGAGACGTTCGCGTCCGCCGATAGGCGTCAACCTCGCCTTTGAGACGGCGGAAGACGGCCCCCGCCCGTGCTACTTCGTCGGGGTCGCGCTCGAGGCCGAGTGCGTCGTCCATAGTTTGTTGCAGTCGGGTGAACTTCTCAGCGGCAAATCCCGGCGGGAGTTCGGGGTCGCTGTTGCGCAGGTCGGGTGCCTCGATTGGTTTGGGATCGACCTCGAGCGAGGCTGCGTGTTCGCCCGCCCGAAGCCCCCAGACCAGCCCCTCGAGCAGGCTCGTACTCGCCAGTCGATTCGCCCCGTGAACGCCCGTCCGGGCACACTCCCCGACGGCGTACAGTCGGTCGAGTGTCGTCCGTCCGTTCTCGTCGACGGCAATTCCGCCACAGAGGAAGTGTTCGCAGGGAGCGACCGGGATTTCGTCCCCTTCGATGCCTCGCTCGCGGCATTTTTCCGCGAGGTCGGGAAACGCCGTCTCGAAATCGAGCGGGGAGACGTCGAGAACGACCTCGCCAGTCCGGGCGCGCTCGCGGGCAACGGCTCGAGCGACCACGTCCCGCGGAGCCAGCTCCCCGTCAGGATGGACGTCGGGCATGAATCGCTCGCCGTCGGCGTTTCGGAGCACGGCGCCCTCGCCGCGAAGGGCTTCCGAGAGCAAGAACGTGGGTGCTCGGTCGCTCGTCGATTCGTCACTCGAACGGGCGGTCCCGTCGCCCGCGTACGCCGTCGGATGAAACTGCACGTACTCGAGATCATCGACCTCGGCCCCGGCGAGTCCAGCCATGGCAATGCCGTCGCCGGTGGCACCCGGCGGATTGGTCGACCGCGTATAAAGCGAGCCGATTCCCCCGGTGGCGAGGACGGTCGTCCCGGCGAACACTGGCTGTCCCGTTTCGGATGCGTCAGTCAGCACGCCGTGGACGCGGCCCTCGTGGGTGAGCAACTCGAGGGCGGCCGTATCCTCGCGAATGTCGACGGTCTCCAGAGTATCGAGATGGGCGAGGAAGGGGCGAAGGATGTGTGTGCCCGTGGCGGCATCGACGTGCAGGATGCGCGAGTCGGAGTGCGCCGCCTCGCGCGTGTAGTCGAACTCGCCGCCGTCCGTTTCGTCGAATTCTATCTCGAGCGTCTCGAGCAGCACGTCCTCGACGGCCCTATCGGCGTGTTCGACCAGCGTGTCGATGGCGTCCGGGTCGGCCGTCCCGTCGCTGGCCTCGAGGATATCCGTTTTCAACGTGGCAGGCTCGCCCCGGGTGGTCGAGATGCCGCCCTGAGCCCAGTCAGTACTCGCATCCTCGGGTCGGGACGCTTTGGTGAGAACGAGAACGTCGGCTTCCTGGCGTGCCGCTGCGAGGGCGGCCGCACAGCCGGCGATGCCGGTACCAACGACGAGGACATCAGCGGTGTCGGGTGTCCCCACCATGGTTAGACCTCCAGCATCCGTTCGAGAGCCACCTTCGCCAGTTCCTTCTCTTCGGGAGCGACCTCGATGACGTTTCGTTCTCGGCCAGCGACGAGTTCCTCGAGCACCCAGGTCAGGTAGTTGGGGTCGATCTGGCGCATGGCGTTGCAGTCCATACAGGCGTCGCCACACAGTGGGAGGACCTCGACGTCAGGGTGCCAGCGCTGGAGGTGTCGCGTCAGGTGGATTTCGGTGCCGATTGCCCAGGTATCGCCGGGATCGGCTTCCTCGACCGTGCGACAGATGTCGGCCGTCGAGCCGGCTTTGTCGGCCGCTTCGACGACTTCGCGACGGCACTCGGGATGGACGATGACCTTTGTATCGGGGTTTTCCTCGCGGACCTTCTCGATGTGTTCGACGCGGAAGCGTTCGTGGACCTGGCAGTAGCCATCCCAACAGATAATGTCGGCTTCGGCGACCGCTTCGGGGTCCTTGCCCTCGGGGTCCCAGGGGTCCCACGTCGCAACTCGATCTTCCATACCCAGTCGGTGGGCCGTGTTCTCTCCGAGATGTTTGTCGGGCAGGAAGAGGACTTTGTCGCCGCGGTCGAACGCCCACTCGAACGCACGGTGGGCGTTCGAAGAGGTACAGACGAGGCCGCCCTGGCTCGCACAGAACGCCTTCAGGTCGGCATACGAATTCATGTACGTAATCGGAATGATGTCCGAATCAGGGGCTGCCGCCGTGATTTCGGCCCAGGCGGCGTCCACCTGGAGGGCTTCGGCCATTCCTGCCATCGGACAGGAGGCCTCCATGCTCGGCAAGATCACCGTCTGGTCGTCGTCAGTGATGATATCGGCCGATTCGGCCATGAACGTCACCCCGCCAAAGATCACGTACTCGGCGTCGCTTTCGGCCGCTTCAACCGAGAGCTGGTAGGAGTCACCGACGAAATCGGCGTGTTCGACGATCTCTCGGCGCTGATAGTTGTGCCCGAGAATGACCACCTCGTCGCCCAGTTCCTCGAGTGCGGCCTCGATTCGTTGCGTTCGTTCGGCTTCCTCGAGATCGCGATAGCTCGCGGGGAGCTGCTCGAGCGTGTCGTATTTGAACAGGCTGAGTTCGGTGTCCAGCGCTGTCGTTTCCATTGTTACCATTCACGTCACCTGTGAGTAGTCATAGGTCATAGACCAGTATTGAAAACATTTTTCCTTCAATCCTGATCGATGAACGAGTACTACTTAGAATTTCGCTATTGGAGTTGAAAACGCGTCGAAAGTGGCTCTTCTCGAGCTATGAGTGACAACGGCACAGATTGTACGATCCTGTAAAGTACAGGGCGAACCCGACAGTGCCTACACCCACAGTGAGCGTGATTCACCACTGATAGACGGACACTCGAGTGGTCACACCCAAACAGATCGATACTCGAGTGGTCACAACCCAAGAGTCGATCGTGCCTGCGCTGGCGTTGCGACCGGTCGCTCGAGTTCCTCGGCCAGCCGGACCGTCCGGGCGACCAGCTGGGCGTTACTCTCGGCGAGTTCGCCGCGTCGGTAGTAGACGTTGTCCTCGAGGCCCACGCGAACGTGGCCGCCCACGAGCAGCCCCATCGTGGTCAACGGCAGCTGATGCGGGCCGAACCCGAGCGTGTTGAACAGCGCCCCCTCGGGCAGGTTTTCGATTGCGTTGAGGAGGTTTCGCGGGTGCGGCGGCGAGAGCGTCCCGCCCCCGAAGATGAGCGTCGCATAGACCGGCTCCTCGAGGTCCCGACGCTCGAGCAACCCGGCGACCTCGTTGAGATGGCCGTCGTTGAACACCTCGAGTTCGGGTTTGATACCGCGCTCTGACATTTCGTCGTACAGCTCGTCGACCATTCCGCGCGGGTTTTCGCTCGTCAGGTGGTCATACCGGTTGAGCGGTCCCATATCGAGCGAGGCCATCTCGGGAGCCGGGTCGGTTTGAAGCGGTTGCCGACGGACCGACAGCGGTGCGCCGGTGCCGCCGGTCGAGTGCTGGATAATGACGTCGTCGGTCCGTTCGCGAACCGCGTCCGTCACCGCCTGAAACCGTTCGGTCGAGAACGCGCGTTCGCCGGTGTCTCGCCGAGCATGGAGGTGGACGACAGCTGCGCCCGCGGCTTCGGCTGCTGCGGCAGCCTCCCCGATTTCCGCGGGCGTTTCGGGAATCGCCGGGTTGGCCTCCTTCCCGTGGACGCCGCCGGTCAGCGCAGCCGTGATGATCACCGGCTCGCCAGCGAGGTAGTCGTCATACCCCATCTCAATCGCTCCCGTCTCCGACGTGTTCGCGATAGATTTCACAGTCGCGGCCGTGCTCAAGGGCATATCGTCCCGTACAGATGTCGGCGCGCATCGGCTGGACGAAGGTCTCGAGGACGGTACAGAAGGGGCGTTCAGTGTCGAACTCGTAGCCGTCACCCGACGAGCGATACTCGAGATACGGACAAGACATACCGAAAATGGGCGAGCGACGAGCAAAGGTGTTGGTGTCCGGGTGGCAGTTCACCGGTTTCGGAGCCGCTCGAGGACACCCAGTCCGCCTCCGTCATCGCTTCCTCGTGGCTCTGAGCGAGCGTCCGCGTTCACCTCCTGGCCGGACCGTCCACTCGAGGTTTCCGTTCCGTTCGAGCCTGTCACTTCGCTCGGCCCGCTCGCGTCACTCGAGGCTGACGGTTCACTCGAGTCGCCCTTCCGGCGACGGGCCAGTCGGCGTTTGATCCACGCCCGCGGCCCCCCGATGCGCTTGAGCAGGTAGTTCGGGGCGAACAGCGCGAGCGTCCCGAAGACGAACATCAACGCACCGAAAAGCAGGTCGCCACTCCGAGCAAACTCGACGGCCACGATATACATGGGGCCAGCCATCGACAGCCCGGCAGCGACCTGCAGCATCCACAGAATCCCGGGGTTTCGCATCACACTCCCTACGTGGTCGACGTACTTTACCACCGTGGAACGAAACGGGGGACTCGACCGCCGTGATATAAATACCCTGCTCGAGCGGGTGGCCACAGGACATACGTAACCGACGTACTTACGGGACGTATGCTCGAGACTGGGGCGCTTGCACCATCGTTTACCCGACCCGGCGTCGTCGACGGCGAGATTCGCCCGATATCGCTGGACGAAACCATCGATGACAGCGGGGTCGTCCTCCTCGCCTTCTATCCGGCTGACTTCAGCCCGATGTGTACCGAAGAGCTGTGTTCGTTGCGCGATATCGACCTTTTTTCGCTCCAGCCCGACGTGCGGATTCTTGGCCTGTCGACCGACACTGCCTACAGCCATCGACGGTTTGCCCGCGAGTTCGACCTGGGCTTTCCGCTGGTCTCGGACAACGACGGCTCCGTCGCCGAGATGTACAATGTCCTCGAGGAAACGGGTCTACAGGGCCATCACCGTCTCGCCCAGCGAGCCCTGTTCGTGCTCGACCCCGATCGCGTCGTCAGATACGCCTGGGCCGCCGACGAGGCCACCGAGATGCCGGACCTCGAGGCCGTTCGCGACGCCATCGAGGGGATTTCCGACGAGGAGACGGCACTCGGCCGGTATCGGACCGCCTTCGAGTGGTATCTCGAGGGGCGAACCGCCTATCACGAAGGGTACGACGCGTTCGAAACCAAAGACTGGCTCACCGCAGAAAACGCGTTCGAGACCGCCAGCGAATCCTTGACGGATGCCCTCGAGGCGTTCGATGCGGCACGCCGGTACACCGAAAGCGAACGGGTTGCCGCGATTGCGGAGGACGCCAACGAACGGGCGACAGTACGCCGAAACGCGGCCAAGTGGTTCGCTCGCGCGGCGACACACTACAGCCGTGGCGAGGTCGACCAGGGGGAGGACTATCGGGGCGACGCCGAACGCCACCACCAATCGCTGACCTCGGGTGACGAACCGCCAACGGCCGAAGATATCGAGGCGCTCGCCGATATAGAAGGAGCATAAAACGGTGCAACAACGATGACGCCCACTCCGCGCGAAATCGTTCGGGAATACTACGCGGCGCTCGACGAGCACGCTTATAACGCCCTTGAAACCCTGCTCGGGCCCGAATTCGTTCAGCATCGGCCGGACAGGACCTTCGAAACCCGAGCGGCGTTCATCGAGTTCATGCGCGATGGACGACCGAATCCCCACACGCGACACGAACTCGATGACGTCTCCCTCGAGCGAGACGAAAAGGGGGCTGCAACCGTCGTCGTCCACGGGCGAGTACTCGACGAACCGACCGCTGGGGAAGGTGAGGCGGAGCCAGAACTGTTCGCGTTCACCGACCGCTTTTACCTCGATGAGGAGCGTATCGTTCGCCTCGAGACGAGCCTGCGGTAGCACTGAGTCGCCCCCGTACAAACGCCGAGTGCTAACCTCCTATCCGTACTGGCAGTACGGCGGTACACCACTCCGTATTAGGCCGAACAGTTGTTTGGCCCGATCTCGAGTTCGACCCGTTCGTCCGGGTCGAGTGCCCGTGCGCCTCGGTTGATCGCGATGATCGTCTCGTAGTTTTCGGGTTTGTCGCCAGCTCCAGCGAGCCGGTCGACGAACGCGTCTTCGGACAGCGAGAGCACATCGATTTCCGTCCGAGCGGTGCCGACCGTCGTCGAGATCGCTTCTCGAGGGGTGCCAGTCTGGAACCGACCGTCCGTACTGACGCCGACGTGGCCCGGCAGGACGACGACGTCGTCGGGAAGCTCGAGCAACGTCCCGTGAAGACTGTCGTACAGCATCCGCGCGCCGCGTTCAGCGTCCTCGTCGCCGAACTCGAGTTCCGTGCGGCCCACCGCCTCGGCGTGCAGGGTGTCGGCGGTGAGTACCGCACGGTCGTCGACGAGCAGTGAGATGCCATCGCTCGTGTGCCCAGGCGTGTGCAGAACGCGGGCCTCGAGGCCACCGATGGCGAGGGTCTGCCCGTCTTCGAGCGGTTCGAATGCGTGCTCGACACCCCGGCTTGCAGCCCGTTCGGGCAGATAGTACGGCACTTCGAGACGTGTCGCCAGGTCCCGCCCGCCGGAGACGTGGTCTGCGTGGACGTGCGTGTCGACCACGCCCTCGATTCGGAGGCCGTACTCTCCCGCCGCAGCGAAGACTGCCTCGAGGTCAGCCGTCGGGTCGACAGCGAGCGCCGACCCGGTTTCGGGGTCCCCGATGAGATAGGACAGACACCCCTTCGAACGCCGCTGTAGCTGGACGATTTCGACATCCTCGAGGTCGATTGGGACGCGATGGTAGAGCCGGCTCCAGGCGTTCATCCCGCCCTCGACGGCCACGACGTCGTACGCGTCGGTAGCGCGGGCGAGTTTCGCCGCTAGCGTGCCCGACGACACACCTTTGCCACAGATGGTCAGGACCCGCTCGTGGTTGCCGACCGACTCGCGGATTTCCTCGAGGCGGTCCGTAACGTCCTCTGTGGGCTCGAACGGGACGTTTTTCGCGCCAGGGGCATGCCAGGCCTCGTAGCTCTCGCGTGGCCGTGTATCGAGCAGCGCGAACGCCGTGTCCCCGTCGAGCAACTCGCTGAAGCGGTCGATGGTAATGGTCTCGATCATAGGTACCCACTCGCTTTCTACACACCTAAATCGTCTGTTGGCTCGAACGAGCAGAACGAGCGATTCCTCCGATCTTGCGGTCACCGTCGTGGACGACGAACCGGATGAAGCAGTCGCCGCGGTCCCGTTTGGGATCAGAAGCGTCGACACCGGTAATTGTAATCGCTATTATCACCATAGTGTTTGGTATTGAAATTGTATTAAGGCATTCGAAATCGGATATACCGGTTTCGAGCACCATTCCCACGAACACGGGATAATGGAGACGTTCTTTTGTCTCGCCACGAAACACACACCTACCGATGTACGACCGGATTCTCTTTGCCACCGACGGGAGCGACCACGCATCGACGGTCGCCGCACACGCCATCGACATTGCCAGCACTCGAGACGCCGACCTCCACGTCATCTCCGTCGTCGACGACCGCGCGTTTCTCGTCCTCGACGACGAGCGCGTCGAGAGCGTTCGCGAGGAGTTGCGAACCAAAGCGCTCGAGGCCGCCGAGGAAGCCGTGACAGCCGCAACAGATGCCGGCGTCTCCACCGAAACCATCGTCGACAGTGGCAGTCCTGCCGAGTGTATCGTCAGCTACGCCGAGGAAAACGACGCCGACCTCATCGTCATGGGAACCAGCGGCGACGCCTACGAGACCAACGTCGTCGGCAGCGTCTCCGAGCGCGTCGTCAGAACGGCACCCGTCCCAGTGCTCACCGTCGGCCCCGAAACCGAGCGATAAGCCTCGAGCGAACGGGAGAGCGCATCTCCTCGTTCGCGATATTCATCACCGGTTCGACCACTGGCGAGTGAGTGCGAGGGCAGCGACTCGAGTTGAGGCGTCTGTGTATCCACGTTCGTGGGTGGACGGTATCCCTAGATTGATTCGGTTTGCGTGACTATCAACTTGTTACACCAATGCGCCGTTCACTGGTCGTTGCCACCGCACTCATCGCGATCGCCTTCCTCTTAGTCGGTGGGCCGTCGCTGTTGCTATCGCCGTCGACCAGCGACATCGCCCCCGAGGAAACCGAGGAGCCAGAACTCGAGATGGTCGAGTTCGAAGATTCCGAGAGTTCGATCTGGGCGTTCATGAGCGCCAGAGAGGCCCACGACAAACGGAGTCCGTTGAACGTCTTCGTCCGCGGCGAAGCTGACGAAGTCGTCGTCGCATTGACCGAAGCGGGCGACGGTGACTGGGAAGAGCTGGACGAAGACGAGATGGACGCCGAGCCTGAGACGTTCTCGTTCATCGAGGACGAGGGCCACCACGCCACGGGCACCGAGTGGGGTGACGCCACCGGGACGACCAGGTACGCCTGGGTCGACCCCGGCGACGGCGATCCCTACTGGATGACCGAAACCCGCCAACTCGACGACGGTGATTACTACGGCGAGCGAATGCACATCCGGCTGTACGAAAGCCCCAACGACGACGACCAGTGGGTTGCGATGCAGACCCACACCGAACACTTCGACTGGTTCACCCTGCGTCACCGCGTCGACGGCGTCGAGGCTGCCCAACTTCGAGTCGAACAGGAGTTCATGGACATGCCGAACGTCGATCCACAGGAAGACGTCGTCCGCATCAACGTCGATAATTCGGGGCCATCCGACGCTGACGGGTGGGCTACCAAAGTCGACACGCTCGGCATGCTGCTCTCACCGCTCCTGTTGCTTGGGATGGCGAGTGCCGGCCAGCAGGTCGCCAAACGCACCCCCGACAGCGTCGACAAACACCTCACGGACGTGGACCGCCAGCGCCTCGAGGCAGCCTACGACCGACTCGAGGCCCGTCACCTGATTCTGGCGTTTACTATCCTCACCCTGTTCCTCGGGGTTCGTATCGCGGGCATCGCCCTCGAGCGCTGGACCGATTTCCTCACCATGCACATGATCGCCGCGATGTTGTATCCGGTGATCGCGCTGGGGATTCCGATCGCGACCTACGCCATCGCCAGCGGCCTCGAATCCAGATTGGACGCTGCCGTCGCAGCCTCGCTGTCGCTGGCGCTCGCCATCTGGCTCGATTACGGGTTGATGAACGTCGACTCGCTGCCCGTCGACGTCGTCCTCCAGCGGATGTTCGTCATCGTCGCGCTCGGATTGATCGCCGGGGGAGCGGCCCGCCGCGCGACTCGAGACCGCCGACTCAACGATATGCTAATTGTCGGCATTCTGATGTGGTCGCTCGTACTGGTGGGGACGCTGTTCGGGTATCTCTGATCGAAAAGCGCTCGAGAGCTTCGGGTGGAGTCGTTGAGAGACGAACTGGCGGCAGGACGAGCGGTCACATTTCACTCGAGATACGCGAGCAGGACAACCGATCAGTCCGCGGACGATTCGGCTTTCGTGTCGGCTTCAGCCTCCGCGCTCAGCTCGACTTCAGCACGCGGGAACTGGTCGATGGTGTCAGCACGGAACGCGACTTCGTCGAACGTGTATTCGTCGTCGAAGCACTCCACCACGGTCTGTGCGTCTTGCATCGCGTTTTTGACACTCGTGGAAGCACCCGGCGAGGGCGTGATGTTGAAAATAATGTCGTCACCGACGATTTTGGCCTCGCCCATATCGAGCGATTTCCGCTTCGTGTCGACGATCTGCGGGCGGACGCCACCGTAGCCTTCGGCGCGTTCGATGTCGTCGAGGGTCGCACTCGGGACGACTTTCTGGACGTGCGGGAGGAACGATTTCGGGCCGACCTCGGGGACGTCGTAGGCGAGGTTGCGCACGACGTAGGGGAACAGGATGCGGTCGGCCAGAATGTTTCCGTAGCTGGCCAGCGCCGCCGGGTTGAATCCGAAGACGTCGATGAAGTCTTCGACCGTCGAGAGTCGCCCGCGCTCGAGCGTCGGCACGAGCTTTGCGGTCGGACCGAATCGGGTAATCGAGGGGTCGTGAACGTCCGCGTCGCCGTGGACTGCAGCGAACGGGAGTTTCTTCATTTGCAGGGTGTAGACCTTCCCGTTGAGGAAGTTTTCTGCGAGGAAGAAACTGCCTGCAATCGGGAGCAAAACTTTGTCCTCGCCATAGCCCATGTCCTTTGCGATCTGGAGACTGTGTGAGCCCGCCGCAACCACAGCCACCTCACAGTCGAACTTCCCGCGAGCGGTGTCGAGCGTGAACCCGTCGTACGTTTCGGTGATATCAGTGACTTCCGTCGCCGTGAACACGTCCACGTTGGTCTCTTCGTTCGCTTGCTCGACCATCGACTTGGCGACCTCGCCGTAGTCGACCACGTAGCCGTCGGGGGTTCGCAAGGCGAGCAGTTCGTCGCTCGGGTCCCGACCCTCGACGACCTTTGGCTCGAGTTCCGCAATCTCCTCGCGACCGATCGCCTCGAGTTTCGGGAACAGGTCGCCAAAGCCTTCCTCGTCGTAGCGGGACTCGAGCTGGGCGACTTCCTCGTCGCCGACGGCCAGCACCATCTTGTTTCGCTTGGCGTGGAGCTCTCGGTCGAGGTCGTAGTGTTCGAGATATCCGGCCAGCATCTCGGCCCCTTCTTTGACTTTCTCGGCTTTCTCGAGCGTGTAGTTCGTCTCGATGTCCCCGAAGTGCAGCGTCTGTGAGTTGTTCGTGTGATGAGAGTTGATCGCCGAAATCTCGGCTTCTTTCTCGAGGAGTGCTATCGATTCGATATCAGTGAACTTCGCCGTGGCATACAGCAGTGACGCGCCACTGATACCACCGCCGACGATAATGAGGTCATATTTGCCAGACATAGGTGCAATTTTGGCGTTATTCGTTCGAGTGGATTTGAGCGATATAACTCATGTTCTTTCGTCCTGCCGGAGTTACGCTGATCGGTGGTGGGGACTTCGACAATCGTTGAATGACGCGGTTATGAGGATTCAGCTATCGACGTCTCTCGAGTCCTTCATGACGGCGATGAGGTCGGACGGAAACCGAACGTCGTGCAGGACAGTGAACGCCGTACAGGGGCGTACGTCGTGCAGGACAGTCGCCTCATGCAGAGACGAACGCCGAGAGATGTCCAAATCGCGTTTCTCGGGGCCTCGAAGTGACAACGCTACGACTCGCGCCACGGCGGCGTCAGGTGGATATGAAAGAGTTTCCCACACTCCGGTTCCCCACAGACGGGGCACGTATCGGCGGCCACGGAGTCGTCGACACCCGGTTTCGAGTCAGCGATATCGGCCGTCGCGATGAGACGCGTCCCTGCATGGCCGAGTTCGTAGCCGTCAGTTGTCTCCCGGACGAAGTACTCACAGAGCTTCGAGAGATGATAGTTGAACCGTCCGGAATCACGGACATCCACTTGCTGGCGAAGTTCGGTGAACCGGAGCGGGCCGTCAGCCTCGGCGAGCGCCCGAAGAATGGCGATCCGCGTCTCGTTTCCAAGCACCTCGAGCGCATCGGTGGGGTCCTCGAGACGCGTCGATTCGTCCTCGAGTCCAGCAGTGTTCCCGGAAGGGGCCGTCATACACGACCGTTCGCTGTCCTGCCCCATGAAAGTCGTGGCAGGAAGCACCGACAGAATCTGTCAAAACGGTTAGTGAAACGTATTTCGCCGAACGATAATGGGGCTCGATATACTCACAGGCGAGTATGAGCAACCCACACCGGCGACTCGGGAACTACATACGCGACCCGAAGACGGTCACGCTGGTCGGCCACACGAACTTCCGTCGGCTGTACGCCGGCCACGCGGTGAGTCGAATCGGCGACGAACTGTACTTCGTCGCGGCGATGTGGCTCGTGTACGCACTCACCGGGTCGACGGTTTTCACTGGACTCGCTGCGTTCCTCTCGAGGTTTCCGCAGGCGATCGGATTTCTCTTGGGCCCCATCATCGATCGCGCTCCGCTCGGTCGGCTCATCGTCACGGCCGAAGGACTCCAGGGAACCGTCGTCCTGTTGGTTCCGGTTGCAGCCGTCTTCGGCGTCCTGAACGTGTGGGTCGTCCTCGCAATCATGCCAATGCTGGGTATCCTCGAACGGTGTTCCGGACCCGCACAGAACGCTGCGATTCCCAGAGTGATCGACGAAACGTTACTCGTTCGGGCGAACTCGCTGATCTCGACCGGTGACCGAGCGATCGGTGCCCTGGCACAGGCACTGGCAGGGGCCCTCATCGCCGTCATCGGTGCAGTCGCGCTCTACGCCGTCAACGCGGCGACGTTCGTCGCGAGTGCCGTCCTGTTTTCTCTTCTCGCCATCCCATCGACCGAGAAATCCGGTTCGGTCCCCTCCGCTCGAGCGTATCTCGAGGACGTTGCCGAGGGGATCGACATCGTCCGCCGATCTGTCGTTGGGCACATGGTCGTCGGCGCAGCACTCGCCGCGGGGTTTCTGGGGATGGCCGTAGCGGTGTTGCCGGCCTTCGCTGACGGGATCGGCGGTGCCGCGACCTACGGGTTGTTGATGGCGGCGATGACCGTCGGGTCTTTGATCGGTGCGCTGGGGGCCTCGACACTCGAGAACGTGCCGTTCGGCTGGGTGACGGTTGGCGGATTCGCCTTCGCGGCGACGTGCTGGCTCGGGGCGGCTCTCGCGGGGTCGCTCCCCGTCGTCCTCGTCCTGTTCGGCCTGGCGTTCGTGCCGGTGGGGAGCTACAACGTACTCGTCAGCGCGAGCGTCCAGACGGGAGTACCGGAGGAACTCCTTGGACGGGTGACTGCGACGGCAGGGAGCGTCACCGGGGTGGTCGGTCCCCTGGGTTTGCTGGTTGGTGGCATCCTCGGCGATTTCCTCGGAAGCGGGGCGGTCATCGCTGCTGCAGCAGTCGGTTTCTCGCTCATCGCAGTGTACTGGCTCGTGGTGCCGGAACTGCGAACGCTGTCGCCCGTCGAATCGATCGGGAAGGGGTCGTTCGCCCCGGCAGCAGCCCAGGACTGACGTCGTGGCCTTCCAGCAGCTACTATTCTAAGCGGGCTCGTCGTCGTTTCGTCCCGCCCGAATCCGTTGCACCACCGCGGTTCACTCGAGTCAGTCCCGACCGTGTCGAGTGAGGCACTTCGAGAGGCCGATCAACTCGACGGGTTCGGAGTTGTCCGGCGAGTAGACGACCATCTGGCCTTTTTCCATGTACGGTACCTTGGACTCGAGGTCGCTCGGGATGTTGACACTCTTGATGGCGTCCTCGTCACCCAGGTTGAGGACGACGGTGGTGTTGATCTGTTTGAACACCGCATCGTCGATATCCTGTGGGTCCTGGGTGATGAGAAACAGGCCGAGACGCTCCTTTCGCCCCTGTTTGGCCGCTTCGGTGAACTTCTGGATGACCTTCCGGGCCTGGACGCTGTCGGCGTCGGTCAGGAAGTTGTGCGCCTCGTCCATCCCCAGGATGAGCGGGGTTTCTTTGATCCGATCGAAATCGGGGTCGTTCGAGAGTTTCTGATCGATCAGGAGACTCGAGAGCGCGAGCACGACGGCCTCGGTCGCTCGAGAGTCGTTGATGTGGTAGGTTGGGACGACGCTGAGTTGGCCGGGAGCGACGAACGAATCGATCAACTCGGTGATGGGGCGAGCGTCCTGGTCGAACACGTCGTCGAAGCCGAACACCCGACGACGCACGGCGTCGTAGGTCGCTTCGTGAACCCGACCGGACTCGTCGAGTTCTTCCCGAAGCGCCGGGTCGTCGAGGAACGATTTGAACTCGCGATAGCTCCCGCCAGCGCCGTACTGTTTGAAAAAGCGGCTGATGAGATAGGTGAGCGCCCCGTACTGGTTGTCGTTGAGCGACCCGCCCGAGACGAGCCAGGGGCGTTCGCGACACATCGAGAACGGGATGGTGAACTCGACCTGCTCGGCCCGGTGATGGCCCGCAGCGTAACTCGAGGTACCGACTTTCGGCACGAACGCGGTCGTCTCCTCGTGCCCGCCGTAGGCAATTCCCTCTCGCTCGAGGCGTCGGGCGAACTCGCCGTCGAGGTCGGGGTTGTCGTCGTGCATCTGGGCGTACTCGTCCTGGGGGTCGAACTGGACGACGGCCGGGTTGACGGTGCGGCCATCGGCCATCGGATACCGGCGTTCGTCGGCCAGGTACTGTCGCAGGATGTTTTTCGCGCCGTGGGTCTTCCCCGAGCCCGTGCCACCGGCGATGAGCGTGTGCCGGAACACGAGCGGATCGCCGGCCTCGTAATCGTCTTTGAGCCGGTAATCGATGGTCGGCGGCGACGTGTTCGTCCGGACCTTCTCGCCTCCAACGGAGAGATGGCCCAGAAACACGCCGTCTTCGGGCATCTTCAGCCCCGTCTTGATCTCCTCGGTGTCGGTCGCCTGGCTGATCACCGTCTGGGGTTTTGGCACCCGGTCGGTCATCCGCCGTTTGAGTTCGCCATCGTCACTGTAGAGGACCGCAATCGGCTCGAGTTCGGCCACGAACTTGTAGTCAGCTTCGGCATCCGGGTCGAAGCCGTTGCCCCGCATCGCTCGGCGTGCGTGAATCTCGGTCGCGTCGTCGGTGTGATACTGCTGGGCGTACTCGAGGCCGGCGATCTGACAGAACAGTCGTTCGCCGTCGGGATAGCTGGCCAGCACGTAACTCCCCAGCCGGATGGACGACCGGTTGTCCGCGGTGACGTACGCACGCAGGTTCGTCTCGTCGCTGTCGGTCGCAACCCGCAGACCCTGTGAGACACAGATTGTCCCGATACCCGTGTCGCTCCCCCGCGGCTCGAGGGTCGTCGTTTCGAAATCGTTCACGTCGGCGTCGGCCTCGAGAGAATCGTCGACGCGTGCAGTCTCGCTCGAGTCGGTGGCAGTCTCCGATTCTCCCGAGTCCTCGTCGGTATCGAGCGGGTCGAAATCACCCAGGTCCGCATCGGTCATATACACGTCAACTGAGGGGACGTACAAACGCGTTTCCCTCTCACACTCAAGTGACTCCCGCTGACCGTCCGATTCCTCGGATCGCGTCCTGCGGTGTTACCGGGGTTGCTCACGCCGGGCGGCCGTTTACCCCGCTCGAGGCCAACGGACGAACGAACTATGAGTAACCGGAACGCCGACGCCGCCTATACCGAACTGACCCCCGACACCTGGCACCAGACCGACGACGGGAACTTCTACGTCGACTGCCCGGAGTGTGGTTCCGCGGCAACGCTGACCAACGTCGTCGCCCATGGCCGGTGCAACGGATACCTCGATCAGGACGAATCGGAGACCGAATTCGACGAGGATGCCGTCGACTGTGCGGCCAGGCTCTGGTTCGAACTGGGGTACGAACCCGACCCCGACGGAACGGGTAGCGAAGACGCGGTCGGCGAGGACTCGAGCGAACCCGATGCGAACGAGGGCGTCCCTGCCGAAGACCAGCCGCCGGGCGTGAACGGAACGGTGAACGACGAATGAGTGTGTTGGACGGCACCGACCCTCTACACGCTGTCTAATACCCCGAGTCCCTGCACGCTGGGAGACGCGTTGGTCTACACGCCGGATACCCCCTCGAGCGTCCTGACACGACGACCGTTTCGCCGACGCCGAGCGACGTCACATTAGCGTTTTCGATACAGTAAACCCTCGAGTGCCGGTCCCGAAAGCACGTCTCCTTCGTACGTAAACCGGGAGCCGTGACACGGGCAGTCCCAGGTCCGTTCAGCGTCGTTCCAGCGGACGATGCAGTCCATATGCGGACAGATGGCCGACACCGCGTGGACCGTCCCGTCCTCGTCGCGGTAGAGTCCGGTGGGTCGCCCCGCTCGGCGCACGACGCGTGCGTTACCCCGTTCCGGCACTCCATTCGACCCGCGGCCCTCGAGGGCCGCCAGCAGCGCTTTGATGCGGTCGCCGACGAAGCTCCCGCCCACCGTCGCGTTCTCCTCGAGGAAAGATTTCGCCGCCGACCGGGGCGGCAACCGCTGTGGATCGAAGACGTCGGCCCAGGGACTGTCCCCGTCCGTGATCAGGTCGGCGAGTATGAGACCGGCGGCCGTGCCGCCCGACATCCCCCAGCCATTGAATCCGGTTCCGACGTAGACGCGCCTCGAACGCGGATCGATCCGACCAATGAACGGCACGCTGTCAATCGACGAGTAGTCCATCGTCGACCACCGGTACTCGATCGATTCGACCGTGAAATGCTCCCGGAGGAAGTCCTCACAGCGACGGTATCGTTCGGACGCCTCCGGCCCGTCGAGCCCCGGTTTGTGACTCTGACCGCCCGCGATGAGGAGTTCCTCGCCGCCCTCCCCGAGTGCCGGATGGCTGCGGATCGTCGCCGGTGGCGAGTCCGTGCTATAGTACATTCCCTCGAGGGACTCCTCGACGCGGGCGGCGAGCAGGTACGCCCGGTGAGGGTGCATCCGGGAAAAGTAGCCGGCACGGTCGAAAAACGGGAAGTGGGTTGCGACGACGACGTCGTCGGCGACGACCTCGCCGCGTTCGGTTTCGACGCGACAGGGCGAGCCTGGCTCGACGTCCAGGGCTCGAGTGGTTTCGTAAATGACGCTCCCGTCGCCGTGAATCGAGTCGGCAACCGAGAGCAGGTACCGACGGGGGTGAAATTCCGCCTGGTCGTCGAAGCGGACGGCCCCCTCGACCGCATCGTCGAACGGGAGCGGCGTCTCCGTCACGAAGGACGCCGGCAAGCCGACGCTCCGGGCGGTTCGAGCCTCCTCGCGGAGTTGCTGGACGTCCTTGCTCGAGGTGGCGTACGTGTACGCCGACGTGCGCCGGAAGTTACACTCGATCCCGTCGGCTTCGACCCGACGCCCGACTTCGTCGATGGCCGCCTCGTTCGCGTCGGCGTACTGTTTCGCCTTTTCCTCGCCGAACCCCGAGCGCAGTTTTTCGTAGATCAGGCCGTGCTGGGAGGTGAGCTTCGCCGTCGTGTGGCCGGTCGTACTCTCGACGACGCGGTCGGACTCGATGACGGCCACCGTTCGGCCCGCCTTCTTGAGGGTTATCGCGGCGGTTAAGCCGGTGATACCGCCGCCGACAACCGCCACGTCGACGGACGTCTCCTCCTCGAGCGGAGGGTAGTCAGTCGTCGGCGTCGTGGCCAGCCACATCGATTCCGTTTCCATCGGTTCGACCGGTCGTGATCCGGGCATAGATAGCTCAGACGCCCACGCCCCGCGTGATAGAATCCGGGGCTGCTCTCGACGGCAGTTGTTCGGGTTCCACGAGCAGGGAACGGCCAGAGGTCGTGTTCGAAGTCCGCCGGGTCGAACTCGAGCGCTGGTATCGGATCATCCTGAAGACGGGAGTCGACCGGGCCGTCGGCTACATCCAGCCCGAGGCGGTCGCCGATCTGGTCCTCGACATCGCAGAGGCGGAGAACCCGAAACACCACCACGTGGCGGGCCGTGGCGCTACTGGATCCTCGCCGGGACGCTCGTCCCGAGCCGATCCGGGACGTCGTCCGCGACGCTGCGTACGAAGGGGTGAAACGGCTCGGATGAGGCTGGAACTCGAGTGGCCGCATCGGTAGCGTCCGTTCTGAAACCGTTCGACCGACCTGGATAATTTCGTGTCCGAATTGAGCTACCCACCGCTAAAGCGGTGGGATTCAGCGTGGACTCCCGTTCTAGCCTCAATCGAGGCAGGTGATTCATACTCACCGTTCACATTCATCGTCCCGCTGTTCAAGCGCACGCCCAAGGGTGCGCCTTCGTCGCCCAGTTTGGTTGCGACGAAGATACCGCAATCCGATGTTCTTCGCGGCGTTGTAATCCGCATGGTTCTCGTAACCGCACTTCTGACAAGTAAACGATTCACTCTCCCGGTTATCTGGGTGAGTGAAACCACAGTGTGAACACCGCCGCGACGTGTTCTCCGGGTCAACTTGTGCGACGTCGATGCCGTACTCTGCGGCCTTGTATTCAACGTATTCGTACAGGCGGTTGAACGCCCATTTATGGCCCCACGACGCCCCGGTCCGCTCGCGGATGTCAGTCAAGTCCTCGAACGCAATTACCGAACAACCGTGATCACGAGCTTCTTGAACAAGTTCATTAGCGATTCGGTGTAACATCTGCTTGAACCGGCCTTCCTCTTTCCGACCGACAGACTGGGTGTTCTCGTGCGCCCAGCGAGTACCACACTCTTGTAGATCGTCACGCCGGTTCTCGTATTCACGTCGCCAATGGTCGAACTCGTCCCCTGCCCAGAACGTCCCGGTTGAGGTGACCGCGAGGTTGTTCACGCCGAGGTCAACCCCGAGAACCGTTCCGGTCTCGGTGGTTGCCTGGTCCGGCGTGTCAGTCTCCACGTCCATCTTGCAGTGGATGTGAAATTTCCATTCGCTGTGCTTGTAGTGGAGTTCTGCTCCAGTCACCTCGTAGTCGTCGGAAAACAGGTACTTAGCGTGAGGTGTTCCGCCCTCGTCGTTCGGAAGGCGATAGTCGGCTTCAACCCGTCCATCTGTCGTAGTGGTCGTCGTAGAACGTAGCCGTTCGGTGGTCGTAGACGACGTGGGGCGAAGTCATGGTCGGCTTCGATGCTTTCTTGCCCTGCTTCCAGCGTTCGACAACGCTCTTGCAAGCCTCAGCTGCTTTGTTCCGAGCGTTCTGGACGAGCCCAGCGTTCAGTGGTGTCTGGTCACGTACTTCGTCGTAGGTTTCATCCTGCAGCCGAGCTTTGCTCGTAGTGACGTATTCACCTTGGAACGCATGGTCAACGACGTACTGTGCGGCGAACAGGAACTCGTCTACGGTGTCTTCGAGAAGCACGGCGTCGTCACTGTCCACATCGAGAGTGACAGGGACTGTGCGCCGCACTTCGATACATTAGATGTAAGGTTGATGGTTTATCAATGCTCGGGAGTCACCTTGCTACTGTAGTGTGGTTTGTGAAGCAGGGCTTACGGATTCATCCCACGGCTAACGCCGTGGGGTTTCTCCTGCCTCTACTCTAAGTAGCGTCCCCCCGTAAACGCACGCGTGAGTTCGAACACCCTCGACGAACTGGGGCGGACGATACTCGAGACGGCTGTCGACGATCCGGTGACGACGGCGGACCTGGGATCGTCGCTCGAGGCTCCTCGGGACGCCGTCAACGACCGGCTCGAGCAGCTGGTGGATAACGGGCTGCTTCGGCCGACCGACGGCGACGCGTACGAACTGACCGAAAACGGGGCCAGACTCCTCGAGGCGTCCCCGGCCGAGGCGGGGGACAATCGGATCGATACGCCGGATCGAGTCGAGGCCGCTATCGAGACGCTCTCGCTGCGCCCGGACGAGGCGGCGGCCGTCCGGAACGCTTTCTCGTTCCTGCGCTACTGGGGGGAGGCGACGACCGCCGAAATCGTGGACGGAGTGTACACCGAGACGCCGGCGGAGTACGAGTCTGCCGACCGCTGGTGGGAGAAGTGCGTGGAAGAACGCCTCGGTGGCCTTCCGGACGTTCATCCGCCGCCGAACGACGGCTCGGTACCCGAGCGGTGGCGCTACGACGGCGAACTGACGGTCGACATCCCCGACGACGAGGACGGCCGGGCGGTAACCGACCCGTCGACGTCGTCGTTCGGCAGCGTCCGCCACGGTATCGAGTCTCTGGACCTCTCGCCGGCCGAGCGAACGGCCGCTCGAGTCGCGTTCGCGGTGCTGTTCGAACGCCAACGGGCGACGATGGCGACGATCCTCGAGGAGACGTCCGAGGCGCACCCGACGGAATTGGACTCGAGCGACGAGTGGGCGGACCGTCTCGAGCAGACGTTCGATTCGTTGCCCGGTATCGAACGGACCGGCGAAGCGGATCGGGCGCTCGAGTGGGCGTACTCGCCGTCGGCGGCGACGCCGTGAGCAGCGCCGCGTTTCGAGATCAGATCGGTTTTGAGGATACGCAGACTCACGCCGTACGATCAACACCTTCGGCGTCGTAGCAGCGAGGAGAGATGACAGCGAGTTCGCAGATGACATATGACGTGGTCGTCGTCGGTGGCGTCCCGCGGACCTCGACCGCGCTGTACACGACCAGTTTCGGCCACAGAACCGCCCTCTTCGAGCACGAAGGCGGCCGACACGCGACATTCGGCCACGTCCACAGTCTTCCGGACGTGTCCGAGAACGTCTCCGGACGGGAGTTGGCCGATCACGCCCTCGAGCAACTCGAGACGTACGGCGGGGACGTTCACTTCGATTCCGTCGAGTCGATAGACGGCCCCGCCGAGGGGTCGTATCCGTTCCGCGTCGAGGCCGACCACGCGATGGTCGAAGCCAGACGGATCGTCCTGGCGACCGGCTTTCGCAATCACGGAACGGACGTGCCGGGCCTTGTGCGCTTCACCGGTCGCAGACTGTACTACTTGTCTTCACTGTGACGCCTACACGCTCGGCGACGGCTCCGTGTTCGTCCTGGGCCAGGACGAGAGCGCCGTACACACGGCGATGACGTTGCTCAATTTCACCGACGACGTCGATCTCCTCCTCAACGGTCGCGAACCCGAGTGGGACGACGAAACGGACGAACTCCTTCGAGCACATCTTATCGAACGTGTCGCACCGGACGTCGTGGGGACGGAGCAAACGGCGACCAGTTCAGCGGACTGGCCTTCGCGGATGACACGAAACGCGAGTACCTGGGCGGGTCCGCGATGTACGGAATGAGTTATAACGCGGAGCTGGCGGCGGACCTCGGCTGTGAACGTACCGACGACGACGCGATAGCGGTCGACGGGCGACGGGAAACCAGCATTGACGGGGTCTACGCCGTCGGCGACGTCACCCACGGGTAGCCAGACACCGATCGCGCTCGGCGACGGCGCGTACGCCGGAATCGCGATCCACAAGGACCTTCGGGCGTTTCCGAAATCGTTCGAGGCACTCGAGGGTCTGCTCATACGATTTACTGTCGTCTCTTCCCGGTGATTGGCGACCCGATAGAGCAGTCACCGGTACACAGTCACAGTAAACCGTATCAGGGCGCGAACACCGGCCGGACGCACCCGTCTTCTTTGTGCTTGAACAGTTCGTACCCGCGCGGGGCGTCCTCGAGCGAGAACTCGTGGGTGGCCAGATAGGAGGGGTCCATCTGTCCCTCGGCTGCGTGCTCGAGGAGCTTCGGAACGTAGCGCTGGCCGTGTTGTTGGGCGGTTTTCACGGTGAGACCCTTGTTCATGATGATCCCCATGGGGAAAGCATCCATCAGTCCGTACACCCCGAGAATCGAGAGCGTCCCGCCCTTTCGACAGGCGACGATGGCCTGTCGAAGCGCCTTACCGCGGTCGGTATGGAGTTTCAGTCGTTGTTTGGCGCGGTCGTAAGCGTGTACGATTCCCGTGCCGTGGGCTTCCATCCCGACGGCGTCGATACACGCGTCGGGACCGCGCCCGCCGGTCCGAGCCTCGAGTTCCTCGACGACGCTGTCGACGGCGGTGTAGTCGATGGTTTCAGCCCCGGCTTCCGACCGCGACAGCCGCAATCGCTCGGGAAATCGGTCGATTCCGATGACGCGTTCGGCGCCCATGAGCCTCGCGCTCTGTTGGGCCATCAGTCCGACCCCGCCACAGCCCCAGATGGCGACGGTATCTCCGTCTTCGATGTCGCAGAAGTCCGCGCCCATGTAGCCGGTCGCCCACGCGTCGGAGGCGAACAGCGCCTGCTCGTCGACCAGCTCGTCGGGCACCGGAAAGCAGTTTTCGTCGGCGTGGGGCACCCGAACGAACTCGGCGTGGGAGCCGGCGTAGCCGCCGAACGCGTGGGTGTAGCCGTATATTCCCGCGGTGACGTCGCCGAGAACCGGTTCCTGGAGTTCCGGGTTCGGGTTCGTGTTATCACAGAGCGACCACAGGTCGTCTCCACAGAACCCGCAGCTTCCACAGCCGATAAACGAGGGCACGACCACCCGATTGCCCCGCTCGAGTGATGTCACCTTCCGGCCGACCCGTGCCACTTCGCCCATGAACTCGTGGCCGATGATGTCGCCCTCTCGCATCGTCGGCAGGTAGCCGTCGATGAAGTGGAGATCCGACCCGCAAGCGGTCGTTTTCGTGACTCGAAGGACGACGTCTCGCGGGTTGGTGATCTGGGGTTCAGGAACGTCTTTTACCCGCAGGTCATTGACGTCGTGCCAACAGAGGGCTTTCACAGCAGATCACCTCGGCCGCGAGCCGACGGGTTGCGCTCGAGGGTCGGTACCTCCCCCGTCTCAACGAGGCTTTTGAATCGGCGAAGCGCCTTCGTCGCGAGAATCTCTGGGATGAAGCCGGCGCGTTCGACCAACATATTCCCCAGTGCTCCGCCGGGCGGGTCGACGTTCAGGCGGAGTGTAACCTCCGTTCCTCGCTCGCCGGGTGCGCGTCGAAACCGAACCGTCCCCCATCCGTCGACTAACGCATCGTCGTGCGTTTCCCACCGCAAGAATTCGCCCGGTTCCGATTCGACGACCTCCGTCCGCCAGGTTCGGTGCCAGCCGAACGGTCCGTCGATTCGCCACGTCCAGACGGTCGACTCTTCCGGGGAAATTTCCACGACTGGACCGAACACCTGCGTCACCGTGCTCGGCTCGATCCATCGCTCGAAGAGTTCCGCTGCGGACGTACCGACGGTAATCGACCGTTCGACGGTCCTCCCGCCCGCGGACGCCTCCGCTCGATCGAGCGACGTACCGAGGCGCTCGAGATCGTGCTGTCCGTCCGATCGGTTCACGATCCCCCGGTAACAGAGAAATCCGCCGAGTAGCGCGAGGGTCGCCCCGCCTGTCGAGCGCTTCCTGAGGCCGATCAACAGAAGGCCGCCACCAGTGCCGATGGTCACTATCCGTTTCCAGCGAGTTCGATCCGGCGCACTCGAGACCACGCCGGTACGCTCGTCTTCGACAGTCTGTGCGTAAGTCATGAACGTGCCCGTTCTGTACTCGCGAGGAACTACCGTTTGATTCACCGGGTTGCAGGTGCAGCCACACGACTCCTCATCCGGTTTATCCACGTCAGTTCGTACTCCCGTCCGGCGTACAACTCGAGCGTCGGATTCGTCTCGCCTTCGATGAAGCCGGGTGTTCGACCGTTCCATCCGTCCACGTTCGCATCGAACGTGAGGCTGTCGACGTCCTCCCAGTCGGCCGCCGCTTCCTAATCGAGTTCCGTATCTTCGCCGTCGTCAGTTTCGTCGCCGTCGTCAGTTTCGTCGTCCGCTTCGGCTTCGTGCTCGTCGTCTTCCTCCCGTTCCTGTCCGTTTCCGGTCCCTTCTTCGGCTTCGGGTTCCCCCTCGTCGGCGGGTCCCGCGCAGCCGGCAAGCAGAGCCGAAAACCCCACGACTGCCCCGAAACGAAGAGCGGACCGGCGGCTGTATGAATCGGATGATACCATACTGGGAGCTAGCCGAGTCCGCCACAAAAGCCACTGGCTGGCGAGTGCGAGGTGGTCCACAGAGACGGCCGTCCCGTCCGACTCGAGCGAAGCGACCACGTCGGGAACCCCGTCGAAACCGCTACGTTCGCCGCCATCGACCGACCGCGAGCAGACCGAAACCAATGACTCCAACGAAACCGACGGCAATGAGGGCGTCAGCCGCACGGAATCCCGGAATCGGCTCCGCAACACCCTCGTCGTCTTCCCCGTCCTCACCGCCGCTCTCATCCGCGGCCGTTACCGCCGCCTCGAGCGTCTCCCGATCCTCTGGATCGGGGTGATCGAAGGAATCCACCGGCTCCTCGCCATCGTCGATCGACACCGTCACCGCCTGATCGAGAATCGCGAGCGGCAGATCGTTCTCGAGAATGACCGACGAATCGCCGAAGTCGATCGAGGCTTCCGACGGCGGCGCATCCTCGGCGACCCGTACCGTCAGCGTTGCCACCCGGGCGTCGCCCGTCGCACCGCCATCGACCGGATCGCGGCGTTGTTCGAGGATGACGGTCCCCGCCTCGTGGGCGAGCAGGTGCTCCTCGACGACGTCTGTTTCGGTACCCTGCTCGAGCCAGTTCGCCCCCTCGACGGACGTGATCTCGAGGTAGTCGGGATGGTACTGGGCGACCAGTGTGAACTCCGCGACGCCGGTACCGCCGTGGCCGCCCCGACTGCGCATGAGCACGTCGACCTCGAACTCCTCGCCGGGTTCGGCGTCAATTTCGTTGTCCGCCGGCGCGATCACGGCCAGCTGGTCGCCCGCGCTGACGATTCCGGCTCCGAAGATGATGGCGATGCCAGCGAGACAGAGTGCCAGGACGACCAGCGCGATGCCCATGCGCTCGAGGGGTATCGAGCGGTCGCGTTTGCCAGTCGAATAGCCCCCCATAGACGCTGGTCTCCCGGTCATCGTGACAGCTCCGTCGACATGGACGGCATCTCGAGGAACGCGGTTTCGTAGCCCTGATGGCGGGTCACCTGCGGTGGGGTGACGACCTCGAGGTCGAGGGATGCGCCGTCGGGGTCGCCCTCGAGTGCGATGCCGTAGTGGTGGTGTAGTTCGTCGTCCATCGTCTCGATCAGTTGGTGGGTTTCGCCGTCGACGACCGCCTCGAGGGCCATCAGGGGGAGCACACACCGGTTGTACGGCGAGCGCGGTGAGACCGCGAGATACCACGAATCGTCGTCGACGAATCGGGAACCGGACTCGAGGAGCGTGACTTCGAAGACTGCGTCGCCGCTCTCGAGTGATGCCTGGTGGGTGCCTGGCAGTTCGTCGGCCGGCGGGAGTGCGGAGTAGGGAATCGCGTGGTGGTCGTCGTGCTCGTGGTGATCGTCCTCGTCGGGGTCATGCCCGCTGTCATTGTGATCGTCGTGGCTCTCGTGGTCGTCGTGTCCATTTCCGCCGTGATCCATTGGCTCGAGTGCACCGGACTCGCCCCACTCTTCCTCGGGAAAATAGTCGATTTCGGTGACGAGATTCCGTAACTCGTCGCCGAATTCGAACTCGAAGGAAAACGAGACGGTATCTTCGAATCGCCCCGTAAACGCACCCGTCCGTCGCACGCCCGGCGGACTGACTCGACCCTCGACGCGGTAGGTACCGTCCTCGCCGAGTGCCACATTGTCGCCGAAGTGAAAGCCCATCTGCTGGGAGATCATGAGCCACGGCCGTTCCTCCTCGATAGATGCATCCTCGTAAAACAGTTCGAACACCGGACTCGAGTCGAGCGGGACGACCAGCCCCGTTTCCCGATCCCAGGCAGTTACCATCAGATGGACGTCGTCGCTGGCCGACGGGTCGACACGCTGGACGTCCCGCCCCTGAGTAAGCCAGAACGGGTGCGGATAGGTCAGCATCGGTCCGAAAAGATAGGGGCCAGCCTCGACCGGTTCGAGCATCACCATCTCCTCGCGATGCGTTGGGCGGTACACAACGTCCGGCGGGTTCTCGATTTCCGGAAACGCGGGCATCCCATCCTCGCCTATCGTCTCTTCCCCCTCATCGCCGTTCCCCTCCACGGCATCCGTCGTATCGTCCTCGAGACAGCCCGCGAGTGCAAGTGCGCCTGCCCCAACCCATCCGCATAACAGACCGCGCCTGGAAACGTCGCCCTCACCGTACATTTGTTGGCGGCTATAGGTGACTCGAGCGTTTACACGTTACCCTCCCGACACCGTTTGACGGGAGCTATGACGTGGCTCGAGAGCGGTATTTCGCGGACGAACCAGCCGCCTTTTCCGTGCTGGAACCCTACCTGTAGTATGTTGTTCATCCGCGGCCGCGCCGGCGGCACCGAACTCACCGGCACGCTGTACGAACGGGGCGAACAGGCCCCCTCGTTTCGCGGCGCTCCAGACGAGGACGCCGCCTACGTCTGGATCTGTGATGCCTTCTACGAGGTCGATAGTGGCGGCACGATACAGGTGATCGACGATCAGGAAATCAACGTCGCCTTCGAGTCGCCGATGCCCCGTGGTTTCGACACGAAAGACCAGGCGCTCGCAGCCGCAACCGAACACATCGAGACGCAGTTCGCCAGAATCGGCGTCGATCCGAAAACGGTCGAGGTCGAAGTCGAGAGCGCAGAGCCGGAAGCGGAAGCTACAGCCGATAGTAAATAACGATTATTTGATAGGAGCTGCTGAAATCCTCAGTAGGTGATAAGAATTGGCTGCTGAATAGAGAGCATGGGCCTTGTTTAGACGCTCGAACTTCGACAGTCGAAGGTCTGTGGAAATCGTATCGGTTTGCTAGTAGCTCGGGGAAAATACCAAATTTACTAGGAAGTGAAGCGGGACGGATTCGTTGTGCACACGAAGACCTCCCGCTTCACCGAGAAGGTTGTATCGCTCGCCCAAAAAGCCGTCGTTGGATCGCCAGCTCGGGCCTACCGTCCGGGGGAAGAAGGCTACGCTGACTGGGTGATTCTCGCCATTCAGGGGCTCAAAGAGTATCTCGGCCATCCGTACCGGAAGCTGATGGACGTTCTCCGCGAGATGCCGAGAGTGACGAAATCACTCGGATTGACGCCTGAAACGGTTCCGCACTTCTCGACGGTGTGTACGCGAAAGCAGGCGATTCCGATGAAGCGGTGGCGAGCGATCCTCAATCAGTCCGTCGAACTGTATGATCTCGGTGATGTACAGGCAATCGACGCAACCGGTGTTGATCGCGTCCAAGCGAGCCAGCACTACGCCAAACGGACGGACTACACGTTCGAGGCGGTGAAAACGACGCTGCTCATTGATTGTGAGACCAGTGCGATTCTCGACATACACTGTTCGATGAAACAACCGCACGATACGCAAGTCGGCTGGCAGGTGTTAGTGCGGAATCTCGACGAGTTGACGACTGTCGCTGCCGATAAGGGCTACGACTGGGAAGAGCTTCGCACGAGGTTGCGTGCAGAAAGTATCACGCCACTGATTCCGCAGCGAGACCCTGGAATGCGGGGGTGGGCGAGAAATTTGCTCATCATGGATCGGGCGTACCACCAGCGTTCGAACGCTGAATCAGTGTTTTTCGGGCTTCGGCGCAGATACGGTGATACGCTCTGGTCGAGAACCTGGTTCGGGCAATTCCGCGAACTTGTCATGAAATCCGCCGTCCGCAACATCGAACGCGCCATCGAGGACTCACAGCCGTGAAATCACGCGTTCAAACAAGGCCCAGAGCATGTATGTACCACTGCGGATTCGTTTATTCCATCTCTTTAAGCTAGAACCAGCCGATACATCGGTCTGCGAACTGATCGTTGAGGAAACTACCAGATGAGAATAATACCTGGTATGCAAGATACAGAGCACGAACTTTTTGCACCGAGTGGTTCGCTTGTGGCGAACCCGAGGTGGAAAAACTTCGATGAAAAAGGCGGACGACTCGGCCTTCGGCCTCGCCGCCCGGGAACCGCGCTCGTTTCGCTCGCGCGGAGACCAGTAATGCAGACATTCTCTATATCTCGCACGCTGTTTAGAACAGATATCAGGTACCCTTTGAGCCTCTGCAAGATGTAGCGCGCGCCTTCAGCGACACCACCTTTCGAATCGGTCGGAGGCACACCCACAACGAACATGCACCTATTGGACAGCTCGAATTTTTCAACGACGCTTCCGAACGGACCTTTAATGAGTATATCCGACATCGGGGGATTACAGACGTTCCCGACAGCACTGCAAGAGCGGGACGCCTGGCTCGAGCTTCTCAAGAGGTCGAGTCAAGCCGTACAATATGAATAGTCCACACCGAGTATTGTCGATCCGAATTATCAGCCCTGATTGAATACGTCACGTCAGATGCGCTCCTTCTGGGGGAACATTTTCATCGCCCGTCCCGTAACCGTACATATGTGTAGAAGCCGTCGCCATGCCGCGGTGGCAATGTTCGTTACCCTTGCCCTGTACGTCTTCAGTCGTATCCGTCGCATCCGAAGCGACGTCCCCGATAACGAGTCAACGTCTTCGCCAGTTACCATCACGCCACTCGAAGAGGCGGAGCTATCCGAATCAGCGCGGGTGCTGGGTGCTGCGTTTGCGACTGAAGCGTTCACGACGACCGTGTTCGGAGGTACCGTTCGTCAGGTCGAGAACGAATATAAGCAAACGATCGAACTCCTACTCCGCGCTCACTTCGAAGCAGGACAACCCGTTTTCACAGCCAAGACCGATGGTGAGGTGGTCGGGGTTGCGGCCATCTCCAGGCCGGGCGTGTCGTGGGCTCCCCTTCGACTCGTGTGGCTGTTCACTCGCCATCCCACCGTCCTGATCCACCTGTTCGAACGGATGGATTGGGAAGGAATCTATCACATCGCAAGGACGATCCGACCACCAGAGGGACTGCCATCGGCGTACTATCGGTTGGAGGCAATCGGGGTCGAGCCTGCTGTGCAAGGGGAAGGCGTCGGCCGAGCGCTGCTCGATACGACGCACGCCCTCGTCGAGCACGACCCCGGCGCGTCGGGAATCTATCTTTTCACGGGTGAGGAATCGCTCCGGAACTTGTACGAACGGTTTGGATACGGGACGGTGGGGACGAAGCAGTCGAACGAGGTCGTGGCCTACCATATGTTCCGTCCAAACGAGCGCGTCCGGCGTGATGACTACTGAGTGTCTCAGACCGATTGTTGAGGCGATACTCGTCAGGTTCAACTGGATCGCCTGCCGAATTGGCCAGTACGGAGAAAACAATCAGCGTGGCACGTCACTCTGCCAGTCGGTTGTAGAGCCGCCCAAACAGGTATCCAAGGATGAACGCATCGACAAACCCCAGAATCGTCCCCCAGACGAGATCCCCCGGTTCGGGACTGTACCCCGGATAGAGATCAGCCAGCAAGAGTCGCCATCGCTCTCCATACTCCGTCCCTGCCGTTAGTTCCAGGAAGGCGACTGCTGCACTCCACATGATACCCGATGTGAGGCCGAGTGCACGTGCATCGACTTTCGCTGCCATAGACAGTGTTTCGCTCCGACTGTGTAAAAATCAGTTCATGATTCTTGTTATCTGGAACAGTTCCATGGGTTTAGTCCGTTATGAGCGGTAGCGGAGTACGAGATGATAGTCTTGGTCGCATTTGCTGTCGGTCTCGTCACTGCAGGTATCTTTCTAATCGGCGTCGTTATCACAATCAGTGATGCGGGACCGCGACTGTGGCCACATGGCGAAAGGGACTGGACGTACTGGGTGCATTATCTTGGCTGGGGTGTTCACGTCCCTGCGTTCGTTCTCACTGTATTTCTTGACGCAGGCAGCTTCTTCACGCCTGGGCCGCTCGCTGTGGGGGTCGGACTCTTTCTGATAGCTACCGGTTTGGTGGTCGCTGTCGCGGCGATCGCCCAGCTCGGGCTAGCGACGAGTACCGGTATTCCAGGGGAACTGTACACCAACGGTCTCTACCGGTATTCGCGCAACCCCCAGACTGTTGGTCTCGTCACCGCAATCGCTGGCGCTTTCATCGCCACCGGATCGATGTACGTACTCATCCTCGGGGGTCTCGATGCCCTTGTGTTGTTGCTGGCGGCGATAGCAGAAGAATCCTGGCTCGAAGATCAGTACGGCAACTCGTACGAGGTATACAGGGACCAAACGCCACGATTTATCGGCCTCCTGATCCAGAACGGCTAACGATGAGCAGGTACAGCGAGCACGAGGATATTGCGCCTTACGTAGCAACCAATCGCCTTCGATTTGCCCAGTGATGGATTCAGTCCTTGTACGTACTGTTACCCGTTTCCAACCTCGGGCGCACCGAGTTCTGGTTCAGGCAATCATTCAATTGGCTCGACAGTGAATTGGATGCTATGGTTGACGAAACACTCGACAACCTCGACCGCCGTATCCTCCACCTGCTCCAAGTAGACGCCCGTAATGCCAGCGACACCGCCATCGCCCATGAGACCGACGTTACCGGGACGACCATTCACAATCGAATCCAGCAACTGGAAGACAAAGGAGTCGTTCTCGGATACAATCCGGAGATCAATTACGAGCGGGCAGGCTATCCGATGCGCGTTCTGTTTATTTGTTCGATCGACCTCTCCAAACGGTCAGAAATGGCGGAGAAAGCCCTCGATGTACGGGGTGTCGTTAACGTCCGGGAGATGCTGGCCGGCGAGGAGAACCTCCACGTCGAAGTCGTCGCCGAAGGAACATCCGACGTTAAGGAAAGCACTGAACAGTTAGACGAACTGGGTCTGCAAATCATGAGTAGTAATATCTTGGCAGAGGAACACATCCAACCGTGGAATCACTTCCACCAGGATATGGCCGGCGAAGACGCCAATACTCCCGCGGAAATCGGTTCCGATGAGGAATAGTCCCGCGGGGATACTGCGACGACGATTGGATTATTGAAGTTTTACCGCTGGTGTCTTGATAGACATACATAATTATTGGTCTATTGAAGTATTACCGGGGTGTCCCCGACCAATCTGCTGCAGTTTGCTTGGGAAAGCCAACCAACTCCCCATCCCTACGTGGAATTATAAAATCTATAGAAAGACTGTAAAAAAGCCCTTATGAGGCTCACAACCAATCGATAGGTGATGGCAGAACCGAATACGTCACGGCTGACTGAAACACTCGATCTCTTGACTCACCCGTACCGTCGCTACACGTTGTATTGTCTGACGAACGAATCCAAGGTGATTAGCGTTGATTCCCTTGCGACCGCGGTCGCCAACTGGGCCGAGGAGCAGACGAGACCGGGCCAGAATACGGACAGGAACGCCGTCAAGACTGCCCTCTATCACACGCACTTACCGAAACTTGCCGACAGGGGCCTCGTTTCATTTCGTTCGGATACGGGAACCGTTGAACTTCGAGATACGGACGGGATAGACCAATTTCTTGCCGACACAGCACCTATCGACGGGTACATACAAGCCGCAGTTGGCGACTGAGCGGGGACATACACATTCGCCTCACCGTCGTCTTCTAACAACCCGGTGAATATGAAGCTCTATTACTCTATCGTCAGTCTCAATTTAAAGGGTTTTGAACTGGATGTTGCGATCAATAAGCAGCCGATACTGAGCGATAACCATTCGCCACAAATCAGCCCTTAATCTGTGCTGCGTTCGGGCTATGTATTCATAGCACGACCGCTAAAACCCATCACCAGTCAGAGTTTCAACAGAAGGTCCATCTGAAAGTTCGAGACTCTCGAGAGTGACAATAGACTCACTCGAGCGTTACGAAAATTACTGCGACCAGGAGCCCGTTCACCGGTCGAAATCGTCGCCCCACCGCTTGTCGTCGTAACTCCGCCGTTGCACCGTGTCGAAACTCTGCTCGAGCGTCTCTCGAAGCGAGCGCTTTTCGGCGGCACTAATCCGGGCGAGTTCGTCGGCCTTCTCGATGCTCGTTGGCGGGCCGTGGGCGATGGCCACGTCCTGTAGAATCTGCATGGTCAGCTGCTCACGCCATCGCTCCTCGCGGACGAAGGCGTACGGCGCTTCGACCCGATACAGCAGGTCATCTCGTGGGTCGTAGACGACGAAAAACGTCACCTCGTACGCCTCGGCCTCGAGTTTGCGGTCGACGCCCAGCGCCTCACCCTCGACCGAAAGCGGCCGGTCGACGCCGCCGCGCGAGCGGAACCAGCCGGTGTAGGTCAGGGAGTCGGTGTCTCGTTCCCAGCGGTCACCATCGACGTCATCGACGTACGAGCCCCGCTCGAGGATTCGGGTGAAGAAGGTCGCGTCGTCGGCCCACGGCGCGTCCCCGTCGTTCGATTTCACGGCACGCGTAATCACGCGGGTGGCGGGATTTTTGACGAAACCACACAGCGGCACGTCGCGGTCGACGAACGTCTCGACCAGCCGAACGTAATTCTGGACGACCTGTTTCGGTCGGGACTCCTCTTCGAGGAAGGTCGCCAAATCGGGGTGCTGGTCCGACCAGCGGAGCAGTCCTCGCGGGTACAACGGCCCATCGAGCACCAGCAGGTCCTCGACGTCTACGGCGTGCTCGAGGGCGTGTTCGCTTTCGGCAAGGTAGAGTGCGAGGGCGTGAACGACGCCTTCGGCAAATCGGGGTAATGGTGGAACTTTGATGGCTCGAGATCGACTGTAGCCCTCGTCGAAGGTGTCCCAGGTCTCGTCGACGTGGGCCGTCGGATCGGTGGCGTGGACGGTCGCGATCACGGTCCTCGAACGGTGTAAATCGAGGTCGCTCGGCGTTGCGCTCATCGCGGCCTGTGCGATGTCGATAACCAGGCCGTTTTTGAAAATCGTCGGATTGATCGTCCCCGCATCGAGACCGTGGGTGGAGTCGAAAGGGGGGTCACAGAGGGCGACATCTTCCATATCGACACGGTGACGAGAAACACCGTCGACCGGTTTGAGGACCACGCTCCCGTCGACCGCGAGCGGGTCGAGAAACTCGTTCCAGACGGTCTCGGCGAACGCCCGGTGGTCGCGTTCGTCCGCGCCGTGGTCGATCCGATGGGCGAGTCTGGCGATCCCGTCGTAGTGTACCGGATCGAGTGTCATGCCCGACTCCACCGACGCCATCAGCAAAAAGCCAGTGGATCAGCCACCACACGCGGTCACGAGTCGGCGCTGTGAGTCACTCGAGGAGAGCATCAGTTGAAGTGTCACTTACGGGAGCCCCGTTGAAAAATGACGTTCGCTCGAGCGACCACCACCAACCTGACTCGAACGGAAAACGGAGAGGCGGTCAGTACCGCCCTGGTCGGACAAAGCCGCTGTACAACAGTTCGAGAGACGGATTGGCGCGTCCCTCGAGTCGTATTCGGTGTTCGATAGCGGTCGTGTCGGATTAGACCGCTTCCGGGCCCGTATCGCCCGTGCGGACCTGGCAGGCGTCCTCGACCGGGAGGACGAAGATCTTGCCGTCGCCAGGTTCGCCGGTGTTTGCGCCCTCGCGAATCGCGTCGACGACGTCCGCTGCGGGAACGTCGGCGACGACACACTCGATTTTGACTTTCTGGTGGAGGTCGACGGTGTACTCCTCGCCGCGCCACTGGCCTTTCTTCGCCGGCTGAGAGCCGCGACCGGAGACGTTGGTGACCGTCAGCGACGGGGCACCCACGTCTGCAAGGCTCTTTTTGACCGCACCGAGGCGGTCCGGACGAACGATGGCGGTAACCATCTTGATCGGCGTCTCCTCGACGCCGCCGTCGGTGTACAGTTCGCCACCGTCAGTTGCGACCTCCGGCCGGCCGAACTCTGGGTAGGTGTCGACGCCGTGTTCGGAGACGTCGAGGCCGTCACGCTCGTGTTCGGGGGTGACTCGAGCCTGACCGATCGCTTTGAAGCCGCCCCAGACGGCTGCGGTTGCGAGCACCGTCCAGATGGTGAGGACGGCGACGCCCAGAATCTGTGGGCCGAAGGCGCTGGCCTCTATCGAGAGGATGCCACCAGCGACGAGTCCGCCGCCGATAGCGGTGCCTTCGATGGACCACAGCGGGTAGATGATCAGTCCGAGCATCCCCGCACTTCCGTGGACGGGGAAGACCGCACAGACGTCGTCGATTTTCAGGGTCTTCTCGACGAAGCTGAACACGAGCGGGAGCTGCGCGCCGGCGAGCAGACCGATCATCAGCGCGCCCATGGGCGTGATCAGGTCGGTCGGACCGGTGACACCGACCAGACCGGCGAGCATGCCGTTTGCCACGTACAGCGTGTCGACTTTGCCGTTCATGTACAGCGAGACCGCGGACGCACCGATTGCGCCCATCCCCATGCCGAGTGCGGTGACCATCGCAACGCTGCCGACGTAGCCGAAGTCACCGAGCTGGAAGACGCCTTCGGCGGCCGCGCCCGGGTCGATGACCGTCGCCGCGGTGCCGACGTTGAAACCGAACCAGCCGAAACAGAGGATCAGCGTCCCGAGTACGGCAAAAGTCATCGAATGTCCGGGAATGACGTTGCTCGAGCCGTCGTCGTTGTACTTGTCCATTCTGGCACCGATGATCCAGGCCGCCGTGAGGCCAGCGACGCCGCCCACACCGTGGACGACCATCCCGCCGGCGAAATCGGCGAAGCCGAGGTCGGTGAGCAGTGGAACGGCGTTCTCACCTGGTGCGTACCACACGAGACCAGCGGCCACCGGGTAGATAACGGCCGCAAGCAAGAACGTGTACGCCACGTACGCACGGAGCTTCGCGCGACCGGCGACGGCCCCCGAGACGATGGTTGCAGCTGTCATCGCGAACACCGCGCTGAACAGCCACATGACCCAGTCGAACGATTCGGCACCGAACATGGTCAACGGAGTCGAATCGCCACCGACCAGCGCCGCACCGACGTTGTTCGAAATCCCCATCCCGATCAGGAAGAACACCCCGATACCGACCGCCCAGGTCAGCATGTTCTTCGTCAACTGGTTCGCCACGTTCTTCGAGCGAACCTGGCCCGCCTCGAGCATCGCGAACCCGGCGTGCATGAAGAAGATGAGGAAGGTAACCACGAGGGCCCACATCAGGTTCATCCCCGTGGCGAGCGTCTCGAGGTCAGATGCTGTCGCCTCGAGTACAACGGTGTCTAACATACACCCACCTCACCGATAGCATCACTAATACCGTTCGTTGCTGGACAGACGTCTACTTCGATCGAATGTTTCGTCATATTCGTACCTCGTATCACGTCAAATCCTAAAGCAAGATCATTGTATAAGGGTTAGCGTTGACATATGGTTGGATCGTGTTGGCAATGGTAGAATAGATTGTAAATATATATGCGTATAAGGTTGTGAAAGGTTACCGTTGAGCGAGTCGATCATCGATTGTTTGCGAGAAATGGACAAACAGGGAGGCAAATGTTGCAACTTCGACCGAATCGTGACTGATCAGGGCCGTCATTCGGGTACGTGTGCGTCACGCGCGGCAGAATTTGCGATGTGTGAGTGTCTCTCTGCCAACAGGTAGACGTTCGGTCAACTCGAGGGGGGGTTCGTCCACCGGAAACGCTGGTGAGTTCCCGGTCTAGTACCCTCCCAAACGTCGACTGATGAGTGAAACCGGACAACCACCGTTGGTTTCACCCATCAGTTCAGGCTTGGACCGCCACTAAAGCTTCGGCGCGATATCTTCCGCGAAGTACGTCAGGATGAGATCCGCACCGGCGCGTTTGATCGATAACAGCGATTCGTGGGCGGTCGCCTCGAGGTCGAGCCATCCCTTCTCGCTCGCGGCGTGTAACATGGCGTACTCGCCGGAGACGTTGTAGGCTGCGATGGGATGATCGAACTCCCGGCGAAGGTCGCTCACGATGTCGAGGTACGGCAGTGCCGGTTTCACCATCAGCACGTCCGCTCCCTGGTCGACGTCGAGCGCGACTTCACGCATCGCCTCTCGGCGGTTGGCCGGGTCCATCTGGTAGTGGCGACGGTCGCCGAACGACGGTGCTCCGTCCGCAGCGTCGCGGAACGGGCCGTAGAACGCGCTCTGGTACTTCGCGGCGTAACTCATCACCGGGACGTCGGTGTACCCGCTCCCGTCGAGCGCGCCGCGAATCGCGTCGACCATTCCGTCCATCATTCCACTCGGGGCAATCATGTCCGCACCCGCGTTCGCGTGAGAGACGGCGATTTTCTCCAACGCCTCGAGCGTCGCGTCGTTGTCGACGGTAAGACCGTGCTCCTGGCTGTCGCCAGCACCCGTTTCGTGACCTACTTCGCCAGCATCTGTCCCGGATCCCGCATCGCAAACACCCGCCTCGAGCGGGCCACAGTGTCCGTGATCGGTGTATTCACAGAGACAAACGTCGGTGATCACGTAGGCGTCCGTCTCGGCCGTAATCCGGCGGGTCGCTTCCTGAACGACACCGTCTTCAACCCAGGCGCGCGTCCCCTCAGCGTCTTTCGACTGTGGAATGCCAAAAAGCATCACCGCCTCGACGCCCGTTTCGAGGACTTCTTCGACACGGGCAACTGCCTCGTCGATCGGGACGCGCTCGTGGCCGGGCATCGACTCGATGGCGATGCGCTCGTCGGTCGTCGCGTCGACGAACACCGGGGCGATGAAGTCGGACGGCTCGAGGCTCGTCTCGCTGACGAGATTCCGAATCCCGTCCTTTCGAAGGCGGCGAGGGCGGTGTGTCAGATCCATACCCTCGAGTACCGACGGGACGGACAAAAACGAACCGCTCGAGGACGCGAAACTGGTCACACCATCGCGTCGGACCCGATCACCGGGTTTTCGCGCACGAACGCGACGAGTTCGTCGACGTACGATTCGAACGGCGGGCACTCGATTCCCGTCCCGGCGAGCGCTCGCTGGGTGTTCGGGCAAGCATACCGCGTCGGATGGTCGAAGTAGTCGATGGTGGCCGGTTCGGCCGGCAGGCCGACTCGCTCGAGCGCCCCGAGCAGCGGCCCGGCAACGGATTTCGGCGTGGGAACCGAGCAGACGCGATGGTCCATCGCGCTCGCGAGCACGTCCACGAAGCGAGGGATCGTCAACGGTGTCGGGTCACACAACTGGTACACCTCGCCGACGGTATCGTCGCGAGCGCTAAGGTGGGCGATGGCGTCGATGACGAAATCTCGAGGGACGACGTTGAGTTCGGTGTCGTTCGACCCCGGCAACGAGACGGTGAGCGAGCACGCACGAGGCTGTTCGAGCAGCAGTCGAAGGAGGTAGTACGGCCCGTCGTATTTGCCCGTCTCGCCCGTCTCGCTGTCTCCGACGACGATTGCTGGGCGATAGATGGTCGCCGGCAACCCCGCCTCCATTCGCTCCTGGACCAGCACTTCGGCGCGGTACTTCGTGGCCTCGTAGTAGTTGTTGAACGACTGGCCTTCCTCGAGATGTGACTCGGTAAACACGCCGTCGTAGCGCCCGCTGACGTAACAGGTGCTGACGTACTGGAACCGTTCGACGTCGAGGGTTTCTGCCGCGTCGAGCACGTGGTCGGTGCCCCGGACGTTGACGGCCTCGGCGAGCCCGAGGTCGATCGCCAGATCGTAGACGGCGGCGAGATGATAGCACGTATGGACCGACGACAACCCCTCGAGCGCGTCGCCACATTCCAGATCCGGTTCCGTAATGTCTCCCTCCAGTAGCTGGATCGAATCGGACGGAAGCTCGAGACGTTGACGGAGTGTCTCGGCCCGCGTCTCCGCCTGCGACCGATACTGCGGCTGGATCAGACAGACGACCGGTTCGTCCCCGCGCTCGAGGAGTCGCTCGAGCAAGGCCGAACCGAGAAAGCCGGGGAAACCGGTGAGAAAAACGGTCGGATCGCGGGATTGCTCGCTCATGGGCGCCACCCCTCGAGGCGCCGACGAAGCCGACGGAGTCCGGCCATGCCACGGACGACGGGGTCTGTGGGAACGCGAGACGGTTTCCTCAGCGGCCCCACTCGAGAGGTCGCTATCGTCTTCGATTCCACGAACCGCTTCAGCCCTTCCGGACCGTGGCGACGCCCCAGTCCGGAGTCGCCAACGCCGCCCATCGGCGCGTCCACGGCCGCCCAGCCAGCGACGTAGGCGTCGTTGACACAGACCGTTCCCGCGTCGATCCGTCGGGCCACCTCAAGGCCGAGATGGCGGTCGTCCGTCCAGACGCTCGCGTTGAGCCCGTAGGCCGAGTCGTTTGCCGCCTCGATAGCGTCCTCGAGGGAGTCGACGGGAACGACGCTCACGACGGGGCCGAACGTCTCCTCACAGGCGGCTCGAGACGCCGGGTCGACATCGGCGAGAATCGTCGGCTCGTAACAGAACGGCCCGAGATCGGGTCGGGCGCGACCGCCGGTCAGGACGGACGCTCCCCGCGCTACCGCGTCGTCGACGTGGGCCTCGACCCGCTCGAGTTGCCCGCCGTCGATGAGCGAGCCGACGTCGGCACCGTCGCCGATGCCGGTGCCGAGCGTGAGTTTCCGGGTTTCCCCGACGAAGGCCTCGAGGAAGTCGTCGTACACCGACGCCTCGACGTAGATCCGTTCAGCGGCGAGACAGAGCTGACCCGCGTTGGTGAAACAGCCCTGGACGGCCCCGCGAGCCGTTCGCTCGAGGTCTGCATCGGCCAGAACGATGAACGGGTTCTTGCCACCCAGCTCGAGCGAGCAGTCGATCAGGTTGCGGCCCGCCCGCTCGGCGACGATGCGCCCCGTTTCGGTGCCGCCGGTGAAGGCCAGGTAGTCGACGTGATCGATGAGCGCGGGGCCGACGACCGGCCCCGAACCGGTGACGACCGAAAAGACGCCGTCCGGAAGGCCAGCTTCCTCGAGCAGTTCGGCGAGGGCGAGGGCGATAAACGGCGTCTTCTCGTCGGGTTTACAGACGACGGCGTTGCCCGCGAGCAGAGCCGGAATCGCGTCCGTCATCGACAGCGTCAGCGGATAGTTCCACGGCGAGATAACCCCGACGACGCCGACCGGGTCGTAGGTGACACGCGCGTCAGTTGCGAGCGAAAACGCCCCATCTCGAGTCTCGTCGGCGAGGACGCCCGGGCCCTCGCGTGCGTAGTACGTGCACGTCGCCGGCACGTCGAGTAACTCTTCGGCGGCGTGCGCCCGCGATTTCCCCGTCTCGAGTTGGACCAGATCCAGCAATCGGTCCCGATGCTCGAGGACGAGATCACCGAATCGCTCGAGGACCGCTCCCCGGTCGACGGGGTCACGCGTCGCCCAGCCAGCCTGTGCCTCCCGAGCGCGCTCCAGAGTGGCTTCCACGGCCGCTTCGTCACCGGCTGGCACCGATCCGATCGGTTCGTCAGTGATCGGTGTTCGTACCACGATATCGTCGGCTTCAGGTCCTGGTACAGCCACTCGAGTACCGAGTGACACGAGGTCGGCGGGTGAAAGCGAGGTCGATGGAAAAAGGCCCGAGTAAGAGAGCGAAGCGTCCATACGCCAACAGTAGGGCGACGACGTCCTAAAGGTATGTCACGACTATCGCCCGGTGGGAGAGAAGCCCTGTGTCACTCAGGTACATTTCGCTGGGAGGGAAGCCACCAATGGCAAATTTTGCAGCCAGATAGGAGGGCTTTTCACACCTTCACACGGAGACGCAACTATGCTCGACTACGTCGACCTCGAGGCAGACCTCGACGAGGAAGAACGCCTGATTCGGGACACGGCACGCCAGTTCGTCGACGAACAGGTGCGCCCCGACATCGGCGACCACTTCGAAGCCGGTACGTTTCCGACCGACCTGATTCCGGAGATGGGCGAGATGGGCTTTTACGCCCCCAATCTCAAGGGATACGGTTCTCCCAACGTCTCCGAGACCGCGTACGGCCTGTTGATGCAGGAACTCGAGGCGTGTGACTCGGGGCTGCGCTCGATGGCCTCGGTGCAGGGCGCGCTCGTGATGTACCCGATTCACGCCTTCGGGAGCGAGGCACAGAAAAAGGAGTGGCTGCCGCGATTGGGCTCCGGCGAGGCCGTCGGCTGTTTCGGGCTCACCGAACCCGAACACGGCTCGAACCCTTCTGGAATGCAAACCCACGCCGAAAAAGACGCCGATGGCTACGTGCTCAACGGTTCGAAGACCTGGATCACTAACTCTCCGATTTCGGACATCGCCGTCGTCTGGGCCAAAGACCGCTCGAGCGAGGACACCGTTCGGGGCTTTCTGGTCGAAACCGACCGCGACGGCGTGACGACGAACAAAATCACCGAGAAACTCTCGCTGCGCGCCTCGATTACGGGCGAAATCGGGCTGAACGACGTCCGTATTCCAGAGGAGAACGTCCTGCCCGGCGTCGAGGGCATGAAGGGGCCCCTCTCGTGTCTCACGCAGGCGCGCTACGGCATCGCCTGGGGCGCCATCGGCGCTGCTCGAGACTGTTTCGAGACGGCCCGCGAGTACGCCCTCGATCGCGACCAGTTCGGCGGCCCGATCGCCCGCTTCCAGATTCAACAGGAGAAACTGGCGGAGATGGCGACCCAGATCACGCTCGCTCAACTGCTGGCCTACCGGCTGGCCGACCTCAAAGAGCGCGGGGACCTCCGTCCACAGCACGTCTCGATGGCCAAACGGAACAACGTACGCATGGCGCGAGATCAGGCGCGCGTCGCCCGCGAGATGCTCGGCGGCAACGGCATTACTACCGACTACTCCCCAATGCGACACATGGCCAACCTCGAGACCGTCTACACCTACGAGGGGACTCACGACATTCACACGCTCGTACTCGGTCAGGACCTGACCGGTATCGCCGCGTTCGAGTGAGCGGGTAAAGATGTGTAGCCGTTCGGGGGAACCTCGAGACCGTTCGTGAGCCGGACACCGAAACGACCGTAGGGCCTCGAGCCCTCTCTCGAGGTATGCAGACAAGCGTCATCGAGTCGATTCACGACGAGCACGGCGCGACCTTCGGCGAGCGCGACGGCCGACGCGTCGTCGACCACTACGGCCGCCCCGAACGCGCCCACCGCGCGGTCAGAAACGGCGTCGGCCTCATCGAGTACGCCTACGGCGTGGTCGTCGTCGAGGGCGACGACCGCCTCGAGTACGTCGACAACGTCGTCTCGAACCGAGTGCCTGCGACCGACGGCAAGGGCTGTTATGCCCTGTTGCTCGACCCGCAGGGCCGTATCGAAAGCGACCTCTACGTCTACAACGCGGGCGAACGCCTCCTGTTGTTTACCCCACCTTCCCATGCCGACACCATCGCGACCGACTGGGCTGAAAAGGTGTTTATCCAGGACGTCGAGATTCGCGACGCGACCGACGAGTTCGCCGTCTTCGGCATCCACGGTCCGATGGCGACCGAAAAGATCGCGAGCGTCCTCACCGGTCCGAGCACGCCAGACGAACGGTTCACCTTCGTCCGCGGTTCCATGGGCGACGCCGGCGTCTCCGTCGTTCGCACCGACGGCCTCACTGGCGAGGAGAGCTACGAGGTTATCTGTCACGCTGACGACGCCGCCCACGTCCACGACACGCTCTCCACCCAGGGGCTCAACGCGGCCCCCTTCGGCTACCGGACCTGGGATTCGCTGACCCTCGAGGCCGGCTCCCCCCTGTTTCAGCCGGACCTCGAGGGGACGATTCCGAACGTCCTCGGCCTCCGCCTCGCGCTCGATTTCGAGAAGGGCTGTTACGTGGGCCAGGAGGTCGTCTCGCGGGTCGAAAACCGGGGCCAGCCAAGCCGACGACTCGTGGGGCTGACGCTCGATCGGGAAACGGTACCAGACCACGGCGCGACCGTTTTCGACGGCGACGCCACTGTTGGCGAGGTATCACGGGCTGGCGTGAGTCCGTTGCTCGAGACGACCCTCGCGCTAGCGTTCGTCGAGTACGACCTCGCGACCGACGACCTTGCGGTGCGCGTCGACGGCGAGGATGTACCCGCCCGTCGGATCGACCTGCCGTTCGTCGATGGCTCCGAGCGGTCGGCTCGCGTGCCAACCTACGAGTGAGAGCGCTGTAGGTAACTGCGAGTGAAAACTATGTAGGTAACTGCCGATCAGGCAGGTGATTTTGCCGGTCAGAATCGACTCGAGAGCATCGCGCGCAGGTGGTCGAGCGACAGCGCCGATGTGGGTCGGTCCATGTGGACGCCGATTTCGCCCGCCGTGGCGGCGAGGCCGGCTCGCTGAACCGGTTCGGGCAACGAGTACGCTCGACGAAGCCAGTGGCCCAACCCAATTTCGCGCTCGAGATCATCTCGCCAGGCGCGTTCGTAGGCCTCGAGCGTCGCCGGACGGTCGGGGTCGATCTGCGCGATAGCGTGGTCGGCACAGGTCATCCCGTAGAGGATGCCGCCGCCGGTGAAGGGCTTGGTCTGGGCGGCAGCGTCGCCGACGAGAAACCCGCGACGGCTCGTGACCCGGTCGGGCGGGCCGACAGGGATAACGCCCGAACAGCGGTGGGAAACCGCAACGTCGTAGCCATCGATCAGGTCGTCGAAGTGGGCACCGACGTGTTCGCCCGGCGGGGCAGCCAGCCCGTACTCGACGCCGGCCTCGCCGCGGGGGATTCGCCAGGCGAAGAAGGTGGGCGCGGTCAGATGGACGTCGACGAAATCGCCGTCGTCGACCTCGTCAGAGAACGCGAGTACGCCGTGTAACAGTTCGTCCGGTTCCGGTAACGAAAGCGCTTCCCGAACGCGTGAGCGCGGGCCGTCACAGCCGGCGACCAGTTTGGTCTCGAACGTCTTGGTGCCGTCGGGTCCGTTCGCCGTCACGACAACGCGGTCGTGGCGCTCTTGCACGTCGGTGACGGTGTGACGTTCTCGAACGTCCGCGCCCGCTTCGCGTGCGAGGTCGGCGAGGTGACGGTCCAGACCGACCCGGTCGATCACGTTCGAGACGACCGACTCCTTGTAAAACGCGTGGGAATCGACGCCCGTCCGGGTCTCGTAGTCGTGTGGCCCGCGAACGTGAAACCGTGCGCCGTACACCTCGTTCTGTAACAGCTCGTCTCGAGCATCCGCGCCCGTAAACGACCAGATGTCCGTGCTGACGTGTCCCGAACACGCCAGTGGCTCGCCGATCCGGCCGCCCTCGAGCGCGAGGACGTCGTACCCCGCCTCGGCACTTTGCCGGGCGACGCGCGCACCGGCCGGGCCGACGCCGACGACGACGAAATCGTACATACTGGATGACGTTTTCACCCGCGGACAAATAGCTTGCTCGGCTTCCGGAGGTTCGTCGTGCTGGAACTGATACCCACGGGAAGCCAAACTGGTAGGGCCACACCCCCTTGTGACTCGACGGCCGACTCTCGGTATGGAACTGTGCTGGCACCGCCGAGATTTGCGGACCCTCGACGCGAGCGCACTGGCCGGAGCCGCGGCCGACGGACCCGTCATTCCGGTCTACGTCGTCGATCCAGCTGTCGAAGTCGAACTGGGAACGCGACAGCGCGCGTTCGTCGGCCACACGCTCCAGGCACTCAGAGAACGGTATCGATCGCTCGACAGCGATTTGCTGGTTCGCCACGGCCCCGCCGACGACGTCCTCGAGGAACTGGTCACGACCCACGACGTCGAAACGGTCCACTACGCTGCGGCCTACTCGCCTGCCAGACGCGACCAACAACAACAGGTCGACGACCGCCTCGAGACGAGCCGCTACGTCGATACGGTCCTCGTCGATCCGGGGACACTCGAGTCGAGCTACCCGACCTACAGCCAGTTCTACCGCGACTGGCAACGCGTCGAGAAACCCGAGCCGCGAGCCGAACCGGACCCCGCGTCGTTGGCCGCACTCGATGACGAAACCCCGATTCCGTTTCTGGACAACGACGTTTCCATCCCCCTTCCAGACGCGGGACAGGTGGCTGCCCGCGAACGGCTGGATGCATTCTGTGCGAACGGGATTCGGACGTACGCGGCGACCAGAGACGACCTTCCGAGAGCGGTCGAGGAGCCGAACGGTGCGGTCTCACGACTGTCGCCGTATCTCGCCGTCGGCGCACTCGGCATCCGCACTGTCTGGCGACGAGTCGCCCGGCTGTACGCCGAAACCGACGGCGACACCCGAAAAAACGTCGAGAAATTCGGCTCCGAACTGGCCTGGCGCGAGTGGGCCTACCACCAGCTACAGTACAATCCGGACCTGGCGACGACGAACTACAAGGCTCTCCCCGGCGAAATCGAATGGGGAAACGACGAAGACGACCTCGAGGCCTGGAAACGGGGCGAAACCGGTTATCCGCTGGTCGACGCTGGAATGCGTCAGCTCGAAGCGGAAGGCTACGTCCACAATCGGCCGCGACAGGTCGTCGCGAGCTTTCTGACGAAACATCTGCTCGTCGACTGGCGCGTCGGCGAGCGTCACTTCCGCGAACAGCTCCTCGATTACGATCCCGCGACGAATCCCGCGAGCTGGCAGTGGATCGCCTCGACTGGCACGGATTCGGTCGACATCAGAATCTTCGATCCCGTCAGTCAGCTCGCAAAGTACGACCCGGAGGGCGTGTTCGTTCACAATTACGTCCCCGAGCTAGCCGAGGTTCCCGCCGAAAAACTGGTCGACTGGCCGACGCTCTCGAGTGACGTTCGAAACGAAATCGCCCCCACATATCCGGACCCGATCGTCGACCGAAACGATGCCTACACTCGCGCACAGCGCGTCTTCGAGCGGGCACTCGGCAAGCGGTGACATCTATCCCCTAAACGCCGTCAACAGTCGCTCGACTCCACGATCTCGAGGAGGTCCTCATTCCCATCGAATCGCTCGAGGAGGTCGCGGGCCCTGGCTCGAGTCGATTCGTCGACGACGACGTGGACCATCCCCTCGTCGGGTTGGCCGTAGACGATACTCGCCCCCTCCGGCGCGGCGAGCAGGGCAGGCAGGACCGCCAGGTCCTCCTCGCCGTCGACGAAAATCGTGGTCGGTTCCTGTGTCTCGAGTGCCTTCGCCAGCGCGGTGAGCAACGATTCGGTGAGCACCGCAGGTGGATTGGTCACGCACAGGGTGTGGCCTCCTTCGACCCCACGAACGACGCGGTCGATCTCCGCGTCGACGGCCTCGCGTTTGGTCTGCCCGTCGACCAGCGCGACGTCCGGCCGCCGGTCAGCTTGCAGGAGGTGGTAGGTAACGACGTCACCGACCGCGATGAGCGGACCATCGACAGCCTCGAGCAACCGCTCGGCGTCGGTTTCGACCGGGCCCATGGGGTCTTTCAGTTCGTGACGAAGGTCTGCTGGCAAGGAAAGCTGTAACTCCGGGTCAGTCGGGTCGTCCGTATCCGTCATCGGATCACCATCCGCTGTCTACTGGCTCGGTTCGACGGCGCGAACGAACGCTCGAGGGTCGGTTACCTGACTTTGAGGGCATACGAACCCGGTTGGGTAACCTGCATCTCGCTTGCGATTTCGCTCTCTTCGGGATGGGCGATGACCACGTAGCCCGCCCAGTCTTCGGTCAGCGAGGACGACGCACACTGGTTACACGTCGTCTCGTCGGCCGGGTTGATGGCGTGACACTCCCGACAGGCCAGTCGGTTCGACGCCACGGTTATTCACCTACCGGCACGTCTTCGCGTTTCTCGAGTTCATCGGTGAGCCAGCCGTGTTTGCCCAGGCCGGGCTGTTTGGCCGTCAGACCGATCTTCGAGTCACGCGGGTTGCGTTCGTCGATACTTTTTGTGACGATTCGCGCGCGAACAGCGTCGTCGACGCCGAGGGCGCGATCGGACTCGCTCGAGGCCAGTCGCTGGTTCTCCCGGTCGAACGAGAGGTATTCGTCTGAAATCTGTGAGACGTGGAGCAGTCCGTCGACGGGGCCGATGCCGACGAAGGCACCGAACTCGACGACCTCGACGACCGTCCCGTCGACGACCTCCTGCATCTGGGGGTCGAACGTGACCGCGTCGAACTCGGCCTCGTAGTAGACTCCCGGTCGGTTCGGGAGGACCGTCCCTTCACCGATATCCTGAACCTCGGTGACCGAGACGACGCTTCCGACCTCCTCGTCCATCCGACCCTCGAGTTTGTCCTGCAACAGTCGCTTCACGAGGGCCGGCGAGACGTCGCCGAGCTCCTCGGGGGGCACTTCCACCGTATCCTTTAGTTTGACCCGTTTGTACATCTATGGTTGCGTTATTGCCAATTTGTTTCTCCCGCGTAATGCAAGTACCGGTATGTCCTGTTCGAGGACCCGGTCGCGTAGCGCGAGGTCGTTCGTGACGACGTAGTCGACCATGCCCTCACGGGCGAGTTCGACCAGGGCGTCGTCTGCGTACGATGCTTCCGTATCGACCACGAGACAGCGTTCGGTTGCCAGGTCGTGTCCGACGTTCGCCGCGGTGCCTTCCGCACCGCCGCGTTCGGACAGGCGCCTAAGTTCCTCGAGAACCGGCTGTGGGACGGTCGGCTCGAGTGGTTCGTCGCCGTTCGCATCGGAGTGTGAGACACCGCCGAGCAAACGATCGAGTTCGTCGAACAGTCGCACATCGAGTTCGACCGGCATCATCAGCGCGCTCGTATCGAGTGCAACCGTCGTGGTCATCGTTATCCCTGCAACGTGCCGAGGCCGATCAGCCGCCATCGGGCACCAATACGCCGGTTGATGGCGATTTTGGCACCTGGCTCGGCACAGACTGGCCGCTGTAACGACACCTCACACTCGCCGTCTCGAGCGCTGGTGACCGCGCCGACGGTCGTCGACGTGCCGACGGTCATCATCAGGGGTTCGCCCGTCGAAATCTCGTCGATGGTCTCGCCGGCCTCCGCGCCGACGACGCGCTCGAGTAAGTCGACGCCCATGGTAAACTGGTCCCACGTTGGTGGGAGTGATCCCGGCGGTCCGGCGACCCGGCCCGCGAGGGCGTCACCTTTGGTGAGCGCGGGGTCAAGCGCGGTTCCGACCCCGAGCAATCCGCCTGGTGTCGCCGTCTCGACCGACTGACCCGCCGCCTGCAGCGAGCGAACCGTCGTCTCGATCGGAATGTACGTCGACTGGCCGCCCTCTTCGACCTGTCTGCCGGGGCGGATTTCGATCTCGTCACCGATATTGAGCTCGCCTGCGACGAGGCTACCACCGAGGACGCCACCCATGAGGTTCTCGTGAGTGGTGCCCGGTTTGTTGATGTCGAAACTCCGGGCGACGTGCATCCGAGGATCGACCGTCGGATCGCGTTCCGGCGTCGGAATCTCTTGTTCGATTGCGCCGATCAGGTAGTCGATGTTAACCTCCTGGCCAGCGGAGAGGGGAACGACGGGGGCGTCTTCGGCGACAGTTCCCTCGACGAACTCCTGAATCTGCTGGTAGTTATTCCGAGCGGTCTCGGCATCGACCAGGTCGATTTTGTTCTGGGCGATGACGATGTTCTCGATCCCGATGATATCGAGCGCCATCAGGTGTTCTTCGGTCTGGGGCTGTGGGACGGGTTCGGATGCCGAAACGACCAGCACCGCCCCGTCCATCAGCGAGGCTCCAGAGAGCATCGTCGCCATCAGGGTTTCGTGCCCCGGGGCGTCGACGAACGACACGGTCCGAACGGGCTCGCTTGCCGAGCCGTCCGGACACTCCTCCTCAACGGTGAAACATTCAGGTTCGTCGACGTCGGGACAGCGACGGAACGTCGCGTCCGCATAGCCCAGCCTGATCGAGATGCCGCGTTTCATCTCTTCAGAGTGCTGGTCGGTCCACGAGCCACTCAGCGCCTGTACCAGGGTCGTTTTCCCATGGTCGACGTGGCCGACGAGTCCGATGTTCACCTCCGGTTGTTCATTTTCTGCCATAAGACGGATAGTAATTGTACTAGGGGTTCCGCTCTGCGATTGATAAACCTACTGTTCTGGGCGCGCCAAATCCGCCACAGTGCGTGCGAGCCCGCAAAAAAGCGACCGCGACAGTGCTCTCGAGAGAGTACACTCGAGCGGTATATCGACGTTACGCTCGCAGACACTCACGGTACGCTCGCGGAAACTCAATGTCAGACGGACTTAGTGGTTCGTCAACGCTTAATACGGTCGGTCGTAACTATTTAACGGTGATCCCTATACGGGTGGGCAGTCACCGGGAAGAGACGACACCCGACCGTATGAGGAGCTTAGCTACGGGGGCGCACTCGCCCGAGGAGAGCGGCCACAAGCACAGCCAGCGCGACCATCGCCGTCGCGGTGCCGAAGCCTGGAACGGCATCGCCGACCGAAGAGCCGTCCGTGTCGCCCGTTTCGAGTTCGTTCGAGTCGACTCCATCGTCGGTTTCACCGGCCCCCTCATCGACGCCCGCTCCTGAATCCGTCCGGTCGCTCGCTGCCTCGAGTTCAACGGTCAGCCCCGCATCCAGTGTCGAAGCATGGTCCGAGCCATCCTGCACGCGCAACGCGTATTCGCCGGCCTCGAGCGTCTCCGGAACCGGTCCCGAAAGCTCGAGCGCCACGCGCTCGCCGCCCTCGAGCGAGACCGTCCGTGAATCGATGACCGTCTCGCCGATGACCAGAGAGACGGTGTCCTCGACCGGCCGCGGGTCGTCGTTTTCGATCACGGCCGTTAGCGTCAGGGACTCACCGGCAGCGGCGGTTTCGGGTCCCGAGACGTCGATCACCTCGAGCGTGCCCTGGCCCGAAAGCACGATTCGCTGTGTCGCAGTATGGGTCTCGCCATCCACCGTAGCGTAGAGCGTGACAACGGGCGACCAGTTTCCGTCGTCGGGCAGTTCGAAGGTGGTCGTCGATCCCGTCGCGTCGATCTCGCCGTCGCCGGTGTAATCCCAGGCAAATGTCACTGCGGCCGGGTCGTCCGCAGGATACCACGTCCGGTCGAGCGCCTCGACCACCGCGGGCGTCCGGGCATCGAGGGTAATCTCGTCACCGGGTTCAGGCTCGAGTGGAGTGTGCGTAAACGCGGGCAACACCGCCCCACCCTCGAGCAGTCGCTCGCGCTGACTCTCGAGTTGGCCGTCGAACTCGGCTCTAAGTGTGGCGTAGGATTCGCCCGTTTCGGCCTCGAGCGCGTCCACGTTGCCCTCGAGGTACATGGCGTCGAACGCTGACCGGCCGTGGTTTGCGAGCACGTACTCGACGAACAGCGCCCGTTCGGCGTACTCGGTGCTGCTCACGGGATACGGCGTCAACTCGATGGCGTCGGCATCGAATCTGGCGTTGCGCTCGAGCGCCGCCGGCGAGGCGTCGAGGTACTTTGCGGTACCCTCGATGAACGCCCCTTCACCCGGTGCAGGTGGTGAGAGGTGACTCAACGGCGACCAGTGTTCGCGCAACTGTATCGTGTGGACGAGTTCGTGGTGGAGCACCGACCGCTGGTCGGTCGAGAGCCACACGCGATTGAGCGGGTCGACACAGCCGATAGCATCACACGGCTGGTCGGCCCGCGGCCCGACGATGATCCGTGTTCGCTCTGCGGGCAACTCGAGGCCGAATTTCTGGTGGAGTACGACGTAGTGGTCGTCGGCGATGGCTGCAATCGATTCGGCCGCCCCCTCGTACTCCTCGTGATAGGTGATCGTGAAGTACGTCGTCTCGATGGTGCCATCCTCGGCGGGGTCACCGTCGTCTGGGTCGGTCGCCTCGTCGTGGACCATCCTCGCGAGCGGGTGACTAGAGCTGGTATCCGTCTCGAGTCTGGCGTTCGAGTCAGTTGTCACGACCGTGACGCTCGAACCAGTTGTCGTGAGGGCGGCGTTCGAACCAGTTGTCGCGAGGGCGGCGTTCGAACCAGTTGTCGCGACCGTGGCGTCGGATTCTTGATCGGACCACACGTCCATCGGTGCCGTCGGTGTCGCCCCAGCCGTTCCCAGGAACAAACCAGCACCACAGAGAGCGACGATCACCACGGCCACCCACAGGGCCACTCCCCCGAATCGAGTCATTCGTCCTGATACTCAGGGCTCACTACCAAAACCGTTTGTCTCGGTTCACCGCTCGAGCCCCACTCGAGAATCGTCAAGCACACTCGAGAGTAGTCACTCACACTCGGGATCCGTCACTCCCGGTTCAGCAGTTGTCGATGGGCAACCATCCCCGTCACCAGCGCCAGTATGAACCCCAACCGCGGCGTCACGAGTGCGCTGCCGCCGGTTGCGATGTCACCCCTGACGGCGCTTTCTGCAGAATCATCCCCATCGCTGTCGACCGCATCCTCGACTTCGTTCGCCTCGTCTGACGGTTCATCGTCCGGCCCGTCAGCCTTCGTCTCCTCCGTACCGTTTTCGTCTCCGCCAGCATCACCATCGGCTTCATCGCTTTCATCGCTACTCGTGTCGTCTGTCGCCCCGTCAGCCGTCGACTCGAGCGTGAGCGTCACGGTGTCGGTCGCTTTGCGGTCATCGATCGTCGCCGTCACCTCGAACGTGACCGTTGCTGGCACGGCTCGCTCCGGAACCGAAAAGGCAGGTGCCACGGTCGTCTCGTCTTCGAGGTCGACCGATGGGCCCTCGAGTTGGGTCCAGGAGACCGACAGGGTATCGTCCGCCGGCGGGTCGCTCGAGACCGTCGTACCGAGGACGAGTCGGTCACCAGGGTCGACTGTAACGGCCCGGTCGTCACCCGCATCAACTGACAGTGAGTCGGGGCTCGTGGGGCCGTCATCTCCTCCGGCTTCCTCCTCGTCTCCCCCTCGTTCGCCCCCGTCATCTGCGCTCGATTCGAACACGATCTGCCCGAGTTCGTCATCGGCGTCGAGTGAGAGCCGATACTCGAGGGTCTCGCCACCCTCGCCCTCGATTTCGGGTGTGAACGTGACCGTCGTGTGCTCGCCGCCCGCGAGCGTCACCGACTGACGGTCGATTTCAGTTCCCTCGAGCGTCAGCGAAAGCGTCTCGGTGCGTTCGGCCGACCCGAGGTTTTCGATCGTGGTCTCGATATCGACCGAAGTCATGGACGCGTCAACGAACCGCGGGGCATCGACGGCGGCGATCTCGAGTGGCTGGTCGCTGGCTTCGAGGGAGAACACGAGTTCGTCGCCCGCGCCAACGTCAGTTTCCCGGACCGTTTCGTAGCCGGATTTCTCGAGCGTCACGGTCACCGATTCGTCAACGGAGAGGTCGTCTTCCCAGGGCGTTTCGCCGACCTCCCGGTCGTCGACGAGGACGGTCGCGCCGCGAGGGTCGGAGTCGACCGAGAGCGTCCCTCGCTCGGGTTCGTCGTCACCATCCTCGAAATCGGCCCGAATCGTCTCCGGCGCGGTGACGTCAGTGTACGTCTTCGACTCGCCGGAGTCGAGTTCGACACGGATATCCACCGGGTCGTCGTACTCGCCATCGTCACGCCAGGGTGTCTCGCCGACGAACTCGCCGTCGACGTACACGGACGCACCCTCGGGGCGAGAGCGGGCGTCGATTTCCTCGTCCTCGTCGAACCCGGACCGATACTGAGTGACTATCCCCTCGAGAGAGGCGGCCGAGTTCGCATCCGCTCGAGTATCCAACGCCGCCCACGAACCGCTCTGTGCGACCGAGTGTGTCGTCGAGACGTCGTGGGCCTCGAGTGTGACCGCGCCTGCACCACCCACCAGGAGAATCAGTACGACCACGAGACAGACGACGCTGGCGATTCCCCGACGCCCCCATCGGTTCCCCCGACACATTGGTTGTCACATCATCAGCCCCGATACAGATACATTTTATGGATTAGTTGCTAAATTGTACGCAAATACGTTTGCTCGTAACCCACCGGCAACTGCACGCAAAATGCGCCACATGGGCTCGACATGGGCGATTCCGACTCGATTCGATCGACGGCGACTGACCGATCCAGGGGCCGGTCCGGACCCGTCATCGAGCCACATCGAACACGTTCCGAAGCGGGTGCATGCTCGGAAAACCATTTACTCACCCGCCCCTACGTGCCGGATGTGAGCGAGTTTGCGTTCGAACTCGAGTTGTGTGCCGCTCTCGAGAACGAGCGAGACGGCATCGTCGCCCGACAGCTCGGTGCGAGCGTCGCCAGCGGGGGCGGGCGTATCCTCGATATCGTCCACATCGAACCCAGCCCGGCGTTCGACCGTCGGGCCGAGATTTCGCCGTCTGCAATTCCGGCGGCCGCTATCGAATCGGACGTGGGGACCGGTCGCGCTCGCTACTGGAAATCCTGTTTCGACTGCCATCCCGAACGCGCCAGACGGGCGGTCGAGCGCGCCCTCGAGATCGGCTTTTTCGAACGCGAGCGACGAGGCGGTCGCGACTACGTCCGGCAGACGACCCGCTACCCCGAGTGGGCCGGGCGCATACTGGCTATCGAGAACAAACCCGACCTCGCCAGCCCCGGCGACCTCGAACACCAGTTGCGCCTGGACGTGAGCCTCGGTCTCGTCGACGAAGTCGTACTGGCAACCGAGAGCTACGTCACTCGAGCACATCTCAACCGACTGCCCGATCCCGTCGGTGTCTGGCGGATCCATCGCGAGTCGATCGACCTCGAACGCTCGAGCCGCGGAGAAAATACTTCAAAGGGTGGAGTTAATAGTAGTAAAGGTGGATCGAATGGTACTGATAACAGAGTGAGCGGTATTGAAAGTGTAGCAAGTGGGGCGCTCGAGATCGAAGTGATTCGCGAGCCGACGCCGCTCCCTGCCGACGGCCCCGGCGTCGAACCGGTCGCGTATCATCCCGGTCGGACGGACATCGCCGTCCTCTCGGCCGAAGCGAAAGCCAGGGTCCGTCGACGACTCCTCGAGCGAGCCTACGGAAAGGGATGGCGAACGTACGGATTCCCGGCCTGTGCCCGCGCCCGTACGGCGCGTCTGGATGGCGCAACCCTTCCCTACTGTCCGTGGCTCGGCCGTGTCGTCGACGCCGAAAGCGACTGTGGTCCGACCTGTGCTGGCTTCGAAGCACTCGAGGGCGATACTCCCACCGAGATCGATCTCGAGGCCGAACGTGAGCACCGAACGGGCTGGGTTCGCGATCCACAGGGGACGAAGCGACGCCAGAGTGGCCTGGACCGGTTTGGGTAATCAAAGCGGAACCACCGTGTGGGGCCGACGTCCCTCGATTGAATCGGACGATATAAACGCCACCACGAAAATGTAACAACAATAGGTAGTGTCACGACATCCGATACGGATTCGTCCGGTTCAGGGTCAAACCTGGGACGATTCCTTGGTATCCGCCTGCGTGCACTCGCAACCGTCTTCGGCGGTATCTACCTCACTCGGTCGCTCTGGCACGACCTGATTTACGCGATGTGTACTCGCCAGGCGGGCTCGTCTTTGTCGGTGGGTCGGCCGTGACAGCCCTCGTGATCGCCTTTTTCCCGCCAGCCCGCCTTGAGCGCGAGAACGACCGCGACGGCCGATTTTCGATGTTGTTCGACGACGAGGAACTCGAGAGCGCGTTACCGGTCGGAAACCGTTTGAAAACTACAATTTGTACACTTCGCCGTCAATAGCCAACGGGTCTTCGAACGCCTCCGCGGCCGGATAGAAGTGTGCCAGATGGACCAGCCGCGTTTCGGTCGCCTCGAGTTCGTCCGCCAGCGCGAGTGCACCCTCTCGAGTCATGTGTTTGGTCCCGAACGTTCGCGGGACGCCATCCGGCCCCTCGTGGTTCCCGCCAACAGGGTGGTGCTCACACAGGTGTGCCGGGACGATTGCTTCGGCCAGCAAGAGATCGGGGTCGGCAAGGACGGCTCGCGAGGCCTCGGGAATCGCGTAGCTGGTATCGCCCGTAATCGAGAGTTTGGCACCCGTATCGGGGTCCTCGATGGCGAGACCGTAACAGACCAGCGGCGGGTGGACCACCGGCACCAACGTCACCTCGAGGCCGCAGGTCGAAAACGGCTCGAGGGGCGTCTGTGGGCGAACCGTCACGGCCTCGAGATAGTGGTAATCCGACTCGACGGTTTCGGCGACGCTCTGGCCGGTCTGGGGGTCGGTTTCGTTAGCGGCGAACACGTCGAGGTCACGGACCAGTCGGAAGACGTTGCCGAGGCCGTCCAGATGGTCGAAGTGAATGTGGGTGATTATCGCCGCATCGGGGAGGGCCACCTCATCCCGGAGGAACTGATAGCGAAAGTCGGGACTGGCGTCGACCAACAGCGACTCGCCCGTCCGCTCGTTTTCGACGTGGACGGAAAATCGCGTTCGTTCGAGGTCGCGCGCTCGAGCCAGTTCGCAGGTCTCACAGTCACAGCCAACCGTTGGCGTGCCCGTCGTATCGCCGGTTCCGAGCAAGGTTACCCGCACCGGTCGCTCACCTCACGAGGGCAAATCGCGTCCGGTCGAAACTGGGAACCACGATCCATCGTCACCAGATAGGGGCGTGGGGGTCAAGGGTGTTACTCGTCTCAGCCTCAGATCGACCCATCGTACTCGTGTTCTCGCAGGAGATCCGGTTCGACGTCGCGCAACACCGCCTCGTGGGTCGCCTCGAGGATGATTGGCGGGGCCACGTCGGCCTCCACGGCCTCGAGCCAGCGGCCGAGACAGAGACACCAGCGATCACCGGGGTCGAGCCCCGGAAACTCGAACTCGGGTTGGGGCGTGATCAGGTCGTTGCCCTGGGCGAGGCTGAAATCGAGAAACGCGTCCGTGACGACCGCACAGAGTTCGTGGCGGCCGTGATCGCCTTCGATACGACGACAACATCCATCGCGCAAGAAGCCGGTTTCCGGGTCCCTCGAACAGGGCTCGAGCGGATCGCCGAAGACGTTTCGATCATCCGGTGTGGTCATACCAGAGGGTGGGTCGACGAACGGAAAAGGGTGGCTGTCAACGATCTGCGTCGAGATGCAACGATCTGGTTAGTGGTCATGTCCGTGGTCGTGGTCGTGTCCGCCGTCACTGGCCGCCCCCAGATCGCCACCCGCGACGAGGGCGTCGTGGTCGCCGTCGATCATATCCATGTTCTTCAGGTTGTCCCGCTCCTCGAAGTCTGCAACGGCATCGAGCAGGTCCGCCTGAGTCAGCGTCGTCCGGTTTTCTGTCAGGGCCTCGAGGACGGCTTCCCGGAGGACCATCCGGAGGTCGCTCCCGGTGAGCCCCGAGGTCGCTTCGGCGATGACCCTCGGCTCGAACTCGTCGATGTCCATCGCGTGTGTGATGACGCGGAGGATGTCTTCGCGCATGCCGGCGTCGGGTTTAGGGAAGTTGACGATTTCGTCGAAGCGACGCCAGGCGGCCGCATCCAGCTGGTCGGGGTGGTTGGTCGCCCCGATCAAGAGGACGTCGTCCTGGATTAGCGAGATGTTGTCGATGCTTTTGAGCAACGTGTTGACTGCGCGTTTCAGCGCCGCGTGTTCATCACTCCGCCGGGTTTTGGCGACGGAGTCGAACTCGTCGATAAAGAGGATACACGGCGAGAGCCGTTTGGCGACCTCGAAGGTCTTGTCGACGTTTTTCGCTGTCTCGCCCAGATACTGGCTCGTGATCATCGAGAGTTTGACCTCGACGAACGGCATGTCCATATCCTGGGCCAGCGCTCGAGCAACCGACGTCTTGCCAGTGCCCGGCGGGCCGACGAACAGGAGCTTTCCGATCTCTCGCAGCCCGATCTGGGCCAGGTAGTCGCGGTGTTCGATCGCTTTGGCGATCTTCTCGATTTCGGCCTCCTGGTCGGGCGTCAAGACGAGTTCGTCGAGCGTCATCTCGATCTCTTCGGGTGCACGCACCTCCACGAGGTCGAGCATCTCCTCGTCGTCCTCGCCGTCGAAGTACTCCTCGAGCAAGCCGTCGATCCAGACCCGGTCGGCCTGTATCGGCCGGTTTTGCTCGCGAGCCGTCTCGTAATCGACGCCCTCGGGAGCGTCCTCGTGGTCCTCGAAGTGAGCCGCAAGCGTCGGGTTGGCGAGCAACCGTTCGGCGTCCGTTCGCTCGAGGTACCATCGCTCGGCTAATTGCCGTTCGGTTAGCGAGATGGCTCCCGAGAAATCGTCTCGTTCGGTGAACATGAGGTCGCTGACGGCGTTCCACGGCCGGTCGACGCCGGTCGCCTCGCGAGCCGTCGTGTTCGTTGCCGTGAGCGGCCGGGAGATGCCACCGCCGTACTGGAGACGGCCGCGCGATGGGCTGGTGGCGGTGCCGGATGCGCTATTCATTCCCGTTCCTGTACCCGATTCCGTCCCTGAATCGGTGCCTGAATCACTCGACCCCTCGCCATCGTCCTCGGATCCACCGGAACCCCCACTCCAGTACACCCGGCGGATCGCTGGCGGCAGGTCGTTCTCGTCGAGCGTTCGGTCGTCGGAGTACACGCTCGCCGTGAGCAGAAACTCCACAACCTCGAGCGCCGGATTACTCATTCGTCGCACCTACTCACCACACGCTCTTAACCCCGTCGTCACCAATTCGCCACCCAGCGACCTCTCACGGTCTACAGAGATGATGGAGTCAGGCCGCCGATGTGAGCGAAACGCTCTCAATCGTTCGATATCAGCCCACAAAAGCCCTTCATAGCTTCATCTTGTGACGAGAACAACTTAAATGGGTGAGTTGAGCTAGCACTGCACATGGTGAACGACCGTTTGAAACAGTCGATTTGCATGCCTCCATTTACGTCTCCGGACAGGCCTGGTGAGAAAACGACGCCTCGAGCGAGCGTTCTTCCCCTTCCGAAAGGCCTAATCACGTTCTGGCCCGAGTGGTGGCAATGAGTCACCAGCTTCCGGACGTCCAGGCGACCGCGCCCGACGTCACCGTCGGCCTGAGTCAGGTCGGCGTCACCGGCGTCGAAAAGCTCGTCAAAATCGCTCGAGCGGACAAACGACCCCTCGTGTTCACGGCCGAATTCGAGGTGTTCGTCGACCTGCCATCCTGGCGGAAAGGCGCGGACATGAGCCGCAACATGGAGGTCGTCGACGAAATCCTCGAGGAGGCCACCCGCGAAGAAGCCTATCGCGTCGAAGACGTCTGTGGGCAGGCCGCAGAACGCTTGCTCGAGAAACACGACTACACCACCAGCGCCGAAGTGTCGATGGAAGCGGAATTCATGCGCCGGGAGCAGACCCCGGCCAGCGATCGCGAGACCCAGCATACGGTCGACATCATCGCGTCGGCGACGGCGACCGAGGACGGCACCCGCGAGGAAATCGGCGCACACGTCGTCGGGATGACCGTCTGCCCGTGTTCACAGGGAATGTCGACCTCCCGCGCCCGCGACAAGCTCGAAGCGCTCGAGGTGCCCCGCGAAAAGATCGACGAGTTCCTCGAGGCGGTTCCACAGCCGGGCCACTCCCAGCGTGGACACGCCACGCTCACCATCGAATCGTCGGGCGCGCCGGACGTCGACCTGAACGACGTCATCGACGTCGCTCGAGACGCGATGAGCGCCCACATCTACAACCTCGCCAAACGGCCCGACGAGGACCACATGACCTTCGAGGCCCACAGCGACGCCAAATTCGTCGAAGACTGCGTGCGTGCGATGGCCGACGGCGTCCTCGAGACGTTCCCACAGCTTCCGGACGATGCCGTGATTCGCATGGTCCAGTCGAACGACGAGTCCATCCATCAGCACAACGCTCACGCCGAGCGAGTCGTCGATATGGCCACGTTGCGCGAGGAAGTTACGGCCGAATTCGAATAGGCTAAGACGGCGGTCGCCACAAAGGTGACAACAGACCAAATGTTTTAGGCCGGTTGCACACCCAGCCACCGCCATGAAACAGCCGAATCTCGCCGGACGGCTCCAGCGTTCGGGGCCGACTCGAGAGCGACATCGGCTCAGGGTGCACGTATGATCACACGAGGAGTCCGTATGGTTACTGAGGTGCGACCATGACCTCGCCAGCGCTCACCATCGGGACGACCGAGTACCGGCGAAAGTTCCGTATCATCGTCGGGAACCGGACGAAACTGCTGTTGATGCTGGCCGTCGCGGTGTTTGCGCTCGGGCCGATGCTCGTGTTTGGCTCGTTGCTCCTCCCCGCCCTGGGCGAGGCAGTCGCCGCCGGGAACGTGGTCGCCTTCGAGACGATTACGGCCACGGACGTCGCGACAGGTGGAACCGCCCTGCTCTGGTTCGGCCTGTTTGCGCTGGCGACGGTCCGCACCGTGAGCAGCGTCGGCGACCTCGATGAGCCCGCGTGTGTCCTCGTCTCGAGCCCGCTGTCGGCCGTCGTCGTCGGCCTCATTGTTGGCGAAATCCTGGCGTTTCTCACCTGGATCGTCCCCATCACGCTCATCCTGTCGGGTGCGTTTGCCTACGGTGCCGGGACGATCTGGCCCGTCGTCGTCGCCCTCCCCTTCGTCGTCGTGCTCTTTCTTTCTGCCTTTCCTGCGGGATTCGTCGTCGGCATCGCTATTCGGCACCTCCTGACCGTCTACGAACCAGTCGCTCGCTTCCGGACACCGCTGCTAATCCTCGTCGGCATCGCCTACTTCGGGTCCATTGCCTTCGGCCAGTTCGACCGAGTCATGAGGTTCCTGTTCGACCTCTTCAGTGGGAGTCCCCTCGGCTGGCCCGGCCATCTGCTGTTGTTCGGGGTGCCGAACGTCTCCCCCTCGGTCGTTCTGGCAGGGGGTTCGCTGGCCCTGACTGGCGTGCTCGCCGTGGTCGCCATCCGCGCCGGTACCTGGCTCACCTCGTTTCACTGGTTCGCGGATCCGTATCGCAAACCGACCGATACGGTACCCGCGAGTGAGTCAACCTCGAGTCGCCTTTCGACGGTCCTCGATATGGGACTCAGGCGTCCGGTCACGACCGTCGCCCTCACGGCCATCAGACGGGCGAAGCGCGCCCCGATTCGACTCCTGTACGTCGCCTACCCGCTTTTCATGGCGGCGTTTTTCGTCGACGAAATCGCCCGCACCGGAACCCTCCCCGCCTCGCTGGCCGTCCTCTGTTGTCTGTACGTCGTCTGGGGCGCTGGCGCGCTGTTCACGCTCAATCCGCTGGGCGACCTCGGCCCCGCTCTGCCGACGGTCCTCACCTCGACGATTACCGGCCGGCAGGCGATCACCGGCCACGTCGTCGCCGGGACGCTGGTGAGCGTGCCTATCGCCACCGTCCTCAGCCTCGCCGTCGGTCTCCTCAGTCCGCTCTCGCTCGAGCAAACCGCCCTCCTGCTGGTCGGTACAGTTGTCGGGACGGTCGCTTCACCCGCACTGGCGACCGGCGTCGGCACCGTCTTCCCCCGGTTCGGGAGCGTCAAACTCACGAGTAAACGCGAAGCCGTCATGCCGAGCAAAACCGCCTTCGTCGTTTACACGCTCTGTCTGCTCATCCCGGCCGGCGCAGCCGCGGTTCTGTACGCCGACGCGGCCGAACCGATGGCAGCCACCGCCACCGCGCTCCTCTCGCTCTCGCCCGTCGGGTCGATCACCGTTGCCGCCTCGACGATTTCACTCACGGCGTGGATTGCCCTCCCCGCTGGCCTGCTCGCCCCGCTGGCGTCCGCCGGCTACGCCATCGAACGCTTCGACACCTACGTGCAGTGAGCGGGCGACACGGACGGCAGCGGGCGAGAAGGACGGGGACTCGAGTCAATCGTCGCTCAGACGAAGCGTCGATAGCCCGGTACCGAAAACAGTCTTCGAAAAGCGACGGACGAGAAACGTCAAACGGTCCGTTACTCTCGACCGCCACCAGCCACGCCGACGCCATCGAGTTCACCACGCTCGGGCACGCCGCCGTTCTGGGTGATTTCGAGGAAGGCGTCCTCGAGGCTGCGGCTCTCGCCGGTTTCCGCCCGCGATTTGAGCGCGTCGGGTTCGCCTTCGGCGACCAGTCGCCCCCCGTGAAGCACACCGATGGTGTCAGCCAGTTCGTCGACGACCGAGAGAATGTGCGTCGAGAGGAAGATAGTCATCTCCTGGTCGGCCAGATCCGCAATCGTCTCCCGCATGGTCCGGGCTGCACGCGGGTCGAGTCCGCTCGTCGGCTCGTCGAGGAACGCGACCGCCGGCTCGTGTAACACTGCCTGAATAACGCCGACTTTCTGGCGCATCCCTTTCGAGTAGGCGTCGATGCGCTTGTCGGCTTCCTCGAGCAGGTCAAAGCGCTCGAGTAAGCGCTCGATTCGGTCGCTCGCAGCCTCGCTCTCGAGGTCGCGCAAGCCGGCGACGTACTCGAGCTGTTCGCGGCCGGTGAGTTCGTCGTAGATGGGCGGTTCTTCCGGCAGATAGCCGATGTGGGGCGTCACCGCTGCGCGGTCGGTGATGTCCTCGCCGGCAACGCGAGCGCTTCCCGACGTCGGGCGAGTGAGCGTCGTCAACATTCGCATCGTCGTCGTCTTCCCCGCACCGTTTGGACCGAGAAAACCGTACACCGTCCCCGACAAGATCTCGAGGTCGAGGTCGTCTACGGCGGTTTCGTCGCCGTAGCGTTTGGTGAGCCCGTCGGTTTCGATGGCGAGGGCTGTCGATGAGGGCATTGCTCGCTGCTCGGTTGGCTGGCCCTAAAATATTTCCCTTATTACACGTCACCGGGCATGCGTCTGCCCGCAGCCAGTCCCCGAGAAGTCGCCTCCCATCTGCGATTCTCGGCACACAAAGGCAAAACAGCGTTAAAACTCGAGCGGCGTCGCTCCCTCCCACCGCGGCAGGAACTCCTCGTGGACATCGGCGGCAAACTCGGGGTCTTTGAGGTCGATCATTCCGAACGCCTCGCCGGAGCCGAGCGGGTTCGGCACCTGAATCACGACCTCGACGCCGTCGATGATGTTGAAGGAGCCGCTGACGTCCTCGTTGGTTCGCACCGAAAAATCTTCTCGCTCTTGTAAAGCCTCCTGATAGCGTTTGCCGACGGCTGGCGACAGCGAGTTGACCAGGCTACGGCTCATCAACACGTCGACGGAGACGCCGCGGTCGAGGGCCGCCTCGAGGTTCGCCAGCACCTCGTCACCGACCGTCCGAATATCGATCTGTGGCGAGGGGTCGGCCGCGACCATCACGATATCCTGGTCGGCCGCCGCAAGACGCTCGAGCAACAGATCGATGGTCTCGTCGGGTCCGACCGAAGCCGTCCAGAACTGCTCTTCGACCGGCTCGGCCGCGTCGAGTTCGTTCGCGAGGTCGTCGACGATCGATTCGTACTGTTCTGCCTTCTCGGCCAGTTCCTGTTTTTTGTCGTCGAGCAGTCGGTCGAGCGCCGTCGCCGGCTCGACGGCAACGTACTTTTTCGGCCGGCTCGCGGTCTGGCTGCGGACCAGATTGTACTGTTCGATGCTGTTGAGGACGTCGTAAATCCGCCCCATCGGAACATCACTCGCGCGTGACAACTCCTTGGCGGTTGTAGGACCCGTATTCAACAGTGCCCGATAGGCTCGGGCTTCGTACTCTGACAGCCCGAGATCCCTGAGTGTTGCCATATTTGGAAGAGAGCCACTACAGAAAGATAAACGCTTGGGTAGTTTGACCAGCCGGAGAGTTCTCGTAAGGAGCCAAAAACTCACTCGAGCAGGCTCGAGACGTGCTCACTCAACTCCTGTGGGGTTGTCGCCGGCGTGGTCGTGCGCTCACCACGTGCCGCGACGGCCTCGTCGGCCGACACGTCCGCGGCGTCGGGAACGACCACCTTCTCGTGGTCGGCGAGTCGACAGGCCGCCCGATGAAGGTCTGACCCGGCTTCGTCCCCGACACGGATGACGAGCGTGCCCTCGAGCAGGCGCGTCGCAACGCTGGCATATCGGGCAACCGGTATCGAGAAACGGTCGCTCGCCCCGGCGAAATCCTCGAGGACATCGCGAGCAATCCGCTCGTAGCGCTCCTCGCCGGTAACCGCCGCCAGGTCGATCAGTGCATCCGCGAGTTCCACGTTCCCATCGAGGGGGCGAAGTGGGCGCTCGAGGAGTCCGGGTCCGGTTCGTGGCCCGTCGACGAACGAATCGCCCACGCGCAGGGTCTCGACCGTCGCTTCGGCGACCGAAACGGCGTCCTCGATCGTCTCAGCCCCCAGCACGCTTCTGGCGCTCGTCAGTGCCTGCAGGACCCGAGCCTGGTCGGACAGCAGGCCGCGTTCGGCCCGCCCGCTCGTTGCCCCCGCTGGTGTCTCCGCCCTCTTCTCGAGCGTACAAAAGTGCGTGGTCAGGCCGTCCTCGAGCAGGCGGTCACGGACGGTCGACAGCGCTCGTCGGGCGAATCGCGCCGCGCGTTCGTCGTCGGTATAGGCGTGATAGGTACACAGCGCATCGATAGCGAGCCCGTTCGCGCCGGCGAATATCGTGGTATCGACCGGCGGCTCCGGAGCCCCCTCGCGATCGCTCGCCTCGAGCGAATAGGCCGCGGGTTCACCGGGTGCCTGACTGCCGGCGAAGGCACCGCTGTACCCCCCAGTCGTTTCACCTTCGTCGACCGCGTCGCCGTCAGTCGTCCACAGCGTCGTCGTCAGATACTCGAGCGTTCGCGCTGCCGGCTGGCGATAGCTGTCCTCGCCCGTATAGAGGTACGCGTTGGCGAAGGCGCGGAGCAACGCCGCGTTCGAATCGAGCAGTTTCTCGCGTTCAAGACCGGACCAGTCCCGACCCGTCGCGAACCGGTGGAAGCCACCTGCGTACTCGTCGAACAGGTTGGCCGCGACCGCGTCGAACGAGCGAAGAGCCATCGTCCGGTCTCGCTTGAGCGCGAACTCGAGGGCGTCGGGATACGGGAACTTCGGCTCCTCACCCCACCCCCCGGCGCGTTCGTCGTACCGGTCGGTAAGCTGACCGAGCATCTGGCGTTCGATATCCGGAGAAAGGTCGCCCGCCGGCGGATCCTCCCCCTGCAGCGGCCGAGGAATCCTTCCCGCCTCGGCCCCTTTCGAATCCCACATCGTACGCAGTTGCTCGAGTACCTGTCGGAAGCCATCGGGGCCGAGATACCCTGCCCCCGTCAACACCGAGCCATCGGGTGCCAGAAACACCGTCGAGGGAAAGCCACCCATGTTGTACCGGTCGCGCACCCGCGGCTGTCGGTCGACGTCGACCCGGACGGGCACGAAGCCGTCGTTGACGTTCGCCGCGAGCGTCGGCACCGCGTACGTTTCCCGGTCCATCTCGTGGCAGTGATCACACCAGGTGGCCGTCAACGAGAGCAACAGGGGTACGTCCCGTTCGGCCGCCTCCTCGAACGCCTCCCCGCCCCACTCGCGCCACTCGACACGCGTGACGTCGTCCATACTCGATTGTTGGCACTCCCGTGTGTAAGGGCTTCGTTCGGGGCTCGAGACTGCCGCCGAGAGTAAAGGGTTTTGACCCTCGGCAAGCTATCTCGGGGTAATGCTCCGGTGGATCCTCGCGCTGTTGGTCATCCCATTCCTCGATGCGGTGTTGCTCGCCGTGGTCGTCACGCAGTACGATCCGTTGAGCTGGGTCGGGATGATCGCCCTCGTCGTTCTCACAGGCCTGGTCGGCATGTTACTCGTTCGCGCGGAAGGACGGCGCACCTTACGGAAGACACAGCGCTCTCTGGCGGCCGGCACCCCACCGACGAACCAGCTGCTCGACGGCGCGCTGTTGATCGCCGCCGGCGCGTTCCTGTTGACCCCCGGCCTCGTCACCGACCTCATCGGGTTCTTGCTCGTCGTGCCACCGACCCGAATCCCGATTCGCATGGCCCTGAAACGGTTCGTAGTCGTCCCCTACCTCGACCGCAAAACCGACGACTTCACCAGCGGCGTCGTCTGGACCGCGGGCTTTCCCGACGAACAGGAACAGCGCGCCAGCTGGTCCGGATCGAGCGGCGGGTACGGGCCGACTCAAACGCGCGGCGATGAGTCGGCCGGGGACAGTACCTCGAGCGATGATACCGTCGATCTCGGCGAGGACGACTACAGTGTCAACACGGATGACACCCGGTGACCCCTCCGCTCGGTAGCGGTTCGCACGGGTCCTCGAGAAAGAAACGTTTAAACGTCCCTCCGCGCAACCTCATGTTGCGAAGCGGGCCAATAGCTCAATCAGGTTGAGCGCCACTCTGATAAGGTGGAGGCTCTCGGTTCAAATCCGAGTTGGCCCATCGCCGAGCCAGCCGTTCGTTATTTCCTTAGAATTCAGGTGGTAGTAGCTGTCTCGATTCAAATTTCAGGCCGTTGAGTGGCGACTAATATGTGTATAGTAAGGCGATTTGAACCACAAACCTCAGCCGCCTTCCCGCTGTTTAGCGATTTCTATCAGCCGACGTTCTTTTATTCTACAAAAGTGTCTATCAACCTAACATCGAGATCTCTGTAGGTTTTCCCAAACAGTAAAGTTATGATTATGACTCTTAGATAATATGTCTGATGAAGATTCGGCCAGTTCAAGTTCAGAACAAGGGAGACGAATTGGGTCTTGGGGTGTTCCTGGTGGGGCGGTGCCTGTATTAGAAGAAGATATTCCCGATGATTTAGAAGTCGATGCGGTTTACTGGTATGGTCGGTATCGTGAATTAGAGAAATCATATATGGATCTGGGCCAACAACTCGAACATTTCAAGAATGAACAAAAAGGGCGACATTTCATGCTTGAAAGTTCCCAAAGTTATGAATTTGAAAAGACAGTGACGCGGGTTAGAAATTGGGTTGGTCTATTTTTTGGAACTATTACACTGCTTGGTGCCGCGTCAATTCAAGGATTCTTGGAATTACCACCTTACTTGATAGCCACAGCTGCATTCGCTTTCACTGCGATCTTTGACGCTATCTCGTTGCCGGGGTTACTTGGGAGAATCTGGAGGAGAGTGTTCTGATATGTATATGATTCAACAAACTTAGAAATTTAGACCCGGTCTAAGTATGACCTCCGTTGTTCGGCACGCTCTCGTTCTGTTCGTCTGTCATAATGCTTCTCCAGAACGTTGAGGCCAACGTTCATTCGATCGCTGACGACTTTCTCTGGTACATCCTGTGATAGATGGTGCGTGATCGAACCACGCCGGATCGCGTGTGGACTCTCGCTCGAGGGACAGGTACTCGCCTTATCCGGGTGCATTGCCTCACACGATTCGATTTCACGATCGTGGGGACAGTTTCCTGTGTATTCACACGGACGAGTCACCTGATACACGTTATCTCTGATAGAACTTTTTCTGAGGCGGCCCTGGCGACTTGTAAACAGCGGGTTCCTGCCGAATTCGTCAGTTGAACTGATTCGCTTATACTGGATATGCCCATCCAATACGTCGCACACCTCGTTGCTCAAGCTCACATACCGCTCAGCTTCGTCTGCGTTCTTCAGGCGCGTCCCAGTGTCCGGTCTGTGGCGTACCTCGAGGCACCGTTCCTTCTCGTCGTAATCTTCTACGTCGAGACTGTGGGCAGCTCCAATCCGCATTCCAGTATGCCACAATATTTCGATCAATGTGTGGGTTCGCGAGCCAAAATCGAATGTCCGAAGATATTCGATGAGTTGCTTGGCGTCCTCCCAGCCGAGCATCGCTTCTCGCCGATCCTCATTCTTCGCCAGGCTTGGAAGCATGATCTTTTCGCTAAGCCCGCTCTCGACCGCATCGATACTCTCGCACCAGCGGATGAACACGCGGAGTGTCGAGAGCTGTGTGACCATCGTGACGTTGTTGAGATCGCCGTCTTCCCGCCGCCACAGACGATACCGTTGCAGCTTGCGACCGGACAGCTCGTTCAGGTTCTCGATACCAGTCTCGTCGCTCCAGCGAACGAAGTGTCCGAGTCGGTAGCCGTGTGCTTGAATCGTGTTCTCGCTGACTTCGTGCGCTCTGTCCTCGAGATACCAATTGACAGCTTCTTCGGGAGCGATCGGTTCTAAGTCCGCCGGTTGTGAATCTGGGGCCATTTTCTGAATCCAATCGCCACCACCGAATTCGAAGGCAAGGTGGGTCGCCCGCCGAGCGTTTTCAGCGAGGCGGTGTGGGCCACAAGGATTCGCGACGAGCAGTAGCGAGGCGCGACGCGTTCAAATCCGAGTTGGCCCACTCAGCTTCTGCACGCTTCTTAGACACCCGGTAACGTCGGGTTTAGCGCTCAACAGTTCCGTTCACGGCGTTCGAGGAAACCGGTGCCCCCTCGATTTCGCCGCTTAGTTGATTCAACGTTGAACGCGGGTCGCCTCCATCTTGGGATTTCGAGTAACTCAAACAGTTGTGAGTGACGAATAGTAGGGTTAATGAGAAATTTTAAAATTGTAGTGGTATCTCATCGTCTACTACACAATTGACCTCAACTCAATTCCGAGAGGCGGCATCATACTCACAGTTCAAGTACCTGCGAGCGTTGCGTGTGCGCAACAGGAACCGGTCAGCTATCCCACGGTCTACACAGAGGCCGTTCGAACGCGCATCGTTCCGGCAAACGGAATGTTGTGTGCGTCACTCAGAGTCGTCAAGCCGGTCGGCGAGCGCGTCCATCAATTCCCACAGGAGCCCGGACACCGATCGTGCGCCGAACGAAACCGGCTCATAGGTGTATGTGTCATCCGCGTCATCGCGCTCCTGATAATGAAGTAGTCCATCGATGTGGGGGTTCGGTTCACAGTGGAACCCGCAGTCGAGCCCGTCCGATTCGCTGTAATGAATGGTGTAGTACGCCTGTATCGGAGTCCGCATCCAGGCATCGTTCGTACGGTCGGCCGCTTCGGGACCGGGTGACGGATCCGGGATCCACGTCACCCGGAGAGACGCGGTCTCTGCTGTGCGACCGAACCACGATGGATCGAGCGTGGCCCGTAATTCTCGGTACTCGTCCGGTGGTTCCCCCTCGATGGATCGAACGGCAGGGTGTCGCGCCAGTTCACCACGTAACTCGCGCAAAATGCGGTGTCGATCACGACCCGGCTCCGAACCCCCATCAAAGCGAACACGTCCTCGAGAGGAGTCAGGGGTAGCGCATCGGGGGGTGCCAGTGTCGGACTGGTTCTTCGACGCGTCCCGGTTGCTGGTCATACAGTGATCGACGACGGGTCAGACGTCCAGGTGTCGTAGTTCTTGATCGCGTCCTGCACGAGCGAGAGCCGATACCGGGCGAGTTCCCAGTCGCTTGCTGCCCGCGTCAGTTCGTATGCCAGCTCAGCAGAGACATCGTCTACGGCTGCTCGTTCACGGAGTGCGTCGGGGGAGTCAGCGTCATACTCGGCTTTCCACTCCGCGATGTCTGCTTTCAACGCCACTGCCTGCTCTGAGAGTTCCCGTTTTGTCGTGTCTTCGAGTAACTCCCGGACGTCTCGAAGTCGAGTGTACAGCGGATCCGGATAGTAGTGGCGAACCCCGTCCTGCTCAGTCGCCATCACGACACCAAGATCGATGAGTCGACGCAGATGATCCCGCGCGGTATTCGGAGAGACGGCTGCCTCTTCAGCGATCCAAGAGGCGGGTCGGGACTCCGAAAGCGTCATCGTGACCGACTTCACCCGATCGAACGCCGACGCGTGCTCCTTCCACGCCCCTACCCATTCTGGCTCGTCGCCGGACGCATTTACGGGCGGCATACGCTACAGTAGCCGCTTGAGCATAATAATTCTACTCCCCCTCAAATTATTGCGCACTGTCTGCTAGTGTACTGGTCACGATTTCTGGCTGAAGGTTCTGGATTCGACCTTTGGCCCGATGTCACCGACTGGACACGCCATCCTCGAGATACCCGGTCACAACACCTTTGAACACCCAGCGAGACTGTCAGCCAGATTGACGATGGCAGTGTTAGACGAGTTGTCGGGGTTCGAGTTCGAGGACGTTATGGAGGACGTGTTCCGGAATCTCGGCTACGAAAACGTTCGCCAGGCCGTCAAGACGGCCGACGAGGGACGGGACGTGACGATGGAGGAGGTCGTCGATGGAACCCATCGTGCCATCGTCGTCGAGTGTAAACACACCGGGACGGTCGGCCGACCGGTCGTCCAGAAACTGCATTCGGCGATTGCGACCTACGAGTACGACGGGCCCAAGCGAGGGATGGTCGTTACGACAGGACGATTTACCGGCCCGGCAACCGAGTACGCGAACCGCCTCGAGCGCCACGACGACCCGTACCCGATCGAATTGATCGATGGGCGTGACCTCCGGGAGATCGCCGACGCAGTCGGGCTCGACCTGTACAATGGCCGCATCGAAATCCTCTGTGAGGAGACGCTGCGGCCGGTCGATCCGACCGGTGACGTGGACACCCCAATTCGGGAGGCGATACGCGACGTCGAGAACATCGACTCGAGCGACCTGCCGGAGACGCACGTCGAGGTAACGTTCGAGCCGGCGGTCGCGGTGGAGGCAGGGGTCGATGCCGTCTTCGAGACGTCCGTAGGCGTGGTTCACCGTATCGACGAAACGGACCGGTTCGTCGTGCACGCGAGTCGCGACCAGCCGCGCGTGTTCGAGCCAGCGGTCCGGGATCTCATCAGTGCCAACATCGACCGGACGGTCGCCCTCGAGGCGGAGCCCTTCGAAACGAGGTTCGATAGCGTAACGATCAAACGCTTCGGCCAGACGGAGACGGGGTACAAAGAGTGGGCCGTCGAGCAGTTGCGACACCAGCACACGACGACGGTGACCTACACGGGAGATAACAACGTCACCTACAACAAAACCTGCGAGCCGAAGGGGTCGGATATCGTCGTCCAGTCGATCAGATCGGTGCACGTTCCCGAACTACAGCATTCGATTCGACTCGGCGAGTATGGGTACACCTACGAGAGTTACGTCGCTGGCCCCTCACGGGTGACCGTCGACGACGGCATCCATCGCTGTGTCCACTGTGCGAACGAAGGTGGTCCGTTCACGTACTGCAATAATTGTGGGAGCATCAACTGTGCGGACCACATCAAGACCGAACGCCTCGAGGACGAACCGGTGTGTACCGGCTGTGCGATCACCGAACGGTTCGCGTTCAAGACCAAGTATTTTTACGACGAATCGAATCTGGAAGCGTTTCGGGAGCAGTACTCACAGCTGCCGGTTCACCGGAAGGTGATGGAGAACAAACCGCTCGTGGCTGCACTGGGTGTGTTGCTGTTGCTCCTTGGACTGGTACTGATGGGGGGATTCTTGTGAGTATTGAATAGTAAGACCCACAGAAACATGGAGTGGAATCCAAACATTGTCACGAATTATACCATGGTAAAACACATTTTAGAGAGAGATCGCGTATAAAGAGTTTATTGAAAACATACATACGTGCAGAGAAGATATCCCTGCACAACCAATGAGTAAAGCTGAACCTTCGCCAGTATCCCTTTCTAACGACGCCGATTCGACTGTGTGGCAAACCGTCCAGCCATTTCTCGAGGGATCAACCCGTCCAAAATACGAAGTGAAAGACGGTGCCGAGATTTCACAGACGAGCCTCGAGGACGACCTCGTCGTCGTTCGTCGTACCTCGGCACTGGACGGTCGCCAGAACGAGTATACGATACCAAAGCCCGTCCTCAGCGAAACGCTCGATATCCTCGAGTAACGGATCGGTATCGAAACCTGTGAGAAGAAGGCGTTTTCAGGCTGTGTTTTCGACGTTGCTGTCGCCCTCGCTCGAGGGCTCTTCGTCCTCGTCGGCAGTGACGTATGCCAGCACGAAGCCGACGGCCAGCATGAGGAAGATGAAGCCGATGATTGCACCGACGAGTACTTCGCCACCCTCGGCGGTGAGCGTGTCGTTGGTCGTGTAATTCTCGCCGATCAGCATCATGGCCCCGATCATCATGAGGACGACTGGGAGGGCAATGGCGATTTCGATGAGCCGCTCGCGCTCGAGCATTATGCCGTCGCTTTCGTGGCCCCGATAAAAAGCGCTTCGGACGGGGCTCGCCCAGTCGAAAGGTTTAGTTTCGGTGACTCACAAAGAGGGGTATGGACAGAGGACAGAACACTGGCGGCTTGATGTCCAGTGCCGGGCTCGTCCGGTACTTCGACTCCGAGGACTCGAACGCCATCCGTATCGACCCCAAGACCGTGATCGCTTTCGGCGTCCTGCTGGGCGTGTTCGTACAGCTGTTGACGTTCGTTTCCTAACGCTCGCCACGTTTTTTGGACGTCACTCGAGGGGCCTCGAGTGTTTACTCCGGTTTTTGTCGGTTCATTTCCCCATACGTTTCGAATCCGTCTGCATGCTCGAGTCCCTTTGTCGAGAGAGCACCGACCCACATCTGGTCGAGACCGTCCCACATCCGGGAGTCACTCGAGAGAGGAGGCGAGAACGGTCCGGAGGGTGGTGCTGTGACGCGTGACTTTTCTACTCGCCGGCCCCTACTCCGGGTATGTCACTGGTTGCGGGCGTCATCGGCGTCCAGGGAAACGTCAGCGAACACGCGGCGGCCATCGAGCGCGCTTGCGAGCGTGAAGGGCGTGCCGTCGAGGTGCGCGAGATTCGGACGGCCGGCATCGTCCCCGAGTGTGACGTGCTCGCGATGCCCGGCGGCGAATCGACCACCATCTCGAGGCTGATCGAACGTGAAGGGATCGCCGAGGAAGTCGTCGCCCACGTCGAGGCTGGCAAGCCGTTGCTAGCGACCTGTGCCGGCCTGATCGTCGCGGCGAACGATGCTCACGACGACCGGGTGTCGACGCTCAACGTACTCGACGTCACGGTCGAGCGCAACGCCTTCGGACGACAGAAAGACAGTTTCGAAGCCCCCCTCGAGGTGGCCGGTCTCGAGAAGCCGTTCCCGGCGGTGTTTATACGGGCCCCCGTGATCGATCAGGTCGGGGACGTCGAGGTACTGGCGACCTGGGATGGCCGGCCCGTCGCCGTTCGAGACGGCCCGGTCATCGCGACGTCGTTTCACCCAGAGTTGACCCACGACGACCGGATTCACCGACTCGCGTTTTTCGAGTAGGCACTGGGGCGGTCACTCGAGTGCATTGGGTTTCTCGCCGAATGCCTCGAGTGTGAGGAAAGCGAGGTGATCCGTACAGGGGACAGTTCCCCCCTGGACATCCAGACGTGGTCCGGCCCTCGCAGGCGACCAGACTTTTCCCCTGTCCCAACGTTACGAGAGATATGCAGGCAGCAATCGACGCGGTCCGAATCGCAGGCACGCCACAGGGACCGGTGCCGGTGGTCGTTCTGTCGGTCGACGGCGAGCAAGACGTGGTGCCGATCTTTATCGGCATCGAGGAGGCAACCAGCATCGCTCGGGGCCTCGAGGCCGAAGATATCGGCCGGCCGTTGACCCACGACCTGCTGTTGGACGTGATGGAGGAACTGGGTGGACGGGTCGACCGGGTAGTCGTCAGTGACATCGACGCGCGCGAGGACGGGATGGGCGGCACGTACATCGCCGACTTACACGTCCAGACACCTCGTGAAACGGTGGTCATCGACGCCAGACCGAGCGATTCGCTAGCGCTGGCCGCCCGGACGAACGTCCCAATCGAGATTACTGAGTCGGTGTTCGAGTCGGGTCGAGACGACAGGGAGAAGTTCGAGGCGTTAGAAGACCTGCGTGAAGTCGCTGGTGAACCCTGATGGATGACACACTCGAGGACCTGTTTGCAGTGATCGAAGACCGCAAGGAGACGCTCCCGGATGGCTCGTACACAGCGTCGCTTTTCGCCCACGAAAAGGGTGAAAACGCCGTCCTGGAAAAACTGGGCGAAGAGACCACCGAACTCGTACTGGCCGCCAAAGACGACGACCACGACGAAATCGCCTACGAAGCAGCCGATATCGTCTATCATCTGCTCGTCTTGCTCTCGATGAAAGACATGACGCTGGAGGACCTCTCAGAAGAACTCGACGCGAGAAAGTAGGCCGGAACCGCGACGTAGCCTGTTTTGAGCGGTTGTTGGACTCGAGTACACAAGTGGATTTGATGATGCTATCCACCGCATTGGCACACTAGTAAAAGCGTTTTTGTTTGATTTGTTGAGTGTAACAATACATGATCAATACCATGTAGAATCCCGACGTATTTCGTAGCCAATCGATAAACAATCTCAGGAATCCGGTATTCCACAGCTAGAAGACATGTACAAATATCAATCTCGGTTTAAAATACTACGTGTTTTAAATATTGATTCTTTGATTACAATCCTAAAATTTAATAGTTTCTGTAAGAACAAGGTGTGTATGGAAATACCACGGCGAAAACTGTTACAGTCTGCTGGTGCCTCACTGGGTGCCGGTGTGGGGCTCGGCACAGCAACGACCACAGCGTCGGCGGCCTCGGATCCTACCGATCGGTGGCTACCGGCTCACTCGAGTAACTACTCGGCCTCGAATCGGACGAAAAGCGACATCAACTGGATCGTCATCCACTACACGGTCGGGTCGTATGCAGGGGCGATCAACTGGTTCCGTAACTCGAGTGCGAACGTTTCGGCTCACTACGTCATCCGAAATTCGGATGGCCACACGACGAAGATGGTCGACGAGTCGGACGTTGCCTGGCACGCCTCGGGGTTTAACTCGAATTCGATTGGGATCGAACACGAGTGGGTTGAAGGGCAAAACGGCTTCTCCGACGCGCTCTACAGCCGGTCGGCCCAGCTAATCGAGTTCCTCGCCGAAAAATACGACATCCCGAAAAACTACTACACCAGCCACACGGCCCCCTGTGACGCCGAGGGCGGGATTATCGGACACATGCACGCGCCGACCAACAGCTGGTGTTCGCGTTCGAACTCGACGTCCTGTCCCGGTCCATATGACTCCGACCGACTCATGGCCCACCTCGAGGGCGACGGCGGGGACGAACCCGAGGGCCCGTTCGAACTCGAGCAACCCGTCCGCACCACCTCGACGCTCGATGTCTACGAGTCACCGCGAACGGACAGTTCGGTCGTCGCCACCGTCGATGCCAACAGCGCCGCCAGAGTCATCAACGGCCCGGAAGCCGGCGATGAGTATCGATGGTGGGGACTGCACTTCGTCTCCGAAGGGATCTGGGCCTGGGCGGGCGAACCCTGGCTCGAGGACTGTCCCGGCTTCTGTCACGGTACCGTCGTCACGCCGACGTCGACGACCAACGTTCGCTCGGGCCCGAGCATCTGGTACAGCGTGCGCACGAGCGTCGAAACCGACGCCGTCGGCACGGTAACCCAGGGGCCCCAGACGAACGACCACGACGACTACACCTGGTGGCACGTCGAGTGGAACGATGGCTCGGAAGGCTGGTCAGCCGCAAGCTTGCTCGAGGTGTCGACGACCGGCGGGTCCGGCGAACGCGAAACGGACACCGAGGCCCGGTTCGAACCCGGCGAACGCGTCTACACGACCGACGTCGTAACCGCTCGAAGCGAACCCGCCGTCGGCGACAACGTCATCCACACCCAGCCCGCCGACGTGTACGGACAGGTGTCCGATGGCCCCGTCGACGCCGACGGCTTCCGCTGGTGGCGTGTCGAGTACAACAACGACGTCGATGGCTGGTCTCCCGACCGGTATCTCGCCTCCGGTGGCGACTACGAACCGCCGTTTTCCATCGGAGACGAACTCCGCGCAACCACGACGCTGAACGTTCGGGCCGACGGCTCCCTCGAGGCAGACGTCGTCGGAACCGTCGACGAAACCACGACTGGGATCGTCACGAACGGTATCGTCACCCGCGACGGCTACATCTGGTGGGAACTCGAGTGGGAAACTGGCCTGCGCGGCTGGTCGGTCGAACGCTATCTCGAGACGGCGAGCGACCGACGTGTACCCTTGCCGTTCGACGTCGAAACCGATCTGACCGAACCGGTCGACGTCACGGGGGCCGAACTCGACGCTGCCATCGAAGCCGAGCGACCGAACAGCCCACTGATCGGGCTCGGAAACACGTTCGTCGCCGTCCAGAACGAGTACGGTATCAACGCCATCTACCAGCTCGCCCACGCGATCCACGAGTCGGCGTGGGGCAAGAGCGACATCGCCCAGGACCACAACAACCTGTTCGGCTACGGTGCCGAAGACGACTGCCCCTACGAGTGTGCCGAACGGTATGACTCATTCGAGGAGTGCATCTGGGCGGTCATGGACCACGTCTACGAACTGTATCTCACCCCCGGGAACTGGCGGTACAACGGCCCCACGCTCGAGGGTATGAACGTCTACTACGCGACCGACCCCGAGTGGGACGTCAAGATTGCCGACCACTACCGGACGGTCGCGAGCAACCTGTAGGCGGGCTCGACTCCCTCGAATCAGTCGACAGCCCTCGAGCAAGCGACTCGAGCAGTCAGCAATATCATTGCGGTCACTGTCGACTGCGATTGCCACTGGTGTTCGGTGGAGACGATGGGACACGGTCTGTAGTGCCCAAAAAAGAGGGCGGAATGTGGTGTTGAGGTCGTGGGCTGACTGATAGAGGTAGATATGACGTCAGCAGTGACCGGTTTCACTGCCGTGCTCGCCATGGTTGTGATCTGCCATGTGCTCGCCGTGGTTGTGATCTGCCATG
>JAOPJZ010000011.1:77626-104220 GCA_025517525.1 Natronosalvus hydrolyticus
CATGGTTGTGATCTGCCATGTGCTCGCCGTGGTTGTGATCTGCCATGTGCTCGCCATGGTTGTGACCTGCCATCTCGCCACTGCTACTCTCTGATGTATCGAGGGGAGTGTTCATTTCGGCACTGACGAACCCTACTGCCACAACAAGGGCTACGACGACTGTGAGTGCCACTACCAGGTGAACGAATTTGGATGTCATTTGCTTTCGCCTCAAAAAGTACTACGGCAGATGGTAGGTTATCGATGTGGGTGTGAACTCATCTCTGAGACCGTCCGAGAACGTTTTTACACGGTCTAGAACGTTTCTTTCACGGGAAGTCGTTCGTCGCTCGAGAATTCGGCGCCTTACCAGAGCGACTTCAGCCGTGGGCGGATGTCAATCTGGCGGAAAGAACTGACTCTTATTGTGTTTGAGTTCATCAGATGGATACACTCGATACGTCCTTCCCTGTGGTTCCCGGTACAGTAACCCTCGTTTTTCGAGATCCGTCACTGTCTGACTGACCTTACTTTTCGAGAAATCGGATCGATCTCTGAGTTCAATTTGTGTCAGTCCCGGGGAGGCGAGTACTGGCTGCAGAATACGTCGCTCATCATCCGGAAGAAAATCGAGAATTGGCCGCTCCGGTTTGGCAGTCTGTGTCGCTTCCAGCGCGTCGTCTTCGACCTGCGTTTTTGCGTCCGAACCATCGGACGCACCTACCTGAGCGTTTGGAGAAACGATCCGGTCACGAACCCCCAGATACAGTCCGGAGATGACGCCAGCAGCCACAATCGTTCCGATCAAATACCACACTGGATGCGTACCGTGCATTGCAGTTATTGACGTCCCCATATGGTCACCCATTTCACTGAGAGCAACCCATTGCTGGTACGCCTGCCACGTCGCAAACCCGCCAATAAGAAGAACAAGGCCGACTACAAATGCGGCTGCGCCATCAGCGTGTTTTTGTTTCACGATTCTACACCGGTCTTATACGGGAGGCTTTCTACCTCTTCCGGTCTCCGATAATAGCGATTCGTGGAAGTCCTGTGATACTCGAGCGATACCGTCTCCACTCGAGTGTCTCGATAGTTCCGCGTATTACCGCTCTCGTTCCAACCGCTCTCGGCGTTGCTCGAATTCTTCATCGGAGATGTCGCCTCGAGCGTATGCCGCTCGAAGTTCTTCGAGTGCTGGGTCCGTCCGTCGTGATTGGGACCCACCAAGGACACTGTAGAGCAGATATCCAACCCCAAGAATCACGAGTAACGGAACGATCGACATGATGATCCACATCCACGTGGATCCGGTCCCAGCCCACATCCCGCCGTTCCACATGTGTCCCCAACCCCACAGCCCCATCATGGGGACCATGAGTGCCATCATAAGGACCGGCAACAAAAGAATTGCCGCGATCACGATCAAAAGCGTTCGTACCAGTGAATCATCGGTTGCCATATCTACGAGTACACCGACATCAGGGTTTAAAATGTGGGTGTGAACTTGTGTGGGAAATTGTCCTATAGCGTTTCTACTGCGCTCTAAACGTTTTTCACCGGTGTATTCGTTCGTTGCCGAAGATATCGAGAAGGGATTCGACGGTGTTGCTTGAAGTGATTGTGAGCCCTATCGAGACACTCGAGTGGAGACGGTCTCGCTCGGGTGTCACAGGACTTCCACGGATCGTTACTCAACAACAATCGCTTTCATTGGGCGACCATTGGCAGGCATCTCCTGTCGTCAAGTCGTTCTCATCTATGTGCGCTGTCAGACAGGCATAGTTACAGAAGTACCCGGGCGATCCACAGTTGTCGGTGCAATCGCGCACACAGATTGGGTCGTGATCAAAAATACGCGAGTCACAGTAGGCACACGCTTCGTCTGCACCAGGTGTTGAAATGGTAGCGGACATATATGAATTATGAGGGATACAGCAGAAAGTGTTTCGCACAGAGCCCTCTGAACACTGATCATCTTCGGTCAGTTCTTACATCGTGTTTCTTCTACGAGGCAAATATGACAGATTGGCTATGTGCTGATGTCCGCTCCTCGCAAGAACTGCGCGTTGATCGCGACGATAACGGTACTTGCTGACATCAGTACTGCACCCACCGCCGGTGACAGCAGGATGCCAATCGGTGCGAGAACACCCGCAGCGAGGGGCAACGCAAACACGTTGTATCCGGCTGCCCAGACGAGGTTCTCCTGCATCTTTCGGTAGCTCTTCCGACTCAATCTGACAAGGTGGGCGACATCCCGCGGATCGTTTTCCACGAGAACGATATCAGCGGACTCGACGGCGACGTCAGTTCCAGATCCGATAGCAATGCCGACGTCAGAGCGTGTTAATGCCGGCGCGTCGTTGACACCGTCGCCCACCATCGAGACGAGTTTGTCCTGTTCCTGTAGTTCGATAATCTTCTTGTCCTTGTCTTCGGGCAGCACTTCCGCAAAGTACGTGTCGATGCCCAACTCTTCGGACACCGCGCCGGCGACGTCCTCGGAATCACCCGTCAGCATCGCCACTTCCACGTCCATCTCGTGAAGTGCGTCAATCGCGTCAAAGCTCTCTTCACGGATTACGTCCGCAAGCGCAACAGCGCCGACAGCGGCCCCATCTCGAAGCAGGTAGACGACGCCCTGACCGCGTTCTCCAGCTTCATCGGCAAACGCTTCGAGTGTCGCATCCGGTTCGATCTCGAGGTGGCGAAGGAGGTTCGGTCCACCGACGTACACGGTTTCACCATCACGAACAGTTTCCTCGTCGACACCTGCGGTAGCTACCGATTCGACTTCGACAGTGGCGCGAACGCCTCGGCCTTCGAGCGCTTCGAATTCTCGCGCCTCGGGGACGGACAGATTTCGTTCACGGGCTTCCTCACGGATCGCTTCAGCGATCATGTGTTCGGAGTCGCTTTCGACAGCAGCCATCAACGCCAGGGTTTCGTCCTCGTCCCATCCGTCGGCCGTCGTTACCTCGACCACACCCTGTTCACCTTTCGTGAGTGTCCCCGTCTTGTCGAAGACGACGGTATCGAGTTTTCGAGCCTCCTCCATGGCAATCCGGTCCCGAATAAGCATCCCGTTCCGTGCTGCCATCGTCGTGTTGATGGCAACGACTAACGGCACAGCGAGTCCGAGGGCGTGGGGACAGGCGATTACGAGTACGGTGACGACTCGTTCGATAACGGGTAATCCGAAACCAACGGCGACGGTCCAAACGACACCAGTCACGACGGCGACCGAGATCGCGGCATAAAACAGCCAGCCCGCTGCCCGGTCGGCCAATACCTGGGTTCGAGATCGGCTCTCCTGCGCTTCCTCGACGAGTCGCATGATTCCCGAGAGCGTCGTCTCCTCTCCGGTCGCAGTGACGCGAACACGGAGACTCCCGTCGCGGTTGGTCGTCCCACCGATGACCTCGTCATCGGGTTCTTTTTTGATCGGGCGTGACTCCCCGGTGATCATCGCCTCGTTGACGTTCGATTCCCCCTCTTCGACGACCCCGTCGGCAGGAACGTTCGCCCCTGGTCGCACGAGCACGAGATCGTCTTCCTCGAGCGCGTCTACGCGCACTTCTTCGGTATCTCCGTCTTCGGTGATCCGCTCGGCAGTATCCGGCATCAACTCGGCAAGCTCATCGAGTGCGCCCGAGGCACGTCGGACGCTGCGCATTTCGATCCAGTGGCCGAGCAGAAAAATAACGATCAGCGTGACTAACTCCCAGAAGAGCGGTTCCCCGATGTCGAACGCGACCGCAACGACGCTGTAGACGAACGCGACAGTGATCGCCAGCGAGATCAACAGCATCATTCCTGGCTCGCGGTTCCGGGCCTCGACGGCGCCCATTCGCAGGAATGGAACGCCTCCATAGACGAACACGACAGCCCCGAGGGCTGGCGCGACAAATTCGCTACCCGGGAACGATATCGCGGTATAGCCGAACCACTCCTGGAGCATCGCGCTATAGTACAGTACCGGTAACGAGATGACGAGGCAGACGAAAAACCGCGTCTTGAACATCGCTTCGTGTCCCGAGTGATCGACGTGTGCCTCGTGGTCCTGGCCGGGATGCGCTTCGTGCGTGTGGTCCGACGGACCGTGAGCGGGTTCCGTGTGCTCCCGGGCGGGTTGGACCGGCGGCGCTTCGGCTCGGGCGCTCCGTTCGCCAGCTAGCCCACAGACTCGACAGCACGGGCAATCGCGGTCAGTCGGCTTCTCACCCCGTAGCTGCTTATCCTGCGCGTGGTGCGAATCGTGTTTATCTCCTGGATCGTCTTGTGACATGAGTGGGGCCCCGTTGCAGAGGTTCCGGGTTTCGTCGAACCCTTGACCGAAGAAACGCCTGCGAGTAACCAGCCAAACGATTTGGTGCCGGCGGGTGTTTTTGTCGTTCAACGTACAGTATCTAATTGGTAGGGGATGTATTCACTTGTCGTGGTGTGAAAAGAGTACCTTGGAGCCATTAGAAGTCTATATTACTCACCCAGCACGCCGCCAAGTGCCCCGGCCAGCGCGTTCTCGAGACCCACCACGAACGGGATAATCGTAGCGCCAGGAAGATACTCGCGTCGAGGGCACTCGAGGACAGATTCCGTGTCAAACGTCAATATCCCCAGCGAGGAATCCTCATCTGCAACAACGCGACCCGTTTTCGGGTGTGGCCAGAGATGGCGCGCCACCTCGGCATCAGGAGAGACGACGTCTCTCGAGCGACACCGAGAGGGGTTGCGTCTCGTCATGCCCCTTCAGCGAAGACCTCGATCAGCGAATTCGACACCGGAAATATCGAATCGAGCCCCACCATTACTTGCGGTGGTGATTTGTAAATTCCACCCATGCGCTTCGACGATCTCCTGAACGATTGGTAATCCGAACCCTGTCCCGGTTTCGGATGTTGTTCTCCCCCATTCGAGTGCTGTCTGGCGTTTACTTGGTAGAATTCCCGGCCCGTCATCTTTGACGAAAAGCCCTGCCCTATCTTCCAATAGACCAACCGTGATTGTGACATCTGCGCTCCCGTGTTCGATAGCGTTTCTGAATAGGTTCTCAAACACCTGTGCGAGTCGCGTCCCATCCCCGTAAATCGTGACATCCGTCTCAATATCGAGGGTCGCCTCGGATTGGGCAATGGAGTTCCAACAGGTTTCAAGGAGATCGGGCAGCGAAATGGGTTCAAAATCGCTGACTTTGGCACCCATTTTAGCCAGTTCAAGCATATTCGTGATGATTTGATCCATCCGCATCAGCGCATTCGAAACCTCTTCCAGTTCCTGGCTATTCTCTCTGGATTGAGCGATTTCCAGGTAGCCGTGAGCGACGTTCCACGGATTCCGAAGATCATGAGCCACAACAGAAGCGAAGCGATCAAGCTGGTTGTTTATCCGCTCTAATTCCTGCATCTGAGCTTTCCGGTCCGAGATGTCTCGAGTATAGCCAACGATTCTGGCCACTTTGCCATCCACGATGACCGGCTTGGCGTGTGATTCGACCCACTTTTCATCCGAACCGGCGGTATCGATTCGGTAATCGGTTTGAACGAACTGGCCCTCCGAAACGCGTTCCATTGCCATCCACATCCGCTCACGGTCGTCAGGATGAATCGCCTCGACGAAATTCGTCGGGTTGTTTCTCACCATGTCCACGGGCTGTTCGAAGACCGTTTCGTACGCCGAATTGATGAACAGGACGTCACTCCAGTCCCCTTCGAAGATGTATAAGACGTCGTTTGCCTGTTCACTTAGTTCGTGAAGATACTGTTCGACTTGTGTAGCACGTTGGGCCGTCCGACGTTGTTCCACGGTGGAGACGATTTTGGTTGCCAGTAATCCGTACTGTTCTGTGACGATACCTTTGATCAGATAATCCGTAACGTCCGCACTGATGGCGCGACTTGCGACCTCCTCGCTTCCCGTATCGGTAAACAGGATAACTGGAATTCCGGGGAATTCCTTCCGTGCGGCCTCGAGAACTTCGAGCCCTGTCCCATCACCCAGTTGGTAATCACTGACAATACAATCCGTCTCATCATCCACCTGGTCAAGTCCTTTTTCGACCGAGGTGGCTGCCTGAACGGTGAGCTGATCGTTCTCACGCTCGAGATTTGCCGCGACCAACCGGGCAAAATCGGGCTCGTCATCGATGTGGACGACCCGAATAGGTTCAGTCATTCTCTAGGATTTGTTGGCACACATGAAAATACTTTGGCTAGAATTGTATCCTCCGTAATTTCCCACAGGGTTCGGAGAAAAATACGAGCCGCTCACTCACCCAGCACACCGCCGAGTGCACCAGCCAGTGCGCTCTCGAGCGCCATCACGAACGCGATTACCGTGGCAGCCAGGAAGATACTCGCGCCGACGGCACTCGATATCAGGCCACCGCCGGGGCCGAACGCGAAGCCGGCGACGCCGACGGCGAGGCCGAGAATGAGGCCGCCGATGAGACCACCGAGTGCGCCGGCCAGGAGGCCATGCCAGAAGCCGGAGCCGAGTCCACCGCCAGCGATGTAACCGGCCGCAAAACCGCCGACCAGTCCGGCCGTCAACTGGCCGAGTACGGGTGCCGAAACCCCCAGCAGGCTTAGCAAAAAGATGAGTACGAATCCGATGCCGACTGCTCGCCAGTTGGTCATACCCGATATAGGCGTTCGAGCCAAAAATACCCGTCGCGTAACGAACGACCTTTTATGACCGAGCCACCTATGATCCTGTATGATTTTCGAAGACCTTCCGACCACGCCCACGTCGGAAGAGCTGATCGACAAGGCGTTTTCCCGGGCATCCCGAGCGGGCCGGGCCCAGCGAGGGCTCGATGCCCAGCAGTCGATGCTCCAGACGGCAGCCAACATTATCTCGGATAACCTCGAGAACGTAGTCACCTCGTGGCCGGATTTCGAGTACGATGTCCATCCGTTTTATTACGAACTCGCCGACGCCATCGTCGACGTCGACCGCCTTCGACAGAGCCTCTCAGAAGTGATCTGGGCGAGTCGAAAGGCCCGCGAGATTCACGAAGAGTACCAGTCGAAACTCCGGAAGACCGACGTCGACACCGCCAGAAAGCATCGCAAGCAGGCGTTCGCCCGACTCGCCGATATCGTCGAACAGATCGACGACGAACTGCTGTATATCAACAAATCTCGTAACGACCTGCGCGACCTGCCCGAGATCAACCCCGACGAACCGACCATCGTCGTCGCGGGCTACCCGAACGTCGGGAAATCCTCGTTCGTCAATAGCGTGACGAACGCACGGGGCGAGACGGCTTCGTACCCGTTCACGACGAAAGGGATCGGCCTCGGGCACTTCACTAGCGACCACATCCGCCACCAGATCGTCGACACACCCGGACTGCTCGACCGACCACCACAGGACCGAAACGAAATCGAGTCCCAGGCCGTCAGCGCCCTCGAACACCTGGGCGACTGTCTCCTCATCCTCGTCGACGCGAGCGAGGCGTGTGGCTACCCCCTCGAGTCCCAACTCGAGTTGCGCGATGCGATCGCCGCGCAGTTCGACGACCTGCCGACGCTCACGGTGTGTAACAAGGCTGACCGCTCACGCGATGTCGAAGCCGATTACTACATGAGCATCGAAACCGGCGAGGGCGTCGAGGAGGTCTTGCAGGCCGCCGTCGACCTGATCGACTTCCAGCCGGAGTTGCCCTCTCGAGACCGGTAGCTGATAGCGCTTCGTAACACTGTTGCTACCGATTTTTGGAGGACTGAGACACGCGAGCGATAACGGGTATCCTCGAGTTTCTCGACAGCTCCACGATTTCCTATGAAACACTCGGGAGCACCCGTGGTGCTCAAAGCTTCGTGAGAAGGACGAATACAACTCCCCAGTAGTTTGATAGTTACGAGGACTGCACCACGTAGAGTTCGTTCGTTTCGCCCCCGACGTAGAGTGCGCCGTCGACGACGGCAGGTGAGGCAATCGTCGGTGCGTCAAAGAGGAAGGTCCGTGACTCGAGGTCGCCCGTTTCAGTATCGAGGACGTACAGGTACGAATCCAGTTGCCCGTCATCTTTGTCGACGAAGTAGATGTAGCCGTCGGCGACGGCCGGTGATGCAGCGAAATCCGGTTCGCCATCGGCGCTGTCGTCCGAGTACGACCACTCGAGGTCGCCCGTCTCGGCATCGAAGGCGGCGGCCGTGTGATTGTAGTCGCCCACGAACACCGTCCCATCAGCGATTGCCGGCGAACCGATGAGCCGCCCCATATCGACCGGCCCCCATTTTTCGTTCCCGGTCTCTCGGTCGAGAGCGTGCAACCGACCAGCGTCGACGCGGTCGTCCGTCCCCACGAACACCGTCTCGTCGTCGGCGGCGAGTGCGCCATCGACGACGTGGTCGCCGGGTGCGACGTCGACCGACCAGCGTTCGTCGCCAGTGTCTCGATCGAGGGCGTACACCTGCCCGTCGAACGCGGCGACGTAGACCGTGTCTCCGACGACGGCGGGGCTCGTATCGATGGCGCTGGTCGGCTCCGTGAACTGCCAGTCGACGTCACCGGTGTCCGTATCGAGCGCATAAACGGTCCCATTGTCGGTGCCGGCGTAAAGATGATTGGCGCTCAGCGTCACCGAGGAATACTGTATCTCCCCGTCGAGTGGCCGTTCCCACTGCTCGGATCCGTTGCCTCGGTCGAACGCGTACACCGATCCGTCGGTACTCCCGATGTAGACGCTGTCGGCATCGAACGCCGGGGTTGAACGTATCTCGTCGTTCGTTTCGCCAGTCCACTCGAGAGTCTCCGTCGAACGATTGACCGCATACAGCTTCGTGTCGGTGCTCCCGACAAAGACCGTCGACGAGGAGACAGCCGGCCCGGCTACAATCCAGTCGTCAGTTTCGTACACCGGCGTGGCCTCGAGCGCCGTCGTGGGGCCGGAGGCAGCCCGCTGGAAGCCACTCTGTCGGTCATCGAAGCCAAACTGGCTCCACGAGTCGCTTTCAGTGGCGTTTTCCACCTCGAACACCAGCGTGTCGCGGTCCCAGCCAGCATCCACGACCAGCGAGGCCTCCCCGTCCGCTTCGGGAACGACGACGGTCTCGTTCTGGCCGTTGCTGTCAGTCACTCCCGTTTCAGACTCGAGGGAGAGTACCGAGGTGTCGTTCACTGCGTATTCGACCGGCACGTCTTCTTGGGTTGGGTCGGTCCCCATCGTGACCGTCAGGGAGTCGACTTCGTCCGCGTCGATGACGCACCGTTCCTCGTCACAGGTAACGCCATCCGCGTCGGGTTCCAGCCAGAACACCACCCGATGGGTGAACTCAAGCGTGTCGCTCACCCCGTGAACGTTCACGGTCGCCCGGTGGATGCCTCGCTCGAGCGGTTCCTCGAGGTCGATCGTGACCTCGAGAACCGTGCCGGGACGCCAGTCGTCGCCGTCGACGACCGCGCTGGTAGCCGTGACGTACTCCCCGTCGAGTAACACGTCGAGGTCCCCGGGCTCGAGCGTTCGTGACCCGACGTTTTTCACGTAGAGTGTGACCGTTTCACTGTCCGCGTCGTAAGTCGTCCCAGCTTCCGGATCGTTGATGATCGAGAGATCGGTCTCGAGGGACGCTTGCTCGCGTTCGCTCTCACCCTCCAGGGCCTGACTGTAGAGGCCCGCCTGGGTGACGAGGATGCCAACGGCGATGGCCGACACGCTCACGACCGCGATGAACAAGACGAGATGGACGACGGAGTTTCGGGCCATGGCGCGTTCGTCGCTGTCTCCTAGCCGGAACGGAACCCCGATAACCCTACCGGCCCGGCGTCTTCGTATTCAGCAACAACAGACCCCTCGAGTGGCACCCGCTACTCGTGTTGACAGCCTCCGTACGGTGAAGCGAGCGGCTTTCTCTCTGATTTTCTGTACCCCAATACCGTTCAGAACAGGCCACGTATCACGCGGCTCGTTCGGATTCGATCAGTTCGGCCATCTCGAGGTCGTTTTCGGTAATCCCCCCGGCGTCATGGGTCGTCAACCGGATTTCGACGGTTTTGTACTCGATAGTAATCGTGGGGTGGTGAAACTGCGCTTCGGCGATTTCGCCCACCATCTGAGCGAAGTTGACGCCCCGCAAGTAGTCATCAAACTCGTACACGCGAACGATTTCGTCTCCCTCGTGGTCCCAGCTTTCGGGCAACCGTGCCGCCACCTCCTCGTCGGAAAGCACATCTGACATACGCACACGAACGGAAGCCAATTAAATAACGATTGTGCCCGAGATGATGAGAACGACGATGAATCGCTATCAGTCGTCGTCGGTCGCCCCGACAGAAACGTCCGGTGTGCCGGTAAACTGGCTGGCAACGGAAATCTCATCGGGGCCGAATTCGGGGTCGAACAACTGCAGGGCCGTGTTGATCGTCGACCAGTCGTCTTCGGCGGCCGCTTCGCGAAGGCTCTGGGTCGGCGGGGCGAGCAACTGTCCAACAAGCGAATCGGCCATCGCGGCGACGACCTCCCGTTGCTCGTCGGTGAACGCATCGTCGCCCTCGAGGCGGGAAAGCGCCGTCTCGAGTTCGCACTGTTTGACCCGTTCGGCCGATTCGTACATCGCCGCGATGACCTCGTCCGCACGAGCGCGCTTGTACTGCTCACAGAGTCGCTCGTACTCGCGGTCGATCATCGCCTCGACATCGCGTGCCGCGTCTGCCCGCTGTTCACGAGTTTCGGCGGTGATGTCCTCGAGGTCGTCCAGATCGTAGAGAGTCACGCCGTCGACGTCGGCCACGCCTGGACGGACGTCTCGTGGCTGGCCGAGGTCCACAACGACCTGTTCGCGCTCACCGAGGTGGTCCGGTTCGATCAGTGGGTCGTCCCGGCCGGTTGCGGCGACAATGACGCCCGCCTTCGATGCAGCTTCCGGCAGCGCCTCGAGCGGGAGTGGTTCCCCCGGGGCGTCGATGCCCGCGAGGACGTGTCCCGCATTCTCGACCGTCCGATTTGCGAGTAAGACCGACTCGACGCCGGCGTCGGCGAGGTTACGGGCGGCGAGTTGCCCCATCTCGCCGGCCCCCACGACGAGCACCGTCTCGCCCTCGAGGCGGTGTTCGCGCTCGGCGAGGCGAACGGCAGCGGAACCGAGCGAGACGACACCTTCGTTGATCGCCGTCTCGGTGCGGGCGCGTTCGCCCACGCGGATCGCTTTCGTCACGGCCAACTCGAGCAGGTGGCCGATGCCGCCCGCTTCGCGCGCGTCTTCGTAGGCGGTTCTGACCTGTCCAATAATCTGATCTTCACCGAGGATAACCGACTCGAGGCCGGTCGCCACTCGAAGCAGATGGACCAGGCTTTCGTCGTGGTGCATCTGGACGACGACGTCCATATCGACGTCGGCGAAAAAGGCCCGGAGAACGGCCAGTCCTTCGGCGGGCTCTCCCGTGACGACGTAGGCCTCCGTCCGGTTGCAGGTCGAAAGGACGAACGCCTCTTCGACGGACGGGGCGGACAACAGCGTCTCCACACCAGCAGCCTGGCTCTCGGGGCTCGCAGCGGCGATATCGTCGATGCCGCCGCTGTCGTGGGTGACGCACATGCCAGTGACGACACCGCCTCGAATCACGGCGACTCACCACCGGAGACCAGTTCGTCGGCTATCACGTCGTCGATCACTTGTCGGGGCTTGGTCGTACCGGTACGTAAAGCTGTCCAAACGGTCGAGTCCTCGACGACCGACGTCACCAGCTGGCGACGCCGGTGTTGGGGCACCGAACGCGCTTTGAGCTCACGTCGGAGTTCGCCGAGCAGTGTCGCCATCTCGCCGGCTCCCGCAAGCGTTTCCTCGAGGTCTTTCCGAAGATACTTGCTCAGTGCCGGGGCCGTCCCACCGGTCCCGATGGCGACGGTTACCGGCCGCTCCTCGACGGTAGCCGGCACGACGACGCTTCCCGGCTCCCGGCCGCCCGCCCGGTCAGCACGGTTGACCAGCACGTTTCTGGCCTGTGCTGCGTCCACGATTGCGTCGTTGACGGCTTCGTCGTCCGTCGCGGCGACGACCAGGGCGGGTTCGTGTCGCTCGAGCCAGCCGTCGACCTCCCCGGGGTCGGGTGCGGCCCGAACCAGTTCGCTGTCGCCGAAATCGGTCTCGACGAACGCGGGGCTCACGACGACGACCCGCGCTTCGCGAGCGAAGCGACGGGCTTTCCGTGCCCCGACGGGACCGCCGCCGAAGATGAGGACCGTCGCGTCCGTAAAGTCGTGAAAGAGTGGGATCATCGTCTCGAATACACCAGTTGGCTCACTGTGTCCGTGTGTTCGCTTCGGCTCGTTCGGCCAGTCGGATGCCCGTCTTTTTCAGAATCTGGGTCGAAAACAGCGTGTCCCAGTCGTCCTCGCCGACATCCCAGTACTCGGCCATCCGCTCTCTGACCTGCTCGACGCGTCGGTCGCTCTCGGCTTTCGTGCGCCCGTGGGTCATCGCGAAGACGTTGTACGGCCAGACGCCGTCGTGTCGCGGCCGCTCGTAACAGTGGGTGACGAAGGGGAGGGCAGCGACGTCGGGGCCGACCTCGCTCACGAGTTCGTCCGGGACGTTCCAGACGGTCATCCCGTTTTCCGTGTAGCCGAGCGCGTAGTGGTTCGGAATGACGCCAATTCGGCGAATCTTCCCCTCGAGGTCGAACCGCTTGATGGTCGCGAGCGTCCACTCGAGGTCCCGGCCGATCGCATCCGCGACGTCCGCGTACGGGGTTGCAGTGACCGGGAGCCCGTCCTGCATCTCGAGGACGAGATCGCGTTCGGCCGGCGTGAGCGTCGATGCGTCAGTCGGCTCGACATCTGGACCGAGGTCGGTCAGATCGAGACCGCCCTCGAGCGGGCCGTCGACGTAGAATTTGGCCTCGACGCGGAACTCCTGTTGTTTGGGCAGGTTGTAGGTTGGCTGGCCGGTTTCGGCCTCGATTTCCTCGAGGACGGCGTCGACGCTGCTCACGGTTTCACCGTTCGCTCGTTCCGAGGTGCGTGGCACCTCGCGCTCAGCGACGCTCACGACGAACCACACGTTCAGATGTGGATGTTCGCGTTCGTAGTTGTGGGCCACCTCGCGGTGGGCGTTGACCTGTTCGACGATTTCGTCGAATCGGTCTTCGGGCGCGTGCATCGCGACCAGCGTCGCCGTGCCGCCGATCTGCTGGGCGTTGACGAGCGGGCCAAACCGGGAGAGAACGCCTCGCTCGTCCAGGTCGCGAACCGTCTCGAGGAGTTCGGCTGCGGTGATCTCGAAACCCGCCTCGCGCATGGCCGCTGCCGCGGGTTCGAACGGCGAATCGACAACCGGAAAGCCGCCCTGAAAGGCGTTGACGACGGCCCGCTCGCGCTCGGTGAGATCGACGTCCGTGTTCATACGTGGCTCTCAGGACGGACGGGACATAAACGACTCGGGACCGGACTATCGCCACAGTGAAAACGGGACTCAGGAACGGGCGAGGCCAGGCCTCGAGTGAGAGTTACAGGCGGCTGGAGTCGAGAATCGCCGTACCAGCCTACTCGCCCTCGACGCCGGTAACCTCGAATCCGAGGTCGGAAATTTCCTCGAGAATCGCTTCGTGGTCGGCGCTCGCCTCGTAGTAGATGACGACGTCGAACGTGCCCTGGCGCAGCAGTTGCTGGCACTCCCAGACGAACGACTCGTCCTCGAGCGTCAACCCCTGGTGCTGGTTCGAGGAGAAATCAGGGTCGTCGTTGCCCGAGTAGACGAAACAATCGTGAGGGTCGTGACCCGCGTGTTCGGCGATGATATCGCCCACGTCGATGGTCGTCTGCATCATCTGGACGTCGTCATCCGAACCGTATTCGGTGTGGACGATTGCACCGTTGAGCTGGATGTCTCCTGGCTCGAGCAGGGCTTTGGTCCGTGCGTACAGGTCCGGATCGAGAATTTCGCTCATTGGCGGTGGTTTCGTCCGACGACCCAAAGCCGTCACGATTTTCCCGGACACGAGCAGTCGAAACGGGCGAACATGATCGAGTAGTGCAGGATTCTACGAATCGCTATGAAGATCACGACCGTCACGGGCGGACGCTCGCCCTCGAACAGTGGCGGGACGTGTCGAAACGAAGCAGGGGAGTATCGAAACAACACAGAGACGACGGATACAACACGCAGGTGTGGTGAAAACAGAACAGAATACACAGCAAGTGAGGGTTTCTCACTGTGGTCGTGTGACACACAAGAGACATACCCCTCGAGTGTGTCAGTCCCGAGTAATGCGTCAGTGGCTGTTCCGGCAACTTGAGCGAGGCTACGAGCGACTGCTCGCTCGAGAAGTCTCCGGTGCGCCCACACACGTCGCGGTCATCCAGGACGGGAATCGCCGCTACGCTCGCGAACGTGGGGACGGCGCACACGACGGCCACCGGGCCGGTGCCCAGACCACCGAACGCGTCCTCGAGTGGTGCCAGGAGATCGGCGTCGAAGAACTCACGCTGTATGCCTTCTCGACGGAGAACTTCGACCGACCGGCCGAGGAGCGGGAGGCCCTGTTCGACCTCCTGTGTGAGAAATTGCGCGAGTTCGCCGACGCCGAGCGCGTCCACGCGAACGAGGTCTGTATTCGCGCTATCGGCGACCTCGACCGACTCCCGCCACGGGTCCGTGATGCCATCGACTACGCGGAAGATCGAACGGACGGCTACGACCGGTTCGTCCTCAACATCGCTCTGGCCTACGGCGGCCGCGCCCAGTTGCTCGAGGCCGCCCGCAGCGTCGCACACGACGTCGAATCGGGTGACCTCGAGGCCGAAGCAATCGACGTCGAGACGGTACAGGAGCGACTGTACGCCCAGCCGGTTCGTGACGTTGACCTCATCATCCGCACCGGCGGCGACGAACGCACCTCGAACTTCCTGCCCTGGCACGCCAACGGCAACGAGGCTGCCGTCTTCTTCTGTGCCCCCTTCTGGCCCGAGTTTTCCAAACGCGACTTCCTCCGTGGCATCCGAACCTACGAATCCCGGGAGGCCTCCTGGCGGCGAACGCGAGCGCGACGCGCCCTCGCCTTGCTCCGGGCGGTGAGCGAACCCGAACTCGCCGAAGCCCGCTCGATTCTCGGCCGCTTTCGCGATTCCCTCCCGACCGCCGAACAGCCCGAGGCCGACGCCCTCAGGAAACCGGCTGTCGAGGCGAGCGAGACAGGCGACGGCGACTCGAGTCAGGTAGCCGATTGAGTACGAAGGTGCAGTAGGTGTATCCCGACTCGGACTTGCTCCAATAGTAATAGCATATGCTGTCAGTAGCATAGTTATTAGTTTGGTTTTAATACTGAATCGGTATTGTAATGCAAGTACTGGAGAGGGCCCTACGTCCCGAACCGCCTCGAGCGGTTACAGAACTCCCGAACCGCCCGGAGGAAGTCCCGCCGCCGGAAGTCCCGCCAGTTGACGTCGGTGAAATACAGCTCCGAGTACACCGACTGCCAGATCATGAAATCAGAAAGCCGTTCTGCGCCTGTCTTGATGACCAGATCCGGTTCGTCCGGGAAGATCAGGTTGGTCTCGACGTCGCCGTCTTCGATCTCCTCGGCCGAAAGCTCCCCGGCTTCGACGCGTTCGGCGAGCGTGCGGACCGCGCGCGTGAACTCATGTTTACCACCCAGCCCGATACCGATCTGAATCGGGGCATCCGCCGCGTCGGTATCGTCCGGGCCGCGAACCGCAGCCGGTCGTGGCGTCTCGAGACCCTCGAGTTCGCGCCTGAGCGTCGGGACGGCCGCGCTGTCCAGCACGCTCACGTACACCGTCACGCGCGTGGCATACTCGAAGGCCCACTCGAAAAAGTCGGCAAGGGTATCGTAGGCACCACGCTCGAGGAGATCGCGTTCGGTAATCACCAGTGCGATGTGTGCCGGTGGCTCGCCGTCGTATCGGCTGATTCGCGAGCGGAGATAGCGTTCGTACAGGCCCACAGCCCCAGTTCGAGGGCCAGTTCTATACCGATTACGGAGCCCATTCGAGGGTGAGAGGAAACCCATTCGAGCAGCGGCCAACCGGTTCGGACAGCGTATCAATTCACCTCGTATGGGCCTGCAATTCCCGTGGTTCACCGGGCCAGGGCGAAGTGTGTGATGCCAGCGCCGTTGACGAACCTTCAAGTACCCCCCACAGAAAGAAGCGATAACGTGACGTCACCAGCCCGGCGCGCAGGGGCCTATGCCGCACTCTCGACACTCTCTTTGGCCGTTCCGTTTCTCGGCCCGGAGCTAGCGGCCCCCATCGCCGTCGCCGCTGCCGCCCTGGCGCTCGTCGTCACCGACGGCCCGCTCTTCGAACTGTTCGCGTTTCCCGGCGACTACAAAGACGGTCGACTCTACAGCCTGCTGACGTTCGTCCTCGCGATCAGCGCGCTCGGGCTCCTCGCGGTCAACTGGTCGCTCCCGATGTCAGTCTTCGTCGGTGCCGTCCTCCTCGTTGGCTACGGCGGCTTCGCCGAGCACCTGGCTCGCGCACGCACCGACCGCGACATCGTCCACACCGCCGCGTTCTGTGTCGTCGGCAGCCTGGCTGCCATCGCCGGCCAGGCCGGGTCGTACGTTGCGACGGACACCACGCTCGAGGGAGCGCTCCCGGTACTCGTCTTTCTCGCCGTCGCCGGCACCTTACTCGCAGCCTTGCTCCGGGACGTGTTGATTAACTACGACGAACCCATCGTGTTGCTCAGCGTCGGCTTTGCCCTCTGGCTCCTCTGGGCGCTCGAGCCCACGGTCGATACGACCGGCATCGTCGTTGCCCTCGGCGTTACCCTCGCGCTGGGCTACGTCTCCCACGCACTGGGGACGGCCTCCATCGCCGGCATGCTCACGGGTATCCTGCTCGCCTTGCTGACCATCGTGCTCGGGGGCTACGACTGGTTCGCCGTCCTGATCACGTTCTTCGCCGTCGGCAGCCTCTCGACGAAGTTCCGCTACGAGGAGAAAGCCAGTCGGGGCGTCGCCGAGGGCAACGACGGCGCCCGCGGGAGTTCGAACGTCCTCGGCAACACTGCCGCCGCACTCGCCTGCGTCCTCGGCTACGCAGCTAGCAACGCGACGCTCGTCGACGTCGACCCACACCTGTTCCTGTTTGCCTTCGCCGGCTCCGTCGCCACCGCCCTCAGCGATACGCTCTCGAGTGAGATCGGGGCGGTCTTCGACAACCCGCGGCTGATAACCACCCTCGAGCCCGTCAAACCGGGCACCGACGGCGGGATCACCTGGCAGGGCGAACTCGCCGGTATCGTCGGTGCGGGAGCCGTCGCCGGCGTCGCACTCGCGGTCTATCCCGACCTCGGGCTCGACGGTGCAGCGGTGATCTTCGCCGCCGGTTTCCTCGGGATGACCGCCGACAGCCTGTTCGGGGCGACACTTGAGGGCGAAACGATCGGCAACCAGAGCGTCAACTTCCTCGCGACGCTGACGGGGGCCATCGTCGGAGCGGGCCTGTACCTTCTGATCTGAGTGACAGCACGAAGCCCCTCGAATGACCGGCCAGCCACGATATTAGCCGAACCGGCGAGCGATTGCCTCCCCGTGTGACTCGACGAGCGTCCCAAACGCGATCGCTTCCCGTTCTTCTTGACTCGCCCGGTCCGCCCGGTCTCGAATCCTCGATTGCAAGACTGCGAGCGTATCCGCCGGATACTCGACGATCGTCTCGGCGACGGTTCTGGGATCGTCCTCGAGTCGCGACAGGAGTCCGGCCTGCAGGGCCTCTTCGGCCTCGAGTACCCGCCCCGTACACGCCAGCTCGAGGGCCACCCCCTCGCCGACGATTCGGGGCAATCGAACCGTCCCGCCCCACGCGCCGAACAGCCCGAACGTCACGCCCGGTTCGCCCAGCGTCGCCTCGGGCGTCCCGACGCGAATATCACAGGCCAGCGCGAGCTCGAGCCCGCCACCTCTCGCCGCGCCGTCGATCCCGGCGACGACGACCGCGTCGCTATCCGCAATCGCGTTCGCCACCCGTTGGCCCAGTCGAGCGAACGCTTCCGCGCCGTCCCGGTCGAGTCCCGCCACCACGTCCAGATCAGCACCCGCACAGAACGCCGGGCCAGCACCCTCGAGAAAGATCACCGAGTGGGGCGTCTCGGCCACCGCGGACTCGAGTGCCTCGAGATCGTCGGGCGTCAACGCATTTCTCCGCGTCGGCCGGTCGAACCGAATCGTTCGAATCCCTTCCCCGTCGTCGACTTCGATCATACGCGTCGTGGGTGTTGGCTTTCCAAAGGTCTTTGCCTGCCCCGCCGTAAAGAGCAGTTGATGGATCGGGCCGAAACCTGCCGGCGAGCCGCATACGACGCCATCGCTGATGTCGAACCGGCAGCCCTCTACGAATTTATCACTACCACGCTCGAGAACGCCTCGATGGCACCGGGGGCCCTCACACTCGCCAGCGCCGGTGCCCTCACGGACCGCACATACGTTGGCAATGGCACGGAAACACACACACCGTCCGACGTAACACACACTGACCCAAGCGCATCCGACACCGAGCGAACCGGCAGTGAACACGCATCTCGAGGAAGCGATAGCCATCTCGAGGGAATCGCCCACCACGCCGCCGGCGTCCAGTTGATCTACGAAGGCCTCCGGCTCACTCGCTCACTCGCCCACGAGGAACCCTGGACCGAATTCGACGGCGACAGTCACGCCGACCTCGAGATCCTGGCCGCCGACATCCTCGTTGCCCGTGGCTTTTACCTCCTCGCGCGCACCGACGCCGCCGACAAAGCCGTCGAAACCGTTCGCCACTTCGGCCGCGATCAGACCCTCCGCGCGAGCGCACCCGAAACCGACCGGCCGGCCTACGACGCAAACCTCGAGCGAGACGTCCTCGAACTCGCGATCAAAACCGGCGCGACCGCCGTCGACGCCACCCCAACCCCTGCCCTCCTCTCGCTCGCCACCGACATCACGGCCACCATCGAAGAGGGGTTCCCACCCGCCGCCGACTGTGTCCCGGCCCTCGAGACCGGGGCGTTCGCCGGCCCCGACGGCGAGACGTCTTCAGGTGCGGACCTCGAATCTGCCGCGACCGACCGTGTACCGTCGGCGAGCGACCACTGATCGGGCCTGTTGTTCGCTCACAACCGATTCCTCCCCCAGCCATACTCGTTAGCTGCTCGAACAAGCGCGTTCCGCCTCGAGGACTCCAGCACTCACACCGAGGCGTCTCTTTCGGCGACACTGTCAGCCCGACACAGTCACGGGGGTAAATCGAAACCCATAAAGACGACTCGAGTCAATCAGCGTATGCCTGCCTGGGTAGCTTAGCGGTAAAGCGCGTCCTTGGTAAGGACGAGAGCCCGGGTTCAAATCCCGGCCTAGGCTTCTCCGGCCGTTTTTCGGGCGTTTCAGCGTTTCATCCGCGAGTAGTAAACCATGCTCGTGAAAGAACGCGACCCCGGTTGTATTTCGGACAGGCTGAGAACCACCCGTTCGCCGTGTAGCGAATTCGGCTTACGACGCCCTGTATCGTCGCGACTATCTCGTGTAACACTAACTCAGGTGCTCTCCGTCGGCAATTTAGCCTCATTATCGGTTGTATGGGTGCCCCCGTCGCGTCCTATCAGTGATGATGGCGAAACCGCCCTAAGGGAAAGGGTATATAAAAATTGTCAACCAGCTAATCTAGTTCTAGATACACGGTGACGAAAATGCAGCACGACGACGACAACAAAGTAGACGGCATCGTTCTCGTTTCCGAGAGAGCCGCCAAATTTCTAAACCCAAAACAAGAGATCGCTTACCGCGAACATCGCAGGGAAGTAGCCGAGTGGATGTTGAACCTCGGGCGGAACCCGAAGAAGGCTGAGGGATACAGCTACTCCACGGCGAAAACGCGGATGAATCGACTGGATCTGTTCTATCGATTTGTCTGGCAGAATGAGCGTCGGTACGTCCAGCACATGACGACCGATCACGCCGACGCCTGGATGCGCGAGTTGGCGAAGAAGGACTTCAAGGAATCCACGAAGAATCACTACCAGAAGTCGGTGAAGACACTGTTCAAGTGGCAACGAGACGCCCGCAACCGTGACGTCGAGTGGGAACCGGAGATCGAGTACAGTGATCCGTCGACGAATTACCAGCCTCGAGATTACCTGACCGATCAAGATCGACGGCGACTTCGACAGGCTGCAATGGACTACGGTACAATCCCTCACTACAACAGCGTCAGTCCGGAAGAGCGGGATCGGTGGAATGCGTATCTCGCACAGCGGTTCCAAAAACCGAAAGAGCAGATCTCAAAGCAGGACTGGAACCGTGCGAATAGCTTCAAGTTCACCTCAATGATCCACACTGCGCTGGACGCCGGATTACGACCGATCGAGATCCAGCGAGCGAACGTCAGGTGGGTCGATACAGACAACGATGTCCTTCGAATTCCACGCGAGGAGTCCAGTAAGAATCGAGAGAACTGGATCGTGGCGCTGAAAGAGGAGACCGTTTCCATGTTGGAACGCTGGCTCGAGGAGCGAAGTCAACACGAAAAGTACGATGGTCGTGATGCGTTGTGGTTAACGAAATACGGGAACCGATATACCAAGGACTCGTTCAGACGTGATGTATTTCGACCAATCTGTGAAGAAGCGGGTCTGGATCTGGAGAACCGTGATTTGACGCCATACAGCATCAGGCATTCGACGGCGACTTACGTAGCGTCCGAAGAAGGACTTGCAGTAGCGGCAGAGCAATGCCGACACAAATCAAAAAGGACTACCGAAAAATACGAACACAGCTCGATTGATCGGCAGAAAGATGCTGTGAATAACATCGATTAATGGCTAAAAGATAGTTTTAGCCTTTTTCTTGTTCGCGCTGTTCTACCTTTGGTCTCGGGCGAAGGTGAGTTAGACGATCAATCCCACGATCAGGGACGCAATCAACGCCATGAAATCGACCGCGAACCCGACCTCTCCGGGGATCGAACCGGTTATCACCTGCCAACCGACCATCAGCAGGATTGTCGTTAGTATCCCGAGCATCGTTGCTACTGGGTCAGCCATGTAGACCACTCTCCTCGGTTCTGCTCACAGTATTCTTTGTTGGCATCACGGTCAAGTCAGAGGGGAGGTAATTACTTCATTCAGCCACGAAAACGGTCATTCGACAAACGTAGAACGGTGTTCGGCGTATACCGAGACCCCGTTCAGTGTGCAGGGTAACGCATGTCTCAGGAACTTCCAGAATGGGTCGAAGACCGACTTGAGCACGATAACAACCGAGATCTGCAACAACGACATGTAGCAGAAGTCATTGTTAACGGCGACCGGCCGTACTACAACGTTCGGTTTGTCCGTGCGAAAATCAAAGGAGACTTCGATAAAGATACGGTACGGTCCAGGCTTGACGAACTGGCGGAGCAGGGTGTCCTCAAAACCGAGCTGATCAACCGGGGGAATATCTACTGGTTGAACGAGTCGAAGTCGGATTGGCCGATCCCGCCGGATGTTGAAGTGGAGGCCAGCAGTGACGAGCCGACGGTTTCCGAGTTCTTTTCCCGGTCTCACGTGATCATTGCGTCCATCGGTTTTCTGGGGGCAGCGATCGCGGGTGTAGTTGTCTGGGTAGGGACACTCCAATCAGGAGGGTCGATCACCTTGCCGTGGACGGCTACCGAAATTCTCACGGCCGGTTTGTTCGCAATGTTGATATCGTACCTCGCGATCTTCAGCTCGATGGTCGTCTGGATCCTCGACAAAGGAATCGGGGATTTGGACCACAGTTTGGTTGAGAGGCTACGGTAATCACTAAGACGTAGACGATGGCTTGATCTGTTTCTTTAAGTCTTCTAACTCTGATACGCCTCCTTCTCTGTACAGCACGTTTGAACGCATGATCCCGTCCTCAATGGTTAGGTGTCGGTAGAACACACGGCGGAACTCGTCACCTTCATCCCTCCTGTTCATCTGTTCTTCGAAACAATCTGCCATCACCACTCCGTATCTCTGGGCCTCCGGGTCATCGCTCAACACGAACTTGAAATATAGACAGTAGATGTCCTTGCTAACCCATTCTTTGAATTCCTCCGGTATTTCGTCGTTTGACAGGATGAGACGGCCGCATTTTGTCAAACATCGAATCGTGCTCTTGACAATGTTTGTGTTTTCGTGGCGGCGGTCGGTATGCTCCAGGTCTAAATCGAGTTGGTCTAAGTCCTCTGCCCCGCATTCACCCCATCTTCGAGCCCGCCAGACAATCTCGTGGAGTATGTAGGCGTATTTATTGGGGAATTCGCTTGTGAGGTCGGTGTTCTCAGTGGTTTCGAAGTTTCGGCAGATCCGGGCGGTGAATGAGTCGAAGTCGTACAGATTCATGTGCCAGTCGATTCCCTGGTATAGGGCTTCAGTGACCATGATATCGTAGAAGTGGACGGCAGCGACCAGTGGGTCTTGGAACGTGGACCGGTCTGGGCTGGGTCCGTATTTGATGTCGAAGTCGTTGTACTCGTCGTAGTCCTTCTTTTCTTGTTCGCGGAGATGGTCGAACACGACGTTTCTAATTGGGTTGTAGACGTCCAGATCTGCGGCTATTTCGCAGTCATCGAATAGGGCTTTGAGGAGGCGGTTGTTCTCGGGTATATTGTAGCGGTATTGGTGTCCTTTTTTCATTGCCTGTGTATCCCAAAGTTCCCGGTAGAGGATGCTGGTCTCGTTTTTGAAGAGTGTTTCCAGGTAGTTTGAGACGAACGTTTTCCGGGAGATGGTGTCGAGATGTTGATCCTCGATGACTCGGAGGGCAAAGTCGGGATGATAGTCCGCGATCTCTTGGATAATGCCTCGTCGTTGAAGCCCGGTATCGACTGTGTCCAGTATTTCGCTGTATCTGTTGTTGTCTGGATGGAAGAGTTCGTCGTAGTGGTCGTTGAGGAGTTCTATGACTGTGGTGTAGTCCTCCTTGTTCAGCAGTTCTCGGATCTTTTCGTTGAAATAGGCGGTGTTGGAGATGGTGGGTGTTTTGAGGACTAGCAGGTTGAGGAAGACGGAGACGATGCCGAGGGTGGCGATGATCTGAAAGGCTTCGAGCAGGAAGAACGTGCTTGTGTAGAATTCACCGGCAGTAAGGGTGTGCTCAGGGTAGTTGTGTTGGAGAAAGGAATCGGTGAGGGAGAACAAAATTATGAGGGATGCGAGCGCTGCGAGGAGGGTTTTTGTTTTTGGTCCTGCTCCGTATCGGAGCCGGAGCTGCTTGTGTGGTGGGAGGAGAGAGTATAGCCCAACAAGGGCAGCAAGGATTGTGAGAATAAGGATCTCAGCCATCGGAACGGGTTGGGATGTAGGTTGAGGTCAGTGCGAGATAATATTTTTGACCTGTAGATCTCAAGAGGGACTGATAATGGGGAGATAGCTCTGTTGAACTTCTTGACTGATGATGATTTTCAGCAGTTTTGCTGCATACACGGCGCGAATGTGGCACGGATTAAGATTTGATCTGGGACGGAGCTGTGCGGATCAATTCACTTGATAAATACATCTTCATTTGGATGGATTTCGAAATGACACCAGCCAAAACTTCCCATTTGCGATCTTCGTACTACTAACATCGTGCATATTGTCAGGAACAAGATCGACTGGTGGGTCGGCAACGCGGGTTACACGCTCAGGGATCAGTCGTACAACAGCCTGCGGCAAGTTGATGAATTCCGAAGTTTCATCAACAATATATACTTTAGCGTCGGGCTTTGCAACTCGAATCATCTCGTCGATAGCCGCTTGTTTGTCGTTGAAGAAGTTGAACCCGCCCACGTGAAAAACTACATCGAAGCGTTCGCTTTGGAACGGGAGCGCCTCGGCGTTTCCCTGCACAAGTCCAACATCGATGTCCCACTTTCGTAGGTTCTTCCGGCATTTGTTCAACATACCGTAGGAAATGTCATTTCCAAAAAAGTGCCCGTCTACACCACATCGAGCAAAATTTCGGAATTGTTGTCCAGTTCCAACAGATGTCTCAAGCACACGTTCGCCTGATTCGATCGTTATGATTTCGGCGAGCTCATCTAACCACTGCTGCAAGCTTGACAATGGAAGAGCATACATCAAATCATACGCGTAACTAAACCAATCGTAGGCGATTTGTTGTTTCCGATTGTTCCCGAAAACATCGTCTTTCTGGATAATCACCGGTATCCCGTTCCTGATTTCGAACTGCTCTTCTGTAATCGGATCGACCATCACATCATCTTCAAAAACAAGGGAATTTCCATTAGCGGGATTCCGCAACAGAGAGAGTATTTCTCGTTGTTTGGTTTGGACGATCGCGGGTTCACTGTTATTAACCATGTCAACTCATACCATTCGAGGGCGATTAGCTGTTGTGTGGATTCCTGCTCCGTTAGAAGTCGCCGCTGGCTTTACTCCCCTACAAGCCGAAGCTCATGCATGGGGACAAGCGAAGAACAACGAACCAAACCGATTGAACAGCTTCGGCTACTCCGGAATCCATATACAGGCAATACAGTAGTTCGTGACGATGACGTGCTGATTGATTCGGGGTCGGGAGAGCGGTTCCCGATCCGTGATGGAATTCCAGTGCTTCTCCGCGAGGATGACGTGGCTGGAATCAACCGACGGATGCAATGGACGTTCGATTTGCAGAGTTATGTATATGATTTGTCGAGAACGAGGATACTGTCCGGTCTCGAAGCCGGGCGATCGGAATACTCCGAACAGTTGGATGTGAACCCCGGGGACCGTGTACTCGAAAGCTGTGTGGGGACGGGATTGCAGCTTCGAAATCTCCAGGAAAACGGGAAGGAAGCTGACTATTTTGGAGTGGATATCTCGTATGGAATGCTGAAAAAATGTCGGAAGAACGCTCGAAAATGGGGGATGAACGTCGGACTGGTTCAGGGGAATGCAGAACAACTCCCCTATGCGGACGATACCTTCGATGTCGTATTCGAGTTCGGTGGCATTCTGTTCGTGCCAGAAAAGGTCGAGACAACTCTTCAGGAGATGACTCGGGTCACCAAACCTGGTGGACAAGTTGCGTTTGTGACGCCCACAGCAAAGTTGCTCGATTTGAATCTCTTTGTAAAAACCGGTCTGAAGTGGTTCGGGATACCATCGGAACCCGGGCCCTGGGGAACCCCATTAGAGATCGTTCCGGACATTGCAACGAACACATTCCAGAAGGAGATCTGGAACGGGAAATTGAGCGTGATCTCGTTTCAAAAACCAGATGAAGGAGTGATAGAATGACTACCTTCCCTGTGACCATTTCATCTCTTTCTGGCGACCCAATCGAGGACCGTCGGGCTGAATTCGTCGAGCGCAAGGGCTTCGGTCATCCGGACACTATCTGTGATGGAATCGCTGAAGCGGTATCACGGGCGCTCTGTCGGGAATATCAGGCGGAATTCGGTCGGGTCTTACATCACAATACGGATAGCGTTCTGTTGATCGCGGGTGACTCGACGCCCGAATTCGGCGGCGGATCGCTCGATTCACCCATTCGAATCGTTCTCGGTGGGCAGGCGACCGCAGAGGTCGGGGGAACGACGATCCCGATTAACGAGATCGCCGAGCGGGCAGCGCGAGAGTATATGGTATCACATTTCGAGCATCTGCCGAGCGGGTACGTCGATTTCTGGCCTCACCTCGGACCGACCTCTGCGGATCTCCAGGACTTGTTCGACCGCGGTGACGTGCTGGCAAACGACACGAGCATTGCCGTTGGCTATGCGCCACTCTCGGAGACCGAAGCGATCGTCAAAACGCTGGAGCCGAGAATCTGGCAGGAGATCGATGCGGCAGGCAAGGACGTCAAGGTAATGGGCGTCCGAACGAACGGTCACCTCCACCTCATCATTGCAACCGCGATCCGTTCGTCACAGGTTTCATCGGTTGAGGACTACCTCGACGTGAAAGCACAGATCCGAGACCTCGCACTGGGGCATGCACGAGGCCGAACGAACCGGGAGGTTCGTGTCGACGTGAACGCTGCCGACAATCCGGACGACGAAATCGTGTACATCACCGAAACGGGACTGTCCGCCGAAGACGGGGACGACGGAGGAGTTGGGCGAGGAAACCGGGTTACTGGATTGATCACGCCGCATCGCCACATGAGTATGGAGGCGACGGCCGGGAAGAACCCTGTTTCACACGTCGGGAAACTCTACAACGTTCTCGCGAAAAGGACGGCAGAGCGAATTGCCAACGAAATCAGTACGGACTTTGCGAGCGTACACTTGGTTTCCGAGATCGGAATGCCGATCGCAGCCCCTGACGCTGTCGGTGTTGAAACAACAACCTCTGAACACAGCGAGGTAGAGGACATCGTGCGTACTGAAGCCGGGAAGATCAACGAGATCACTGAGGGTATCATCGCAGGCGATGTTGATCTATTCTGAGGCATCTCCTAGAGCTCACGTATCTGTTATACATCCGAATCCTCATCTCCTCTCCAAAGAACCAGTACCGAATATACGTGCCACACGCTGTATCGTTACGCAGGGTTGCGAACGTCATACGGAACTGTTATGCGTCGAAGCGATCGGTGTACACAGCTACAGAACTGTTGATTCATGGGTAATATTGTAAAATCTACGCTGACCGACTGCTGACTACATTCTCTATATTCACCTATGGAAATTCTGCTGACTGACCAAACCACGCTTGCCAAGATAATTC
>JAOPJZ010000012.1 GCA_025517525.1 Natronosalvus hydrolyticus
CGAAGAATTATCTTGGCAAGCGTGGTTTGGTCAGTCAGCAGAATTTCCATAGGTGAATAAAGAGCGCGAATGTGGAATGAGAGTCTGGACGATTTGCGACGAGGGGGCCACTCAGCACCGATGACGCACACAACAACTACCGTTTTTGCTCTATTGGTGATCGGCAGTCACTACCCCGGTGGCTTGCGCTGGATCCGGCATGACTGATTCTGGAGTGAAATAGCGATTTCCATGAAAAGCACGCGGTAGAGTCTGTCTATGGCAATTTCACTAAGAGGAGCAGCTAAGAGGTTGAGAGTTGATTAGTATGGCATGGACGATGACGTGGGCGGCGAAGAAACAGGCGGTACCACACAGGTTAACGATGGGCGGCCAGATCCAGCACCGCTCCCTGACGAACTTCTTCGGATGGATTCCGAGTTCGCCGTCCTTTCGCATCCGCGCAGACGGTATCTGCTCTATACGCTCACCGAGAACCCCACATGGACACTCCGCGATCTGGCCACGAAGGTCGCCGCATGGGAGTTGGACATCCACGAAGAGACGGTCAAATCTAAGCAACGCGATCAGGTGTACGTCTCACTCATGCACGCGCACGTCCCGAGGCTGGTCGACCACGACGTTATTACCTTTGATCGAGAGAGCGAGATTATCTCGAAGGCCCAGTTTGCCGACCAAATTTTAAAGGTATTAGCTGGCATGGGGGGGAGTGTCGATAGCAATCTGCAGTCGCATGCAGAAAGAGGGTATCATGAGTGACAGGGAAGATACAGCTACAACCGTGAAGACGGTACACGAAGGCGATTGGCCGATGGCAGATGTACAAGCACACTACGACCACGACGGGGAGCAGGATTTGACCACGACGATTATTTTCGCCGTTGCCGACGCCGAAGGGGTCGAGCCACCGGAGATCAAAACCCCGCCCTTGTATGACTACGTGGATACGGTCGCAGTCGAAGAGGCGCTGTTCGGCCCGGCAGCCCGCCGTCAGAACCACACTGGAACCGAAGAACTCATGTTTTCGTATCGTGGCCACGAAATCACGGTCAGAAGTGATGGCTGGGTGTTTGTGCAGACAACCGGTGACTCCTGAGAAGTCCTCTTCTGGATGAGGCAGAGCCCAGTGAACTACCCCACCCTACCGCGCTCGGGCTTACTCAGCCCTCGCTTGTTGAGGGTGAGGCTTCCTGTTTCTGTGTCGGAACTTGCAGGAACAGATCCCACAGCGTCCACGAGAACAAAGTTCTCGTGCGGCCCATCAGAACTCAAAGAGTTCTGAGGACGGTTCCAGACTCCGCAGGCGATTTCCCTTGACAGGCGGTTCGGAGTGTCACACTCCTACCGGATGGACACTCGGCCACAACCGCCGTTGCACGCTTTTTGTCGCGTTTGAACAACGGCGCAAGCGTGGCGAGCATCGTACTAACCGCTCGAACCGCTTGGGTAGTAAAAGTGCTGATGCAGCTGTGAGAGACTCGTTCGGGGGCTGTATCCCCTCCCTGCTCGCGTCGAAGACGCTCGCTGAGGAAGGGGGCTTAGCGCCCTCTCTTTCAGCTAAATCACGTTTCCGAGGTTTTCAGTGGCCGTTTTCGAGAGATTCACGTTCTTGTCTGAGATGGTGACCGGCCCATCAGCAACGTCCTCGATCAGCGCTGCCAGGTCGTCGAGATACGCACGCGAACGCTCTTCTTTGAATTTGAGTATCGATCCATGGGCATGGGCGGGGTTCTCGAGATGGCAGACGACGAACAGTCGGCGTACGTCAGCAGGTGCATCAGTGAGGTAGTCGGGGAGCTCGAGACGATCGTCAGTTTTCGAACCGACCGGTGCACCGAGGATAGCGAGCACGCGACCGATTACGGTTCCGTGGGTGGCCGGACGAACCTCGTCGGCGCGACCGTCGCGATCGGTGACCAGGCGGTGCTCGATGTCGGCCAGTTTCAGGGCGTCGATCACGTGTGAATCTTCGCCTCGGTGGTTGAGCGCGAACCACGAGCGATAGTCTCGAGCGGCAATCAATCCACCTGAAAAAACGTTGGCCACCAGGGCGTTCAACGCGGCGAACTGCGAGTCGTCGTAGGTGACGTTCAACCAGCCCTTTTTGCGAGCTACCTCGAGACAGCGAACTGCGTCGGGTTTTCCGCCGTCGTCGATCCAGGTGCGAAGCCTCGAGCGAGGTAACTCGAGGGCGCTCGCCGTGGCCCCTGATTTGACCCCGTGTTTGCTCGCGTACTGGGTGGCCTCCCGGTACTGTTGGACGGCTTTTCAGGCGTCGGAATAGGCCCCGCCGTCGAAGGTGCGCGCGAGCGTTTCGTCAGTCACGAACACGGGGTTTGTCATAGTGTTACTCACCGTGTGGGCGAAAGAGGTGTGTTTCGGTCTCGAGGTGGAAATTTGGAAATCGGCAGACAGCGCGGCTTCAAGCGGTCGCTGTAGGGCTTCCGTCAGACGCTGATTATCAGTTTTGAAAGCCAATCAGGTCTGGTGACAGTCTTTTCTTCGGGGGTGGCCGATGTGTTTATTAGGGAGTACTGAGGCCACACTATCAGCATCGGGTGCAACGGAAGAGACAAAAGTGACGGTTCGGGTGTGCGTGGGTGCATCCCCCTACCCGGCCCCGTCGGTTCGGGATTCGCGCCCCGGCAAATAAGTCTTCTCACCGTTCACAGGTGCTGTGATTCGACAATGCAAATGGAAAGCAAAATTCAAACCGAAGACGAATTGTCCAGCCGGGCGGTATCGCCGGTCATTGGGGTTATCCTGATGGTTGCGATTACTGTAATTCTGGCTGCTGTGATTGCGGCGTTTGTGCTTGATCTTGGACAGAGTTCTGGTGCAAATCCGTCGGCGGGCTATACAATTGACGGTGATGGTACAGATACTACCATTCAAATCACCAGCATTGACAGATTAGATCAGATTGGCGCCTTTTGTGATGACCGCAGTAGCATGACTCTGGAAGATGCGGAAGTTGGCGAAACCTATGACGTATCTGGTGATTGTGGTGATGACCCTCAGGGCTCAGTTACTGTAATCGGGGAGTATGATGGTAGTGAAGCAACTCTCTAAACAATGAGAATGAAAAGTAAAATACCCTCAGAAGAGTCAACAAATGAAAGAGCAGTGTCACCAGTTATTGGTGTTATTCTCATGGTTGCCATCACTGTGATCCTGGCAGCAGTGATCGCAGCATTTGTTCTTGACCTGGGTCAAAGCTCTGGCGCAAATCCATCTGCTGGGTTCACATATGATCAATCCAATAATGAGACGACAGTTCAATTAAACACAGTTGATCGAGTGGATTCAGTAACCTTCCGTGTTGCTGGTGACTGCGATACTAGCGGTGCTGATGTCGGAGAGGATACCAACCCTCAAGTTGGAGACACATGGACGTTTTCACCAAATAATTCCAGCAGCCAATCTTGCGATCCAGGAGACATCACAATTGTGGGAGAATATGATGGGAACGAAGCCACGTTGTGATCTGAAAATCTAACAACATCATTATATACGCTTTTGATAAGGTGGTAGTGCAGAAGGAAGACACCTACTAGTTAGGTGTTATTGTTTCGTCCCATTGTCTGGTCTTCTAATTGATTAGGAAAATTTACGATAATCACCCGAATCTCGGAACACACCGTCCGAAAACACCTAAATCTCGAACGTAATCGGCCCGATCGGGCCGCCCATCCCAACCAAAACACTCACTACCCACCGGGTTGCCGTCCGGCATACTACTCTGTTACGCGTCAATGTGGGTGTCGAACCGGACAACCGCTATCGGTTCGACACCCACATTCGGGCGTAACGAACCAGTACGCACATCCCGGACAAGAATTGCAAGCAACACCGAAACCGAGACGACATGAAGGTCTGGCTCAGCCAGATCGAAGTTGCACAGCTCCTCGAGTCCGCTTCCAATACTCAACAGCGACTTGCCTACTCGTTAGATGCTCGCTCTGGGCTCCAGTCACACGAAAATCTCGAGGTATCCCCGGAAGACGTCGTCGACACCGATGCCGGAACGATGCTTCGAGTGTGGCACGGGAAAGGCGACAAGTTCCGCGAGACGCCGGTTCCGCGTGATCTGGCGACCACAATTCGAACCGTGGCCGACGTTCGGGACGCCTCGAGCGAGCAACCGTTGCTCGAGATCTCGTCCACCAGGTCACTCCGGCGGTGGCTCAGTGGGACCGCAAGCCAGCTGCACCAGGAGACTGACGACGACGGCTGGCTGTATCTCGGGATGCACGATCTTGGAGGACATGGGCAACCTCCCTGGCGAGCAACGACGCCGATCCACTCCTGGTGATCGACTGGGGTGGGTGGAACGATTTAGAGACGTTCCTCAATCACTATCGTGGGACGTATTCTCCGGAAGCCCAACAGCGAGAGCGTGAAAAGGTGAGATGGCTGTAGCCTTATAACAGTCCCTGTGGAATCGTCGGTAGTTTTGAATGAGAATGAAATTACGTCTCTATCGACAGATTCAAGCAAAGTTTATTTCTCAGCCCAAGTCCAAAATTCCGTTATTGTACTATAATCTTCACCGAACCCACTATTCCACCGATGTAGCCTATTGTGGCATGGTTTACAGAGGGTTGCACCATTTTGGATCTCGTTATCGCCTCCTGAGTCAATAGGAATAATATGATGAACGTGAAGTTCAGAACCAGAGCTGCATTTAATACATTGGTGGTCATCTCGTCGACGAATTTTAGTTTTTTGTGACTCAGAAAAACGATTCTTCCGGCGTTTTTCAACACCCTCTGGAAGAACAACACTCTGTGTTTGTTCTTGCCACTGAAATTTGCCCGGATAACCACTAGAACAACCGATTGCATCAGCTATCAAATCACTTCGCAAATCAGATTCCAATGTCTCTTTGAGAGCAATGATTTGTGATTTGCTTGTGTCTTCGGTTTCGCTAACATGGCCCAATATATCACGTAACTGTTCAACAATTTCATTTCGAAGTCTGTCCCGTGTTCCTTTGATCTCTTCTTCTGCATCAGCTAACTCATTTTGAATCCGAGCACGTTGTGCTTTCACTTGTTCGAGGGTGTCCGGCGAATCGAGTTGTAAGTCATCTACGTTTACGCCCTCTCTATATGCTTGCAACTTTCGGTAGGTTATCCTACTAATGGATGAATCTTCCATGTTTGGTGCCCGTTTGATGCCCCGATAAATTGACTCAACTGCTCGTAACTCTTCCAAGTCACGAAATATCTTTTTCCGCGATCTATCAATATCCACTGTTGCTTCTATCTAATTCACCACTATTGCACTTTACGGGTGGTGCTGGCTCACCTCCCCACTATACTTAATTGGAATGAACAAGGACAGAAGAGAGTTAGATGTCGATCTTATCAACAAGCGTAATCTTCCATTCTTTCTCGTCGACGTGTCGAATATGTGTATGGTGCTCACCCTCCAGTTTCCCATCCTCATCTAACAACTCCTCGAGACGAAGGTCGTCTTTGGGGAGCGTGACACCGGCTGAGTTCTGATCGAGCTGGCGTACTTTGTTCAATGCCATGGATGGCGGGCAACCCGCCTTGGCATAAACTTGCTGACAGTCTGCTTTGTAAAGGGATAGCCAAGGTTTCGCCAAGGGAATCCCGAGCTTTTCGAGCGATGGGCGCGGTCACGATCGTCACCGAACACCCGCCCGAATCGGTCGCTAACGTGGGCTCCACAGTGTCGGCATGTGCTGTCTGCTGAGTGTGTGAATAATTCAGCAGACATAACTACACCTCCAGATGCCGTTTTCGGCTGTCTGACCTACTCGAGAGTGTCGGGGATGGAAAGACAGTAAATATTGAGTGGGACCGCCGAGAGTCGAACTCGAGTCCTACGGACCCCATCCGCAGAGGATACCACTACCCCACGGTCCCGCATTTGCATCGAGGCCGGTCGGTCGTTTAAGCGTGTCGTTTCTCGATTACGAACGCGGTACGACGAGGTCGCCCTCGTCTCGAATCGCCAGGCTCGCCACCGCATCGTTTTCGTAGGTCGTGGGTGCCCGCCAGCCGAGGACGTACCCGTCGTGTGGAGCCTCGAGCGACTCGCGAACCGTCCCGTGGGGGGAGACGATGTCGGCTATCGCGTCGCCCGCCTCGAACGGGACCCCCGTCTCGACCTGTGGCCGACAGAAGCCAGCCACGGAAGCCCGTGGACCGACAAACCGTCGCACGGGATACGATACCGGCGACTCGAGTGTCGTGGTCTCGCCTTGCACCACGGCCGGCATCTCCGGCAGCATCTCGAGGTGGACCATCGCTCCATAGACGCCCGCCACGCCCGCTGCCCGATAGGGATCTTCGATTGCGTGGTGGCTCCCGAGTTCGAACGTTAGCGCGGGAATCCCTGCCTCGTTCAACACCGCGCCGGCGTTCGACCGGTGTAAGTTGCGGTCTGCGTACTCGGTCGCGGGATATTCGTTGACCATCGGCAGCGCCGTGGCTCGAGCGAAATCCTCGAGTCTCGCTGCGAGCGCCGTTGCTTCAGACTCCGTGCGGGCCTCGCCGTAGAGAACGCGGTCTCGAATGACGAACGGTTCCGATCCAACCTGTGCGGTGTGTAGATCGAGCAAGGCATCGGCTGACTCGACAATGGTCTCGTACAGTCGCTCGTCGATCAGTTCCTGCACCCGGCGACCGGTGCTGTCGCCGGCATCGGTCGCTGGAAAGAACCGGTTTGGGTCGTCGTCGTGATAGTACGAGTGTCGATTCGTCCGTCGAATCCCGGCCGGGTTACACATCGGCATGCAGACGACCGTTCCGGAAAGGCCCTCGGGGACGCTCGAGCCGAGTACGTCCTGGACGGCAGCGATGCCCGTCGATTCGTTCCCGTGGACGCCGCCGGTCACCCACAGCGTCGGGCCTGTTTGCTCGCCACACGCGATGGTAACGGGAAGCCGTTCGCTCCCGCCCGTTGGCAGGTCCGTCACCTCGAGATACCCGTGCTCGAGTTCCCCAGGCTCCGCAGTAGCAGTTCCAATTTGCATACGCTCGGTCTCGAGTGAGCCGACCAAAAGCTACCGACTCGGGCCGAACGTGCAGTCATTTCAATTATAGCAGCCTGCTATTGATACATAAATAATAGCGTCTTGATCTTCATATTGTAGCTAAACCAACAAACGCCCCGAACTTCGTCACCGTTTTGCAGGCCAGCACCAAGGAACGGGTATGGACAGCGCATTCGTTATCGGCGGGACACGTTTCATCGGGCGACATCTCGTAGAAGACCTGCTCGAACACGAGTACGACGTGACGATTTTTAACCGTGGCAATCACGACAATCCCTTCGCCGACGATAACCGAGTCGACGCTATCGAAGGCGACCGGACGAACGATTCGGCACTCGAGGCGGCCGCGGAGACGGTCGACCCCGACGCCGTCTTCGACTGTGTTGCCTACTATCCGCGTGACGTCCGGGTTGGGACGAACGTGTTCGCAGACGCCGACGCCTACGTCTACATCTCGAGTGGGGACGCCTACGGTCGCGAAGAAATCCCAAAGCGGGAAGACGAAACGCCGATGCGTCCGTGTACGAACGAACAGGCAACGGACGAGTCGGACGACACCTACGGCAATCGAAAATCGGAGGGCGATCGTGTAGTGGTCGAAGCCGCTGAACGTGGCGTTAACGCGATGTCCGTCCGCCCCTGCATCGTCTACGGCCCCTACGATTACACCGAGCGACTCGATTTCTGGATCGACCGCGTGCTCGAGTACGATCGCCTCGTCGTTCCCGGTGACGGCACCAACATCTGGCACCGAGCGTACGTCGAAGACGTCGCCAGCGCGCTCCGAATCGTCGCCGAGCGTGGCACTCCCGGCGAGTTCTACAACGTGGGTGACCGTCGACTCGTCACTCTCGATGAGATGATTACGCTCATCGCCGACGCTGCCGGCGAATCAGTCGAAGTCGTCCACGCGGGCCCGCGAGAACTCGAGGCCGGTGGACTCTCGAGCGAGGACTACATCCTCTATCGCGAGTACCCACACTTGCTTTCGACCGCCAAACTCGCCGCCCTCGGCTGGGAGTCGACGCCGCTCGAGGAGGCGATGGCGCGAACGGTCGACGAACACCGCGAGAGCGACCGAGACGGAAGCGATCACGACCCCGGCCGTGAGCGAGAGGAGCGCGTGCTCGGTATTCTCGACACGCTGTAGTCCGCCGCTCGAGTCCTTCCGCATATTTATGACAGATACCGAAACAAGCCCCCGCCATGTCCTGGCTAGTGATCCTGTGACGGGGCAGCGGTCGTGTGACCAACACGTCATAGGGATTGTTGTAACCGATTGCCAGTGAGCCCTGTCTATCGTGTGATCTCGCACCGGTACAGAAGACAACAGATCGTAGCAGTGCTCGAGGCCAGTCACCAGTTCGCTATTCACTTGGCGTCCGAAGCGTTCGCGGACCGTCAGTCCTCGAGTTCGTAGCCGTACACCTCGCGTGCCATCTCGAGGCTGATCTTCTCGAGTTCGATATCGCGTTCGATATTCGACCGTGGTCGTTCGGCCGGATCGCCGTAGCCACCGCCTCCAGGCGTGCGGATGCTGAGCACGTCTCCCGGTTCTAGCGTCTGTGATGACTTTGCGTCGAGAACGCGTTCAGTCCCATCCCGAGACAGGTGGTCGCTTCCTCGAGCACCCGGTTGGCCACCCTGGATGCCGTACGGATGATGTCGCCGTCGCTCGCCGATGAGACTACAGGTCGCCTTGTGGTTCCGGATTTTGATGTCGCGACGCAGTCCCAGCCCACCGCGGTGGGTACCCGCCCCACCGGTATCGGGTCGGTATTCGTACCGTTCGACCGAAAGGGGATATGCAGTCTGGAGGACTTCTGCGGGCGTGTTGAGCGTATTGCTCATGTGGACGTGCACGCCGTCCATCCCGTCGCCACTCGCGCTGGCTCCGAATCCCCCGCCCTGGGTTTCGTAGAACGTGTACGGTGTCCCATCGCGGGGGTCCGTCCCGCCGAGGGTGACGTTGTTCATGGTCCCCTGCCCGGCAGCGACGGCTCGTTCGGGGACGACCGGTGCCAGTGCGCCGAGGATGACGTCAGTCACGCGCTGGGATACCTCGAGGTTCCCGCCGACGACGGCAGCCGGGGGTTCGGCGTTGACGACCGTTCCTGCCGGCGCCGAAATCTCGATGGGGCGGTAGGCCCCTGCGTTCAGCGGGATATCCGGGTCGGTTAGACATCGAATCGCGTAGTAGGTGGCCGAAGCCGTCACGGCAAAGACGGCGTTGATCGCGCTGGGTGTCTGTGGGGCAGACCCAGCGAAGTCGACGGTAACGCTGTCGCCGTCGATCGTCACGGCAGCCCGAATCATCACGTCCTTGGCCCCCTGCCCGTCGTCGTCCAACTGGTCGGCAAATTCGTAGGTGCCGTCGGGCAGGGCCTCGAGTTCGTGACGCATTCGCCGTTCGGCATACGTCTGTATCGCGGCCACGGCGGTTTCGAAGGTCTCGGGCCCGTATCGTTTCGCAAGTGCTTGCATCCGGTTTCGACCCGTTTCGTTCGCGGCCTGCTGGGCCCGGAGGTCGCCGCGGCGTTCGTCGGGGGTCCGAACGTTGGCGAGGATGATCTCCATAACGTCCTCCACCAGTGTTCCGCCTTCGTAGAGCTTCACGGGCGGGAGGCGTAGCCCCTCCTGATAGATTTCAGTCGAATCTGCTGCTACGCTCCCGGCTCTCGTCCCGCCGACGTCCGCGTGGTGGGCCCGATTCGCCGTGAACCCGATTGGAGTCTCGTCGCGGGCGTCATCACCGTCGAGAAATACCGGCGTGACGAGCGTCAGATCCGGCAGGTGAGCCCCGCCATGGAACGGATCGTTGACGAGGATGGCGTCACCCGGGTCGAGTGTCGACGGCGGGAATCGCTCGAGCGCCGAGCGAACCGAAAACGGCATTGCACCGAGGTGAACCGGCATGGTCTCGGCCTGGCTGCACATCTCGCCGTTCGAATCGAAGACGGCACAGGAACAATCACGTCGTTCCTTGATGTTCGGCGAGTAACTCGTCCGAACCAGCGTCGCGTTCATCTCTTCGGCGAGCGCTCGAGACGCGTTTCGAACCACCTCGAGCGTCACTGGGTCGACGTTTTTCGATGTGTCTGCCATCACTCGTTCACCTCGATAATGAGGGTCCCGTCGCTCTCGACGCGAGCCGTCTGCCCCGGCCGTAACACGGTCGTGCTGCCGGCCCCCTCGAAGATTCCGGGGCCGCTCACGGTAACGTCTGCTGCGAGCGCGGTTCGGTCATACACGGGTGTTTCGTGGCTCGCGTCTTCAAATTGCACGGGTCGTTCGTCGGTGACTGCATCCGCCGCACCCGATTCGCCCGTTCGATCCGTCAGTGCCGGCGGATCGATGCCTTCACGGGTTCTGGTTCGGAGCGTGACGACTTCGAGCGATTCCTCGGGGGCGGCGTGTCCGTAGCGCCGTTCGTGTTCGGCGTGAAATCGTTCGACGATTCTTTCGAGGAGCGCAGGCGTGAGCGGCTCGTCGGGCAGCTCGATGGTGAGATCGAACGATTGGCCGACGTACCGCAGATCGAGCGCTCGTTCGAACGAGAAGCGCTCCGGGTCGACGTCGGCACCCAGTTTCTCACGACTTTCCCGTTCGAAGCGCTCGAAGCGGGCCTCGATATCCGTCGGATCGATTTCTTCGAGTCGGCGGACCATCGAGGTACTCTGCTCGGTGATTCGGTCGGTCACCAGGAGTCCGAGTGCGGAGAGAACGCCCGCACTGTGCGGGACGAGGACGGTCGGAATCTCGAGTGATTCGGCGAGTGCGGTCGCATGGAGCGGACCCGCACCGCCGAAGGCGACCAGGGCAAACGACCGCGGGTCGTAGCCGCGTTCGACGCTCATCACGCGAAGCGCGCGTTCCATAGACGCGTTCGCGACCTCGAGCATACCTGCCGCAGCGGCTTCGACGTCCATCTCGAGCGGTTCGGCCAGTTTGTCGGCAACGAGGCCTTCGATGTGGGTTTGCGTGACGTCCCGCTCGCCAGTTTCGAACGAGTCAGGGTCGAGGCGGCCGAGGATGGCGTGTGCGTCACTGACCGTCGGTTCGGTCCCGCCGCGTCCGTAACAGATGGGGCCGGGCATCGCCCCTGCAGAGCGTGGTCCGACGCGCAGCGCGCCGCCGTCGTCGATCCAGCCGATTGAGCCGCCACCAGCGCCGATAGTGTGGATCGATATCATCGGCAGTGCGATGGGATACTCGCCGATCTCGAGATCGGTCGCTCGAACGGGCGTCCCCTCGCGAACGAGTGAGACGTCACAGGAGGTGCCACCCATGTCCATCGTGAGGGCGGTGTCGAAGCCGTGGCTCGCGGCAATGTGTGCGGCCGCCTGGACGCCTGCTGCTGGGCCCGAAAGTAGCGTTCGAACGGGCTGTTCGCGGACCTGCGTGGCCTCGAGGATGCCGCCATTCGATTGCATAATCTGTAATTGGGCAGTGATACCGAGCGAGTCGAGCCCCGCCTCGAGGTTCCCGATGTAGGTGTCGACCCGCGGCTTGAGGGCCGCGTTTAACGCGGTGAGAAGCGTGCGTTCGTACTCTCTGATTTCAGGGTGGACGTCACAGGAAAGCGAAAACGAGGCGTCGATACCCGCGCCCTCGAGAACGGTTTTTACCTGTCGCTCATGGTCGTCGTTTTCGAACGAAAAGAGAAGGGCGATGGCGATGCTGTCGACGTCGGTCGTTTCGAGTGCATCGGCAACCGCCTCGACGCTTTCGACTGCTAGCGGTGTCTCGACGGTGCCTCGTTCGTCCAGCCGTTCGGTTACCTCGAAGCGCCGGTCGCGGCTGATGATCGGATCCGGTTTACTCGTCGATAGGTCGTACATCGTGGGTCGTGCCTGTCGCCCGATCTCGAGGACGTCCCTGAACCCCTCGGTCGTAATCAAGGCTGTATCGGCCCAGTCGCGCTCGAGAACGGCGTTCGTGGCAACAGTCGTCCCGTGAGCAACGGTTTCGAGGGCTGTGTACGGAGTGTCACCAGTCGTTTCCACCTGAGCTTCTTCGATACCGCGGAGGACGGCACGCGATGGGTCCTGGGGCGATGACGGTGTCTTGGTGACGTCGATAGCACCATCCGAAACGGTAACGACGTCGGTAAACGTGCCGCCAACATCGACCCCGAGACGCCACGGGGTCGGGGAAGGTGTCATACCTCCGGGGTTGGCTCGAAGTGATATAGGGATTGTTGTCGTCACTTCCTGACTGCGTTCGATGTGGATGGACTGTCGATCTTTGCGAACGGGTTCGACAGTGATACAGCGAGGGAGTCTCACGGCTTGACCCCAAGGTACTTCACCCAGACACAGAGGACCGATACCCGTCGGACAGGGAACGCCTTTTATAATGTCGGTAACCAGATGACCAGTATGTTCGAAAAGTCGACGTGGATTCGACTGCCGCGAAACGTCGTCGTCGGCCACGGGGTCCTCTCACAGACCGTCGACGTCGTCGACGACCTGCATCTCGAGGGCCGGCCGCTGCTGGTGACGAGTCCAACGCCGCGAAAGCTGGCTGCCGAACCGATCGCGGCCGACTTCGAGGAGCGCGGAATCGACCCGTCTATAGTTACCATCGAAGAGGCGACGTTCGATGCGGTCGAGGCCGTACTCGAGGCGGCCGAACGCGAGGACGTCTCCTATCTCATCGGCGTCGGTGGTGGGAAAGCGATCGACATCGCGAAGATGGCAACCGACCACCTCAACGCTGGCTTTCTCTCCGTCCCCACGGCCGCGAGCCACGACGGTATCGTGAGCAACCGTGGTTCGGTTCCGGACGGCAACACGCGCCACAGCGTGGCTGCCGAACCGCCGCTTGCCGTCGTCGCCGATACGACGATTCTGGCGAACGCCCCGTGGGAGTTGACGACTGCGGGGTGTGCCGACATCATCTCGAACTATACGGCCGTGATGGACTGGCGACTCGCTCACCGGCTGAAAAACGTCCAGTACTCCGAGTACGCGGCTGCACTGGCCGAGATGACGGCCGAAATCCTGGTCGGAAACGCGGATATGATTCGCCCAGGGCTCGAGGATTCGGCCTGGATCGTCACGAAAGCGCTCGTCTCCTCCGGCGTGGCAATGTCGATTGCAGGGTCCTCGCGCCCGGCCAGCGGTGCCGAGCACCTGTTTTCACACCAGCTGGACCGATTGGTCCCCGGCGCAGCCTTACACGGCCATCAGGTCGGCGTCGGCTCGATCATGACCGCCTATCTCCACGGCGGCGAGCGCGGCTTCTGGACGGAGATTCGGTCTGCACTCTCGAGCATCGACGCGCCGACGACGGCCGCCGAGTTGGGTATCGACGACGAGGTGGTCATCGAAGCGCTGACGACCTGTCACGAAATCCGTGATCGGTACACGATACTGGGTGATGGGATGGACGAACACGCCGCTCGAGAAGTCGCGCGAAAAACCGGTGTCATCTCGTAGCGGTGGGGATCACACGGTAATCGTCCGTTTGCCACGAATCGAGAGATACCACGCGCCGGCACCACAGACAGTGACGTGCAGCCAGTAGGTGCTCAGGCGAAAGAGAAGTGCACTCGCCGTTGCACTCTCGAGGGAGAGTCCACCAACGGTAACCAACAACGAGACGAGGACGGTTTCGATTCCGCCTGTTCCGCCGGGCAGTGGGAGAATCCCACCGAACGATGCGAGCGGTGCACAGAGGAGTGCGAGAGCGAATCCTCCCTCGATGCCGAGTGCGAGAAACGCGAAATACAGCGGGAGCACGTTGATGAACCAGCTCGAGAGCGCGAGTGCGAACGCAACCACGAGTGTTCGTCTGGCCGCGCCCACGGTCCCGAGCGTTCGAAGGAAATTCTCGAGGCGGCGAGAAACCGGGTCAGGTGTCCGAACACGGGGTCGGCCGTGGAGCAGGGAATCGAGTCCACGAGCCCCTCGAGTCATCAGCCGTCGGACGTATCCGTCTCGAGTCAATCCGACGACCGTTCCGGCGACGATCAATCCAGCCAGGATTCCGACAGACAGGCTGTATACGACAGTCGATGCCGTTTCTTCGGTTCGGAGAAGGTCGATATCGAGGTAGAGCAAGCCACCAGCCAGAGCGATGATGATGCTGGCCAGAAAGGCAAACACCTCCGCGAGGCTAATCGCTGCCAGGGTGTCTTCTGGTTCGGCGTCGCTGTTCGCCGCCAGGAGAAAGGCCATTACGGGCGCTCCCGTCGATCGACCCCATGGGAGGACGCTCCTGGCGAAGTATCCGGCGAGGAACGGCACGGCGAACGCCACCCCTCGGGGAGCGCCTGCGACGGGACGGAGCAACCGCTCGAGGACGAGCCCACGAACGAGCAAGATTCCGCCACCGGCGAGAACGGCTCCCGCAACGTACTGAGGTTTTGCTTCACTGAGGAGGGCCAGGACCTCCTGCCACCCGACACCGTACACGAGCAAGCCGACGAGCGCGAGTGCGATGGTGAGTCCCACGAGCGTCTGTCGTCGGCGCATAGCTGGTAGACAGGGTGGGAACCCGATAAGCAGTGCGTGTTCGTTTCAGTCACTTGGCACCCTCCCAAACGTCGACCGATGAGTGAAACCGGACGCCTGTAATCGGTTTCACCCATCCGTTTAGGGTTGAGAAGCCACTGAGTTGGATGTAAGCCTGACTGATGACGTGATTGAGGCAGCCGATGCGTGCAGCGGTGGAACGGCTGATAGGGGTTATCGTAGGAGTGTATCGTTTTCCGACGAAGAACCGAGACACACTGCCGACGGTGAGGACTCGGTATCTCTGGTTGGAGACAGTAATCCCTCTATTTAGTACCCCAGGCGGATGTGGGCTCTTGACACACAACAGGCGAGGGACATTATCCTCGTTGCATGGAATACCAATCGCATGTCTACAGAAACGACAACATCGGCAGATATCGAAGACGAATCGCTACCCGGTAACTGGAAAGCTGGCGTCGTTGGCGGCATCGTTGGTGGCATCGCCTTCGGGGTGATGATGTCGATGATGATGACCAACATCATGGAGATGGCCATTCCCGTAATGTACGGGATCGAAGGCCCAGCCGGGGCTCTCGGCTGGGTCATCCACATGGCTCACGCGGCGATCCTTGGCGTCGTTTTCGCCGCAATCGTCGGATTCGGCGGTCTCGAGGGGGCATCCGCACAAAAGTTGGTCGGTGCTGGAATCGCCTACGGGATCGTGTTGACGATCGTTCTCGCGTGGATCGTGATGCCGGCATGGGTCGGTGCAATGGGGCCGATGAATCCACCAGTTCCAGATATCAATCCGATGAGTCTGGTCGGACATGCCGTATACGGGGCGCTCCTGGGAACAGTGTATTACGCTCTCGAAGGCCTCTGATACGGCATATCGAAGCGTCTCACCGCTGATCGAGCAAATCGTGACGGCAATCACCGAGACAAAGTTACAGTACCCGTCCTAGACGTATTCGTCCAGGAACGCCGCAATCTCGCTGTAGGCTTCGATGCGGTTCTCGAGTTTCGAGAACCCGTGGCCTTCATCTTCGAAGATGAGCTTGCGGACCGGTACACCCTGCTCGCGGGCCGCCTCGACGACCTGTTCGGCTTCCCCGACCGGAACCCGGGGGTCGTTCTCTCCGTGTAGCACGAACAGCGGTGCCTCGATGGCCTCGATGGTGTTGATCGGGGAGATAGACTCGAGGAACTCCCGGTCGTCCTCGAGGCTGCCGTACTCGGCTTCTCTGAGTTCGCGTCGCCAGTCGCCGGTGTTCTCGAGGAACGTCACGAAGTTGGCGATCCCGACGACATCGACACCGGCAGCCCACAGGTCGGGGTACTCGGTGAGCGACGCGAGGACCATGAAGCCGCCGTAGGAACCGCCCATTGCGACGATACGGTCTGGATCGATTGCGTCGTGATCGCCGAGCCAGTCGACGCAGGCCGCAATGTCTCGGACGGAGTCCATCCGCTTTTCGACGTCGTCTAGGCTCGCGTACTCGCTCCCGTAGCCGGAGGAGCCGCGCACGTTCGGTTCGAAGTACGCGTAGCCCCTGTTCAGGAAGTACTGTTTGACGCTCGAGAACGAGGGCCGTCGCTGGCTTTCGGGACCGCCGTGTATGTCGACGATGACGGGGAGCCCGTCGTCTGTCGAGGATGGCCGGTCGTCGGGAAGGGTCAGAAAGCCGGGGACTTCGAGGCCGTCGAAACTCTCCACGTGGACGAGTTCGGACGACTGAAACGTTTTCGATGGGATACCCGCCGTCGGGGCAAGAGTCCACTGTTGGGCCTCACCGGTTTCGACGTCCACGAGGAACACGTTGGTGTTGACGGCATCACCCGTCGTCGAGCAGGCAAACGTCGATCCCTCGGGGCCGAAGGATACGCCACCGGAGATGCCCCCGGGGAGCGATGGGTCTGGGAACGTCTCGAACGCCGTTGGATCGTCGCCCACCAACTGGCCGACGGTGAGTTCCGTGTAGCCGTCGACGTTCCTCGAGTAGACGAAGCGACCGGTGTCATCGTCGAGGGCGATGCCGTCGATGTTCCACTCGCCGCCGTCTGCAACGACGGCGAGTTCCCGTGACTCGTAGTCGAGGTAAGCCAGATACAGGGTGTCAGCCCCGTCGTCGGTGACAAGATAGATGCCGTTGCCATCCGGTGCCCAGGCAGCACTCTGATAGCGAACGTCGCCCTCGTGGGGGGTGAGATGGGTAATATCACCGGTTTCGATCTCGAGCGTGTAGAGGTCCTGATCGAAGTTCGAGTAGGCCTGTGAGACGAGCAGCTGCGTGTCATCCGGATGCCAGCCACTCAGCGTGAGCCAGCCGTCGCCCTCGTAGACGAGTTCGGCATCGTCGCCGACGGTGTCACGGTCCTGGACGTAGACGTCGAACACGGCCTCATCGCGTCGGTTCGAGGTAAAGGCGATGCGCTCGCCATCGTGACTCCAGCCGCCCCATCGGTGTTTTGCGTCGGGCATTGCCGTCAGGTTCGTTATTTCACCCGTGTCCGCATCGAGGCGGAACAGCTGTGCCCGTTCATTCCCACCCTCGTCCATGCCGAAGGCCAGTTCGTGACGCTCGGACGACCAGGTGGCGAACGTCACGCGTTCGTCGTAGAACGTGCGCTGTTCCGGCCAGGATTGTGCATCCTCGAGGGTCCAGACCTGTGGCGTGCCAGTCGTGTTCATCAGGAACGAGAGCCGGTCACCGTCGGGACCGATGGATGCCCCATACGCACTCCGAATGTTGAGATAGCGTTCGATGTCGTACGTTGCCATACGACAACTGTATCGATTCGAAATGGTAATCGTTTTCGACTCGAGGTGCCGGGTCAGTCCGTGGCTATCGGTGAAGACGGTCTGTTATCATAGGTTTCCTGACCGGTGATCACCGCGTAGGGAACTCACCGGTGCCGGAGATGCTCCCAAAGACCATTGTCGTTAGGTCCCATCGAGCGGTCGCCACGGTGTCGCACGCGCCAATACATAGTATGGGTCGGCGGCGATGTGAAAAAGCTGTGATTTTTTAACGTGGGGGTGCGTCCCCTCGGTCATATGCGTCTGGCGTTCGTCTCTTACGAAACGGTTTTTCACCGCGACAACGAGACGAACCGTCGCCTGCAGACGGTGCTGGAGTTGCTCCACGAGCGAGGTCACGAGGTTCACGTCTGCTGTGTTGCCTTCTGGGATTCGAACCTCGATACGTTCGAAAAAGACGGTATCGTCTACCACGGCGTCGCCGATAGCCTGGAGTCCGGTCGAACCTTCATGTTTCGATTGCCGTTCACACTCTGGTCGATTGGCCCCGACATCGTTCACACGGCCAGTGAGCCACCGGGACAGGTACACGCCGCAAGCTGGGGCGCTACGCTCGCTCGAGCCCCGTTGCTGACCGAGTGGTACGGCGAAATTGATCGGCCCGACGAACAAACGACCGTCGGGGTTCCGACCGGGCGATGGTACAACGGCGCGATCACCAAACCAGACCGCGTGATTACCCCCTCACGGATGGTCGGCACGTGGGTACGCGAACGCGGCGCGACGAACGGACAGGTAGCGATCCTCCCGAATCCCATCGATCTCGAGCGAATCAGCGACACCCCGCCTGGAGCGAATGTCGACGTCGTCTACGCCCGACGCCTGGACGAGGGTGCGAACCTCGAGAGCCTGTTACTCGGCCTGGCCGAACTCAGAGACCGAAACTGGAACGCCTCGATACTGGGTGATGGGCCACACCGTGAAAACTACGAATCGTTGACTCGAGACCTGCGTATCGACGACCGGGTCACGTTCGTCGGCGACACCACACTCGAGGAGCGAATTGCGGCCTACCGAAGCGCACACGTCTTCGTCCAGACGGCGACTGAGTGCGTGTACCCGACGGAACTGGCCTGGGCGCTGGGTGCTGGCTGTATCGGCATCGTGGAGTATCACACGGATTCTGCGGCCCACGAACTCGTCGAAGGGCGTGACCGGGGCTTTCGAACGACCAGCGAACAGGAACTCGCCGACGCCATTTTGGAGGCGGGTAGTCTCGAGCACCTGACTATCGACGACTCGTATGCATATCTGGGCCGCTCGAAGGTGATCGACCGGTACCTCGAGTTATACGAAGCGTTACAGGAATCACAGGGCGTGCTTTAACTCACTGTTCGCAGCGCGTGCTTTAAGCCGTTGTTCGCAGCGCGTGCTTTAAGCCGTTGTTCGCAGCGCGTGCTTTGGCTTCCGGCTCAAAAAGCGTCCTTTGAACCTCGGTTCGAAGAAGGGGTTTACCCGATTATCGCGCGTTTTCGAGCGCTCGAGCGGTCTTGAGCGCGGCGACGTTTTCCTCAACATCGTGAACGCGGACGATGTCGGCCCCGCGATCGACTGCCAGTGCCGTCGCGGCTATCGTTGGCTCGAGGCGGTCGCCGTGCTCGCGGCCCACGTTGGCGAACATCGATTTGTGTGAGTGACCGACGAGGAGTGGACACCCGAGCGCTTGCAACTCCTGAAGTCGCCCGAGGAGTTCGAAGCTCTCCGGTGCGGTCTTGCCGAACCCGAGACCCGGATCGATAACGATCTGTTCGCGATCCAGACCAGCTTTTTCCGCCAGCAGGACGCGTTCGGTCAGTTGATCGATCACGTCGTCAACGACGTCGTCGTACTCGATATTGCGGTCGGGAATGACCGGCGCGTCGATGCTGTGCATGAGCACGAGCGGGACATCGTGATCGGCAGCGACGAACCGCATTTCCGGGTCGCCCAGGCCGGTGACGTCGTTGATGATGTCGGCTCCGGCCTCGAGCGCCGCCTCCGCGACCGCAGCTTTCCGGGTATCGACCGAAACCAGTGCCTCGAGATCGCCATCGCTCAACCGCTCGATCACCGGAACGACGCGGTCGATTTCGTCTTCGGTGGAAACGGGGTCCGCACCGGGCCGTGTCGACTCGCCGCCGACGTCGATGATCGTTGCGCCGGCGTCGACCATCGCCCTGGCTCGCTCGAGTGCATCCTCGAGCCGTTCGTACTCGCCGCCGTCGTGAAAACTATCTGGCGTGACGTTCAGAATGCCCATCACGCAGGGACCCGCTTGCCATGGATAGCGTGGCTCGATATCGGCCTGCTCGAAGTCGAGCGTGTCTCGAAGGTGGGCCCCGACCTCGGCCAACCCGTCGTCACGGGCACTGAGGCGGCCGACGAGACTATCGAACTGCGTAAGCGTGCCCATCAACACCGTTTCGACGGGTTCGTCGGTCACACGAACGCTCGAGGTGATTCCGTTGCCGCCAAGGCGAACCAGTTCGCGCTCGACGATGGCTGCCTGCCGCGTGGGGAGTGCGATAGTGATAACGCGGTGGACCCCGCTCCCCGCTACCCGTGTGGCTCGGCTTCCGTCCACGTCGGTTCGCTCGAGCAGTGCCTGTTCATCGTCCAACGTCTCGATATTGTGGGACGTGGCGGCCCTGGTCCAGCGCCGACGGGCTTCGGCCACGGCAAACAACGAGCCAGTCACGAGCACGCAATCGTCCGGCCCTGCTCGTTCGAGTGTGTGTGCAACGGCGCTACTCACCGAGGGGATCGAGCACACGGTTTCGACGCCCGCGTCCTCGAGCACGGTCGCGAGGACATCGCCGTCTGCTGCACGGTCGAGTTCGGGTTCGCAGACGGCGGCGGCGTTTGCTGTTGGGAGTGTGGCAACCATCTCCCGGTGGTCCTTGTCGTGCATCGCACCGAACACGAGATGGAGGTCGTCGTACTCGAAGGCCTCGAGGGTTTCTGCGAGCCGTTCACACGCGCCCGGATTGTGCGCCCCGTCGAGGACGGTCAACGGTGCGGTGTCCATCACTTCGAACCGGCCGGGCCAGTGCGCGTTTCGCAATCCCCGTTCGAGGTCACGCTGGGAGATGTCAGCGACCTGTCCCGCGAGCGTCGCCGCGATACCGGCGTTTTCGGCCTGGTGGGCACCGATTACCGGAATCCGCGTTTCGACCGACCACTCAGGCCCGGCGAGTGATATCGAGGCCTCTGCGTGATTGGTCGGACCGTGATAGGTCACCGCGACGTCGGGTCGCTCGCCGTCTCGATTCGCTGGCCCAACGGTGACTACGTCGCCAACTTCCGCCCGAATCGTCTCGAGGGCGGCCCCCGTCGTTCCGGTGACCAGCGGGTTCTCGGTCGAGGCGACCTGCGCTTTGTCCGCCGCAATTTCCTCGACGGTGTCGCCGATGACGCTCGTGTGCTCGAGGCTCACGCTCGTGACGGCGCTGGCGACGGGGTCGACGACGCTGGTCGCATCGTAGCGACCGCCGATGCCCACCTCGAGAACGGCCACATCGACGTCAGCACGGCCGAAGTGCCAGAGCGCGAGTGTGGTAATCGCCTCGAAGAAGGTTGGCGACTCGCCGTCGGCCGCCTGTCGGGTTACGTAGTCATGTGTGGTGTCGGCGAACTCGCGAACGGCGGCTTTCGGAATCTTGCGACCGTCGACGCGAATTCGCTCTCGCAGGTCCTCGAGATGTGGCGAGGTGAACAGGCCGACGGTCAGTCCATGTTCTCGTAACGTCGACTCGAGCATGCGGGCGGTACTTCCCTTTCCGTTCGAACCGGCGACTTGCACGAACGAGACGTCCTCGTGGGGGTTCTCGAGGGACTCGAGAAACGCCCGTGTCGATTCGGTGCCGGGGCTGGGCCGAAATCGACGAAGTGAGAAGAGGAACTCCGCCGCCTCGTGGTACTCCATACTGGATTCTCAGAGGCGGGCCGCTTTAGGGTGTCGAACCTGCGTCGACGTGTCCATATGGCTGTGCCACATTACTATTTATAGTGTAGTTACCGACTTTAGTTACGATACCCGATACAAGAATCGTATTCTTTTATTGTCTCGGCAGTGGCTTCCCACAGCTGCAACGATGCGTGAAACCGGTTCCGGGCGTCCGGTTTCACGCAGGGGTTGACAGTTGGAAGGTGACGAGCGCCCTTACCGGCCCCACTCAGCCACGCGGTGTGGGCGGTCGCTCACAGCGGCGACCTCGAGATCGGCATCGCCCGTTCCGTCACCGGCGTAGGCTTGCAGCCCCTCCAGATACGCGCGGGCGCTGGGTTCCGTCGACAGGTACGGAATGTCCTCCTCGACGGCCATCTCGAGGGTGTCGCGGTCGTAGCTCACGACGAAATCGACCTCGCCTTTCCTGATAGCAGCGGGGACGTCGTCGAACTCGGCGATATCGAAGAACTCCTCGAAGCCATCGACGTCGAGATCGATCACGGCCGTGCCGCCGGTGATGTCGTTGGACGCTGCCTGCTGGGCTTTCCAGTAGGCAATGCCGAACGTGCTGGCCGTGCCCATCACTTCGCCGGTCGATTTCATCTCGGGGCCAAGGCGTGGGTCACTGCCCGGCAAGCGGTCGAACGGCAGGACGACCTCCTTGATGGAGGTGTGATCGGGAATTTGTTCCTCGACACCGAGGTCAGCAAGCGATTCACCGGCCATGACCTTCGCGGCCAGTTTGGCAATCGGGACGCCGGTCGCCTTCGAGACGAACGGGACGGTGCGCGAGGATCGCGGGTTCGCCTCGAGCACGTACACCTCGACCTCGCCGCCGTCGAGTCCCGTCACCGCCAACTGGACGTTCAGCAGGCCGACGGTTTCGAGGGCCGTCGCGATATCTTCGGTGACCTCGCGAACGCGGGCCAGTGCGTCTGCATCGAGCGAACGGGGCGGAATCATACAGGCCGAGTCGCCGGAGTGGACGCCGGCACTCTCGACGTGTTCCATGATACCGCCGATGAGGATATCGGTGCCGTCGGAGACGGCGTCGACGTCCAGTTCGACCGCGCCTTCGAGGAACTGGTCGACCAGAATGGGTTTGTCCGGGCTGACGCGAACGGCTTCTTCGATGTAGGTCTCGAGTTCGTCGTCGTCGTAGACCACGCGCATGGCGCGACCACCGAGGACGTACGACGGGCGAACGAGCACGGGGTAGCCAAGGTCGTGTGCGAGGTCGAACGCTTCCTCGCGGCTGTAGGCAGCCCCACCTTCGGGCTGGGCGATGCCGAGTCCGTCCATCAGCTGGTTGAACCGGTCACGGTCCTCGGCGAGGTCCATCGCCTCGACGCTCGTGCCCATGACCGAACACGCGAGGCCACGGCGTTCGAGTTCGTCCTCGAGGGGTTTACCGATGTCCACGGAGGTCTGGCCGCCGAACTGAACCATGACGCCGTCGGCCCCGGTGGCTTCGACCACGTCGGCGACCTCTTCGGCGGTGATCGGCTCGAAGAAGAGGCCATCAGAGGTGTCGTAATCGGTCGAGACGGTTTCGGGATTGTTGTTCACGACGTGGGCGTCGACACCCATCTCCCGCAGCGCGTGAACAGCGTGGACGGCACAGTAGTCGAATTCGACCCCCTGGCCGATACGGATCGGGCCACCGCCGACGACGACGACGCTTTCGACGTCGGTGTCGACCTGCACTTCATCGTGGGCGATTGGCGAGGGGCCTGACTCGAGAGCGTCTCGAGCGGAGTAATAATACGGCGTTGAGGCGGCGAACTCGCCGGCACAGGTGTCGACCTGTTTGAACGTGCGCTCGGGGGCGACTGATTCGACCGCGCCGACGTCAGCGCCGGCCTGGGCGGCTACCTGCTGGTTGGTGTAGCCGAGTTCCGCGGCCTCCTCGAAGTTGCCCTCAGCAGCGGCGATAGCTGCGTCGGCGATCTTTTCGAAGCGCTCGACGTACCACTCGTATATACCGGTAAGCGCACAGATGTCATCGACGGTGTAGCCGCGTTCGAACGCCTCGAAGATAGCGTACGGGCGATCCGGAGTGGGCGTCTCGAGGTAGTCTGTCTCGAGTTCGTCGTCGGAAACGTCGGCCCAGTCGACGCTCGGGTCGTACTCGCTCGAGCGCAGCGCCTTCAGCATCGATTCTTCGAAGGTTCGACCGATGGCCATAGCCTCGCCGGTCGATTTCATCGCGGTGCCGAGTTCGAAGTCGACGTCTTCGAACTTGTCCTTGGGCCAGCGTGGCACCTTGGTAACCACGTAGTCGATAGCCGGCTCGAAGGCGGCTGTCGTCTGGCCGGTGATCTCGTTTTCGATTTCGTGGAGTCGCTTGCCGAGCGCGACCTTCGCGGTCACACGGGCGATGGGATAGCCGGTCGCTTTCGACGCCAGCGCAGACGAACGAGAGACGCGGGGGTTGACCTCGACGACGCGGTATTCACCGCCTGGCGTGCCGTCGTCGTGCCAGGCGAACTGGATGTTACAGCCACCCTGGATGCCGAGTTCACGGATGACGTCGAGTGCAGCGGTGCGCATCTCCTGGTGGCCGTCGTCGGGGATGACCTGTGAGGGCGTGACGACTGTCGACTCGCCGGTGTGGATACCCATCGGGTCGATGTTCTCCATGTTACAGATGATGATACACGAGTTATCGGCATCGCGCATCACCTCGTACTCGAGTTCGACCCAGCCGGCGATGGATTCGGTAATGAGCACTTCGTTGTTTCGCGAGAGACGGAGTCCTTTGCGCACGCGGACGAGGAGTTCGTCCATCTCCTCGACGACCCCCGAACCGGAGCCACCCAGCGTGTAGGTCGTTCGGGCGATAACCGGCAAGCCGCCGACTTCGTCGACGGCGGCTTCGACTCGGTCTTTGAGGTCGTCTTCGCTCAACTCGATCACGGATTCGCCTTCCTCGAGCGAAATCGTCGTCGAGCGCGGCACCGGCTGGCCGATTTTCTCCATCCGCTGGCGGAAGAGGTCGCGGTCCTCGGTCGCGTAAATGGTGTCAAGCGGCGTGCCCATGATGTCGACGTCGTACTCCTCGAGGACGCCCTCTTCGGCGAGTTCAGCGGTCACGTTGAGCCCGGTCTGGCCGCCGAGACCGGCGATAACCCCGTCGGGACGTTCTTTCCGGATAATTTCGGCAATAGCCTCGGTCGTAATCGGTTCGATGTAGACGCGGTCGGCCATCTCCGGATCGGTCATGATCGTCGCCGGATTCGAGTTGACGAGCACGACGCGTGCCCCTTCTTCTTGCAGTGCACGACACGCCTGTGCCCCCGAGTAATCGAACTCTGCGGCCTGTCCGATCTGGATCGGTCCGCTACCGATCAGCAGGATGGTGCGCCCGTCTGTCTTCGTCTGGGTCTCCGTACTCATTGGTCGTTGTCCTTCCGAAGTGTGCACATCGTAATAAGCACCACGAAATAGTGCGAATCTCGAAATCGAGTTTCGAAATTCGTATATCGGTCGCGAGTACACCAGAGACAGGTGTGACGCGTCGAATATTGGCTGACCGAGAGACGGTTCACAGAGAAGGTCGATGGCCGAATATCTTATATCACTTCCCAATAAGATATGGACAGCTAAATGGTCAGTGTCGACGACCGATGCAAGGTATCCCGTGAAGAGAGGAGCCTCGTCTACGCCGACACTGAGACGAACCGCGTCGTTGAGACAGGGGAACGGCTGGAAGCCGAACTCGATGTCGCTGTCGAAGCGGCGACCGATGCGAATACGGTGCTATCTATTCTCGAGGAACGCGAAATCGAGTGCCTGATAACGACCGAGCAACCCGCCGGGAGTGGTGGCCTCTCCCTCGTTCGAACCGTCCGCCGTCGCTTCCCACAGTTACCGATCATTTTTGCCCCACTCGAGGGAAGCGAAACACTGGCGAGTGACGCAATCGAGGCGGGGGTTAGTGCCTACGTTCCGTCAACCGACACACCCGAAGGCACGGAATCGGAAAGCCGACTCGAGACCCTCTCTGCAAAGGTTTCGACGGTTCTCGATCAGTACGAAGAAGACCGGTTTCGAGACGTCGATGCGATGCACGACGTCGCCATCGAATTCGAAACCTGCAACACCGAAGAGGGAGCGTATCAACTGGCAGTCGACGCCATGGTACACGTACTCGAGAGCGATGCCAGTGCCCTGTACATCGAACGGGACGGGTTGTTGTGGCCGTCTGCAGTCTCCGGCGACATTGCCGAGGAGTCCGAACCCTATGGGCTCGACGAAGGCGTCGTCGGTCGTACGTATCAACACCACGAGTCGTCTATCGCCAATAACATCGAACACGACCACGGCGAGGAAGCGAAACCGGTAGACGACGCCATTCGGGCCGGCATCAGTGTCCCAGTTGGCACCATCGGCGTCTTACAGGCCGTCTCCTCTACACCGGGAGCGTTTAGTGAGCGCGATATGACGCTCGCCGAACTGCTCGCCGCCCACGTCTCCGCCGCCATCTCTCGGATTCGGTCCGAACGAGCGGTTCGCCGTGAGCGAGACCGTTTCGCCGCACTATTCGAGAACGTGCCCGACGGCGTGGTGTTTACGGGAGAGGTTGGCAATAATACCATCGTCGACGTCAACCCGGCGTTCGAATCCATGTTCGGCTTCGACCGCGAGGCCTTACTCGGTAACTCACTCGATTCGATGATCGTTCCGGACGACGACGACCCCGTCGATATCTACGAAACTGCGGGCCTCGATTCGCTCATCACCCGGGAAGTAACGAGGCTCACGGCAAACGGACCTCGAGAATTCCTCGGTCACGGGTTTGCGATCGAACTCGAGGGCACCGTCCACGAGTACGCCATTTACACCGATATTACCGAACGAAAGCAGCGGGAACGTGAACTCGAGCAGTATCATACCCTCGTCGAAACGGTTGGTGACCCGATGTATATACTCGGTCCCGACGGGACCATCGACGTCGTGAACGATGCTATGGTGGACGCACTCGGAGTCAGTCGGCGAGACGTGATCGGGCAGCACGTCTCACAGTTCTTACCGGAGGAGTCTGTCGAAGAAGCGATCAAAACCCTCTCCGAGATTCTGACCGACGATGATCAAAAATGGGGAACGTTCGAGCTCGAATTCATCACTGCTGACAGCGAACCCCGGGTCGTCGAGGCGAACGTCGCCCCGATCAGCGACGACGGGGACATGGTTGGCAGTGTTGGCGTATTGCGGGATATTGGCGACAGAAAACGACGCGAACGCCGTATCCGTGCCCTTCACGATGGAACGCGGCAATTGATGGCTGCGGCGGACGCCGAAGAAGTGGCCCACGTCGGCTGTTCGATCGCGACCGAGGTCCTCGATTACAAAATAAACGCCGTTCACTGGTACGACGAAGAACGCGACGCGCTCGTTCCGGTTGCCGTCTCCGAACACGTAAGCGACGTCCTCGGTGAGCCACCGGCCATCCATCGAAACAAGGGGCTAGCCTGGGACGCCTTCGAAGCAGGTGAAGCGATGGCTCACGGTGACGTTCGGTTCCGCGATGGCGTGCGCAACCCAGAGACACCGATCAAGAGCGAGGCACACTTGCCACTCGGGGAGTATGGTGTCCTCGTCGTGGCGTCCACCGAACGCAACGACTTCGACCGTGAATCACTGGCCCTCGCAAATATTCTCGCCGCAAACATCGAAGCCGCAATCGAGCGCGCCGAACGCGAAGGCGAACTCGAGGCTCGCCGGGCGGAACTCGAGCGACAGAACGACCGTCTCGAATCGTTCGCCGGAACGGTCTCACACGATCTCAGGAATCCGCTAACGCTCGCAACAGGACACCTCGAGCTAGCCCTCGAGGAGGCCGGCGACCCCATCGAAGGCCACCTCGAGGAAGTCGACTGGGCGCTCGGTCGGATGAACGACCTGATCGACGACGTGCTCGCGCTGGCCAGAAGCGGAAAGGAGTTGTCCGAGACCGAAGCGGTCGATCTGGAATCGGTGGCAACCGAAGCCGCGCGGACGGTCGATCCGGACCTTGCCGTGTCGATCGATGACTCGCTATCGACGATACAGGCCGATAGAAACCGGCTGCTCGTCCTGTTCGAAAACCTGTTTCGAAACAGCATCGAACACGGGGGCGAGGCGGTCACGGTTACTGTCGGTTCCACCTCCGATGGATTTTACGTCGCTGACGATGGACCCGGTATTCCCGAAAACGAGCGCGAAAAGGTCCTCGAGTCCGGCTATACGACCCATCCGGAAGGGACTGGCTTTGGCCTCGCCATCGTTTCTGAAGCCGTCGATGCACACGACTGGTCGATTTCTGTTACGAACAGCGACGCCGGCGGTGCCCGATTCGATATCGACGTCGAAGGGCGCCACTCGGGTCGGTGAGCCGGTGACGACTAATCTCCTCGGTTGTGCTGCAGATCGATACTGATCGCTTCACGACTCGAGGATACCGGCTCGAGAGACGGGTGCGCAGAGCACGGCTGCTGAAGAAGAGTATCGACGCTTGACGGGGTACTAAGGTATCGAACTCCCCGATACTAGACCGGTGTATCGAACTCGTCTGAGAAATCGCGCATGTCGCGGTACTGGTCGACGAAGGCCTCGACATCGAACTCGCGCATCTGTTGTTCGAACTCCGAGGTCGTGGTGTCGTCTTCGGCGTGGCTCACCGCATGTTCCATCAACTCGACGAGCAACTCCACGATGATGACGTGTACTCGTCGGGCTCGAAAGTCGGTGACCCACAACAGGGTGTAGCCGACCGATCCGTCTTCGGCAGCGTCGTGGACGACGACGTCGTCGGGAAACTCTTCCATGACGATGCCCATGATGTGTGGCGTGCCAAACTCGTCGAAATCGTCGGCCGTCTCGACGGTGTCTCGCAAAATCGAAACGAGAGACTCCGGAACGAATCGGGACGGCGGATGGACGTCCGTCACCACGGCGTGTCGTTCGCCGCAGGTGCAACTGTACTCGCGCATCCCCAGGTCGATATCGTGCGGGTCGAGCGTCTCTCCACAGGGCAACTCGAGACGGGTGGTATCGCCACCTGGGACGCGGGGTTCGGCCATTAGGGTGATTTTGGCCGCGTTCCTCATAAGCCCGACGACTGCACGACAACGGAGTGGACAACACAACCGATCTACAGGGGAACAAGGCGAGTGCCTCAGGACCGTTCGGAGGATCTTCCGTGACTGAGCGAAGCAAAGCTTCACGATGTCCGCGAAACCGATGGTTTCGCTTGAAACGAGACGCGGAGCGTCTCGAGCCACTTGAGCCCGAGGCAATTCACGGGAGCAACTCGTCGTCGATACCGTCCCACTTCTCCGCCTGCGTCGCTCGGTATCGACGAACCTGATCGAAGCCGCTCGAGAGCATTGCCAACGCGTAGCCCCACGCGAGAGCGCCGAAGGCGACGTTGATCAGTTCACCCACAACAGGATAGGCCTCGAGAGCGAGGACGAACATCGCGCCCACGGAGCTGATGGTGACGAAACTCAGGACGATGGCCCCGACCAGTGCGAACGTCCGGAGCCAGGATTCACGCGTCGTCTCGAAGCTCCGTTTCATCGCCTCGATGATACCGACACGTTCGGTTGCCAGATACGGATGCGTGAACGCGAGTGCGGTCGCCAAAAAGAGCCCAGGGAGGATGAAAAGTGCGAGCCCAACGCTGACTAGGATCGTACCGATGATCGCAGCACCGACGCCTATCAGCGTGGTTCGACCGATCGACTCGTTCCAAGTCAGGGTACCGTCCCCCTCTACCGATCGCGAGGTCGGCCCCTTCGAAGCTCGCTCCTCGAATGGGTTGGCAGCTATAGATCGGTTCTCCGCGTCGTCTGTAGCTGGCGAATCCCAGTCAGAAAGGACCTCGCTGGATGTCGACGAGGGTGCACTCGAGTCGCCTGACTGGTGTGTTTTATCAATTGAATGCGGCGCATTACTCGAGGTGTGTTCCTCACCTTCGCGACCATCGTTGGGTCCTTGTTTCCGACCATCCGTACTTCCATCTTCACGGCCGTCCATGGAGGGTGACTCTGCCAGCATACGGAAGAACACCATCGACACGGTGACGCCGCCGACGAGCATCGAGAGCCAGAGAATCATCGACACGCCAAGTGGAATGTCGAGAGCCAGCGGTAACACCTCCGGAGCGACTTCCTCACCCAGGGGAAGTTCGGTTTCCTCGAGTAGCTCTCGCTGGGCTGCAAGTTGACTCTGGAGTCCAACGAGCATGAACAATTGCACTGCAAACAGCACGCCGAGGCCGACCAGGGCCTCGCGGGTGCTGAGTCGCGAAAAGCCGTCGTCAATCGCTTCGAGTACCGATAGCGGTGCCATCGCTATGGCCAGTCGTCTCGGACGTCTTCGTCTGCTGTCCCCCCTGGTCTCGACTCCTCCGCGAGAGTCCACTCGGCGGCTTCGGCCGCATCTTCGACGTGCAAGAACTCCCAGTCGACTTCATCCGCCAGCGCTTCGTCGTCTTCGTCGACGCCCACGAATACGTGGCGCTCGGTGTCGAACTGGCCTTTGACGCTCACGAGGCTTTCAGCTTTGCCCCGCGGTCCCGAGAAGAAATCCTGTCGAACGCGGTTCTTACGCGTAAAGTTCGTGACAACGTACGTCGGTTCCTCGGAAACGACGCCGACGTATTTGCTCCAGCCACGCGCATCGTCGAACACTGCCTCGGGGGAAGCGAGTGCTTGCAGGGCCTCTAGTTCGAACGCGAGTGTCATATCGCTGCCGCCGTTCATACCCAAGCGGTGTCGCTCACCCGGCAAAACCGCTTCGATACACCACTCTCACAGGTAACAGCTCAGAATAGGCACGGATCTTCGGTCCACGATTTCGCGAAGAGCTGATACGGATCGTTGTCACTGAGTACCGACCAGCGACGGATCGAACGGGTCGCTGACCGGTAAGACACGATAACAATCCGATGAAAGTGGCTCGTGGACGACTGGTCGGCCAACTCTGTACGTGAAAACCAAGAGGATCTGTCGGGTTCGATCAGGGCGAGACGACGAGCTAGCTCCGAGAGACGGTGTAGTAATCGGTGAACACGATAGTTTCACCCTCGATGAGGTCGTGCTCATTCGAGGCAACCCTCGTTTCTCCCTCGAGGAGGGTCAGTACGGTCGTCAGCGTCTCTTCCGGGAGCTGGTCGACGTGACGAACTCGCGGTGCGGGCGTGCTCGCGTTCGTCTGGCGGAGACGAATGGATCCCTGATCGTGATTCGTGTCACTCGTGGCCATGTTCATTGTTAGCAATGGTCTTGCCGGTGCATAAATGTTCGCCTACCGGTCGATGACACGAACGAAGAGAAAAACGCGTTATTGCTCCTGGGTCGGGGCGAGGTTGTCGAGGTCGACCTGTTTCTCGAGGAGGACATCCGCCTGATCCGCGACGACACGTTGCTCGCGCATCAGTTGCTTGAGTTTACTCTGGGCAGACAGGTCGCCGATGAGGACGCCGCCGACCACTTTGCCGTCTATGAACGCGATACGTCGCCACTCGGTGTCGGAGTACCGCCGTTCTGCGTAGTCGTCACCGATCGTCGGGTGACCAAACGAGAGGAAGGGGAAGTCAAAGTGTGTGATCGAGTACGAGGAAACCCATTCGAAGACTTCCGCTTCGTCGTCGGCAGCCATGTTGATCCCGGCGACTCGGCCCTGTTCTTTGGCCGAGCCCCACGATCCGTTCTGGGCCTGGTCACCCACCAAGACATCGTAAAACCGGGTGAGGTCGCCGGCTGCGTACACGTCCTCGACGTTCGTTTGCATGAACTCGTCGACGACGATGCCGTTGTCCTGTTCGATGTCGGTATCCCGAAGGAACTCGGTGTTGAACGTCAGGCCGATAGCGACGCCGGCGAAGTCACACGGATAGCGGTCGCCATTGGCGTCGATAGCCGCCTCGACGTGGCCCTCAGCGTCGACTTCGAACTCGCTCACGCCACTGTCGAAAACCGGTTCGACACCGACGCCACGCATCCCTTCGTGCATGATTTCGGCACCGTCAGCAGACAGCGCATATCGCCACCAGCGGTCCCCGCGCATGAGGAACTTCCCATCGACATCCTGGGAGCCACAGACGGCGGCGAAATCGATACCGAGCAGTCCGGCACCGACGATAACAGCGTCGTCGGCCGCTTCCGCGCTCTCGCGGATTTTGCGGGCATCCTGGAACGTCCAGAAGTGGTGAATGCCCTCGGCGTCACTGTTCTCGACGGGCAACTGCGTCGGCGTCCCACCCGTCGCGATCAGGAGTTTGTCGTAGGGGATGTCGTCTTTTTCGTGGGTCCGAACGACGTGTTCGTCCGTATCAACGGTCACGACGTGAGTATTCAGCGAGAGCTCGATATCGCGCTCTTCGTACCACTCCTCGTCGTGGATCGAAATCGGCGCCTCCGGCAGTTTGCCTTTCGCGTGTTCTTTGATCAGAATGCGATTGTACAGTGGCTCACCCTCATCGGTAATGACGGTTATCGAAGAATCCGGGTCCTCCTCCCGGATTGTCTCTGCAGCCGAGCTGCCAGAGATACCGTCGCCGATGATGACGTACTCGGTCATACCCGGAATCTTTGCAATGGGGGTTAAAGTGGGTTGCTATCTGATTCATCGTCTCGACCGCCGAGTTCGTGTACATATTGCCACTTTATACCAGACGGCGCGCTCGAGCGAGCGGTCCATGCGCTGCCGAGTTGTCCTCGATCGAAACCGCTCGAACCGCAGCGAAACTCTATTCATAGCAAATTATTAGACACATGATATTATAATTCGTAGTGGATACTCTCAAAGGTACACCTTGTTCAGCCCGGCTCTTCGGTCGAAGCGTGATGTTTCGTGGCTTTCCCACTCCACATCGCTCAATAGTGTTCGGTACATAGCGGGCGTATGAAGCTCCGTCAAAACGCACGCCATTTCGCCTCGAGAAAAGCCCTCGAGACGCCAGTCATCCGATCAGTTGCCGTGTCCGGACTCGTCCGTCTCCATACGTCCGTGTTCTCCAAAAAGGCCGACCCGGCGCACGCCGAGGAACGAAAGGACCACCTCGACGGATTGTTCGAAGCGACGATGGAGACCTACCTCGAGGCCCTTCGGGCCGGCTACACCGAAGCCGAGGCCCGCGAGATCACCCATATTCAGGCGAACTTCGACTTTTACAATCACGGCTGGACCGAGATGATGGAGTTCCCTGCCGACGAACTCGAGGCGCACTACGAACGCTATCAGGACTTTTTCGACACCTGGGGAATCACCATCGCCGAACCGCTCGGTGAGTTCAAACCGGATGGCGGTCTCCCGTTCGCACCCTCGACGCCGGAAAAGCTCGAGAATCCAGAACATCCACACGCAGAAGGGGGCTTTGCCGATGACGCGTACGTCGAAGGCCCAGACGGCGAACTGATCGTCGGCGGTCAGGACGAACCCGAAGAGGTCGACGTCTCGAAAGCCGTTGGTGTCAGCGACCGCGATCTCGAGGAGGAGTGATACGGTTTACTGTCGTCTCTTCCCGGTGATTGCCGATCCGGTAGGGGCAATCACCGGTAAACAGTTACCGTAGACCGTATCAGTTGAAACATACAGTCAAAGAAGTCGGTGAGTAGGGTTTCCGAACCGGAAACGGGTACTGTACCTGGCATTATGTGGGTCATGGAAATGTTTTCTCAGCGAGCACCGAAAGGGGTGTATGAAACTGACCGGAATCGACCATTTTGTCCGCACGGTCGAGGACGTCGGGGAAACGTGTACGTTCTGTGAGGAGCTGGGTGCCGAGGTAGAGACATTCAGGGAGGGTTACAAAGCGGTCCACTTCGGCGAACAGAAGATCACCATTCACCCGGTGGACACCGATATTGATCTCGTGGCCGGCGTTCCGACCGTCGGCGGTGGTGATCTCTGTCTCATCGCCGAGACGACGATAGAGGAAGTTGAAAGGCGATTGACCGAACGCGATATCTCGAGGGACCGGTCCCGACGGACAGATTACCTCGGCCTACATCAGGGATCCTGACGACAACCTCGTCTAGTTCGGGACGTATAACGATAGTTGATAGGCTTCTCGATGAGGCTTCCAGTTCTCTCTCTCGCCCCACAATAATTTCCTAAAGGTTCGGAAAATGTCTCTTTAGTAGTACACTTTCAATTGCGGTCCGTGAACCGTCTCGGCGTCAAGTGGTTGGGAATTTCTGATTCTCATGATCGAGGTTACTTATCGTATCGTGTATATTTCAAAGCGTTGCTTCCCTCAGTTACGGAAATTAGAGCGTGTCGAACAACTCCAAGGCAATCGGTCTGATCCGTTTGTAGTTCTTCTGTATCGGTGGGATACCTACTCTCAGAAATCTGTTTTGTTTTGCCCAGCGTACACGTTGAATCGTCAGCGAACACGCTCGATAGAGATTAAAGGTTAATTGGCCGTATGCCCACTATAGGAACATGGGAATTGATATCCCCAGACGGGAGCAATGCGCAATCGATCGGTGGAATAAGCTCTATGAGGTTCTTGCCTCCCAGGAGCGTCGGATGATAATCTACTCGTTGAGGAATGCACCAGAGGAAAGACGAATTTCGCTCCCGGAGGCTGCGATGACACCCGAATCGTCGTGGGACCCCGAGACGATGACGACGCAACTCCAGCACAATCACCTCCCACAACTAGCCAATGCTGGCTACATTCGTTGGGAGCGCGATCCGTTTTGTGTTCAACGCGGTCCCCATTTTGCAGAAGTCGAAGTGCTGTTTAATCTCATCCACGCTTCGATAGATCAGTTTCCCGAGTCCCTGATTAACGGTTGCGAAGTTTATGAGGAAATGTATCACGATGCCATACAATGACATTGTCGTCGACGTAGTCGAAGCGATAGCTCAATCGGATAATATAGACTCATCAGAGGTGGAATTCACTCTTGCGGAGTATATCGATCCAGGTGTGTTAGAAAAATTAGAAAACATGGACGACAGCGTCTGGGAATTAACGTTTCGTGTTTCAGACCACCAGGTACGACTTACGCACGATGGGGCAATATTTGTCGATGGCGTGAAAAGAGAAAACGGAACCGTAAGACAAGAATGATCCTTCATAGAATATCCACGAGTAGGTGATTGATAGGAATATCTGAGTATTTTGCAAACCGATAGGCATGCTCGAGCCACAGCCACGTGCGTACAGTCCCCTTCGTTGAGAAGTGTGTCCTGTCCATCACAGGTGGAATCGATCGCTGGTACACGACGGCATTGGACCCGCTATCGATCATTGTACTGGCCCTCGAGTACTCGTTTCAACTAAATGGTAGCGCGGAGTCCCCTTCTGCTCACGGCTTCGCCGTTCGCACGGTCAGCGGAACCTTCGGTTCCGCGCTATCCTCAAGCGCGAGCGAAGCGAGCGGTAGGGAGGGGAGGAGCGCGTTCCGCGCTATCCTCAAGCGCGAGCGAAGCGAGCGGTAGGGAGGGGAGGAGCGCGTGGCGAAGCTGGGCGAAACAGTTAGTATCTGCCGGCTCGTCGTCTTATGAAATCCATGCCAGGCTTCAGACAGCCCTGCAAAGGGTGCCGATACCGACATTGCGGGAGGCAAAGGGACGGTATCTTGGGATGGACGGGCTGCCGTCAACCGGCCCCAAAGGACGGATCGGTGACGTGATCGCTCCGAGCAAGCTCAACTTGCCGCGAAGTCGCCGAGGTCACGTCCAATTAAATTGCCTCTGCCGACCGACCTCATCGGCAAACAAGTCGGTCCGGGACCACAGCTCCCGGCCGAAGCCACGCAAGCTCCGTCCTCATAACGCCTTTGGCGTTCAGGGCGGGGTAGTTGACATTCGATTTCCACACCGCTAAGTAGTCCGGCCCCAGCCGTTGGGATAGATCACACGCCTGTATGTCACTCAATTCGAATGATCAATCGATAGCCGGGTTCACGATGACCGGGCACGCGCTGGTTCACTGGTTCGAAACCGCAATTCCCATCTTTCTGGTCGTCTGGCTGGCCGAGTTCGACGTCTCGGTCGTTTTCATCGGCCTGATCGTGGCCCTCGGGTACGCCCCGTTCGGCCTCGGCGCACTCCCGGGTGGTATCCTCGCCGACCGATACGGGCCGAAACGCCTCATCGTCATCTGCCTCGCCGGGATGAGTCTCGCCTTCGGGGTGCTTGCCGCCGCTTCGTTGCTCGAGTCGATTTACGCCATCGCCGTCGGGTTGCTTCTGTGGGGAATCGCAGCCAGCATCTACCATCCAGCTGGCCTCGCCCTGATCAGTACGGGCGTCGAAGAACGGGGCACCGTCTTCGCCTGGCACGGCATCGCCGGCAACGTCGGCATCGCGCTCGGCCCCTTCGTCGCCGCAACGCTGTTGATCTTCCTCGAGTGGCCACTCGTCGCCGCGTTGCTCGCGATCCCCGGCATGCTGGCGGTCGTGTACGGATTGACGGCCCAGTTCGATCCGATCGCAGCGGTCGCAGACGACGTCGACGCCGGCCCGGACGAAGCCCTCTCGCTCTCGGATCTCGTCACGAACTCCCGCGCCCTCTTCGCCAGCGCATTCGCCATCGTGTTCGTCATCGTCACGTTCGAAGGGCTGTTTTATCGTGGGGTGCTCACCTACCTCCCCGAAATCATGCACGGACTGCCTGTCATCGAGGGACTGGTGGTTCCGGGGGCCTTCGAGGCCTACGATATCGAGCCCGAGTATTACATCTACGTTGGCCTGCTCGTGGTCGGCATGGGCGGGCAGTACGTCGGCGGAAAACTGACCGATACGATCCCGGCTGCCCGCGGACTGGCTGGCATGTTCGCCATCCTTGCAGTGCTCGCGTTGGCGTTCGTTCCAGTCTCCAACCTCGGGATATTCCCGCTGCTGGTCCTCTGTGCTGTACTCGGCTTTTTCCTGTTTGCGATTCAGCCGTTCTACCAGAACGCAGTCGCCGTCTACACCCCGCCCGACACCCGTGGACTCTCCTATGGCTACACCTACCTGGGGGAGTTCGGACTCGGTGCCGCTAGCATCGCCATCGGCGGCTTCGTCCTCGGCGAGTTGAGCGTGGCCGCCTTCTTCGTCGTCATCTCGAGTTTCGCCCTCGCCGGGAGTGCGTTGTCGGTCGCACTGGCACTCGGCCTGGACCGGGTGTTCGACCGTTTCGGCGCGGAACCCGCGGTCGGTGCTGAGGGCTGACCGGATCTACGCCGCGAGTTCGAGTCGTGCACCAATCGTTTTTTGTGGCCCACACGCTCAGTATCTGTTATGAGCGATTCCACGAAACAAGCACTGACGGTCGGGATGGCGATTGGCGGTGTTCTGGTCCTGCTCGGTATCCTCGCGTACGTGATAACTGATTTCGCCAGTATAACTGCGCTCATCCCGGCCTTCTTTGGCGCCGTGTTTGTCGCCATCGGTGCTCTGGGTGACAAAACCGTTGGCGTGAAGCCTGCCCTCTACGCCCTGGGTGGCCTCTCCGCACTCGCTATAGCGGGCAGTCTTCGAGGTGTACCGGACATGCTCGAGCTCGTCACGGGTGGAAGTGTCGATGCACCCGTTGCAGTCGGTGCTCAGGGGGCGATGATCCTCTGTAGCTTGATCGTGTTGGTGTTCGTGTTCAAAGCACTTGCCACAGACCACTAGGCGACCGAACGACGCCAACCCGAATCACACCAGTTTTCTCGGTTCACTCGAAGGCAGGAGTATGATCGAATCCACGCTCTGTTTCGTCCTCGAGGACGAGCAGGTCCTGTTGATCGAAAAGCGCCGTGGCCTGGGCGAAGGCTGGTACAACGGCCCCGGCGGCAAACTCGAGGACGGCGAAACGCCTCGCGAGTGCGCCGTGCGCGAAGTCAAAGAGGAAGTCGGACTCGAGATCCCACTCGGAAGTGCGGAAAAAGCGGGACATCTGACGTTTACGCTCGACGGCGAGGATCACATCGAGACGCACGTTTTCCGAACGTGGAAGTACCACGGCACCCCCCAGACGACGCCCGAGGCCTACCCCGAGTGGGTGGCGTTCGAGGACGTTCCCTACGACCGGATGTGGGACGATGACCAGTACTGGCTCCCAAAGGTTCTCGAGGGAGATACCGTCGAAGCCACGTTCGAGTTCAAAGGGGGCGAACCCCTCGACGAAGCGGATCTGGTGGCTCAGGACCTCGAGTTTGGGATCGATTTCGAGGAGTAACCGGAAAGGAGAGCCTCGAATTCGTCAGGGAACGAGGACGACTTTCCCCGTACTCTTTCGGTCCTCGATGAACTGATGAGCTTCGGCCGCCTCCTCGAGGGCGAAGGTTTCGCCAACGATGACCTCGAGTTCGCCGTCGCTGAGCCCCTGGGTCAGGTCCGGAATCGCCTGCATGATCCGGTTTGGATCGTGGCGCGAGGCTTGCCCGAGGTGGAAGCCGATGACTGACTTGTTCTCGAACAACAATCGCTGGTTCTGTGCACTCGCGGGGACGCCGCTGGCAACCCCGTAGGTGACGAGCCGGCCGAAGTGGGCCAGCGCATCGAGGCTGTGATCGAAAACGTCGTCCCCGACGCTCTCGAGAACCAGGTCGACACCCTCTTCATCGGTTTCGGCGTCCACGACTTCGCGGAAATCCGTCTCTGTGTACTGGATCGGATGATCGCAGCCGAGGTCCGCCGCAAGCTCGAGTTTTGCCTCCGTGCTGGCCGTCCCAAACACCGTCGCGCCCGCTCTCGAGGCCAACTGGACCGCAGCCGTGCCAACGCCACCGGCAGCGGCCTGGATGAGGACGGATTCGCCTTCCTCGAGGCCACCCCATTCGAACAGACACGAGTGTGCCGTTAGAAACTGGACGGGAAAGCCGGCGGCTTCCTCGAACGTCATCCCGCCAGGAATCGGCAACAGCATCTGTGCGTTTGCCGTCACGTACTCGGCGTAGCCGCCGCCGTTGAGCATTCCGACGACTCGGTCGCCTTCGCTCAATCCGACGTCATCGCCCGTCGCGTGGACGGTTCCGGCGGCTTCCATGCCTGGCACGTAGGCCGGTTCTGGTCCACCGGGGTACAGTCCCCGACGCTGCATTATGTCTGCAAAGTTGATTCCCGCCGCCTCGACCTCGATACGCACTTCGCCAGGTCCGGGCTCTGGAATATCGCGTTCGACGACCTCGAGAACGTCGCTATCACCGTAGGAGCCGACTTCGATGGCGTTCATTGGGGACATACTAATCCGTTTGAACGTCGGCTTTGGAGAGGGATAAAAGACAGCGAACCGGAGAAAACCAACCCGGTATGCCGTTACCCGTCGAGGGAAAAGCGAGCCCCCAATCACCTCTGGTGACCGCAGGCACCAATCAACTGCCGTGGGGCCGCGAACCGCCCACACACCTTCGCATGGTTTAAGAGCACGCTGGCAGACTGACGAAGTATGAGCAACGAATCTCAGGAACTCGGCATCACCGAGTCCAAGAATCATCGGCCCGGTGAGTGGTACGCCGAGGTCGTTCAAAAGGCAGGACTGGCCGATTACGCACCCATGGGCGGATTTATCGTCACGAAACCTCGAGGCTACGCCCTCTGGGAATCGATTCAGGACACGCTCGACGGCTGGTTCAAAGACACCGGCGTTACGAACGCGTACTTCCCACTGTTCATCCCCGAAAGCTACCTCGAGCGGGAGAAAGACATCGTCGAAGGGTTCGACCCCGAGGTCGCGTGGGTCACCCAGGGCGGGCACAACGAACTCGAGGAACGCCTCGCGGTGCGCCCGACGAGTGAGTCCATCATTGCTCCGTTTATGTCCCAGTGGACACGGAGCCATCGCGACCTGCCGATGCGACTCAATCAGTGGTGTTCGGTCGTTCGATGGGAAGCAACGGACACAAAACCCTTCTTCCGCACGAAGGAGTTCCTCTGGCAGGAAGGCCACACTGCCCACGAGACGGACCAGGAAGCGTGGGACGAGGTCTGGACCCGACTCGAGCAGTACGCCGACCTCTACGAGGAACACCTCGCGATTCCCGTGTTGAAAGGCAAAAAGCCCGAACACGACAAGTTCCCCGGCGCGGATACGACGACGACCGTCGAGTGTCTGATGCCCGACGGCAAGTCAGTCCAGGGTGGGACGAGTCACCACCTCGGACAGAGCTTTGCCGAGGCGTTCGACATCACGTTCGCCGACGAAGACGAAACCGAGCGAACAGCCTACACGACTTCGTGGGGGCTGTCCTGGCGAGCAATCGGTGCACTCATTATGACACACTCGGACGACCAGGGGCTCGTGCTCCCACCAACTATCGCGCCCACGCAGGTCGTCATCGTGCCAATCTGGCAGGCAGACAACGAGGACGAAGTGCTCTCGTACGCGAACGAGGTCGCCGACGACCTCGAGGAAGCAGGTATCCGCGTCGAACTTGACGATCGCGACGAGCGAAACCCCGGCTTCAAATTCAACCAACACGAACTCGAGGGCGTCCCGCTGCGAATCGAAATCGGCCCGAACGAGGCTACAGACGGCGAGGTAACGCTCGTTCACCGTCCGGACAACGAGAAAGTCGTCGAGAGCCGCGACGGCGTGGCCGAAACCGTCGACGACCACCTCGAGACGGTCTACGACAAACTCTACACGGCGGCCGAAGAAACCCTTGAGGAGAACGTCCGGACCGCAGACAGTCCCGAGGACATCATGGGTACGATCGGTCGACACGGCGGCTACGTCAAAGTCCCGTGGTGTGGCGATCAGGCCTGCGAAGAAGTGATCAAAGAGAAAGTGGCCGCCGAAATCGTCTTCCAGTCCCTGGCTGAAGAGAGTCCGGAGACTGACGGAACACCGGAAGCACCCGAGGACGACGACGCGTGCTGTACGATCTGTGGGGAGTCTGCAGACCAGGTCGCCTATTTCGCGCGCACTTACTAATGCGCTCGACTGGGCGACCGAAAGCGGTAGGCTAGCGGACATAATCGATACCAGGTTTACTACTGATAATCGTGAAATAATCACCAACCCTAATTCTTTAGCCCCATAATGGATAAGCCCCTAACTCCCTCTTTAGAACGTGGTGTTCATCCAATGGGTGGACACTACGTGCCTCTGACACTTTCTGCGTGGCTGTGATGGATCCGAGAGGTAAACGTGTAGTGAGATTACCCGGACACGATGTCGTGTGAGGATTTGATGAATATACGCCGCACCTGTTCGAGAATAATACAGTTTACTCGCTACCTCCTCAGAACGCTTCACATAAATAATGCAGAATATCGAATGTGACGAAACTACCTGCACCGTCCGAAAAGAGACGTTTTTCCAAACTCGAGTGAATACTTCCTGTACGATCGTCCGATACCAATACGCCTTATACACCCTTATATGTGTTATTAATACCCTTAGCCATTATGGAGTAACGTCTTATCCCAGGATTGGTCAGTATCTTGTATGTCACAGCCACACATATCCGCCGATACGTCTCAGGGTCTCGCCGATCCCCGAGACGACCGCTCGAACTGCGGCGTCGGAGTCATCATGGACCTCGATGGCGACTCGAGTCACGAAACCATCTCAAACGCACTCGACTTGCTCATCAATCTCGAACATCGCGGAACCACGGGGGCTGAGAAAGACACCGGCGACGGGGCCGGAATCATGGTACAGACTCCGGACGCGTTTTTCCAGCACGTTCTCGATATCGATCTCCCTGATCTGTATGCTGTCGGTTCACTGTTTCTCCCGACCGACGATGACGCCCGAGAAGCCATCTTCTCCCTCGTCGACACTGTCCTCGGGGAATACGGTCTCGAAGTGCTAACCCAGCGTGACGTCCCGACGAATAACGATGGCCTGGGACAGACGGCGCTCGACTCGGAGCCGGACGTCTGGCAAGTTGTGGTCGCACCCGATGATACAATCGACCGCGAAACGTTCGACCGGCGGCTTTACGTCGCCCGTCGAGCACTGGAGAACCGTATCGAAGAGAGCGAAATCGACAACAAGGAACGCTTCTACGTCTGCTCGCTCGATTCGAAAACGCTCGTCTACAAAGGCCTGCTCAAGGGCGAACAGGTCCCGACGTACTATCCCGACCTCTCCGATGACCGATTCGCGTCGACGTTTGCCATGGTTCACGAGCGATTCTCGACGAACACGCTCGGAGCTTGGCATCTCGCCCATCCATACCGCAACGTCGTCCACAACGGCGAGTTCAATACCATTCAGGGGAACGTCAACTGGATGCGCGCCCGAGAGACCGATCTCGAGAGTGAAGTTCTCGACGACCTCGAGGCCGTCAAACCCATAATCAACGATCCGGACCAGTCGGACACGGCAAGCGTTGACAACGCCCTCGAGTTGCTCATGCAAGACGGCCGTGACCTGGCACACGCCCTGCGGATGCTCGTTCCGGAGGCGTGGCGCGGTGACGACTCGATGGACCGGGCACGCAAAGACTGGTACGACTTCCACGCCTCGCTCATCGAGCCCTGGGACGGCCCTGCACTGGTTGCCGCAACGGACGGCGAGCGCGTCGGTGCCGTCCTCGACCGCAACGGGCTTCGCCCCTGTCGGTACGACATCACGACGGACAACCGACTGATCGTCGCCAGTGAAGCAGGCGCACTCGAGACCCCACCTGAACAGATCGAGTCGCGTGGTCGACTCCAGCCGGGACAGCTCTTCCTGGCCGATCCAGCGGAAGGTCGCGTGATTCCCGACGACGAAGTGTTCGAGGACCTCGTCGATGACCGCTACGGGGAGTGGATTCGCGACAAACAGGTACATATCGACGAAATCACCGGCTCGAGTGAGCGGGCGCCCCAAAAAGCAGTTCCAGCGGTTCGGCCCCACCAGGCCGCCTTCGGCTACACCTACGACGAGCTCGAGAACATGATCGAGCCGATGACCCAGAAGGGGAAAGATCCCGTCGGGTCGATGGGCGATGATACGCCGCTGTCGGTACTGACGGAGTTCAACCGACCGCTGTTCTCGTACTTCAAGCAACTGTTCGCCCAGGTGACGAACCCGCCGCTCGATTACATCCGGGAGGAACTCGTCACGTCGATGGAATCGCGTATCGGTCACCAGCGTAATCTACTCGCAGAATCGCCCGAGCACGCCCGCCAACTGGTCGTCGATTCGCCGGTGCTGACGGACACCCAGTTCGAAGCCCTTCGCGACTGCGATCAAAACGACATCACGGCTGCGACGGTCGACATCACGTACGAGCGAGCGGCCATCGACACCGAAGACGGAGTGACGGGCGAAGCGCTCGAGGCGGCAATCGAACGCGCGCGGGCCGATGCCGTCGAAGCTATCGAAGCCGGACACGACGTCGTCGTTCTCTCCGACCGCGGTGTCGACGCCGACCGGGTCGCGATTCCAAGCTTGCTCGCGACCGGAGCGGTTCACCATCACCTCGTTCGGAACGGCCTCCGAAATCACGCAGGCATTATCGTCGAATCCGCAGATCCACGGACTGTCCACCAGTTCGCGACACTCATCGGCTACGGCGCGGACGCAATCAACCCGTATCTCGCCTACCAGACCATCGAAGACGTTACGGCAGGGCCTGACGGTGCAGACATCGAGGTGGCAATCGATGCCTACGTCGGTGCCCTCGAGGACGGTATCCTCAAGACGATGGCCAAGATGGGCATTTCGACTATCGAGAGCTACCAGGGTGCCCAGATTTTCGAAGCCGTCGGCCTCGACTCGAGTCTCGTGGACGAATACTTCGAGGGGACCGAGAACCGAACCCAAGGCATCGGGGTAGCCGAAATCGAAGCCGACCTTCTGGAGCGTCACGACGCAGCGTTCGACGTCGACGAAACCAAACTCGAGCGCCAGGGCGAGTTCGAACACCGAACGGACGGTATCAAACACCAGTGGAATCCACAGACCGTCGGTACCCTCCAGCAAGCCGTCCGCTCGGGCGATTACGAGCGCTACCAGGAGTTCGCTGAACTGATTAACGACCAGTCGACGGAGTTACAGACGCTTCGCGGACTGCTCGAATTCGACTCCGACCGGGACCCGATTCCGATCGAGGAAGTCGAACCGGTAACCGATATCGTCGAACGGTTCTCGACGGCCGCAATGAGCCTTGGCAGTCTCTCGCCGGAGGCTCACGAGAACAACTCGATTGCGATGAACCGAATCGGCGGCAAGTCCAACTCCGGCGAGGGTGGCGAGCCGCCGGAGCGCTTCGGTACCGAACGCGAGTGCAACGTCAAACAGGTCGCCTCGGGACGATTCGGCGTCACGAGTACGTACCTCTCGAGTGCCGACGAACTGCAGATCAAAATGGCACAGGGCTCCAAACCTGGTGAGGGTGGCCATCTCCCAGGCGCGAAAGTCAACGAGATGATCGCGCACGTCAGGAAATCGACCCCAGGCGTTGGCCTCATCTCCCCGCCGCCGTTGCACGACATCTACTCCATCGAGGACCTGAAACAGTTGATTCACGACCTCAAAACCGCTAACGAGGACGCAGATATCAACGTCAAACTGGTTTCAGAAGCAGGGATAGGAACCATCGCAGCCGGCGTCGCCAAAGCGAACGCAGACGTCGTCCACATCTCCGGCCACTCGGGCGGTACCGGGGCGTCGCCGCGCACCTCGATCAAACACGCCGGCCTCCCGTGGGAACTCGGACTGGCCGAGGCCAACCAGATGCTCTGTGCAACCGGTTTGCGCGATCGGATCCGCGTCTCTACCGACGGCGGGATGAAAACCGGCCGTGACGTCGCTGTCGCCGCCTTGCTCGGTGCCGAAGAGTACATCTTCGGGACCGCCAGTCTCGTCGCCGAGGGGTGTGTAATGGCCCGTCAGTGCCACAAAAACACCTGCCCGGTCGGCATCGCGACCCAGCGAGGCGACCTCCGAAAGCGATTCCCGGGCGAACCCGACAACGTGATCAACTACATGACGTTCATCGCCCAGGAACTGCGCGAGATCATGGCCGAACTCGGCTTCGAAACCGTCGAGGAGATGGTCGGTCACGTGGAAGTCCTCTCACAACGCGAGGATATCGACCATCCGAAAGCACGACGCGTCGACCTCTCTGGTGTCCTCGCTCCCCTCGAGGGTGACGTGCGAACTAAAATCCGCGAACAGGACCACGAACTCGAGGAGCAACTCGACCGGACGCTGATCGAGGAGGCACGCGAAGCGATCGATAACCAGGAGCCGACCACGCTCTCGACGTCGATTTCGAACGTCGACCGCGCCGTCGGGGCCATGCTCTCGAACCGGGTTACGAGTCGCTACGGCGAACCGGGGCTCCCCGAGGATACGCTCACGATCGACCTCGAGGGCACGGCCGGACAGAGTTTCGGCGCGTTCCTCGCCAACGGCGTCTCCCTCCACCTCGAGGGGAGTGCCAATGACTACGTCGGCAAGGGACTCTCCGGCGGTAAGGTAACCGTTCGGACCCCCGAAACGGCGACGTACGACCCACTTGAGAACGTCGCCATCGGTAACGTCGCTCTGTACGGCGCGACTGGCGGTGAAGCCTACATCAACGGCGTTGCCGGGGAACGGTTCGCCGTCCGGAACTCCGCCGCGAAGGCCGTCGTCGAAGGCGTCGGTGACCACGGCTGTGAGTACATGACTGGCGGGGTCGTCGCCGTACTCGGTGAAACTGGCAAGAACTTCGCCGCCGGTATGTCCGGCGGTGTGGCCTACGTGTTCGATCCGGAATCGGAACTCGCAGCCAAAGCCAACACCGGCATGGTGTCGCTCTACGACGAACTGGACGAATCCGACGAGGCCATCCTCGAGCGACTCATCGGGAACCACGTCGCCTACACCGGCTCCGAACGTGGTCAGGCCCTACTCGAAGACTGGGATGGCGCACTCGAGGCGTTCGTAAAGGTCATGCCCGACGCCTATCACCAGGCGATCACCGAAGACGGTCGTGACGACGTCCGCGCTGAGTTGCCAGAAACGCCAGAAACGCCAGTCCAACCCGATTCGACCGGCTACGCGGCCAGCGACGACTGATACGGTATACTGTCTTCTCTCCCGTCAGTCTCCGTTATCGCTTCCCTCGAGCGCCGATTAGCCACCCGTCTGTTCATCCGGGAGTTCCGCACAGCCAAGCGAGTGATGGGTGCAAAACCGACAGGCACGCCCCGGATTTGTCTCGTCGTATCCCGGATCGTCGACCGCCTCGAGCGTGGCTCGAACCGATTCCCACGAGGGGATGTCCTCGAGCGAGACGTGATCGACGCGTGGCGCGTCGACATCCCCAACGTAGACGTACCCGACGGCATCGACCGGCTCGTCGAACTGTCGCGCACAGGCTCGAGCGTACAGCGACAACTGGGTTGCCATGGCGGGCTCGATTCGCTCGCCAACCGTCTTGTAATCGAAGACGCCGAGTCGGCCGTCGGGAAGTCGCCGCACGGTGTCGATGTAGCCGATGACAGCGCCGTCGATACCGGGAAGGTCGTCGACTTCGAACGCCAACTCGGCGGCCAGTTCGTCCCACTCGTGAAACGGGACGTCGAACGTAGCTGTCGTGGCCTCGAAGTAACGGTCGATACAGCGTTGGACGGCTTCTTCGTGCCCTCGCTCACCTCGAGCCGTGAGTTCTCTGATGGCTGCCTCGTGCCACGCTTCGGGAGTATTCTCGTTGCGATAAAAGGCCGCTTCGGCGACCGCGTGAAAGACCGTCCCGATCAGACGGGCATTTCCATCGGCCCGTGATGGAGGGGGAGCCGTATCAGCTTCACCACCATTCGCCTGTGCCTGTAAGCCTGCTACCGAGTCGTCGAAGGCCCCCACCACGTGGTCGAGATAGTGCTTTCGCGGACACTCCGCGTGGGTCTCGAGTGCGCTGTAACTGTGTCTGAGCGCACCGGGAATCGTTGAATTGCCAAGTGAACTGACGTCAGTGACCGAGAACCGAGTGGCGGCATCGACAGTGGCACCGAGGCGTCTCGTTTTCGGCACGTCGAACGCTTCGGTGTATGGTGCGGCGTCCGCCGCTGGGAGCAACCGTCGGGAACGAAGGTGTTCCCCGAGATGGGTGATCGTCTCCACCGCTTCAGGGGTCGATACCATCGTCTCCCCATCATCGTAGGACACCATTCCACCAACCGTGGCAGCGGACTCGGCGAGTTCGGCCGTCGCGTCGGCGACGCTTTCTGGGTACTCAGCCTCGAGACGCTCGAAACTCGCGGTGAGGGCTGGCCAGAGGTCCATTCGCTCGCCAGCGACCGACCACTCGAGATCGTCGGCCAGACATGCCTCGACGGCACTGCGACCGAGTGCGTTCTCATCTCCTTCGTAATCGTACTCAGATCCGAAGACGAACAGATGATCTTCCGCTCGAGTCAATGCGACGTGAAGCACGCGCCAGGCTTCGGCGAGCGGTTCGGTCGCCAGATCGCTTGCCAGCGGTGTGTCAATCGCGGAGTCGAGCGCGGCGCTCAACAGCCGATGTCTGGAACTGTAGGCGTAATCGCCACGGACACACCAGTGCTCGTCGGAGAGAAACGGCACCAGGACCGTATCGAACTGCAGCCCTTTGGCCTGGTGGACTGTCATTATGTCGACCGAATCAGTCGAGGTGGTCCCCTGCTGTCGGTCACTCGACCCCGAACGCAATACGCTCTCGAGTGCATCGACGACTCGCGGCGAAAGCGAGCCGAGAACGTCACCGCCATCGTAGGCGTCGACGAAACGGTGCAAACGGTCTAGCGCCCGGTCATCATCCGGGCCCAGAAACCACTTCATACGCGTCCGTTCCTCGAACCACTCGAGAAACGGTGAGAGGGGATAGGCGTCTCTGTCGGCCACGAGCGACCGTAAGTGAGTCCTCGCCTGTTCGATACGTTCTGGTTCGTCAACCCGCTCCGGATCGATCTCCAGCAAAGCGCTATACAACCCATCGGCATCAAGTTCGTGAAGGCGTTCGAGGTCCGCTTCGGACAATCGATACCGAAGCAACAAGACGCGGCGGAGGTGGGTATCGGTCGCTGCCGGCTCGGCAATCACCCGGAGGTACGACAGCAGGGTCTGGACCCCCGGCGAGACAGTGCCCGCGGGTGAACCCGACTGTTCGTACGGGATCTGGCGCGCCTCGAGTTCGTCAGCGATCGCACTCGCCTGGGCGTTCGTCCGAACGATGACGGCGATATCCTCGAGTCGGCGCTTTGCAACGCCGTCGAACTCGTCGATCAAGAGGCGAGCAATCGTCATTCCAACTTGCTCCGGCGGGGACCAGCCGAGTTCGTCGCTATCGATTTTGACGACGTGCCGAGTGGAATCGGCGTTTGTGCTCGACACGGTCGACGTTGATGCATCCGTTTTCCGTCCGTACTCGCGGAGCGTTTTCGACGAGTGACCGCCGTAGTCACAGTAGTTCGTCAGATCGAGAATTTCCTGTTTCGAACGGTAGTTGAGGCCGAGTTCGACAGACTCGTGGTCGGTGTAGGCATCACCCAATCGCTCGAGACCGTGCGGATCGGTTCCGCGCCATCCGTATATCGCCTGATCAGTGTCCCCGATGGCGAGAAGCTCGGGCCGGTCTGGGCCGTTCGTCAGCTTCGTCACCAACTGGTACTGAGTTCGGTCGGTATCCTGGAATTCGTCACAGTACACGTGCGTATACTCACCAGCAATTTCGTCTGCGGCCATCGCGTCGGAAAGCAGCCGGGTCGCTGTCCGAACGAGTTCGTCGAAATCGAGCGTTCCTTCCTCAGCCAGAAGTTTCCGGTAATCGCGATAGATCGCCGTGTACTGTCTCGCCTCGCGAAGGACGGCAACGTAGTGTTCGAGTCGACCGATTGGCGTTTGCTCGATCGTGGCCGTCGCCTCTCGCCAGAGTTGATTTCGGAACAACACTGGGGCGAGGTGCTTCGTCGTCGGGTCATCGAGCGTGAGCGAGTCGTGGACGTTCGTCACACACGATTGTACCGAACGAAGATACTGTTCAACGTCTCGGACGACAGTATCCTCTCGAAAGTCCGCCGGCGCTTCGGCGATTTTCTCGCGACAGAACGTCAGCAACTTCCCGTACTCGACCAGTGCATTACGGGCATCCTCGAGGTGTTCGTCCCGATTGAAAAACCGAAACGCCTCGTTGTCGAACGACAGCCCACTCGCTGCCTCCTGGCGAAGCCACAACAGCAGTTCGTCGAGGAGGTCGATCGTCCGTGCATCGGGGAGGTGAGCCTCAAGCGTGTCGGGATCGATATCGTCTCGACTCATCACGGCAATGAATTCGTCGACCGCGTCGGCCAAGGTCTCGGGGGTGGCGCTTTGATCCGAGCCGACGTTCTCGTCGACGAATGCGTAGTCACGCTCCCTGAGCAATCGCGTGACCAGTCGGTATCGATCCCGCTCGGTGACGATATCAAACGATGGGGACAACCCGAGATAGTACGCGTACTCACGAACCAGACGGTTACAGAACGAGTGATAGGTGTAGACATCGATTTCGGCAGCGACGGCAGGATCGAGTCGGTTCGCAATCGATGACCGGATGTTCGAGGCCGCTTCGTTGGCAAACGTCAGAACGAGGATATCGCCTGGGTCAGCATCCCCGTCCACAAGGGTTCGCTCGAGGCGCATGAGCATCGTCGTCGTTTTCCCCGTGCCGGCACCAGCATCGACGGAGATACACGCTGCATCGCTATCGATGACTGCGGGCTGGTTGCCACGGGAGACGCTGGGTTCACCCTCTTTATTTGCCATCGAATCGCACCTCCCCTTCGATGTAGTCGCTACAGCAGACGGAGTACGGACAGTCCGAACACGATTCCCGTCGAATTAGCTCCCAGGGAACGGGTTCGTACTCGGCGTCGATAGCGCGGCCCGCGATGGTTTGTAGCCGATCGTCGACTGTCCGATTCCGGTGTTCGTGTGTCAGCCCAAACGTGTGATGATCGAGATATCGGTCCGTAAGGTCAATCGACTCGATATCGACACTGATCTGATCTCGAAATCGGTTTACCGTTCGATCCTGGCGATCCAGCAGCGGAACCTGCACATATCGGCAGGTTCGAACCGAATCGAGATTGAGCTGGTCGCGAAGGGTTCGAAGCCCGCCGAGCACCACCGAAATCTCGAACAGACTCGAGACCAGACCAGGGTCGAACGTTTCGGACTCCGAATCGAAATGATCACGAAACTCCTGTTCGACGTCGCCGTCCCATCGGTTCCGATATCGAAGCAAGCCGAGATGCGCCGGCGTCGGCAGGAGTTTGACGCCAACGATGGTTGACCCGTCGACCGTTGCGTAATCGATTTCGGCGGTGAGTCGGGCCGTCGAGCGATGGTCTGGCGCTGATTGCTCCTCGTCTGGCACGTTGTGCCCAATCTGAACCGTCGTGGCCACTGGCAACGTCGGCCCGATGAGTTCCCGGGCTGTCGATTGGGTAGACAGGGACGTGATCCCCTCGAGGTGGTCGATACCACAGTGGTCGACGTACGCCTCGATGGTCGCCTCCATCACGCGGCGTTCGTGGCGTCGTTGGACGGCAGAGTGGAACCGCTCGGAGTGTCCTTCCCACAGCGTTCGAAGGCGGTCTTGCATGCGGCGAATCAACTGCTCGGGGTCGTCGGGGGCCGCATCATCCGTGGTTGCTGCCCAGCGAAGCCCATCACAGATTGCGATCCGGAGTAACTCGAGTCGGTCGACCGCAGTGTCGTCGGGTGGTGTCCTGAGCGAGCGCTCGTGTGCGAACTGGAATTTGCGTGGACACTCGAGGTACGCAGCGAGGCCATCGACAGTGAGCGTGGGTTGTCCGGTGTCCTGAGAGTGAACTGGTTGGTCAACTCCCTCATCTCGAGACGACCTCGAATCGGTCATCGACGCACCTCGCCTGCCGCAAACTCGAACTGCGTGCGGATCGCTTCCCGCAGCGTCGGGTCAAGTCCATCGTCTTCGAGTAACAGTGCCATCTCCTGAAAATGTGACTCGGTTTCAGCCAGGTCGACCGGTTCACCCATCGAGGCCCGTCGCCGAACGCGCTCGAGTTCACCCCACGGCTCACCCAGTACCGACTCGAGGGTTCGCTGTGGGCCATAGACCCGGCCGTCCTGTGTGGTTGGTTCGACGTCAGTGATCGTGATCGAACTCGAGGCTCGCAGTTCTCGCACGTATCGTGATTCGTCGTGCGTTCGACGCAACCCGTCCGTTTCGCGTTCGTACGAGCACAAATACAGTCGGTTGGTCGCGGCCCTCGAAGCCAGTGCGAGCCGTCGTCGCGCCCGTTCGACGTGGTAGGTTTCGAACCGATCACCGACGGTCTCGGGGTCGGTGAGCGTCCTGAATGTATCCTCGAGTTCCGTAACCGTGGGATCGGTGACTGCCGGAAACGCGTCCATCGAGCGAAGCCACGCGGTCGGGAACAACGACGTCAAAAACTGCGAACCAGGGTAGATACCATCGTTACAATCGAGGACGAACACCGCGTTGTACGTGGCGTAGGCGAGTTCGTCGACAGGGCAGACGGTGACGCCACCCTCGGCCGTGCTCGAGGCGATCGTGTGCACGTGCGGGGCGTCGTACTCGATCGTTCGCGCAACCATGCGCTGGACCCCATCCCAATCGGGCGAAACGAGATCCGTGCGTTCGACGAAACGGGCGATATCGAGTATTCGTTCGACGCTGTCGAACTGTTCGCGAGCATCGATCCACGACCCTCCGTCGGCGATTCGGCCCTTGAGGTCCGTTCGTTCGATCCATCGCTCGAGTGTGGTGTGGACAGCGTGGTCTCGGCACTCGATCAGCAGCTCCGGGCTGAACGAATCGACGCGTGCCGCCAGCCGTCGGATAACAGCGTCGTCCCAGTCAATAGCGTCGGTCGGTGTCTCAGAATCGATTTCGACTGCTTCGTGCTCGAGGGTCTGCTGGGCCCGAATGACGGCGTACAGCTCAGCCACTGCAGGATCTGTGGCTAACGACGGTGTGTCAATTGTTGCAGTGGGAATGCCGGCTTCCCGGAGTCGTCGTCGGGTCCAGGGAACGCGCTCGGCCCGCGGCACGGCGACGACGAGTTCGTCGTAAGACCAGTCGTGACGATCACGGAGTGAGCCGATTTCGGTGGCCACCAGCCGCGTCTGTTCGCGAGCGGTTTCAGTTCGAATCCGGTATGCGTGTGCTCGTCCACGTATCTCCTCCTGCTCGTCGGCGAACGCTCCGGTGGCGAGCCAGCGAATAATTGGCGCATGGGGTGGTCCTACGGGTTCCGAACGCGACGTCTGGCGAATATTCAAAGACTCGCTGATCGTTTCGAGAGCGCCCGGTTCGACCCGCGTGCGTTCGACGCTGGCGTGGCGCTGTCCGACACAGACGAGTTCGATGTCGTTCGTCAACGCCGCCAGATATCGTCGATCGAGTTCGCGGAACTCCTCGAACTGGATCGCCAGGACCGCATCGACACCGGCCGTGGTTCGGTCACGCACGCCGTCAGCGTTATTCTCGAGAGATTCGACTGCGCGTGGGATGACGTCTGCGCGTTCGATGAACCCTCGAGCGTCGAGTTCGGCGTGGAACCGATCGTTCATCGTGAACAGGAACTCGAGGCAGGGATGGATATCGTCGCCGTTTTCGAGTTTCGATTGGGTGTGCCGTTGTCTGGTGACCTCGAGCAACAACTGTCCGACGTCACGAGCGAAACTATCGTGTTCGCGTGCCCGCTCGAGATACGGTGGAATGTCGCGTTTGGCACCGGCGATGACGAGCGAGATCAGTTCGATGCGCTCTTCGTACTCGAGGCGGTCGATGGTCGGATCGAACGCCTCGATCACTTTGGAGGCGTGTTCGGGAAGCGCTTCGACATTGGGCGTTGGCACCATTCCCGCCTCGCGACTTGCGCTGGCGAGAACTCGCTCGAGTTCCTCGAGCCCGGCCGGATGGCGTTTCACCACGAGTACGTTCCGGGCCCCGTGGGTCTCTGCCAGGCGGACGTACTCGTCGGCAACACACTCGAGCACGTCGGTGCGAGGGTACTCGAGGGCGACGAGGGTCCCCTCGAGTGTGGGTGCAGGGAGACCAGGTGAGGACATCGGGTATGACACCGAATAGTGGCAGGATGGTATTAAAAGATGTACCCGGATCACGGGTCGGTTTCCCGTTCGACCAGACACGGCTACCGATGGACGCAATGACCACCGAAAATTCGAGTGGGGTATTCACGACGACTCGAGCACTGTGAGGTAGGCGACGTACACGATAGCGGCAACCACCAGTGACAGTGCAACGACGGTCACGCCGACGAAGTTATCGAGGAACACCTCTGGCTGGTCCCAGATGTATGCCCCGCCTTCGACCGCCAGAATGAACAACGCGCCGTACACTGCAGCGACGGCAATCCCGCGAGCGACGGCGATGGCCAACCCGGCCCGACGACTGTTCAATAGTTCGATGACGAACAGAAAGGCTAGCGCAAGCAAATAAAACGGCTCCGGCAGGGCCTCTCCGAGCATCCGTGGCCCACGAATGCTCAGCCACCCGTAATAGGCCAGTGCGAGTAAGATTCCCGCGACGAACGTCATGACGACGCCGTACCCACTCGTGTTCTCGATGCGCGGCGTGACACCGCTGCTTGCTGACGAGTCGGCATCCGAATCCGACCGGTCCGACACGTCACGCGAATCCCCATCGGTCATAGGTGACCTCCCTCGAGGGGGACTAAAGTTATCGCCCCCGTATTTTCACTCACAACGTCGCTCGAGTGGCGGTTTCCTCTTGGTTCGCTCCTCGAGTGCAGCAACGATGTGGTAGTTACTGAACGGATTTCCACACCTATCGCGACGCTATCTTGCGAGAGGATGTACAATAATCTTCAACGGCAACTACAGGGACACGGAGAACCGTTCGGTGTCACCAACGTTTATAGGGAATCGCCGTTACCTTCACGTATGGACGACATTTTCGTTGCCCGACTGATGACCTCTGATCCAGTGACGATCAGTGCCGACACGCTCGTCGAAGACGCCGGCCAGACCATGCTCGAGAACGGTATCGGCTCGCTCATCGTCGTCGACGACGACGGCCACCTCGAGGGAATTTTGACCACGACCGATTTCGTCACCATCGTCGCCGAAAGCTTCCCGAAAGCACAGACGACCGTCTCACGTTACATGTCCACCGAAGTCGAAACCGCTTCACCCCAACAGCCGATTCTCGAGGTCGCAGACGCCATGCTCGAACACGGCTTCCACCACATGCCCGTCACGGATAAAGACGATAGCGTCGTTGGCATTATCTCGACGACCGACCTGGCAGGCTACCTTTCGAAAATCTAGCGGCGCTCTCGAGATCGTTTTTGTGTTGGTCGAGGATACAAAACGGTATGGAAATATAAGGATATACGACGGTTTTGTGGCCTACAGCTGAGTTGAGTTTTTAGCTTAGTGTTGAACCGCCGACTCCCAATCAAATAGTGTGACAAAAGAAGCCGGTGAAGGGATTTGAACCACGGTCGCAGCAAAGCTGCTCCCTGATTCAAATCACTCCGGTCGGTATTTCGTTCTCACAGGCGTTCGAACAGAAAGAAGCCGGTGAAGGGATTTGAACCCTTGACCTAATCCTTACGAAGGATTCGCTCTGCCAGTCTGAGCTACACCGGCGCGGATCTCGCGTCCACTTATACGTACGTTCGATAGCCGGCATAAGGATTGCGAATCGAATCGGTCCGTGTGTTGCCCTCGCAGTAGTCGGTTTGGGGAGCAGCGTTTCTCGAGCGATCACGACTCGAGGCGCTCGAGCACGACGTCGAGACAGACGTTGAGTTCGTGAGGGGCGTACGATCGGACGGTTCGACGGGTCTCGACAGTGACGTCGTACTCGGGGGCTGCGGCCTCTTGGATCGCATGCTCGCCCGGTCCAAAGGGGTCGTCTTCGTGCTGGATATCGTAGTAATGAAGCGTACACCGGTCGCCAGCGATAGTGACGGCTGACTCGAGGAACTCGTCGGCGCTGTGTGGCAGATTCATCACGATGCGGTCAGCCCACCCCTCGTATTCCGGAGCGATTTCTCGGACGTCCGCACAGTGGGTGGTGACGTGATCGGCCACGCCGTTCGTAGTCGCGTTTCGCTCCAGATATTCGATTGCGGCCTCGTTGATGTCGACGCCGACGCACTCCGCACCGCGTTTGGCGAGCGGGATGACGAACGGCCCAACGCCCGCGAACATGTCGAAGGCCCGCTCGCCGGGTTCGACCTGCTCGGCGACGCGATGGCGCTCGGTGGCGAGACGCGGTGAGAAGTACATCGCCGCGAGATCGAGTTCGAACGTACAGCCGTATTCCCGATGGACGACCGTCGTCCCTTCTCCCTCAAGCACGTCCCAGTCACGGATGCGCGTCTCGCCTTTGATTTTCGAGGCCTTGTTGAGCACGGTCTCGAGTGGGAGATCCGATTCGACGATGGCGCGTGCGATCTCGGCCGCCCGCTCATCGTCATCTTCCTCGAGTAACGCGGCCTCACCGAGGCGTTCGTAGGAGGGTTCCCAGCCCAGAACATCTTCGGGGGTCGTCTGCGTGTGTCGCGCAGGTGGGTCGAACGTGACGATATCGTGGTCCCTGTCCGAGGCGGACTCGAGGGCTGTCGCTGCCGCTTTCTCGTCGACGACCGGAATGTATAGCCAGCCATCTTCGACGGTGATCTCGTACTCATCGTCGATCAGATCGGCGTCTGCCAGTCGGCTCCTCGTCGCTTCCCCCTTGGCGGGGCGCACCCGAGCACACGGCACGTCCATAGACGAATTCGACTCGCGAGGGTCCTAATGCTGACGTTTCCGATGAGTGGTTCTATAGCGATTCTAGGAAGTCCTGGGACGCTTCCAATGATTTCTTCGCTCGAGTCTCAACAGTTCAGGAGTCACTATCTCTCGGTGGGTGTGGATTACCAGGTCGGCCCCTCCTGGTCACCAGGTCAGTCCCTCGTAGACATCGAGGTTCGCCCGCTCCGGTTCGATATCGATTCGACGGCCGTCGACGAGCACTTTGTGCGCCATCCTCTCGAACACCGACGCGTCCATGTCGTCGAATTCCGGCCAATCCGTCGCGACGATAGCCCCATCGGCACCCTCGAGTGCGCCCTCCACCTCGTCGGCAAACGTGAGTCCCTCGAGGTCGGTGTACCGCGGGTACTGTCGATCCAGGGCATCCCTGGCGACCGGATCGTAGGCGACGACGGTCGCCCCGCGCTCGAGCAACGAGTCGATCACCACGAGGGCGCGAGAGTCGCGCACGTCGTCAGTGCCCGGCTTGAACGAGAGGCCAAGGACGGCAATCTGGCTCCCCTCGATATCGACGTGTTGGGCGAGCAAGTCGACCAATCGGCGCGGTTGGCCGTCGTTGACCTTGACGACGGCATCGAGGAGTGCCGGTTCGTATCCCTGCTGTCGCGCACCGGCCCGGAGCGCATTGACGTCTTTCGGGAAACACGACCCACCCCAGCCGAGCCCCGAGCGCATGAAACGATCGCTGATCCGATCGTCGAGACCGACCGCCTCGAGCACCTCGTAGGCGTCGACACCGTACGCCTTCGCGATGTTGCCCAGTTCGTTCACGAGCGAGACCTTCGAAGCCAGGAACGCGTTGTTGGCGTACTTGATGAGTTCGGCCTCGCGAACGCCGGTTTCGACGAACGAAGCGCTGGTTTCGACCATGGGCTCGTAGAGTACCCGTAACGTTGTGGCAGCATCCTCGCTGGTCGCGCCGACGACAATCTTTTCAGGCTCGAGAAAGTCTTCGACGGCCGTCCCCATCCGGAGAAACTCGGGGTTCATGGCCAACTCCAGGCCATCGGGTGCGCCGATTGCTTTCCCGGATCGCTCGCTGACGATTGGGCCGACGACGTCTGTGGTGGTTCCTGGAAGAACGGTGCTTTTGACGACGACGAGATGGGACCCTGCCTTGGCGGCCAACGCGTCGCCCAGCGATTCGCTCGCTGCCTGCATGATGGAGAGGTCGAGGCTCCCGTCGTCGTGTTGGGGCGTCGGTAGACAGAGAAAGGTGAGATCGGTGTCACAGACGGCGTCGTAGTCAGTCGTCGCACGCAGGCGTGTGCCGGCATGTTCGGCAATTCGTTCCTCGAGGCCCGGCTCATGTATTGGAGCCTCACCGGCGTTGATCTTCTCGACAATCGTTTCATCGATTTCGATATTCGTGACCTCGTGGCCGAGATCGGCGAGACAGGCTGCAATCGTCGTGCCGACGTAGCCGCTGCCGACGATAGAGATGTGCATGCGAGGAGATTGGACTCGAGGGGGTAGTGGTTTTTGGGTTGCCGACGGGGTGGTGAGCGCAGTGGGTAATCGAAGGGGTCGGTAAAAGTCCCAGTTTCGTGGTTTACGTCCATGGAGGCTCGAGGTCAATCCAGAAGCTGTGATTTACCCCTGCAATCGGTTCCTGCCCTTTTTGACGTACGCTGAGGGCTTGACGACACTATCGTTGAAAAAGTACTCCTCGGCTGACCGCCCAACGGCGTAGGTCGTTGCACTCGCGACCGTCCCCGAGACCACCTGGCCGATACCCGGGACGAACTGAGCCAGTGAGCGAGCCAGCCCTCGAGCGGCCAAACCCGCAACCGTCGTTCCGCCCATCGCCGTCAGGTACTCCTCGACCGTGCCGCGCTCGAGTTCCCGACAGGAAAAACTCCCGATCAGGCCCACGAGCAGTAGCTGCAAGCCGGTCAACACCGGAAAGTCAGCTCCAGGCGTTGGTGCGCCCCCGATACCGCCCGCGATTCCCGCGAACCGTTTCGTGGTATCTCGGGACAGTTCCTGCATCAGTTCTTCTCGCTGTTGGGCCTGGATGAACTGCAGGCGGGCATCAACTGGCAAAAAATCGCCCATCAACCACGCGAGCGTCTCGACGTTCCAGTACGGTTCCTCCTTCAAATAGACCGGCACGACGCCGACGTGTTCGTCGGATTCGAACTCGTAGCCGTGGAGCGGTTGGCTGTCATCGAATGGCGTCTTCTCTTCCTCGTTCAGGACCCTGGCCACGAAATCGAGCGTGTCCTTGATATCGCCGGCCAGCGACGGGTTTGTTTCCGGCGGCCAGTCACCCCCGGGGGCCAGGTGCGTATCCACCTTATTGAGGCAGTAGACAACCGGCGGAAAGACGCCCGGCAGTTCACTTCGCAGGGCTTCGACCGTCTCGAAGTCCTCTTTCCCGGCGCGCACCTGATCGGGCGTCATCACGTGAATCGCAATATCCGGCCGGTACTCCTCGAGGTCCGCTTTCAGGAACGATATCGTATCGCCGGGGACGCTCCCGTCGGGCGCAACGCTTTCGAACAGGCCTCGAGAATCGACGACGTCCCAGCTGGCGTACCGATCCGGAAATGAAACGTGATACATCTCGGAGTCGACGGTCGTCGGTTCAACCGTACCCACGTCGGCAACCTCCTTGTTCGCGAGGGCGTTGATCAGCGACGATTTGCCCGCACCGGAGCGACCGAACACGTAGAGGCGAGGGGCGCGCGATTCGTCGATCAACAGCTCCGTTTCCCGGAGTGCTTTCCCGAAGGCCGTGTGCATCAGCCCCTCAACGGTTTTCTTCCCGCCGGGAGCCATCGCCACGATGTCGTCCACCTGCTCCCGAAATCGTTTGAACTTGGCCGGGTCGACTGCCATAGGGGGTTAACCTCGGCAGGACGGAAAAAGATACTTCCCGCATTGCGAGACGGTTTCGTCGTCTTTGGATTCGATCGCTCGGCGGGTGATCGTCGGTGTTTCGGGCGGACTTACTCGGTTGGGGTGAGTGGCGATTCCTCGAGCAACCGCTCTTCGGCGGTTTCCCTGTCTTCGGGATAGCCCACGTCGATACGCCAGCCATCCATACGGATAGCGTCGATGGTTCGGCCCGACTGGATCAGCAGGTCGATCGCGTCCGGGAGTTCGTACTCGCCACGGTCAGAGGGCTGGACGAGGTGACAGGCGTGGAAGATGGCGGGCGTGAAGGTGTAAAAGCCAGTCATCACGAGGTTCGATGGTGGGTCTTCTGGCTTCTCCATGACCTCGACGACTTCACCGTACTCGTTCGTGTCGAGGACGCCGTAGCGAGAGGCCTCCTCCCAGGGAACTTCCTCGACGAGGAACGCGGCGTCAGCGCGTTCTTCTTGCTGGCGGTTGATGACGTCGCCGAGGTTGCCCCGGAAGATGTTGTCCCCGAGCATGAGAACGAAATCGTCGTCGATGTGAGGTTCGGCCTGGAGGATGGCGTGTGCGAGGCCCAGCTGTTCGCGCTGGTGGGCGTAGGTGATCGGGACGCCATCGTAGGTGTCCCCGTAGCGCTCCATAATTTTCTCTTTGAGATAGCCAACGACGACGACGAACTCGGTGACACCAATGTCGATGAGGTTATCGAAGACGTCCTCGATGAGAGGTTTTCCATCAACTTCCACGAGAACTTTCGGCTTGTCATCGGTTAGTGGCTGCAGACGCGTGCCTTTGCCGGCGGCAAGGACGACGGATTGCATTGGTTCCATGATTTGGTTATAGCCCCCATCAACTTTCCGGCTGAGATTCCTTATTGGTTCATCACCCCTGCACGTGAGCGTAAATCTCGGAAAGAGTCATCGTTCCCATACTCAAGTCGTCAGGCGACGGAAAAATATCGATGAAGCCCAGTTCCAACCGCTCTGTGGGAACGTCCTGCACCTAATTCTGCGAGAAGTGAAGTTGTTTCCCTGAGTGAACAACTCGTTGGGAGGAGGCCCACCGCGAACGCCCTGACGCAATCGCCATCCACTTACCCTTTCAAATTTCCTTTATATTCGCCTAGAAACGTTCGTTGAGCAGGTCTGTGAGCATCCTTCCAGATTCACTTTCGGACCTGCTCGTTCCTCAAACTGGCCTGCCTATACCCTGGCTCATGACCCTATTATACAAAAGAAGCCCTCTTCCAGTAGAGCAAACGCAACGGATTGGATCAAAGATAATGCCGCTATTGTATATCTCCTTGGAACAATCCCACTATTCTCCCCACAGTCATCGAAAAAACGCAAAGACCGGCAATCACGACCACTCCTAAACCTTTCTCTACGTCGCGATCCGGCGGTGTTTCTCGGCCTTGCTCATTACTTCCACTACTGAATATGAACCTGAGAACTTTAATCGGAAATCGAGCCAACCCAACAAAAAGTATCCATGCTGCAGATCGATCGTCCAGTCGCCAGATTTGAATCTGTCCTGTCCCTACTCGATACTGCTTGCGAAGCAACTCCCGTAGTTGTCTCGAGCGATGTCGAACAATAGCATCCTCCCCGTACACAATCTCGAACCCGGCATCGGTCGCCGCCCTAGTCCAGTGAACGTCACCGCCCGACGGGAGGTGCTGTGGAAACGGCCCGATTTCCTCGATCACCGGCCGCCGTACAAACACGTTAGCCGTCTTTGCAACCCCCTCTCGAACCGCCTCGTCGTTCCGCATATTCACCGACGCATCGAACCGCTCGGCTGCCGTCTTCGCCGACGAAAACTCGAAGACGACTCGACCACCCACCAGATCGGCGTCCTCGTCCTCGAGCGTTGACACCCCAGCTTCGATCCACTCCGGGTCGGGCGTACAGTCAGCGTCCGTGAACGCCACAATAGCTCCCTCGGCGTGTTCAATGCCACGGTTGCGTGCCGCATACGAACTTTGAATCTCGTCCTCGAGCAGGCACTCGATGTCGAACTCGCGAACAACATCTCGAGTGTGGTCCGTCGATCCGTTGTCCACCACGAGTACCTCGAAGCGATCCCCGGGATAGGTCTGACCCTCGAGTGCCTCGAGACACCGACTAATTCCCTCGGGTTCGTTGTACACGGGAATGATCACCGAGACGAACGGTCGATCGCCGGCTGTCATTTTCCTGCCATCGCCTGGTCCTCCAGTTCAAACTCGAGATCCGGTACTCGAGTCGCCTCATATAATCTGGCCGTGAGCGTGGTTGGATCGGGGTTGTTTCGCGTCATGCCCTTCGCTTCCGCGTCGTACGTCCGAGCGAACTGTCGCTCGAGCCACCGACGCTGCTCGGACGCTACATCGTGCCCGAACACCTCGAGTACGTACGCCATCTCGATCCCCGAGCAGTTGTACGGATAGCCGTACGGATTACCGTCCAGGGCGTCCACGTACGCCTCATCCGTAGCGTACTCGAGCGTACGCTGGAACTTCGAACACCTCCAGAACGGATGTTCAGGGTACGCCTCTTTCAACAACGCAAACGCGTAAAGGTTGAACGAGTGGTAGCCCACGGATTTGTACGCCCAACCTTCGGTCTCCTCTTCGTCGCCATCGTCTCCTCCTAACATTCCTCGGAGCACGCCGAGGATCATCGTGTGCGCCGTCCCAGCTTTGACACCCTCGAGAAAGATCGTTCCGTACTTTCGGACGTCGAAATCGGGTTTGAACGGGTGGTAAACGAGTCCATTCTCGTACACGTTGAGGTTTGCCTCGAGAGCATCCAGATATCGTCGAACCTGTCTATTAACCTCGTCACCGGATTCAGGGTGTTTCGCCAACAGCCCACCTGCAGCGGCGAACCACAGCTGGTGATTGAACGTCATATCGACCGGTTTGACCGTCCCGTCTATCTCGACCGGGTTCCACGCACAGAGGTAGTCGTCGAACGGATGGGCGAGAAACACCGCTTCAGCGAGTTCGATCAGTTCCGGTCGCTCGAGTCGTGTCGCCGCGACTGTGAGCGCTTCGATCGACCACGCCTGGCCGACGAGTCCGTTGCAACGATCTTTCTCCCCCGACTGACGGTGATGAAAGGTTTGTCCGTGTGGACGAGCGTCCTCGCTTCGTAAATACGATATTGCATTTTCGGCGGCGTCCCGAAACCGCTGTTCGCCCGTATGATCGTAACACTCGAGGAATGTAATCGCCCAATGGCCGGTATTGCGCACCGGCGTTTCCGGATCGTCCCATGGGCCGTTGTGTCCGGGCGGGAGTGCGCCGGTTTCAGCGTCCTGATTTTCGAGTACACCCTCGGCACAGTCGACGAGAAGATCGTGCAACCTGACCATCGATATACACTGTGTGGTTCGAGCGGGTACGTATTCGTTTCGACCGACGGTCGATTTCTTCCCTAGAGGCTATCCTGTACGAACGAGATTGTTTGCTATCGAACGATATTCTAGTTATTAGTCAGCTGTAACGGCTTCTCGATCAGCAGTCAGTTGTGACCCTTTGACGTCGATGAGACCGTACAGATACCCCAATCCGACGGCCGCTGTAAATATGAAAATGGTCACGAGCTGTTTGATCTGTGGAAGCGATGGTGATCGAACGAGTGCTTTCAGACGAGATGGAACAAATCCGAGCATGAGCTGCTTCAAATAGTCGTTCTTGTCCCCAGCGGCTTCGGGCAAGAGAATATCCATAATCCGTTTCGAGTAGCCCTGCCAGAACGACCGGAACACCAACCAACGGAACTCACCGCGATAGTCGAACAGCTTGTGGTGAACCACAGCGTCCGTGTTGTAGATGACACCCTTGCCGTACTCGTTGGCCATCCGGATACAGACTGGCGCTTCATGCGCCTGGATGTGCCGATCGCCTTTGCGACCCGTGTTCTCGTCGTAGCCGCCGACGTTCAAGAAGACGTCCCGACGAAAGGAGATATTGGAACCGTACGTATTCCGGAGTTCCTCCATGTGTTCACCCATCCCCCGTTCGTCACAGCCCACGAGCCAGTAGAATTCCGCCGGGAAGAAGTCGGGCTTCTCTGTCACCCAGTCCGGAGCTACGTGTCCACCGACAGCGATGGCATCCGTCTCAGCATAGACTTGAGCCAACTCGGCCACCCAGTCCGCTTCGGCGACGGCATCGTCGTCAATGAACGCGACAACATCACCGGAGGCGAGTTTGGCCCCTTTGGTTCGGCTGTAAGAAATCCCCCGGTTTTCGTTGTTGTTGTGCAACACAACGTTGTCCGGCCCACCGAAGTCTTCTTGAACACGTTTAAAAACAGCGTCGTTTCCGTCGACGATGATGACGGCCTCGAGTGGTTCGTACGTCTGTGCGAGGACACTGTCGACACATTCGGAAAAAACCTCGTATCGCTCCATCGCGTACGTACAGACCACGACGGAGACCGTTTCACTCATTATCAGTCGGTTTCAGTGAACGGAGAATAAGCCTTGTCTTTCTGCCAGCACGCCAACTCACGATGGTGGGTCACTCGAGCGACGATGGGTTCCCTCCGTGCAGCACCCTGATGACTCACAGCCGACAGTCGGTTCGTCTTCGAGAGGGAATATGAAAGCGCCACAACGAGATGACAAGGCTTATTCTTGACTTACGTCTCGTGCAAGCTAATGAGCACGGACACTGAAAGCGTCGAGAGCGAGACGTCTTTGTCGGTTCTCGAGACGCTGGAGAAGTGGTATCACGTTCCTGTTCTCGGGTTCGTGATGATTTTCATGCTGTGGACTCGGCTGCAGTCGTACGACAACGTGTCGATGGCTGATGGGCAGGCACGGTTGTCCGCAGTGGACTCGTGGTATCACTGGCGAACCGTTCAGTGGACTGCCGAAAACTATCCGTATACAATGCCGTTCGAGATATGGACATCGTTTCCTGGGGGCCGATACGTCGGCCAGTTCGGGACACTTTTCGATCAGATTCTCGTGACCGCGGGGTTCATCGTTGGTCTCGGTAATCCGACGACTGAGACGCTGTATACGGTCGCAATCGTGGCAGTGCCGGTGATGGCTGCACTCGTCGTTATTCCAGTCTTCTTTATTGGTCGGCGCCTCGGTGGGACGATTGGTGGGCTTGTCGCTGCGGTTATTCTTGCACTTTCGCCGGGTCAGTTCCTCTCACGAACCACTGTTGGGCAACTCCAACACCACGTCGGTGAAGTCCTGTTTATGGCAATCGCGGTGCTGGCGATGATGGTTGCATTACGGGTCGCAGAACAGGATCAACCAATCTGGGAATTGATTAAAGCTAAAGACTGGTATGCACTTAAACGACCGACTCAGTACAGCGTTCTCGCGGGTATTGCCACAGCCCTGTATATCTGGGTGTGGCCACCCGGAGTGGTGCTCGTCGGTATCTTTGGTATATTTTTCACGATTTCACTCTGTGCACGGTATCTCCGAGGTCTCTCTCCCGATCATCTCGCGTACGTGGGCGCGGTTAGCATGGGCGTAACGGCACTGACCACCCTAGCACTTGTTGAAGAACCAGGCGGAAATGCCACGAGTTTCGCACTCTTACAACCGATGGTTGCGGCGTTAGTCGCCGTCGGGTGTGTGTTTATGGCATGGCTCGCCCGCAAATGGGACGGATTAAATATCGAACGGAACTACTACCCAATCGCCATATTCGGTCTCATCGGCATCTCCTTCGTCGGAATGGCAGTCATCCTGCCTGATCTATTCAGTACAATTACTGACAATCTTTACCGACGTGTGCTCCCCCTGGGAGGCACGCCGACAGACGCAACCATATCCGAAGCCCAACGCCCCGATAATTTCGGCCAGCACGTCTTCAACGAGTTCGGAGCCGCCTTCTTCACCATGCTCGGCGGCCTCGCCTTCCTCCTTCTCCGACCGCTGTTCGGTCGCGAGTGGCGCGCGGAGTACACCTTACTCATCGTGTGGGCGTTATTCCTCACAAGTATGGCGGCCACGCAGATTCGCTTCGCGTACTATCTCGTGCTCGCGGTCGCCGTACTCAACGCCGTCTTCGTCGCGGATATCGCCCGACTGCTCAACCTCGATTTCCGTCGCAGTGCTCAATCCATACGCGACGTCGAGACCTACCAGGTAATCGCCATCTTCCTGGTTGTCATGATGCTCTTCATGCCGTTGCTCCCGCCCATCGCGGCCCAGGGGTCGACCGCCTGGGAGCGCGGCGCACATGCCGGTCCGAGCGGCGACGCGATGGTCTGGCAGGAGTCCACCGACTGGATGCTCGAGAGCACGCCCGAACCCGGTAACTGGGCCGGAGAAGGCAACCAGGACCAACTCGAGTACTACGGCACATACGACTACCCAGAGGGCGGTGATTACGACTACCCACCGGGAGCCTATGGGGTGATTTCGTGGTGGGACTACGGCCACCTGATAACGACGAACGCCGAGCGGATGCCCCACTCGAACCCGTTCCAGTCCAACGCTCGCTCCTCGTCGTGGTATCTCCAGGCGGGCGATGAAGCCCACGGTGAGGCCATCCTCGATGGCATTTCCGCAGGCGTGGCGGTCACCGACCGTTCAGCCGACGAAATCCGCGGTGCTATCGACGAAGACGGACACGAAGACGTCCAGTACGTGATGATCGACGACCAGATGGCTGGTGGGAAGTTCAGCGCGATTGCGACGTGGTCCGGTCCCGGTATGGACGCCTACCGGACCGCAGAACCCATTTCGGTGATGGGCACCGAAATCGAGGCAACCACGACGAACGAGGCGTACGAGGACACGATGCTCGCCTCGCTGTATCTCGAGGATGCCGAAGGGATGGAACACTACCGGTTGGTGCACGAGTCGAGCACGTACTCTATCGTGGGCAGTCAAATTCTCGTGTTGCCAAACGGCCAGGCGGTCGATATTTCGACGGCTGCCGAACGGTTTGCCGCGGGCGGCTACACCGATGCCGTCGCGGAAGCCGAACAGCAGTTCGAAATGGCTGAGGCGACGGATCAGGCACTGTTGCTTAACAACCAGCATTTGTTCCAGGGCATGCTGACACAGCAGTACGTCCACAATGCACAGGTCGTCTCCGCAGTCAAAACCTTCGAGCGGGTCGAAGGAGCGACTATCACCGGGAGCGCACCGGGAGTTGCTGACGGCGAGACCGTCTACGCACAGGTTGAACTCGAGACCGAGCCTGGACGGACGTTTACCTACACACAGCAAGCGACTGTCGAAGACGAGGCGTTCGAACTGACGGTCCCGTACGCGACTGACAACGAACTCGGTCCAGAAGATGGCTACAGTGACAGTGCTGTCGAAGCGCTGGATGAAGAATACACGATCTTCGTGGGTAGCCCGGAAGACGGTGAGATCGAACGCGAGTACATTGCGACAACCGAGGTGCCAGAACTCGCCGTCGTCGAAGGCGAGACACTCGAGGTCACGCTCGAGGAAGGAGACGGTGAAATCGTGCCGGATCCGGATGCACAACCGGAACTCGAGATGGACGAAGAGCCGGATGAAGCGGAAGTCGAAGAGCCAGAGGATGCGGACGGATCGGAAACGGATGATACGGTCGACGCGCGTTCGATCCGTTAATTCGGTTTACTGTCGTCTCTGACCGGTAATTGCTGGCCGATATCTCACCGGTACAAGAGTGATATCAGGGTTCTCCTGCATCCCAGACGAGCGGACCATCGGCAAACTAAGTGGGTATCCAAGCCTCGATCCATACGTGGAAACGATAGTAGCCATTGAAACTCATTGCACACCCTATCACAAGACGGCGTCCCGATAGATGGGGAAATCGTTTCAACGGCTATCATAGCTTCAGGTGAAGTGATGTAACAGGGTTTCTGGGATGCCGACGTCAGATGGCCAATGGAAGGTCTCATTACAGAGTATAGGCACAGCCGTCCATTGCAGTGCCTCTCGAAGTTGACTTCGTGTAACATTCGGAAGTATGTAGGCACTTGGGATGAGCGTTGTGAAGGTGCAATCCGTGATAGTTGGTCCGGTTGTCGCCCCGAGAGCGTTACCAAGAATAGGGGTGTCGATATGGCAGAGGTCAAACGGCTCCTCGAATGAGTCCAACACGTATATCGTGGGTGCGCCGCCGTCTGTGGGTGCAATTGTGAGTGTTCCATCGCCGAGGAGCACGTATTCATCCAGGGGGTTCACGAGTCTGGTCAGCCAAAGCGCACTGCGGAACATGAAACCACGACTGAGAAATCGCACAACGGTTTCACTCGCTCGAATTGCCTGCTGATTCACGACATCACTGTGCGTTGCCAATCCGCAGTTTGCCCCGCGTTCGACGAGTGCCAGTCCCTGTTGTGCAGATTGACACGCGTTTAACATAAAAGACCGTGGGGCGACCGATTCCAACGTCCGTACATCCAATGCTCCATCGTGACAGATCAGCCCTTCCGGCGTCGCGTGACCAATGAAATGAAACAGGTCGACAGACTCTGACCGGAGCAACGTCGCCAGACGGTCCGTAGAGACGCCGTATTCTACTCGCACATCGAAGGGGTGTGAATCCCGTTCGCCATACAAGCCCTCGAGATTTTCGATTTCTGGAAGCATCGGGGATTCGTTACAGACGACCCGTATCGACGATTTATCACTGACATCGTCACCTTCGAGTCGGCCTCGATAGGCTTCGATGGTTCCTCGAGTCGCCCACGGTGTGATGCCATCACCGAACCAGATCGCTTCAAGTGAGTCAGGGTGGATGCCTTCGAGCAGTTGGATCCCCGATTCAGGATCCTCGAATCGCGTACTGGATTGCAGTATATCGGTCGCTATCGAGTCGCTCTTTTCGCCTGGTCGCTCACTGTTAATTCCCGTTAGTTGCTGTTGATGTCCATCTGATGCCGAGTTCGTACTCGCGATGGTTTTGATATGAGTAAGTTTCCCTAGCAAGTATGGGAGCAACTCGACAGTCTCTGGGGTTGCTGGCACATGGGCGGTTGCTGGCCATGGTGGAACGTATGGCTCAATAACCTCGTCCGAAACGTCGAGATACCGATCGAGTCGCCTCGATAGTGAGAGACTATACGTCTCAGCAATATCGAACGTGAGAGCATCATCGAGGTCATCGTGACCCAGAAGGCGATCTTTCACAATTCCGTTCGACCGGACGAAGCAGTCGAGAACGAAGACCTTTTGCAGAATTCGTTCGATATCCGCCTCGAGTGAGCGCTCGGTTCCAAGCGGGTAATGGGTACGGTCAGTCTCGATGGCGGCCGATGGCCCGGGTTCGATCGTGGCACCGAGGTAATACGCGAGTGGAGAAACGGGATAGACGGTTTCGTATGCTGGAGGAACGGTGATTTTGCTACTCGTTTGCGGGACAGAAAGCGTGTCCGGAATCTCCAGTGTTTCTCCACGTTCGATCAACGGTGGATGGCCGCGGAAGGTCGGCCAACTTCTCTCCGGGGATTGGCTCTTGATCGTCGCGGCGGCCATCGAAATTGCTTCCATCATCGATGATGGATCATCAGTCGTGTAAATGGTTGCTGGCGGCTTCGTTTGGTGCGATCGAACGCCGAAGTGTACGCGACTACTGCCATCTAGTTCGAACTGTACTGAATCGTGCCCGAAATCGATCCATACAGGTCGGTCAAATCGGAAATAGAGCAGTATATCACCACTTAATGAGACGCTCTCTCGATCCGGATCGAGCCGATACCGATCGCCTACATCAAGTGCGTGTGCTGTCGTTCCATCACCGTCGTGGATTCGAGGGAAATAGCATTTCTCGATACTGAAAAATGTCGTCTGAAACCGCCTGGCAGCATCGACTGGAAAGGAAAACTGTTCGTGCGATGTGGGCTCGAGGGAGGCCACCGTAGCCGTGCGCAGGGTAAAATGTCGGTGTTCGATCGCGTCACGGACCGTCCATTCAGTTGGCCTGTCACCGCGTTCGAACGAAATCCAATCGGAGTCCGTATCCGTCACTGCTGGATATTATTGATGAATTGAGATAAGGTCGATGGCCGTCTATCGAGGCAACCGATACTCCCAGTGTGGAATTACCAGACTACCGAGAGCCCGTCGCTTCGGGACTCAACGCCCGAAACACTCGCTGGGGAAAACGAGGGTCGAGCGTGCTGGGCTGGCGACCGCTACCGGGGCGCTCGAGTGGGACTCTGGCCAGGATTTGCTTGTCGGCCAGTTCGTACAGAAACCGTTTGACAGTCCCCTTCGTGAGTGATGAGTCGGTCGCAATTTCGGCTGCAAGTTCGCGAATCGGAAGCAGGTCGTCCACACACTCGAGGTCGAGCAGTGCCAGGAGCACTCGCTGTCTGGTCTCAGGAAGCGCCAGGACCCGGTCGAGATGGACGCTATCTGCTGGGATGTCGGCCTGCGCCTGGCGAATGTCTGCGGCTGAAATGGAGTCGCGGTCGGCTTCGGACGCCAGCAGGGAGGCGCTGAACAGCGCGGTCAACCCATCGTGGGCGTTCCCGTCGGCCCACTCGGCGAGACTGCGTAATTCGTGATGTTCGATCGCACCGGCAGCCAACCCGATAGACGAACGGGCGGTGAGAATGTCGACGAGTTCGTGGCGACGGTAGGCCGGAACGTCGACGACGGATCCGTGCCAGTCCGTGGGTGGCTGCTGGCCGACGGGAACCGTCGTCGTCCCTTCTTCGACAGGTTCGAGCAAGGCCTGCACCCGGTCGAAGGTGAGCGTCTCGGGTTCGTCGTGATGGTCGATAGCGATGACAGCCCGACGGTCCGGGCGGGCGAGTTGCTGGGTGAGCTGTTCGCGTAACGCATCCGTTCCGACGCCGCTGGCCGGCACAGGCTCAGCGGACACCGTCGAAAGGACGGCTCGATAAAATCCGAATGCGCTCGTCACCCGCCGCCCATCCACGTAGACGAACCATGTCGTCGGATCTGGGGCACCCGTTCGTGTCGTCGTTCCGATGGTTCGGGCCGTCGTCCCTAACTGCCTCGTCAGTGCGCTAAATAGCGCCGTGATGACGGCTGACGTGCCCGAACCGGCCGGGCCAGAGACGGCGAACGACTCCGGAAGACTATCGGCAAACGCTGGCTCGAGGTTGTCGAGTAGCCGCTCGAGCACCGAGCCACGACCGATCGGTTCCGGTTGGTGGACCGTCGGGTTGAGCGCGTCTCGGTCGATGAGGACACCACTCCCACCCCGTACACCGAGTCGACGAGTGATTCGTTCCTCGAGATCCATCAGGCCGCCTCCGGTCCCTCGAGTAATGCCACCTCCAGAATCTCGAGTGGGTGGCGAATTTCGTAGCCGGTTCCGTGTTCCATCTGCATCGAACAGGTCGGGCACTCTGTCATGCCCGTCTCGCCCGAGGCCCCCTCCATATGCTGAAACATGTCCTCGCCGATTTTCATAGAGGTGTCGTAATTCTCTTCTTTCCACCCGTAGGTGCCAGAGATGCCCGAACAGGAATCGCCCACGTCTTCGACGTCGACGCCATCGATGACGGAGAGGACCTCGATGGCCTGCCCATCGAGGCCCTGATTTCTCGCGTGACAGGGAGCGTGATAGGCCAGTTCGGGTACGTCGGCAGTCGTTCCCTGCAGTTCGGATTCGAGGTCCTCGTGGACGCGCAGGAACTCGAGGCCCTCCCAGGTGTTGTTCGAAACGCGTTCGACGTCTTCGATGTCGAACAGTTCGGGGTACTCCTGGCGCAGCGACATCGAACACGAGGTACAAGAGGCGATAATGTCAGCTCCCTCGTCGATGGCGGCGGCCAGTTCGGGGACGTTCGTGTCCGCGGCTCGTTTTGCATCCTGCAACATCCCGTTTGCGTACATCGGTGTCCCCGAACAGCGCTGTTTGGGGACCAGCACTTCGTATCCGAAATGTTCGTAGACGCGGACGAGGGCTTTCCCGACCTCCGGGGTATTGTAATTCGAATAACAGCCGTGGAAGTACGCGATTCGTTTTGGCTCATCGCCGTCGATACCGCGGGAAGTTCGAGCCGCTTGCGCACGGTCTCTCGAGGCAGCCGCACCGCCACGGTTGTGCCACCATTCCCGGAAGGTTTCGGTGGCGAAGTCGGGGAACTCGCGTTCGCTCGTGATACCGAGGACCTTCTCGTTGAAGGCTCGAGTCACGCCCAGCCCCATCACGAAATTCGTGAGCCGTGGAACCTTGCTCCCGAGGTGAGCCATGATACGATAGTTCGACAGGAGTCGGTTTCGCCAGTACTCCCGCGACAGTTTGTTCATCTGTTCGTCGACGTAGGCCCCGCGAGCCGTGTTGTGCATCTGTGAGAGCGGCACCTCCGAGGGACAGGCGTTGTCACACCGCATGCAGTTCGAACACTTCAAAATGGAGTCGTCGATGTCGTGGTCCTCGGTTCGCTTGAGTCGCCACTGCTCCGGCCCCTGGAATTTCGGTCCGGGGAAATCGTCGTCGACTTCGGCGACCGGACAGTTAGTGTCACACGTCGAGCACTTGTAACAGTCATCAGCGCCAGGACGGAGATCCATCTCGGTCGACTCCGGAAACACCTGAATCGGGTCGAACTCGTCGTCGCTCGATACGCCGTCGTCTGGAGTGTGTGCTGCGTCGCTCATCGAATCACCTGGATACTATCGTGGTCGCCCGCACCGATCGTCGTCGGTTGTCGCTCACGGCTACCGACTCGAGGGCCTGCCTTCCTCGAGACCGCTGTCACTCGAGTCGAACGCGAACGGGTCATTGGCCCACCTCGCCAGCACGGACGCCGGCGATAAAACCGGTCGCGAGCGACACGCCGCTACCGGATTTTTCGGCGGCGAAATCGTAGCCCCCGAGCACCGAGCCTGCGGCGCGGAGGTTTTCGAACTCGACCGTTCCATCCGCTTTTTGTGGTCGTAACTCGGCGTCGACGGAAACTCCGTAGCGAGCGAACGGATGATCCCCGAACGCGTCGCCGTCGAACCACTCGTACCGGTCACCAGCGTGCTCGACGTGACAGTCGAAGAGTGGCTCGAACACGCGCTCACGTTCAGAGTCAATTCCCTTACCGACGAGGCCGCCCGTCGCGAGGACGTATTCGTCGGCCTGATAGGGAACTCGCTGGCCCGTTCGGTCGACGACGGCGTGATCGATGTGGCCGTTCGAGGAGTCGTAATCGACGACCTCTACACCTGTCGTCACGCGCACGCCGGCTTCCTCGAGTGCGTCGTACAACAGGTCCTCGAGTCGCAGGCCGGGCAAACTCGGCGGGCCAGAAGGAACCTCGAACACGTCGACGCCGAGTCGTTCCTCGAGGTCTCGGCGAACGACATCGTGATTGTCGTCGCCAAGCACCGGTGGGAACCCGACGCGAGATTCCCCGTCGAGGTGGTCTGAAACCAGTGCTGCCAGCACGGGTCTGGCTACGGTTTCGCCGCGACCGATGTCCACGCGTTCGTCGTGGTCGAGGATGTGTGCATACCGGATGACCTTGGCGTCGTCTCGTCGAATACCGGGGAAATCCAGCGTGACCCCACGCACGTCGAATGGAACGCCTGTTGCCTCGAGGTGAGCCGCCGCGAGGGGTGCGTTGAACTCGGGGAGTCGTTCGAACCCGACCAGGAGCGTGTCTCGAGGGTCGCTTGCCAGCCCCGATTCGACGCCGGCTGGATACCTGGCCGTCGGCTTGACCGCACCACTGCTGGTCGGGACGAGAGCGTTCGCGTCCGTGTGACCACCCGCGTAGGCGTCGTCTGTCACCGCGTCGAAAAACAACAGTGCATCTCGCACCGCATCCGTCCCGACCCGTTCGTATGGGTGCCCCACTGGCAGTTCCTCGAGGGTGTCGAACGGATTTGCCAGTGGCCCTTGCCCGTCAGGCGTGTAACCGAGCACGTCGATCAAGCCGCTGGCGTGCCTGAGCGTGCTCTGTTTGTAGGAAATGAGTCGAACCTGCGTGTCGTACTCGGCGGCCGACAGGGCGGCTGTAATGCCGGCGAGTCCACCGCCGATAACCAGCACGTCGTCAGTGATCGCCATCTCAGCGGTCACCCCCCTGGTCGGTTCGCTGTGTACCGCCGTCGGTGGTCGCTCTCCCCGTCGTTCCTCCACTCGAGTCGGATTGCCCGCTGTCGAACGCGGCGAAATCGATAGCCTGGCCCGAACGTGCGGTGTCGCCGTCGGCGTTGAACGTCGTCGCGTGCAGGGCGTAACTCAACATCGCCTGCGACAGTTGCTCTCCCCACAGCGCGTGACGCTGTCCCTTCCAGCGTTCCTGCAGGAGTTCGTCGTAGGCCGCCCGAGCAGTGGGTTCGTCGTATTCGTCGACGAGTTCGTTTGCTATCAGATGCGTACAAAAGCCGCCCTGACAGTTCCCCATCGATGCGCGTGTCCGAATGCGTACGGCGTTGAGATCCGAGCCGGATTGTTCGATTGCGTCCCGAATCTCGGCGCGCGTCACGCTTTCACAGTTGCAGATAACCGGGTTTGGCTCGTTCGTGTCGAGCACCTCCTGTGAGCGACTCCCCAGACGCTGTTTGCTCCGTCGTGCAACCGGCGAGCGCAGACCGAAATCGTCCATCGCGGTCTCGAGGGCCTCGAGGTTTTCGCTGCCGGGCAACGGTTCGTCGGCCGTGGCACAGGACGCCTGATGGCCGAGTTGGGCACAGACGTGGTCGGCGATCTGTTCGGCCATCAAGCGGTAGGTCGTGAGCTTCCCGCCGACGATACTGGTCATCCCAGTGACGCCATCGCGTTCGGCATGATCGAGCAAGAAGAAATCTCGCGTGATGTCGGTGGGGTCTTCGGTGCCAGTTCCCGGTGGTTCGTACAGCGGCCTGACGCCCCAGAACGACCGGATCGTCCGAGCGTCTTGGAGTATCGGAACGAGCTCGGACAGCGTGTCGATCATCATGTCGACTTCCCACTGCGCTTCGGGGTAGTCGTCGGGGTCGCTCACCTCCTCGTCCGTGGTGCCGAGAATCGCCGTCGTTTCGTGTGGTACGATGATGTCAGCATCGCCCTTCGGTCGACACCGGTTGATCACCGTATCGACCTGCCGAACGTTCATGATCGTCATCACGCCTTTCGACGGACGAACAGCGACCTCGAGGTCGGCCATATCACCGATCTGGCCAGCCCATGCCCCGGAGGCGTTGACGACGTATTCGGCCGTGATATCCTCGGTCGATCCTGGTGTTTTGTGGGTTCGTTTCCCAGGCCCGGAGTCGTGCCTGACGGTGACACCGTAAATGTCGTCACCATCTCTGAGCAGGTCGATGACCTCGGCGTGCGTTTCGATCCGTGCCCCGTGGCGTTCGGCATCGATCGCGTTCGCGACACACAGTCGGAACGGGTCGACGGCTCCGTCAGGTACCTCGATGGCCCGCTTTACGTCCTTCGCGAGGTGGGGTTCGATCTCTCGAGCCTCGCCGCCGGACAACACGCGTGCGGGAATATCGCACTCTTTACACCCCGATAGTTTCTGCTGAAAGTAGTCGTCGGGGTCCTCCGGTCGCTGGACGAACAACCCACCTGTCATCTCGACGCAGTGGCCAGCGATATCGCGCAAGATGATGTTTTCGTCGATACACTCCCGGGCACTGGCCTGATCAGAAACAGCGTATCGACCACCGCTGTGTAACAAGCCGTGCATCCGTCCAGTCGTTCCGTGAGTAAGGTTCCCTCGCTCGAGAAGTGTCACCTCGACACCTCGCATGGCCAGGTCTCGGGCGATACCACACCCGGTCGACCCGCCGCCGATGACGAGAACCGTTGTATCGTAAGCCATCCTTTGGTGAGACATGGTGGCCACGCATCTTTATTTTATCGACGCTTAGCTAATGGCAGTAACAATCACGACACTTCCCAGAACTCCAGCGGTGAAACGCCTCATATGGTCTCCGATCACTGTGTACCGGTGAGTCCCGATCCGATGAGGAAATCGCCGGGAAGACGACAGTAAGCCATCCCCGACGGTCGTCCCCGCGCGTCCGTGTCCTCGCGTTATAATCACACGACTCCGTCTTGGAAACTGATTTGGAACGGGCCTATCGAGCTGAATCGAGCAATCTGTCCACGGACGAAAGCGATTTGGGCAATGTTTATAGTGATCGTGCAAATTGTTTATTATTGCATAGTAACCATCAGTAAAGACTGATAGAGACCAAACCAGAGGTGACCAGTAGTGACAGACACATATGTTGGCGCAGTAGACCAGGGGACGACCGGAACGCGGTTCATGGTATTCGACCATGCCGGCCAGGTCGTCGCAAACGCATACGAGAAGCACGAACAGATATATCCGGAACCGGGATGGGTCGAACACGACCCCATGGAAATCTGGGAAAACACCAAATCGGTCATCACGACCGCACTTGGCCAGGCCGACATCGGTCCGGATCAACTCGAGGCGATCGGCGTAACCAATCAGCGTGAAACGACGCTGCTCTGGGACGCCGATTCGGGCAAACCCGTCCACAACGCACTCGTCTGGCAGGACCGGCGGACGACAAATCGGATCGAAGCACTCGAGGAAGACGGACTCGTCGGACCGATTCGCCACAAGACGGGCCTCGAGGCAGACGCCTATTTTTCGGCAACGAAAGCCGAATGGCTCCTCGAGAACGCAGACCCGATCAAGATGGAGCGTACCCGTCCGGACGACATCCAGGACCGGGCCGAACGCGGCGACGTCCTCTTCGGGACCATAGACACCTGGATCATCTACAACCTGACCGGCAATCACATCACCGACGTTTCGAACGCCTCCCGGACGATGCTGTACAACATTCACGACCTCGACTGGGACGACGAACTCCTCGAAGAGTTCGACATTCCCCGTGCGATGTTACCGGAAGTTCGACCCTCGAGTGACGAAAACACGTACGGATCGACTAATCCCGATGGGTTCCTCGAAGCGGAGGTACCCGTCGCCGGCGCGCTCGGAGACCAGCAGGCCGCGTTGTTCGGGCAGACCTGTTTCGATCCAGGGGAGGCAAAGAACACCTACGGTACCGGATCGTTCTTCCTCATGAACACCGGCGATGAAGCCGTCGAATCCGAGCACGGCTTGCTGACAACAATTGGGTTCCAGCGTTCGGGCGAACCCGTCCAGTACGCCCTCGAAGGATCGATTTTCATCACCGGGGCGGCGATCGAGTGGCTCGAAGATATGTCGCTGATCGACGACCCAGCGGAAACCGCCGAGTTGGCTCGTAGCGTGAATTCGACTGACGGTGTGTACGTCGTCCCCGCGTTCACCGGCCTCGGTGCACCGCACTGGGATCAGCGCGCACGCGGTACCATCGTCGGCATGACGCGCGGAACGCGAAGAGAACACGTCGTTCGAGCGACGCTCGAGTCGATCGCCTACCAGACTCGAGACGTGGCCGAAGCGATGGAGGCCGATTCGGGTATCGAGATGCAGAGCCTGAAAGTGGATGGCGGTGCGGTGAAAAACAACTTCCTCTGTCAGTTACAGTCCGACATTATCGGATCAGAAATTATCCGACCGGTCGTCGACGAGACGACCGCTCTAGGAGCGGCATATGCTGCTGGTCTCGCAGTCGGGTACTGGAACGACCTCGACGAACTCCAGCACAACTGGCAGGTCGATCGGGAGTTCACGCCACAGATGGACGATAAACACGCGGACGCCATGTACAGCCGATGGGGAGACGCGATCGACCGGTCACGGGGCTGGGCAATCGACGACGGTAAGTAAGCACTTCTGGTCACCTCGAGACACTCGAGCGGAAACGGGCTGGCTCGAGTAAAGCACAGTTGAATCCTCGTCTGGCTAACCCCGATGTTCCTCGAGCCACTCGATACCGAAATCGACCATTTCGGGCTGTGAAAAGGTGATCGTAGTCGCCGCACCGACTGTTCCACGGCGAACCTCGTGAGCGGCTTCGAACGCCTCGCCGATGGTCCCGAAATCGCTATCATCGTACTCGAGGTCGACATACCTTCTCAACACCCGTTCACCGTTCTCGAGGACGGGAGCACTCGTTTCGAAGGATGGGAGGTCGATATCGGCACGGGATTCTGCGAGGTGCAACGACGTGTTCGGTTCGTAGTCGACGCCGAGCAAGAGGACCGAGCCATCGTGATCGTAAACCCTCGAGAGCGGCGACCGCTCCCCCAGTCCGTCGTCGAACGCGTGGTCAGCGACGATCGAGTTGGCTTCCTGTCCCCAGGCTGCAAACGAGTAGACTGGGTGGGCACTACGCTGCACGTCGGGATAGGTTCGGAAACACTCAGCGATAGCTCCCATGCCCCGGGTCGGGGTCGTCTCCGGACGATACGGTGGTCGTTCCTCACGCACCGTTTCGACCCAGGACTCCGGAACGGGTGGGTTCGACCAGTCCCCCGGGTCGCTGTACTGAGCGCTGTGCGTCGGCATGACGAGAGTTCCCTCCGGAGTGACCGTTCGCATCAGTGCATCCACGACGGCCTGGGCGTCGACACAGACCCAGCCGAGTTCCTGCAGGGAGGCGTGTACGAGTACGACGTCACCACGAGAAAGACCCAGATCCCGGAGATCGTCGACGAGTGAAGTGACGGTAACTGGCTCATCGACAGCCGCGATTGCATCTGCTTCGGCCATACGGAAGGCTCGAGAGCCACCTATAATGGTTTTGATGAACCGTGCTACCAGACCGCGTGAGCGTATCGGGGCCTTCTTTTGGGTTCGTTCCGAGAGTCGAGTAATGAGTATCCCATCGTTCGTCGTCGGCATCGCTGGTGGGACTGGTGCCGGCAAGACCACGGTTGCCCGCGAGGTTGCCGGGGCCGTTGGCGAAGCCGTCACCCGGTTACCGCTGGACAATTACTACAAAGACCTCTCACACCTCGAGTACGAAGACCGAAAAGAGATCAACTACGATCACCCCTCGGCGTTCGAGTGGGAACTGATTCGAGATCACCTCGACAACCTCTCGATGGGGCAACCGATCGAGATGCCCCAGTACGATTTCGAACGGCACAACCGAACCGACGAAACCGTGAGCGTCGAACCGACAGACGTCATCGTCATCGAGGGCATCTTTGGACTCTACGACGACGCTATCCTCGATATGCTCGATCTCCGGGTGTACGTGATGACCGACGCCGACGTCCGTATCCTGCGTCGCATTCAGCGCGACGTCATCGACCGGGGTCGTGACCTCGAGGGCGTCATCGACCAGTACCTCGAGACGGTCAAACCGATGCACGAGCAGTTCGTCGCGCCGACAAAAAAGGAAGCCGACGTGATTATTCCCGAGGGAGCGAACCGCATCGCCGTCGACTTGCTGACGGACAAAATCGAAGTCGAGCTCGCCGACAGAGATGTCGAAACCGATCTCGAGTGAACCGATCGAACCCATCTCGGAAGACAGGGCTGTCGTTAACACTCACCCGTGGGCAGTCGTCAACACACACCCGTGGCTGTATCATCACTCATCTTGTGAGCCGCCGTTCAGCCTCGAGTAACGCTTCTTTCGTATCGATACTCTCGAAGGCGCTTCCCACCGGGGTTTCGAGGTCGTTTTCTTCTACGACGACACAGTCGATGGCCTCGAGCGCTCGAACGATCCGTTTGTCGTCGCTCTCGAGAACGGCGCCACAGGCTGCAGCCATAGGTTGGGCCCGATAGACGGCATGCGTTGGCTGATACCAGCCGTCCTCGAGGCGTACGACCGCGCCGTCGTGACCGGCCGCACGCGCGGCCAACTCCTCGAGAAGCGGTGGCGAACAAAAGGGCATGTCACAGGCCACCACGGCCGCGTACTCGTTCGAAACCGCCTCGAGTCCCGTCTTGATACCACCGACAGGGCCCAGATCCGGAATCGGGTCGATCGCGAACTCGCGCGTCACGGTGGAGTCTCCTGACAGCGGTTCGAGCGCAGATTCGATTGGCGACTGTTGTTCAGCCCGACAGTTCACCACGATCGTATCTACACTCTCAGATAGGCGCTCGACGACGTGTCGGATCATCGGCTTGCCCGCGAGGTCGGCGACGGCTTTGTCGTCGTCACCGAACCGAGTGGCGTAGCCACCAGCGAGGATTACGGCCGAAAACGAGGGTTGGTCTCTGGGAGTAGGCGTCATACCTTCGGTATATTGGTACTATTTCGGGGTCACGTATGAGGACTCTGACTCGAGCGACCCAACGTCGAGCTGGTCACGGTCGACCGCCTCAGTGTTGTCGTCTCTTCTACGTTTGCGACGGAATGGGAGAGTAAGACAGGTGCACAATGACCCCGGTCCGATCAGTCGTCAGCCGATACTTCGGAGCCGACGGGTTCGACCTCGGCAGCGGCCGCTTTGTACTCCGGAATCTTCGCCAGCGGGTCCAACACGTCGTTCGTGAGCGTGTTCGCTCGAGCGTCCGAAAAGTGTGGCGTCGTCCAGACCACGCCTTCTTTGATGTCTTCGGTGACGTGTGCCTCGAGGACGATTTCACCGCGTCGGGAGCGAAGCGTGACGTAATCCTCGTCCTCGATACCACGTTTCTCCGCGTCCGCTGGATGGATGTCGACGAAGTTCTCGGGCGTTTTTCGTCGAAGCGTCGGCGAACGGGTACTCATCGTGCCCGTATTGTAGTGCTCCTCGAGTCGGGCGGTCGTCAACACGAGCGGGAACTCGTCGTCGGGCACTTCTTTCGGATCCTGGTGACGGACGCCACGAATGACGCCCAGTCCGTCATCGGTGTCGAACGTCTCCTGGTAGAGGTACTGATCGCCTTCGTCGCCTTCCTCGTAGCACGGCCACTGGATGCCTTCGTAGCCGATGCTCTCGTAGGTCATCCCGTGATAAATCGGGCAGACGTCTCGAAGCTCTTCGAAGACATCCTCTGGACCGTCGAAGTCGAACCCGTCGCCGAACAATCTGGTCCCGACTTCACAGAGAATTTCCAGGTCGTGGCGGGTGTTTCCGGGGACGTCCGTCACCTTGCGCATGCGCTGGACGCGTCGGTCCGTGTTCGTCACCGTCCCGCCGCGTTCGGCCCACGACGTTGCCGGGAGCACCACGTCGGCGAACTCGGCCGTCTCGGTCATGAAGATGTCCTGTACGACGAGGAACTCGAGGTCGTTCAACCGATTTTCGACCTCGAGCGCGTCCGGTTCGCTCATCACCGGGTTCTCGCCCATAACGTACAGGCCGTGGATGGCGTCGCCGATGGCGTTCGATACTTCGACGTTCGTCAGACCCGGTTCGGGTGGGATGTCGAAGCCCCACACCTCCTCGACGGATTCGCGGGCTTCGTCGTCGTCGACTTCCAGGTAGCCGGGCAAGACGTTCGGCATCGCCCCGACGTCACAGGTTCCCTGCACGTTGTTCTGTCCGCGTAGCGGATTGACGCCCGTTCCCGGTCGGCCGAGGTTTCCGGTGAGCAGCGCGAGATTGACCTCGTTCTGGACGTTGTCGACACCACAGGTGTGCTGGCTCATTCCCATTCCCGTGAAGATAGCCGCGTTGTCAGCCTCGGCGTAAATGCGTGCGGCCTCCTGAATGTCAGCAAGTGGAACGCCACAGCGTTCGGCGGCTTCCTCCATGTCGAAGCCCTCGAGAGTGGCCTCGAGGTGGTCGAAGCCCGTCGTCCGTTCCTCGATGAACGTCTCGTCGTACAGCTCCTCGTTGATGATGGTCTTCAACACGACGTTGAGCAAGGGAATGTCGGTCCCTGGCTCGAGCTGGAGGTGGATGTCGGCGTCACGAGTGGTCTTGTTGGCGTGTGGGTCGACCTGAATGAGGGTCGCGCCATCTCTCGTCGCCTCTCGAAAGTAGTTGCTGTGGGCGATGACGTGCTGTTCGGCCGGGTTCGCTCCCTGCACCCAGAAAACCTCGCCGTGTTCCTCGAGGTCGGCCATGCTGTTGGTCATCGCCCCCGCGCCCAGGCTCTGGCGGAGCGTGTAGACCGTCGAGGCATGACACATTCGCGTACAGTTGTCCACGTTGTTCGTCCCGTACCGTCGGGCGAGTTTCTGTAACAGGTAGTTCTCCTCGTTCATCACCTTCGAGGAGGCGAAAAAGCCGGTCGCGCCCGGACCGTACGTCTCGGCAAGTCGCTCGAGTTCGTCGACGATCAAGGTCAACGCCTCGTCCCAGGTAGCGGTTCGAAACTCGCCGTCGCCGTCCCCGATCAGCGGCTCGGTGAGCCGATCTTCGTGGTTGACGACCTGCGGAGAGGCGCCGCCTTTGATACACAGCGCCCCCTCGTTGACCGGTGCGTCGAACCACGGCTGGAGCGATACGTCGCCGTCTTCTTCACCCGGTTTGAGTTTCAGACCACAGCCGACCCCACAGTAGGGGCAGATGGTGTGCACGCCGTCGTCTTCGGTTGCCATATAGATACTTGCTACCAAGAAGCATTTGAGTCTTTGGCCGAAACTGGCAGCTAGCCAATAGTCTACTGCCATCGCTTCCCCGTGATTGCCGATTCTGGATGGCGAGTACTGGATTGCCACCGAACTGAGCCACGTTTTTGCCCCTCGCCCCATTCAACCCATCCAATGACAGCGCTCACCACGGCCGAACTCGAGGATGCCGTCATCGAATACGAACGGCAAGAACCGTTCGCGACCGTCGAAGCCGAACGCCTCGAGTCGATGCCGGAGGCGTTTGCGGACGGTTCGTACAACTGGAAGGACGTGGAGTGGGTTGTCCGCTGGTTTGGAAGACGCCGACGCACGAGTGCCGTCCATCCGGCCGAGGAAGCCTTTCGGACGAACGACTGGGGCGACGTCCAGGACGCGATTGGGACGGCACTCGAGGCGATAGACCACACCGATGACGCTGAGCGGAGCCCACCCCCACAAACTGAAATCGAGCAGCTCCTCGAGGCGCTGACCGATCTCGAGGGGTTCGACGTGCCGGTCACCTCGGCGCTGCTGTTTTACGCAGATCCGGGCCGGTACCTCGTGATCGATGACCGCCTGTGGAAAGCGGTGGTGAACGCTGGCGCTCTCGAGGAGGGCTCGAGCACTCCAGACCCGTTCGATGCCGTGTCGTATCATCAATACCTCGAGGCCTGTCACGAACTCCGTACGGAACACGATATCACCATGGTTGGTCTGTATCGGGCGTTATGGCGCGTATCCTCTCCCGAATGAAAACGGCCCGTATCAGTCGTCCGATGATTGCTGTGGGTTCCGTTCGTGTTCGTCCAGTGTGTGCAACCGCTCGCGGAGGTCGATGCCTTGCCGATCGAATTGGGCCACACGATACCGGAAGACGACGTATCCCAGTCCAACCCAGCCGAGAATCAACAGCCCCATCCAGGGCATTTGCGAGGAGAGCAACGCCCAAAAGAGCGCTGTCGAGAGTCCACCGCCGATTGCGGCGGCCATGAGTGCCCCTTTCGGCAATTGAATGGGCGCGTTCGCATATCGCTCCGGGAATCGACTCGGTAATCGCCAGGCTGCGACCGAGAGGAGGAAGAAGGCGTACAGCAATACCATTCCGAGCCCTGGTGCCAACAGCGTCGGGGAAGGTGTAAAGGGGACGATGAACAGTGCCGGGACCCCGAGTAAGAGGACCGCCCGGTTCGGGCTCTCGTATTTCGGGTGGAGATTCGCCAGTGACGACGGAAACACGTCGTCCCGTGCAGCCCGCATGATCTCGCGCGAGTAGGTGACGATCAGCGTGTTGACCGTCGTAATTCCGCCGATCACCGCCGCCAGGGCGACGAACCCGCTTGCCCACCACGGGAGGAACTCGAGGGCGACCATCGCAATCCCGGCCTCGAGGCCGGCGAGTTCCGTCCAGTGCATAACGCCGATAGTGACCACGACGACCCCGATCATGAGCGACATCCCGATGAGCATACTGTAGATCAAAACGCGAGGGACGTTTCGTTCCGGGTCCTCGAGTTCTTCACCGATATCGATGGCCAGGTTGAATCCGTACATGCCGATAAAAAGCGAAATCGTCGCGACGATAAACGGGCCGTAGCCTTCGGGGAACATCGGCGTGTAGTTGGCCGTGTCGATGTAGAACGCGCCGGGCACAATAAACACCAACATTCCGCCGACGATGGTCGCAACGAGGGCGAACTGAACTGTCGTGACGAGTTTGATCCCACGCAAGTTCACCAACACGAACGCGATCAACACCGCGGCGATCAACACCGAGAGCGGTATGTCGACGAAAAATCGAACGTACTCGGCGAAGCCGTGAGCCGTATACACGAGTCCGAACCAGATCGTCGGGACGACCAGCCACGGAATCGTGAACCCCCAGAACGGACCGATGAGCCTCGAGGGATAGAGATAGCCGCCACCAGCGACGGGAAGCGCAGCACCGAGTTGTATCATCACAATGACGCCGAACACCATGGGTAACGCGGCGAGAACCACTGCCGGAACGATACTCGGGCCGACACCGTCGGCCATGAGATGGGCCGGAAGCAAAAACATCGTGACGGATATCGCGTTACCCACGACGAGAGCAACGGCTCCGAGTAACCCGATTTCTTTCCCGATTAGCTGGTGTGTTGTGTTCTCGTTCCCCATGTGAATGGTGGACAGTATCGGCAACTCTCAAAAAGTGTTCCGTTATTATTGATGATAAAACAAAACGAACTTCCCACGTGATTCACGGTGGGCCCTTTGCCCGGTTCACTCGAGAACGTCGACGAGCGGGTCCTGTTCGATCATACTCGTGAGGACGACTTTTTCGATTCGGTCGTCACCACCGTCATCGAGCACGAGTCGGCCAATCTCGCGAGCGACCTCGAGGTCGGCTTCGTCGTCGACCATGTTGATAACGGGGATGGGAGTCGCCGATGGAGGAATCCCCTTCATCCCACCGTCGCTGTGAGTCAACACGGTCGCGATGTCCGCTGGCTCGAGGACGTCGCCCACCGAACGACCAGTGAGCGCGGCGACCCGTTCCGGGCGGTGAACGACGTCGGCCTCGAGCGAACGGCCAACCGCGTGACAGCTCGCAATCGCGAGGACGGTATCCGCCGACCGCGGGAGTTGTGGTTCGCGGTCGTTCGGCGCTTTCAACAGCCGCGTTCTGGCTCCATCGGCTTTCACTAGGACCTGATCGATACCGTCGAGAGCCGCGATACGGTCCACGGTTTCCGGATCGTAGCCACGATATCTGTCGGTCCCATCGCGTTCAGGAACGACGCCGAGCGGCCAGAATTCTTCCGAACCGCTGTCCTCCCGCTGAATCACCTGCTCGAGCGTCCTAACGGGATCCGAAACGACGTCGACCTTCGCTACCTGCTCGTCGAAAATTGGAATCCGAACGGTTGCCGTCAGGACGCACCGCTCGAGGCGACCGGCCAGTTCGTACAGAGTAGATTTCTTTCCCCCAGCGCCGACGACACAGACGACGCCTGTGTCGGCCTCGAGTGTGTGTACGAGACCGTTCGACCGAGAAGTGTCCGACGAGTCTGCCATAGCAGGGTCTTCTGGCTCTGTCCCTAAAAATACGCGCAACGGAGTGGCATACGATTTACCGTCATCTCTTATCCACGATGCCGCCATGAAATCCCGATCACCAATACAAAGATACAGGAAACCGTATCAGCCCTGCCAGGTCAACACCGTAGCGGCCCAGGTGTAGCCCGTTCCCGCAGCGAGGAAACACACCAGGTCACCTGCCTCGAGCAACCCGTCCTCGAGTGCGTCCCCGAGTGCGAGAATCTGGTCGGCGCTCTGGACGTGGCCGTAGGTGTCGAGATAGACACCGTCGGTCTCGTGATCGAGTCCGAGTTCGTCGAACACTACCTCGTGGAACGAGCGTTTCATGTGGGTAACCGCGACGAAATCGAGGTCGGCCCGTTCGTAGCCGGAGCGCTCGAGGGCAGTATCGGCCACGGTCAGATAGTTCGGCAAAGAAACCGGTGCGAGGCGTTCTTTCATCCCGTCCGGGTCGGGAACGTCGAGACGGTGGCGGTCAGCCGCGACGGTCTCGGAGGATGGTGGCTCGAGTGAACCGCCCGCTGGCATGACGACGTCGTGTGCGAACGAGCCATCCGTGAGGGCTGCGCTTTCGTGAACGATGGCTCGAGAACGGCTTCCGGGGTCTGCCTCGAGAACCATCGCACTGGCCCCGGAACCGAAGTTGAACATGAACGACGACCGCTCGTTTTCGTAGTCGATCAGGTCCTCTTCACGACTTGCAGCGACCAGCAACGCCGTGTCGACGTGGTCGACCTGGAGTTGCGCACGGGCCTGTCGAACCGCAATCGGCGCGCTGGCACAGAGTGTGTGACTTTCCGTGGCGAACGCGCTCTCGGCCCCTAATTGCTCCGAAATGTTTGCGGCAGCCGACCAGACGACGTGATCTTTGTACTCGCTGCCGTGATAGAGGACCATGTCGATATCCGTCGGTGAGCGATCGGCCATCTCGAGGGCATCTTGGGCAGCGGCGACACACATATCCGTGACATGATCTTCTCCGGGAGGACAGACGTGTTTCCGACGAACGCCCATCTTATCGACGACCACTGATTCAGGAATACCGCTTTCGGCGGCGATCTCACTCCCCGATAGCGTTTTGTCGGGGAGGTACCGACCGAAACCGGTGAGGCCAACGGTCGTCATAGCCCCTCACCCTCGCTGTTATCGGTACCCTCTCCCGCTCGTCCCACCGCCTCTTCAGACGACGGGCCGTACTGATCCTCGAGTGTGCCCCGGTCGAGTTTACCCGCTCCGCTCAGTGGCACGGCATCGACCACCTGAATCTCGTGTGGCACCTGGAAATCCGCGAGTGTGTCACGGGCGTACGCCTCGAGCGTCGATGAATCCTCGAGTGATCCTGAAACGATGGCCTTCGGAACCGTTCCCCACCGGTCGTGTGGGATTCCGACGACCCCAACCGAATCGACATCCGGATGGTCCTCGAGGACGGCTTCGATCTCTTCGGGGTAGACGTTCTCCCCGCCGCTGACGAACATATTATCGGTTCGGCCGGTGATCGTGTAATCTCCCGCTTCGTCCCGTCTGGCCAGGTCACCCGTCGACACCCACTCGCCCTCGAACGTGCCGTCCTCGGTCTCGAGATAGCCTGCTGCAGTCATCGGGCCACGAACCTCGAGTTCGCCGATATCGTTTGCCCTGAGCACCGTGCCATCGTCGTCGACGATCCGTGCCTCGCAGTCGGGAAACGGTCGCCCGACGCTCGAGATGGACTTCTCCTGGTCGACCGTTCGCTCGGGGTCGAGGTACAGGTTGTTCGGCCCACCTTCGGTGAGACCGTACCCCTGTGAGAACCGTTGACCCCGGTCGCGATAGGCGTCCATAACCGCCTCGCTGGTCGGTCCGCCGCCGCTCATGAACCAGTCGACGGTCGCGAAGTCGGTGGTCTCGAAATCGGGGTGGTCGGCCATCGCCTGAAAGATGGCGGCGACCCCGAAGGCGTGGGTTGCCCCGTAGCGCTCGATGGTATCGAGTGCGAATCCAGGGTCGAACTCGCGGTGGAGAACGACCTGCCCGCCGACGTACAGCGTTGGGAGCGTCAGGAGGTTCCAGCCACCGGTGTGAAAGAGGGGCAAGAACACGGGCGACACATCGGTTTTGCCCAACCCCCAGGCAGCCAGTTCGGTGATGCAGTTCCACTCGACTTGCCGGTAGGGACAGACGACGACTTTCGGCACGCCGGTCGTGCCGCCGGTATGCAGATACAACACCGATCGGTCCGGGTCACGTGGAACGGTGTCGAGATCTTGCGGGTGTAACCAGCCGTCAGGAGTATCCAGGTCGGCGGCATCGTCTACGGTGAGATCGAAGAAACGCTCGAGATCCCGGTAGGTCGTCCCCTCGAGGCCCCGCTCCTCCTCGGCAGTTTCGGCCCCTGTCGATTCCTCGGTCCCGGTTTCGAGCAGGCCCTCGAACTGTGGTTCATACAGCGTGAGGGTCGGGTCGATTCGCTCGTGAATGGTGCGTACCGATTCGCCAGCGAGCCGATGAGAGATCGGTGCGAGGATTGCGCCACGGTCGACGGCGGTGAAAAAAAGGATCAGGAGTTCGACCCGGTTTCGAGCGAGTACCGCGATCACATCGCCTTCGCCGACCACATTGGCTGCGAGCCGACGATTACAGGCTCGAGTCGCCGCGGCGAGGTCGCCGTAGGTGTACTGGTCGTCACTCGCTGGGTCGCCAGCCGCCTCGGAATCGGGGCCCATCCCCCGGTCTATGACGGCGACGCGCGAGCCATACTGTGCTGCTCGGCCGTGTATTGAAAGTGTCATGAAACGTATCAAACGGTTGTCCTGCCAGGACTCGAGCTAGCGTCGATACCGCTCGAGGTGGGCAGGGAGGCATTTCGCAACGGTACCGCCGAGTCGGTCTCGGACCGACCCGAGCAACCCGTTGGGAACGAACAGGACGAAGAGGACGAACACGATACCGAGATACAACGGCGCGCGTCCGTCGATGAGCGTGTTGATCAACTCGAGGAAGGTCAATCCAACAACGTCCACACTCAACAGGCCCTCCGGGAGCGTTTCGCGGAGGTACGGGGCGAGACCGCCCTGCTGAGAGGAGAGGATGTCCTCGAGCCATTCGAAGAGGAACGAGCCAAATAGCGGCCCGGCAAGCGTGCCGATACCGCCGATGATGGTCACGATCAGGGCGTCGGCAGTCACGAGGAAGTAGAACGTGCTGTCAGGCGACGCACTGCCGGTGTAGGCGGCGAACAACGCGCCGGCGATGGCTGCGAAGAAGGCGCTCATGGCGAACGCTCCCATCTTGTACCAGAACACGTTGTAGCCGACGGCTTCTGCACGCTCTTCGTTTTCGCGGATGGCGATCATCACGCGGCCGAACGGCGAATGGATGATACGTTGCATCGCGAAATAACAGATGACGACGATGAGTCCGATGGCGTAGTAGGAAGTGAGCGTTGCCGAGATGTCGAGGCCGGTCCCCAGCACGTTGGTGAAGCTGTCACCCGACAGTCGACCGAGTCCAACCGACAGCGAATCGACGAACGGGACGCCGATTTCGGGAGTTGGACCAGCGTGGTTCGGTCCCTCGAGTGGGTTCGAACCGACGTAGCCCCAGTTTCGAATCAGTTCGTACAGCACCTGCGCGAACCCGAGTGTCAACATGGCGAAGTAGACGCCCGTCAGTCGGAACGAAACGGCACCGATGGCGAGCGCGGTGATGATCGCGATGATGCCGCCGAGCACCATCGTCAGCATGAACGGGGTTCCGCCCGGAATCCCGGGAATCTGTCCATTGGCTGCGAGCACGATGGTGTATGCACCGATACCGTAGAACGCGGCGTGACCGAACGACAGGTAACCGGTATAGCCGCTGATGAAGTCGAAACTCATCGCAAACAAGCCCAAGAACAACATCCCGATGAGGAACGTCGTTGCCGGCAAGAAAGCGTTGAAGAACGCGCCTGGATCGACGATGCCGACACCGATGTCGAGTGCCGGAAGTCCAGTCAAGACGCTGTACAGGGGCGGGTAAACGATGAAGAAACCGATCACCAGCGCGTGAGCGAGGTGATCGTGCACATAATCTCGAGCCCAGCGTGTGTCCTCGGCTTCGGCGGCGTCAGTGGCGTCGCTCACCGCGGATTCCTCGTCCGTTGTCTGCGCCAGATCGCTATCAGGGGAGCTAATGGCCACCCACCTCCTCGACGCCGTAGAGCCCCTGTGGGCGCACGATCAGTGCGATCACGAGCAACAGGAAGATGGTGACCTCCGGGAGCCCCGAGAAGTCGATGATGCCTCGAGCGAACACCCAGGTGGTAAACGAGTCGGCCATTCCGACGATGATCGCCGCCACGAGCGTGCCTTTGAACGAGCCGAGGCCACCAATCACGACGACGACGAACGCGTACAACAACACGTCGAGGTTGAGCAGCACACTGGGTCCTTCCGTGGGGTCCCACATCAGGAAGACGCCACCGACGGCGGCCAGGCCGATACCCAGACCGAAGACGACGGTGAACGCCTTCCGAACGTCGATCCCGAGGGCTTCGACCATCTCCGGGTCTTCACTGCCTGCACGGATGTACAGTCCATAAAGCGTTTTCGTGAGGAACGCCCAGACGATAGCCGCCAGTATCGCACCGGCGACGATAGCGAACAGATAGAATCCTCGTATTCGAGCACCGAAGAGGTTCAGAAGAATCTCCGATGGCGTGCCGAGGACCGTTGGAATGGTCGCCTGCGCAGCGGCCCACGTGGGCTCCGGCTGGATACCACGAGCCGAGGCGATGATCCGAGCGAGTTCCTCGAGGATCAAGCCGACACCGAAGGTCAGCAAAATCTGATACATGGGCGTGCGGTCATAGATGGGGCGTACCAATCCGATCTCGAGGGCAGCGCCGACGGCAGTCAACAGCGCGAAGATGACGGCGACTACCACGACGAAAAACGCGATTCGTGTGAACGTTCCCGACCCGGACGAGAGGCCGACCACCATCAGGATGCCACCGAGATACGCGCCGACCATCGCGAACGCGCCGTGGGCGAAATTGAGGATACCCATCAGTCCGAAAACGAGGGTCAATCCGATGGCGATAATGAAGTAGATGGCCGCCTTGCCGAGTCCTTCGATGAAGATCCGAGCCAGTGTATCGGGTCGGAAGAAACTGCGAAGCCCGTCGGTAAACAGGGGCGTGAGCGTGTCGCCGACCAGCACTGCCTCGAGCGTCGTCAACAGGGTGAGTGTGTCCATCATGCCGAAAGATACCTCCGAATGCGTTCGTCCTCAGCAGTCACGCCTTCTGTCGAACCGGATTCAACGACGGTTCCGTGATCGAGCAGGTAAAACCGGTCGGCGAGGTCCATCGCGAGCGGAAAGTTCTGTTCGACCAGGACCATCGTCGTCTCGGCCGAGGCTTCACGGAGCACCTCTACGACCTGTTCGACGATCAGCGGGGCCAGTCCTTCGCTCGGTTCGTCGACCAGCAACAGGTCATTGTCGCCGACCATACCGCGAGCAATGGCGAGCATCTGCTGTTGGCCGCCGCTCAAATTTCTCGCTTCTTTCTCCCGAAACCGCTCGAGGTCCGGGAACAACTCGAACATCTCGTCTCGAAGTCTTTCGAAGTCACCTTCCGGCGGCACCGCGACGCGGATGTTCTCCTCGACGGTGAGATAGCCGAACATTCGCCGGTCTTCGGGAACCCAGCCGATTCCGTTCGTGGCCACTTCGTGTGTCGGCCGTCCAGTCACGTCGACGCCATCGTATCGAACGGTCCCCTCTCGAGGCGGCGTCAACTGCATGATGGTCCGGAGTGTGGTCGTCTTCCCGACGCCGTTACGGCCGATCAGCGCGACGACTTCGTTCTCCTCGACGTGGAGGTCGACACCCTGTAAGATGTGGCTCTCGCCGTAGTACGTGTGAACGCCCTCGAGTTCGAGCAACGCCATCAGGCACTCACCCCGGTTGCGGTGTCGTCGCCATCTGGGGTCTCTTCGGTACCATCGTAGCCGCCGAGATACGCCCGTTGGACGGCCTCGCTGTTTCTAACTGTTTCGGGGTCACCATCGGCGATCAACTCGCCACGGTTCAACACGGCGATCCGGTCACTGATCCCCATCACCACGTCCATGTTGTGTTCGATCAACATCACGGCGTGATCGGCCGCGACGTCCTCGATGATGTCGGTGACCTGCCCGACGTCCTCGCTCGAGACGCCGGCCGTCGGTTCGTCGAGCAAGAGTACATCCGGATCACCAGCCAGCGCGATGCCGATCTCGAGGTTGCGTTTTTCGCCGTGACTCAGATTCTGTGCGGTTCGGTCGGCGTACTCGGTCAGGCCGATTCGGTCGAGAATCGCTTCCGCCTCTGCATAGTGGTCATCGAACGCGTTGACGTTGCGCCAGAACTGCCAGGAGTCGCTCCCGCGATGGGCCTGTGCGGCCACGCGGACGTTCTCGAGGACAGACACCGTCGGGAAAATATTGGTTATCTGGTACGAACGGTGAAGCCCCATCAGTGCCGTCTCGTGTGGTTGTGCGTCCGTAATATCGATTCGCCCGTTGGGAGAATCACTGCCGTCTGTACCACCAACACCCCCATCCCTGGCCGGCGCAAACTCGATCGAACCCGCTGTGGGCTCGAGTACGCCGGTCAACAGGTTGAAAAAGGTCGTCTTCCCCGCACCGTTCGGGCCGATCACCGAACAGAGTTCGCCACGCTCGAGGCTGAAGTCGACGCTATCGACCGCGGTAACGCCGCCAAACCGTTTCGTCAAATTCGACGTCCAGAGTACCATGAGATCAGTTGAGCGAGCAGCTAGCCTCGTCTGCTGGAACCATGACCTCCTCGGGTTCGAACGTCTCGATGGGTTCGCCGGGCATCACCGACGCGTCCCAGTACTCGGCAACGTCGTCGTCGGTCGGCACCGGCCAGGCGACGGTCATGGCCGATGCCGCCTGGTTGTTGTGCTCCTGGAATGTATAGGCGTTCTCGCCTTTCGGCGTGTCGATAACCGTCATCCCGCGCATCGCGTCAGCGATGTCGCCGCCGTCGACCGAACCGGTTTCGTCGATAGCCTGCACGAGTGCCGACCCGCCGACGAACGTCCCCGCACTGAACAGATCCGGCATCAGCCCGTACGCCTCAGTGTGCATGTCGATGAAGGCGTCGTTGATCGAGTTGTCGTACTGGTTCCAGTGATAGCGGGTCGTGAACGGACCCAGTCCGGCATCCTGGATATCTTCGGCCGTAAAGCCCTCGCCCAGTGTAGCCTCGACAGTCTGTCCGGTAACCTGTGTCGTCACCAGTTCGGCAAAGCCACCGAACGCCTGGATTTCGTCGTAGGCCATCGCCGTCGGGAGGAACTCCGGCAACGTGATGAACGTAAACCCACCGACGACGCCGTCTGCACCCTGGTTGATAGCCTCGTCGAACAACCCTTCGAACTCGCTGTAGCCGGGTTCGACGAACCGTGGGTCCAGTACTTCGACACCCTGCCCTTCGAGGACTTCGCGGTAGTTGTTCGCGACACCCTCACCGAACGCCCCTTCCGCAGCGAAGATGGCGACAGTCGAGACGTCCCCCTGCTCGGCGACGTATCGGCCGCCCGCTCGAGCGTCCATTGCCGTGTGCTCACTTGCGCGGAACAGCAACTCGTGACAGTGATCGGATGACACCGTGATGTCGGCGTCCGCTGACGGGCCCGCAATGTAGGGAATTCCGGCATCGTCGAGGATGTTCGCCGAAATACGTCGCGCCGAATCGGAACTCGAAGCCCCGAACAACACGTCGACATCCTCGTCGACAACCAGGTCCTCGGCCACTTGCTGGGCCGTATCCGGCGTGAACACCGTATCCTCAACGATGAACTCGAATGTCGGTCCGTCTTCCGGGTCGAGCGTGTACGTCCCGGTGGTCATCTCCTCGACTGGGTCGAGGTCGTACTTGTAGGCGATTCCCGAGTAAAAGCCCATGAGGCTGATCTGACCGTAGTACTCGAGGTCGCCCGAGACGGGTTGCATCGCCCCGATTCGAATCGTCTCGTCGGCAACTTCCTCGCTGCCGTCGCCCCCGTTGCCGTCGTCTGTGCCGTTTCCGTCGTCTGCGCCGTTGCCGTCGTCAGCACCGTTCCCACTGTCGTCGCCGTTTTCGTCTGCGATACACCCTGCCAGTCCAGCCGTCCCGAGCGCTGCCAGTGCACCAGTCCGTCGGAGCACCGTACGCCGCTTGGTATCTCGTGGCATACTAATTCTCTAGATGGACTAGGGGTCCTAAACGCCGAAGGTTGGTATACAAACCTCGAGGGGTGAATGGACGGCAACGGGGAATTCGGTAGTGAATCGTATTGGCTGAGGAATCCGTCCAACGACGGCTACAAGGCCGACACCCAGCTGCAAGGACGACACCCTTTTTGAAAGGCGACCGTCCCGATTATTTTCCGATGAGTGGGGTTAGACCATCGTCTCGAGATTCTATTTTGGCAACCCCATACGTTTTCATTACTCACAATGACGGGGGAGGAAAATAATACACTATCAATACCATTTGCTACTAGTTCACTACCAATTAGTCAGAGGCCAAAAGGTCTCCATAACCCATCCGAGTTAATCGTAGGTGAGCGTCATCCCGTCATCAGCCAGCAGATCACTTCCGTTGCAGTGTTTGGCCAACCTCGAGAAGCCAAATAAGAAGAGGTGGGCAACCTCGAGCGGTGTCATCATCTCATCGGTTCGGGCCTGGCCGAGCATCACGTCTTCGATGACTTCCTCCACCTCGAGGCCGCGTTGGGCAGCCGTCTCTGGAATCTGGTCGGTAACCAGCGGCGTTTTCACGTATCCAGTACTCACGGAAAATGAACGGACGTCGCCGTCACCCTCGGCGGCTATCGATTGCGTCAGGCCTCGTATAGCGAACTTGGCGACGTTGTAGGCGACCTTGTCGCTCGTCACGTAATGCCCGTGGACGGACGCCATGTTGCCAACACAGCCGTCGTGTTCCTCAAGGTCACCCCACAGTTCGCGCGTCAGAACGAACGGCGCACGGACCATCACCGACTGGAGGGTGTCGTAGGCTTCGATCTGGAACGACTCGAGGGGTGAGACGTGCTGGAGGCCGGCGACGTTCGCCAGGAAGGTCACCGAACCCAGCTCTCGAGCAGCGATGGCGATGGACTCGAGGTCAGTATCACTCGTCAGATCTGACACAAACGGGGTGATAGCGTCAGCCACCTCGAGTCGATCAGCGTGGTCCATCGTCTCCTCGAGGCCAGTCTCGTCGATATCCGTGGCGAGGACCGACAGCCCGTTGCTGGCGGCGACGAGTGAGACCGCGCGACCGATTCCCGACGCCCCACCGGTGACGACACAGACGCGGTCACGGGTGAATCGGTCGTCGTCGAACCGCTGGATTGCCTCGTCCTCGATTGGCGGTACTGAAAGTTCCGTCATGACTAGAGTAACGCCTCGTGTGAGTCAATAGACAGGGGTTGATAACAGAACCCCGTATGGTGTGTCAGATCACGAGTGGTGGTTTGGCAAGGTCACAGAATCGTAACTCTCATATACTGTATTTACAATTGACAGAAGGTGACAGAATACGATATCGCGCTCTTTGACAGTGATGGCATTCTGGTCGATCCACCTGCTTACGAGACCCAGGTTGAAGCCACAGTGACAGCCTTCGAAGCGGTGGGCGTTACAGCAGTGGATCAGCGACACCTTGACGACATCGTGAACGGCACTACTGTTGGACGGCTCCAGGAAATCTGTAGCGTATACGATATTGACCCAGAAACGTTCTGGGAAGCTCGAGAACGTCACGACGAACAATCTCAGTTCGAGAAATTCGAAGCCGGTTCTCGAGGGCTGTATGACGATATTGATGCACTTTCAACCCTGTCTCTCCCCTGTGGAGTCGTTAGCAACAATCACCACAGTACAATCGCCTTTGTCCTGGAGTATTTCGAGTTAGCTCCCCTTTTCGAGGTGTATTATGGACGAGCAAAAACAGTGGAAAGCCTCGATCTGAAAAAGCCGAATACCCACTACCTCGAGAAAGCTCTCGCGGACCTCGAGGGAGAATCGGCGCTGTACATTGGTGATAGCGAGAACGATGTGGTCGCAGCCCACCGTGCAGGGATAGATTCGGTTTTCGTCAGAAGACCCCATAGCACAGACGTGGCGCTCTCAGCGACACCGACCTACGAAGTGGAAAGCCTCCATGCCATCACGGACATCCTGAATAGCTGACTCAGCTAAGACGGAAAGCGCGGAGCCCCCTTCCTCAACGAACGAGCGCAGCGAGGGAGTAGGGTGGGGTAGTTTACTAGAGAAACAGGAGAAAGCCCACGACTTTAGTCGTGGGATGAATCCGACAACGCTGCCACAGGGGGTATTCGAGATGTCAGGGTGATGTTTTTAAGTACCTATGGGCCGTAAGCATACGCATCCGAGGCGGTCTATCCGCCCACCTAATCGGACAATATCGCGATTCCCGATTCCAAGCAGAAGACACCCCTTCTGTGTCAGAAGCGGGGTGCAGTCAAAAAGTATCTCTGAATCCCATGTCGGGATAGGAGTAACGGCTGATTGGCACAGCCAGTAGTCGCCCTCCAGGGTGTCTACAAACCGTAACCATCCCAACCCAGCGGTGCGGTGCCGTGGGAATCCTCGCCCTTCAGGGCGGGGAGGATGTCAAAGTTTCAGCGCCATCATTACTTCGTCAACGTACTCACCGTTGAGTTTGTAGTGATCCGCCCGGACCGCTTCGATCTCCCAACCGTGGGTCTCGAGGAATTCGATTGCCTCCTCGTTCGTGGAGGGAACGCTGTTGTACACCTTTTCGTAGCCGTTGGAACCGGACCACTCGAGGCCACGCGAGAGCAGATGCGAGCCGATACCGTGTTCTCGGTACTCCTCGATGACGCCGACGGTCAACTCCGCGGTGTGGCTGAGTTTGTCCAGTTCCTGCCCGTGAATGTGGACCCAGCCGACGACTTCGTCGTTAACCGTCGCGACGAAGAACATCCGGGCCTCGAGTTCGTTGTACCGCAACAGCGCGTCCTGATGGTCGACCTCGTCGGCGACCGACTCGGCGACGATGTAGGTTTTCTCCTCGGCGACCTGTCGAATCGCCCCGACGATGCCCGCCAGGTCCTCCTGTCTGGCCGGCCGGATGTGAAATTCGAGGTCGTCGCTACGATACTCTTCCTCAGCACCCGCTTCTATCGTAACCCGGAGTGTTCCGTCCCGATCGTCGAGACGGCCGTCCCGTTTCAGGATGGCTACGTGGTGTCTGAATCCACCAGGGTCGATCTGGAGCCGGCGTCTGACCTCGTCCGGGTCGACCGCACCCTGACGCTCGACGTGTTCGTAAATGCGCTTTCGGTCTTCGTGTCCGAACTCCATTTCCTCGGTGAATGCCATGCCATGCTATCTCTCACCAAAGTACTTAATGATTGTTCAGGAACCACCAGCCGTTGGAATGACCGCTCGAGACGCACGAAAGCCGGGAGACGAATGATGTCTCGAGAGCAGCTTTCAGCGTCAAAACCCGTTAAAATACACCAATCAGTGCAGGCCTGGGCCTTTGTCTCGAGCGACGAACCCATACATATCGAACGGGGCTTCGACGGATTGATAACGCCGTCATCGAATCCCGAAACGTACATACCGATATGATCGAACTCGCACCCGACCGACTGCTCGCCGTCTTCGTCCTGTTACCGTCGGTCGCGGTCGGGTTGGTGCTTCACGAGTGGTTGCACGCACTGGTGCTTCGACTCGCCGGCATCGAGTATACCATCGTCTTCGGCGGCGAGCGAACCACGGGCGTCCTCTCCGGAATGCTCAGTCACCCCTGGGCTGTCGTCCACCCACAGCCAACCGGAGCGGAACCGGCCTGGAACCTCCGGGTAGCGGCGATGAGTCCCCTCCTGCTAGCACTCCCTGCTCTGGGAGTCGCAACCGGCCTCCTCACCGTACCTGCCCAGCCTGCAGTTACTGCGATCCTGTTGGCTACCCTCGCGTGTGCAATACCATCCCCACAGGATTTTTCCGTCGCATTTTACGCGCATAGTGTGCTCGAGGACATCGATAAAGGCGAATAACGGCCGCTCGGGTCAAACGAAAGTACGGGACTCTGTTGAAACCCGCTGAGATTGATATAAACGGCGTACTGACTCGATGGAAATTCTGCTATATCCCATGAGAGCGTGAAACAAGTATGGGAC
>JAOPJZ010000013.1 GCA_025517525.1 Natronosalvus hydrolyticus
TACCGCGGCCAACCGACACCAGCAGGTCCGCCTCGCTGATGTCGACGTCGCCGCCAGCCACCTCCTCGAAACCGTTCACGCTCGAGCCGATCGCGTCCTCGTCAATCTCCGCGTCGAACGCCTCCACGTCGGCTGAACCCGCACCTTCAGCGACGGGCCACTCTGCACCACGGATGGAGACGACGACTGGCGTTCCCTCGACATCGACGGTCGTTTCGACTTTCCCGCCGTACATCTCCCGGGTCGCCGTCAGCGTCTCCCCAGCCGTCTCGAGGCCGACCACGTCGGTCACCAGCGGCACGTCCAGCCGGGTCGCAACCGCAGGCAGGTAATCCAGGCCGTTCACGCTGTTTGGCCCCAGCATGTAACTCGGGCCGATGGAATCGACCAGTTGCGTGACTGCCTGTGTGTACACGTCGTGGTTGAACTCCTCGCCGTAGGCGACGGTGTGAATTGCGTCCACACCCACCCGATTGAGTTCATCGGCGTAGCCCTCGACGTCGCCGCTGATGACCGCCACGTGCAGGTCACCACCCGTCTGGTCGGCGAGTTCCACACCCGCCGTGATCAATTCGAGGCTGACGTCGCGAAGTTCGCTCTGGCGGTGTTCGGCGATGGCTAAAATGTCGCTCATTGGCTTTCACCTCCGGTGATGATACTGACTCCATCGTCCACGGAGTGGGCGATGGAATTCATTGGGCCACCCCCTTCTCCCGCAGCAGTTCAGCCAACTGCCCAGCCGTATCGTCGGCGCTCCCGTCGAACACGGTCGTATCACTCTCGCTCTCCGGTTCGTACATCGACATCAACTCGAGGTCGCCCGCGACAGCCTCGCTATCGACACCCAGGTCGGCCAGCGTCTGGTGGTCCAGTTCCTTGCGCTGGGCCATCCGAATGCCCCGGAGACTCGCGTACCGCGGCTCGTTGATACCCGTCTGAATCGATAGTACCGCGGGCAGGTCGATGTCGGTCAGTTCCTCGAGACCACCCTCGAGTTCGCGGTGAACCGACGCCACGTCGGCGCCGTTTTCCAGGTCGAGCTGGTTGACGACCGCCGCCCACTGCGTACCGACGGCTTCCGCCAGCGCGACACCCGTCGCCCCGAAACTGTCGTCGCCCGACTGGACGCCTGTCAGCACCAAATCGGGCTCTTCAGCTCCGACCACTGCCTCGAGAATCGCAACCTTCGCCCCGACATCAAGCAGGTCCACTCCGTCGAGCGCATCGTCCCACACCCGGATAGCGCGGTCGGCACCCTTAGCGAGGGCCTGCCGGATCGTCTGTTCGGTCTCTTCGTCACCGATCGTGACGGTGACGACCTCGTCGACGACGCCGTCTTCGGACAGTTGGACGGCCTCCTCGATGGCGTAATCGTCCCACTCGTTGAGATCGGCGCTCAGATAGCGCTCGTCGATTGCGGTGCCGTCGATCTCGAACGCGTCGTCGACGGTTGCCACTTCCTTGACCGTGACCAGTATCTTCATCGTGTGTGCGATGAAGTGCGCAGTCGAGGATTATAAGCCTATACAGTCGACCGGCGTGTTGTCCCACAGACCCGCACCGATGTCAACATTCACGTACCCGCGGCGTGAGAGTCGCGTATGGACGCGAGTGACATCGAGACGCTGTGCGTTCTCGGAGCGGGAAGCATGGGCCACGGCATCGCCGAAGTGGCTGCCATCGCTGGCTACACTGTCAGACTCCGGGACATCAACGACGAAATGGTACAGAACGGCTACGAGCAGATCGAGTGGAGCGTCGACAAACTCGTCGAAGGCGGCCACCTCGAGGCGGAAACCGGCGAAAAGACGCTCGAGCGAATTACCCCCGTCGTCGACATCGAAACCGCGCTCGAGGATGCCGATCTGGTGATCGAGGCCGTCCCCGAACGGATGGATATCAAGCGGTCGGTGTACGAGGAAGTCGACGAGTACGCACCGGAGGACGCGATTTTGGCGTCCAATACGTCGAGTCTGTCGATCAGCGAACTGGGGGCCGTCACGAGTCGGCCCGAGCAGGTGTGTGGGCTGCACTTTTTCAATCCACCGGTGCGGATGGAGCTGGTCGAGGTCGTCGCCGGCGACGAAACCGACGAGGCGGTCCTCGAAGCGGCCCGGGCGTTCGTCGAATCGATCGACAAGACGCCGGTGCTCGTCTCGAAGGACGTTCCCGGCTTCGTCGTCAACAGAATTCTGGTCCCGTTGCTGAACGAAGCCGCCTGGCTGGTGGCGACGGACGAAGCCACGATCGCGGAAGTCGACGCGAGCGCCAAGTTCGGCCTCGGACTCCCGATGGGCTGTTTCGAACTCGCCGACCAGATCGGCGTCGACGTGATCCTCGATGTGGTTGAACACCTCCACGACACGCTCGGGGACGGGTACGAACCCGCCTCGACGCTAATCGAACAGGTCGAGACGGGCGATTACGGCAAGAAGACCGGAGCCGGCTTCTACGACTACGAGAACGGCGGCGTCGAGATTTCGCCCACCGACAGTGTCAGCGCGGTCGAGGACCGACTCCTGGCCGTGATGGCCAACGAAACCGCCAAACTCATCGGCGGTGGCGTGACCGACGCCGCAACCGTCGACGAAGCCGTCGAACTCGGCGGTGGCTTCCCAAACGGCCCGGCCCGAATGGCCGACGACCGCGGCCTCGAGGCCCTGCTCGAAACACTCGAGGACGCCGGCGAACAGACGGGCCACCCACGTTACGAGGTGGCCGATTACCTTGCCGAGCGTGCGACGGCGGACGGCTTTTTCGACACCGATTCCTCGAGCGAGCAACTCGAGTTCGAGACGGTCACCCTCGAGTGGCTGGGGAGTGACGGCGAAACGAGCGAGGAAGTGACCGACGCACGGGTCGCGGTCGTTACCATCGACCGACCCGCGAAGATGAACACGATCACGCCGACGCTACTCGAAGACCTCGACGCAGCCCTCGACGTCGCCGTCGATGCGGGTGCCCGCTCGCTCTTGCTAACGGGAACCGGCGACCGGGCGTTCTCCGCAGGTGCGGAAGTCCAGACGGTCGTCGGGGACGGCGATCCACTAGCGGGAACAGCGCTGTCCCGCCGTGGCCAGGCAGTCTTCGGTCGCCTCGAGACCTGTCCAATGCCGGTCGTGGCTGCAATCGATGGCTACTGCTTTGGCGGTGGAATGGAACTCGCCACCTGTGTTGACCTTCGGCTGGCGACCCCCGATTCGACGTTCGGCCAGCCAGAGCACAATCTGGGCTTGCTTCCGGGATGGGGAGGGACCCAGCGACTGCAACGCCTGATCGGGGCGAGTCGTGCCAAAGAAATCATCTTCACCGCCGCCCACTTCGACGGCGAGACGATGTTCGAGTACGGATTCGTGAACGAACTGGTCGATGGCGACGATCTCGAGGACCGCGCCCACGAACTCGCACTCGAGCTGGCAGGTGGCCCGCCGATCGCCCAGGAACTGACCAAGCGTGCGATGGACGTCGGCTGGGACGATCTCGATGCCGGCCTCGAGGTCGAAGCCCAGGCGTTCGGTCACCTGATGAATACGGACGATCTAGCCGAGGGGTTAGCGGCGTTCTCGAGCAAACGGGAGCCAACGTTCGAAGGGAAGTAGTCCGGTAAACACAACCCTCGGAGGGAAGGAATCCGGTAAACACAACCCTCGAAGGGAAGGAGTCTGGGTACGGACTCGAGCCGTTCAATTACCGTACGCGCCAGTATCCGCGTGGACCACGTTTTCGACTGCGGCGAACTTCCACTCGCCGTCGACCCGCCGATAGGTGTCCTCGTAGGTCCCGGCGAGCCAGCCCGGATCGCCGTCTGCCGTGGAATAAAGCACCAGCAAGTACCATCGACCGGTCGCTCGGTCCCCATCGACCTCTAGCATCGGCATCAGGGCGAGGTGCATGCTGTAGGTGAACAGGTCGTCGATGACCTCGGTGGCAAAGGCCGCGAGGTCGTCGTGACCCTCGAGGCGATCGTAGGGGCCGTAGTCGACGACCGCGTCCTCGGTGAAAAGGTCAACCCAGGCGTCCCACTCGCCCTGGTCGATGTGGTGTCCGTATGCTGCTCTGAGGGTCCGAATCTCGAGTTGATCACCGGGGTCAATCGGCATAGTCAGCACTCATAGCCGAGATTGATGAGCGTTTGGGCGGCGGGTGAAGATTGCCGCAATGACAAGGATAAGCATAACATGGCAGTAACTATCTTACATGCGGCAGTGTTCAGCATTCGCCCTCGAGAAAACGGACTGCGTACCGGCCGACGCCCGGGTAAAAGATTACGACGAATTATCGGATGATGACCAGTCGCTGGTCACAGCCTTGCTCACCGGTGAATCGAACGGGTATCCGTCGGGCAATGGGTGTGGGCTCAGGTCCGGCGAATACGTCAAATTCACCGGCTACTACCGCGTCGACTGTGCCTGAACGGCGAGCACTTCTGTACGTAGAGTGGACCACAGAGTTATCACGATGAGCCGAGAGTCCGAACTATGAACGACGTCGAGCGAATCGCCATCCGCACACCGTTTCAGATCGGCCGCGTCAACTGTTATGCGATCACTCGCGGAGGCCTCACACTGATCGATCCGGGCCCGCTGACCGACGACGCGTACACAGAATTGACGGATGGCCTCGAGGCACTCGGCTATACCACGGAAGACGTCGACCGAGTCCTCATCACGCACCCCCACATCGATCACTTCGGTCTGGCAGACCGGGTGCGAAATGAGTCCGGGGCAACGATATGTGCCCACCGCGATGCCGTCGACGTACTCGCCGACCCCACGGCGAACTTCGAGCGCGAGCAGGCCTTTTTCCGCCCGTATCTTGCCTCGGTCGGCGTCCCCGAGCAGTTACTCGAGACCGTCATCACCCTGCCCGAATCGTACAACCGATTTCGTGAGCCCGTGGCCGTCGACAGGTCGCTCGCCGAGGGCGACGAAATCGTCCTCGATGAGACGACGACCCTCGAAGCCATCCATACGCCGGGTCACGCACCCGCGTCGGTCTGCTTTCTCGACCGCGAGCGCAAGTCTGCTTTCACCGGCGACCACGTCATGGCCGACATCTCCCCGAACCCGTTGCTCACCCTCGAGCCAGGAACGACCGACCAGCGAACGCGGAGTCTGCCGGACTATCTGGCTGCCCTCGAACGCATCGCGACCGAGGACGTGACGACCGGCTACGGTGGCCATCGGGAGATCGTTCCGGACATCGCCGCTCGAGTAGAGGAGATCCTGGCTCATCACGACAAGCGCAGTGACCGGGTGTCGAAGATACTCGACGACGACGGGCCGCTGACGCCCTACGAGGTCATGAACAGAGAGTTCCCCGACCTGCCGGCGACCGAAACCTTCGCGGGGATGTCCGAAATTATCGGCCATCTCGACGTGCTGGAGGACGCGGGTCGGGTCGAGCGAATCGAGAACGGACCGTCGGTTCGATACACGCTCACTGAAGAGTAAATCGGGACCGTTGGAAACCGAGACGTCCAGTCGAAGAACGCGGTTGCAACCGTGAAAACAACGCGAGAGGTGCTCGCTAACGAACCGCTTGTATCCGTTCGAGTTTCCGATTTGTCTCGAGGAATTGACGGCAGTTTCGAGCTCTCGAAACGTTTCGAATTCCCGACGGGGTGCGGTTTTTGCTCGAAAGATTTCACGACCTCACGGAGCGACGACAGTGACGGGATGCATCCGGAATCGCTTAGTACGTGGCGCGTGAGCGCATACCACAATGACAGCTAGCAGTGAGTCCAGTGACCTCATCGTCGTGGGGTCTGGCGTCGGCGGCGTCGCAACCGCGGCAACGGCTGCGGCGAACGGGGCCTCGGTAACGATTCTCGAGAAAGGGGCCGTCATCGGCGGCTCGAGCGGACTCTCGGGTGCACAGTTGTGGATAGCCGGAAACGACCACATGCGCGACCTCGGTCACGAAGATTCCATCGAGGAAGCGGTCGACTACCTGACCCACCTCGCTGGCGACCACTACGCTGACGAGGCGGCCGCCCGGCGCTACGTGGAACGAGCGCCCGAAGCCGTCGCCTACTTCGAGGCTGAACTCGGCCTCGAGGTGCAGTGTATCCGGGGTATGCCGGACTACCACAGTGAGGGTCCCGGGGGGAAAGACGAAGGACGCTATCTCGAGCCCAGACCACTCGACAGGGACGAAATTCCGGCCGAGTTACCGAACTCGCCACATCTCCCGGGCGGAGCGACGAACGACGAACTGCTGACCTGGGGCGGAGCGTTTACCGCTCAGGAGTGGGACTGGGACACGATCACCCGCCGACGTGAAGAAGGGGTCGCCACGATGGGAACGGCCCTGATCGGCTATTTCCTTCGGTCGGCCGTCGAGAACGGGGCCGTCGTCCACACCGAAACGACGGTCACCGACCTCGTCGTCGAGGGCAGCGAAGTCGTCGGCGTCGAATACGAACGCGAGGGCGAGACAGGGACGATGACCGCAACTGAGGGGATCGTCCTCAATACCGGCGCCTACGACTGGAACGCCTCGCTCATCGAGTCCTTCGAAGGCACCCCGGCGGAGTACGTCGCCTCCGCTGCCGTTCCCACCGCGACCGGTGACGGCCACACGATGGCCGCCCTCGAGGGCGCGAAACTCGGGGTCTATCCGCCCGTCGGCAGCGCGAAAGGCTTCTTCGTCGCTGTGCCCGGTCGCGAGTTCCTCGAGGCTCCGCTCTATCGCTACTGCTACAACGTCGGCCTGCCACACGCCATCGCCGTCAACGCCCATGGCGAGCGTTTCTGTGACGAATCGTTTTACCCTAAACAGGCCGCCTCGCTGTACGATCCGACCGGCGAATACGAGGATTTCCCGCCGTACATGATCTTCGACGAACAGTACAGGCAGAAGTACCCACTCGGGTCGACACTCCCCGGAAAGGAGTACCCCAACGAGTTCCTCGCCGCCGAAGCCGACGACCTCGAGGGTCTGGCCCACCAACTCGAGATGGACGCCGAAACGCTCACCGCGACGGTCGAACGGTTCAACGGGCACGCCGAACGGGGCGAGGACCCGGACTTCGGCCGTGGCGAAAACGCCTGGGGACACGTCTGGGGTGGCGACCCGGGCCACGACCCGAATCCCAACCTCGGTCCGCTAACCGAACCGCCGTACTACGCCGTCAGACTGTACGTCGGCCTCTCGAGTATGGGCAACGTCGGCCTGATCACCGACCGGAACGCCCGCGTTCTCGACTGGAACGACGACCCGCTCGAGGGCCTCTACGCCGTGGGCTCGGTCTGTGCACCAGTCGAGTGGGGCGTCGGCTACCAGAGCGGTCTCCAGAACGGCCGTGCGATGACCGACGGCTATCTGGCAGCACTGGATATCGTCGACGACGAGTGAGGCACTGAACGAACGTTCAACCCTGATCAACGGGTCCCTGACTCGAGTGATGCTTTGCTCAGTTTTCAATAGTAATTTAGTAGTTACTCCAGATTTATTTGGTAGTAAGACAATAGTAAATTGTTCGTGGTCAGTACCGTTCGTCGACCACCGACGGGCCGTCCTCAAGGTCGTCGACAGCCGTCACCTCGTCTGGTCTGACCAGCAGTCGGTCGGCCAGCGCGTCCTCGAGGGCTCCTTCGTCGACTTCGCCTTCGACCGTGACTGCCAGGTGGTCGCTCCCGCCGTCGCTCGTAATGGTGAGCCGGTAGGCGAACGGATTCAGCCCGTCAAACGAGCCGAGGACGAGCGGAATTCCCTGTGGATACACTTTCACGCCCTTTATTTTGTGCATCTCGTCTGTGCGTCCGAAGACCCCCTGGGGCATCATCACGGTCGAGCCGTCGACATGTGGACTCGAGCCTTCCTCGAGGACGCTTAAGTCGCCCGTCCGATAGCGAAGCATGCCGCCCGCCTCACGGTCGAGGTGCGTGAGGACGACTTCACCGCGTTCACCCAGCGGCAACACGTCTCCGGTTTCGGGATCCACGATTTCGACGATCATGTAGTCGTCGACGACGTGCAACCCACACTCGGCGGCGCACTCGAGGGCGACCGGCCAGGCCTGTCGCAGGCCGAAACAGTCGACGGCACACTCGAGGTCGCCGAAGGCCTCGTGAACCTGTTCACGGCGGCCGTCGACGGAAGTGAACGGTTCGCCGCCGCCGATGAAGATGTCGAGAGACTCCCCGCCGTGTTCGGCGACCTCGAGGGCGAAACTCGGGTTCGCCCAGAGTACGTCGACGTCGAACTCGTCGATTCGGGCGGCTTTCGCCTCGGAGTCCCCGGGACCTGCAGGGATGACTTCGATGCCGTTGTACTCGAGCGCCCGGTGGAGTAGATACCCGGTCCCGAAGCCGTGGTAGCCGAAGGCGACCATCGCCCGCATACCCGGTTCCATGCCCAGCCGTTCGAAAATGCGTCCGTGGACCTCTGCATAGCGAGTAATGTCCCCCGGCGTTTCGAACACCGGCAATTCACTGTCCTTCGCCGGCGTGAACGAAATCATCGCCCCTTCTTCGTGAAGCGACCCCGTCGGAGGGTTGGACTCGACGTCGGCGAGCAAGTCCTCGGTCGTCGTCAGCGGCAACGACCGAAAGTCCTCCCAGGATGAGATCGCACCGGGCTCGAGCCCTGCCGTAGAGAAGACGTCTTCGTACAGCGCCACGTCAGCGTAGCGCTCGAGTTGGTCCTGTAGCTGTTCGAGTGTGTGCTGGCCGTAACAGTCGTAGAGTCTCATGGTTTCAACTGGCGTGGCTCGTTTTCCGAGCCGGTATGGTAAGGCGTTGCACCGTCACCATCAAATAGCTACCCCTCTCGAGAGCCGAACCGGCTACCTGATTCGGTTCGGGAGTAATCAAACTGGCCGGCCGAGAGATGAATTTATATGGATTCACTATTCAACGAGTGAACATGCCATACGAGTTCGAAGGCAAGGCGGCGATCGTCACCGGCGGCGCGTCGGGGATCGGACGAGCAGCGGCGAACCGACTCGCCAGCGATGGCGCGAGCGTTGTCGTGGCCGACATCGACCGAGATGGAGGCGAGTCAGTCGTCGACGGAATCGAATCGAGTGGTGGCGAGGCAACGTTCGTCGAAACGGATGTCTCGAGCGAGTCGTCAGTCAAAAATCTCGTCGACACGACCCTCGAGACGTACGGATCGCTCGATATGGCGTTCAACAACGCTGGCATCGAAGGCGACAACGAGCCGACCGTCGACCAAACCGTCGACAACTGGGACCGCGTCGTCGACGTGAACATGAAAGGCGTCTGGCTCTGTCTCAAACACGAAATTCGGGCGATGCTCGAGGGTGAGGGCGGTGCCATCGTCAACACCTCATCGATATCGGGGCAGACGGGCGCGGGTGCGGCTCCCTACGTCGCGACGAAACACGGAATTCTCGGACTGACCCGGACAGCAGCCGTCGAGACCGCACAGGACGATATCCGGGTCAACGCCGTGTGTCCGGGGACCATCGACACACCCCTCTCACAGCGATTTCAGGAGAAAACCCCCGAAGCGTTCGAACAGTTCGTCGAGATGCACCCCATGGGACGGCTGGGCGAACCCGAAGAGATCGCCGACGCCGTCGCCTGGTTGCTCTCCGAAGAGGCTTCGTTTGCGACCGGCGATATGTTTCAGATCGATGGTGGGTATATGGCGCTGTAGCGGCCAGTAGCCGAAAGCTCATCGTGTCGCCTCGAGGGAGGCTGTAGCGCTCGAGTTACACCGCAGGTCGCAGGTGTTTCGAACATCCGTGCGTCTTCCTTCCTCGTACCCTCTCAACCGTCGATCCAAGAGCAAAATCGAACGCAGCCACGTGATTTACTCACGGGTTCGGGTTTGGAAAGCCACTGGTGGTCCAGACCGTCTCCCGTCGATACACCTCGAGGTGAGCATATAAGCCCCTCCTCGAGAATGATGTGTGCATGGCTCGAGAGACCATCACCCACGAGGACCTGCCGGATTCGTCCGGTCACAGTTACAGTCACGCAATCGTCGCCGATGGCCGCCTCTACATGTCGGGGCAGGTCGGCATGGACGCCGAACGGAACCTGGCTGGCAGTGAGATGACCGCACAGGCCAGACAGGCGTTTGCGAACGTCGAGAAAATTTGCGAGGCGGTCGACCGCGACCTCCAGGACGTCGTCAAAGTCACCGCGCACATCGTCGACCCACACAGTCGGTTCGCCGACTACCAGGCCGTATGGGACGAAACCTTCGAGGCCCCATACCCGTGTCACACCGTCCTCGGCGTCGAGCAACTGGCCGGCCCCGAGTATCTGATCGAACTCGAGGTTGAGGTTCCCCTTGGCGACGAGTAAACGTTTTGTTCGTCGGGTGTGACCACATCGTATGGGACGCACTGACGCGGAGAGTCACCTGTATGAGTTGCTGCAAACGACGTACTTCGACTCCATCGACGGCGGCGACGCCGAGTCGGCAGTCGAAGCGCTGCACGACGACGTCGAGTGGACCCACACGCAGGTCTGGGAACACGACGGCCACACCAACCGAGCGACCGATACCCTCGAGGGCAAAGCCGCTGTCCACGAATTTCTCGCCGGCCGAATCGACGAAATGCAAGCCGAGGGCATCGAGCATAAAATCCGTGACGTGGTCGCAAGCGGTGACACGGGTGCGTTTCGAGCCGCAGTTGTCGGCCCCGACGGCGACGCCCTGCCGTTTCTGGGCTGGGTCGAACTCGAGGACGATGTGATTCGAACGTACACGGTAACCCCCGAACGGATGCCCGAGTGAAATGGGTGAGTGAAACGTGTCCGAAACCCAACCGACTGCGAGTGACAGGGCGGCCGCACTCGAGGAAATCCGGGAGATTGAGTCCAGCCACGGATTCATCAAGGAACTCGAGATCGAGTTCGAGCAACCGACGCCACCACACGACGACGCGCATCTCCAGGCGACCATGCCGTACCACGAGGAGTACGCGAATCCGGCATCAGGCGGCGTGTTACACGGCGGTATCGCTGCCGCCGTCCTCGATTCGGTAATGGGGCTCTCGTTGATCGTCGCCCTCGAGGGCGAAGAGCGAACCCACGGCCCGACGATGTCGCTCACGACGAACTACCTCGCGCCAGTCCGGGAACCGGTCGTCGCCCGCGCGACGGTTCGCTCGACGGCATCCAGGTCTGCCGTCATCGAGGGTGAAATATACGGCCGTGACTCCGGCGAGTGTCTGGCCACCGCACAGGGCGTCTGGCGGATTTTCGCCCCGGAGGAACGCGAATCCGCACCGACAACGAACGAAAACCGATGACAGCGAAATAGAACCCATGACACCGACGATTCCATCCACCGACACACTTCGCCACCGCATCGCCATCAACGACTGCAAGGCGCAGTACTGCTATCTGATCGACGACTGGGATCTCGAGGCCCTTCCCACCCTGTTCACCGAAGACGCCACCCTGGATTACGGCGGGCTAGGTACCTACCACGGCCACGAGGGAGTCAGGGAGTTTACGGCCATCATCGAGGAGACGCTCGAGCGAACCACCCACCTGTTGACGAATCCCGTCATCGAGGTGGGCCAGGGAGCGGACGTCGAAAGCGAGGGCGACGAAAACGTCACCGACGGCGAACCGACACACGCCACGGGTCGCTGGTACGTCTTTTCGACGATCACCTACGCCGACGGCTCGAGTGGCGTCCGCGTGGGCACCTATCGGGACGAGTATCGACGTGTCAATGACCAGTGGCTCATCGCGAAAAGTCAGCTACGGTTCACCCACTCCGTCGATTACGAAGATAATGACCAGAACGGATACTGGCCGGGGTTACGGGCTCACTCGTCGTCCCAGTCGTAAAATCCGCGGCCGGTCTTTTTCCCGTAGTCACCCGCACGAACCATCTTCTTGACATTCTGGGGAGGTCGGTACACGTCGCGGCCGAGTTCCTCCGCGAGATACTCGCCGACTTCGACGCGAACGTCCCAACCGTTGTAATCGCCGAGTTTCAGCGGCCCCATCGGGAAGTTGTACCCCTGTTCCATCGCCGTGTCGATGTCTTCGGCCGAGGCGACGCCCTCCTGGACCATCCGGGCGGCTTCCATCCCGAGCACGAGGCCCAGTCGAGAACTCGCAAACCCTGGGTAGTCGTCGACGACGATCGGGTCGCGGCCGACGGCCTCAGCAAAGTCAACTGCCCGCTCGACCGTTTCCTCGGCCGTGTGGTGGCCCGTGATCAACTCGAGGAGCTTCATCTTGACCGGCGGGTTGAAAAAGTGCATTCCCAGGACCCGCTCCGGGTGTTCGGTGACGCTCGCGATTTCGGTCACCGAGAGCGATGAGGTGTTCGTCCCGAGGATGACATCGGGATCCGCCTGTGCGTCGAGTTCCTCGAAGACCGTCTTTTTCAGATCCATATCCTCCGGCACCGCCTCGACGATGAGCGAGGCCTCGTCGGTGACGTATTCGATATCCGTCGTCCCCTCGACGTGGGCAAAGGCGTCGTCCGCACTCGGGATAATGTCGCGGGATTCGGCCGCCTCGAGCCCGGAGCGAATGCGCTCGAGGCCATCGTCGACGAGATCCTGCTCGATGTCACGGAGGACGACGTCGTATCCGTACTGTGCGGCGAGCTGGGCGATGCCACTTCCCATGGTGCCAGCCCCGATGACACCTATCGTCTGTGTTGCCATACGGAAAGTGGGTGCAAGCATGATAATAAACGTACTCCTCTGTGCTCCCCGGGAGGGGACTCGACCGGGAGTCGGCGAGTGTCGAATATTTACGACTCGAGTGGAGGCGCCGGACACCCGTGTCGCTCACGAACGATCGTGAGCGTTGGCTATATGTACTCCAACCGTGTCTACCTATTCGATGCAGACCTACGAGGACTTCGCGAGCTACGAGCTCCAGTATCCGGACCAGGCGGATTGGCTGCTCCCGACCGTGCTTGAAGATCAGGCGGAAGCACGCGGTGATGAAACGTTTTTGCAGTGGGAAACCACCGACGAGACCGTCTCGTTCGCCGAGACGAATCGGATCGTTAACCGACTCGCACACGGCCTGATCGAGCAAGGCGTTGAAAAAGGCGACCACGTGCTCTTGATGATGCCAAACAGTCTCGAGTATCTCTTCCTCTGGTTTGCCTGTGCCAAAATCGGGGCCGTCGAGGTCCCCGTCAACACCAGCTACAAACGCGGGACGCTCACACACGTCGCCAACCTCACCGAAGCCGACTACGGCGTGTTCCACGATTCGTTCGTCTCGCGTATCCTCGAGGTCGAAGGCGACCTGACCCACCTCGAGTCGTTCGCGATTCTGGAGGACGACGGTGACGAGTACGACGAGGACGTCGCGGCGGCTGACGACACCTTCGATGCCGGACGATACGAGGACCTGCTGAGCGACGACGAATCGAACCCCGACGTTGATCTTGCCTACCACGACACCGCTTCGATTATCATGACCTCGGGGACGACCGGGCCCTCGAAAGCCATCCAGAAAACCTACTCCCATCAGTACTTCTTCGCCGAGCAGTGTGTGAACCTCGTCCAGCTAACTGAGGAGGACGTTTACATGACGGGCAATCCGCTGTTCCACAGCAACGCACAGGTTCTCGTCGTCTTCCCGGCGCTGATCGCCGGTGCGAAGCTCTGTCTGTTCGAACGCTTTACCGCCTCCGGCTGGGTCGACCGCCTCAACGAAACCGGGGCGACGGTGTGTAACTTCCTCGGCTCGATGATGGACTTCGTCTATCAGCAACCAGAGCGCGACATCGACGACCAGAACGACCTGCGCTGTCTGTTCGCCGCACCGACGGCCTACGGCATCAAAGACGAGTTCGAAGACCGCTACGGCATCGAATACACGACCGAGGTCATCGGCACGACCGAGACCTGCATGCCCGTTTTGACCCCCTATGGCTCCGACCGACCCGAGGGCGCAGCGGGCTTGCTACTGGACGAGTACTTCGACGTCGAACTCGTCGACCCAGAAACCGACCAGCCCGTCGACCCCGGAACGATGGGCGAGTACACCATCCGGCCGAAGATACCATGGATAATGACACCGGGCTACTACGGCATGCCCGAAAAGACCGCCGAAGCGACGCGTAACTGCTGGTTCCACACCGGTGACGGCCTCCGACGCGACGAGGACGGCTGGTACTACTTCGTCGACCGCATGGGTGACACCCTGCGTCGCCGCGGCGAGAACATCTCGACGTACGACGTCGAACAGCCGATTCTCGAGCACCCGGCGGTCGAAGAGTGTGCCGTCGTCGGCGTCAAAGCCAGCGAGGCCGGTGGCGAGGACGAGGTAAAGGCCTGGATCGTCTTCAGTGAAGACGAGTCAGCCACGCCGGAAGCGCTCACCAAGTGGGCGAACGAACACATGCCATACTTCATGGTCCCCCGATTCTTCGAGTTCGTCGACGAACTGCCGAAGACGGAGAACGAGAAAATCCAGAAGGCCAAACTCCGCGAGTGGGGCAACTCCGATTCGACCTGGGACCGCGAAGAAGCCGGCGTCACCGTCTCGAAAGACTAGGTCACGACGGTGTTCTCACTCGAGGAATAGCCATTATTTGCTGCTCACTCGTTCTCGAGCGAAGCGACGGTTTCGCTTCAAACGTGCTCGAGGTACGATGCGACGGACTGCGTATTTTCGGTCGCTCGCACGATTGGAGCCGCGATATCGGCCGCTTCGATGCCCGGAACTTCAGTTCCCGGGCGGTCGTAGACCGACTGAATTGCGGCTTCGATGGCCCCCCTGTCGGTCGCGTCGAGGCCACGAATCGCTTCGACCATGGTCTCGAGCGCACCGCCGGCAGTAATCGTTGGATGTGGTCGGATGTAGAGGTCGCCGCCGATGATCGCATCCAGAATCCGGTCGTCGTCATCGACCACCACGCTGACGTTGATCAACTTTCGGGATTTGTACGCAGCCTGCCCGAGACGGGCATCCGCCGGGACGTTCCGACACATTCTGGCCGTCGAGACGCGGTTTCGCCACGAGTCCGACTCGAAAAACGGGGCCAGCGTCTCGAGGTACTCGCGTTCCTCCTCAGTCCAGTCGCTCTCGACGATTGTCTCCTCCGGCCCGAGTAGCGCTTCGACGTTGGCTTCGGTAATGGCGTCGATCACCGTCTCTCGAGAAACGTCGATTCCGAGTTCCTCGAGCACCTGTGAGAGCGGTTGCATCCGACCGGTAAGCGAGTCCGTGTCCTTGTCTTTGAACTTCTCTTCGGGTATCGAGACGGCCTCGTCGAGAATCGCCCCTTCTTCCGGGAAGTCCCAGATGATCGACATCGTCGCCACCCAGTAGTCCGGATGGTGAATAGTCGCCGCAGAACCGGCCATCACCTTCACTCGAGCGTCGTCTTTGACGATTTCGACGTCACCGATCGAATCGTAGTTTGCCGAAAAACCGATGGACTGGAGGCCCTCGACGGTGGCAAGCCCGCTTGCGTCGGCTTCAGAGAGAATGCTCGCGTCTTCTTTCCGGTAGTAGAGCATAAAGTTCGGAAAGTCCGGCGTGTGAACGGCCGTCCCTCCGGCAAATGCGTATCGTCGCCCGACGGCGAATCCTTCCTCCTGGGCAAGTTCGAAATCGATTCGGTCTGCATCTTCGTGGGTTCCGATATCCAGACAGGGCTGGTCATCATCCCAGTGCATCACCACCAGCGTCGGTTCGAACGTGCCTTCGTGCATCCGGGTCGCCATGAGTTCGTCCATCGCGTTCCAGTAGCCGACCGTCTCACCGTGTACGTCGATTCGCCTGACCATGATGTCTCATACCACAGAGTGACGTCTCTTAAACGTACGGTTGTCACACTTTAACGCGGGTTCTCGAGCGAGAGAAGGTTCATCGGCAGAATGATAGCCCCCTGAGAATTCGATAGAGCGCATTGTCCTCCCGTACCGATCAGTGAGCAACCAAGTCCACCAGTGACGGGAGAAACAGTTACGATAACGGTCACAATTGGCTAGAGAGCGCTCCAGGGGTTAGGACCTCGGAATGTAAAATGACGCCCCGTCCGGATCAGCCGATGTAGGCGTCTTTGACGTGTTTGTCCTGACGCAACGCCTCGGCGGTTCCCTCCCGGGCAATGGAGCCTTTTTCGAGCAGGTAGATGCGATCAGCGTGCCGGAACGTAAACGTCACGTTCTGTTCACAGAGCAAGATGGTGACGTTCTCTTCTTCTTGAATCTGTTCGAGGGCGTTCGTAATGTCGTCGATAATCACCGGCGCGAGCCCGATGGTTGGTTCGTCCAGAATCAAAAACTCCGGACTGCCCATCAGCGCGCGCCCGATGGCGAGCATCTGTTGTTCGCCGCCACTGAGGGTTCGGGCGTCCTGTTCCCGCCGTTCGTCGAGTCGCGGGAACAGATCGTAGACGAACTCGAGGCGGTCTTTGAGATTATCGCGGTTCGTGTAGGCACCCAGCCGAAGGTTTTCGGCGACGGTCATGAACCCAAAGAGGTCACGGCGTTCGGTGCAGTAGATGACGCGATCCTCGGTCAGTTTGTCAGGCGTCAAGGTTGAGACTTCCGTGCCGCGGAACTGAACCGTGCCCGTGTCGTACGGTTTGAAGCCAGCGATGGTGTCCGACAGCGTGCTTTTGCCGGCTCCGTTGGGACCGATGACGCCGACGACCTCGCCCGGATCGACGTGCAAATCGATATCTCGCAACGCCTGTACTTTGCCGTACGAAACGTTCACACCCTCGAGTTCGAGCACCCGGTCGGTGCTCATAGCTCCTCACCTCCGAGATACGCTTTCTGCACTTCCGGATCGTTTTTGATCTCCTCCGGTGTGCCTTTCGCGATCATCTCCCCGAAGTTGATCACGATTGCTCGGTCGATCAGTTCGAACAGACCGCTCATGTTGTGGTCGATGACGATGAGCGTCATCCCCTCGGCGTGTAACTCGAGCAGGAGGTTCGATATCTCCTCGACCTCGCCTGACGCGAGTCCGGCGAACACCTCGTCGACCAGCATTAGTTTTGGGTCGGTTGCGAGCGCGCGGCCGAGCTCGAGGCGAATCAGACCGGCGTGTGGTAACTCACCTGGCATCCGGTGTAAGTCGTCCTGGAGGCCAACGCGCGCGCAGATTTCTGCAGCTGCGTCGTAGGTCGTTCCCGTGATCGTAGAGAGCGAGAACAGGCCGGACCAGGAAAAAACCTTACCGGACGTGTACGCCAGGGCGACGTTCTCGAGCACCGACCGATCGTACAGTGGCGCAAAGTGCTGGAACGTGCGGGCCATACCTTTGTTGACCATCTCGTGGGGCGGTTTACTCGTCACTTCCTCACCACGGAAGGTAACCGTTCCCTCCGTCGGTTTGTGCTTTCCGGTTAGACAGTTGAAAGTAGTCGACTTGCCAGCACCGTTCGGGCCGATAAAGCCCAGAATTTCTCCTTCATCGACCTGGAAGGAGAGGTCGTTCACGGCGACCAGTCCACCGAATTTCTTCGTCAGGTTCTGGACGTCCAACAGCGGTTGATTTCGCTGACTGCCATCGCTCGATTCCGCATCCATTACTGCCATCGTCGACGTATGTGACATCATTTGCTATCCCTCCGTAGCAGTGCAGCCAGCGCCTCGAGTATCCGTGTACGGTACGCTTCGATTTGTCGAACGAATGCCGGCTGTTGGTATCCACCGTCGGTAACTGCCTTGGGCGAACCGCCGGTCACTCGAGCGTGTATCTTTCGCCCGAAGACGGTCAGTTTGGGCAAGAGCCCACCCGGCAAAAAGAACAACATCCCGAGCATGAGCACGTAGAACAGGAACGTATCCATCCGCGTCACTGGCATGTCGAGAATCGGAACGACCGTATCGATACCGCGGATGTAGTCTCTCGCCAGATAGATGAACACCGCACCGACTGCTGCCCCGGAAATCGTTCCAACGCCACCGAGGATAGCCGCGATCAGGATCTCGATCATCACGGTGAGTTCGAGCAGTTGACTCGGCGAGGCGCTGCCGATTGGCGTGTGAACGAACATCGCGCCAGCGAAGCCAGCGAGGGCAGCACTCATCACGAACGCGAACAGCTTGAATTTGGCCGGATTGATCCCGACCGAGCTGACGGCGTCTTCGTTCTCCTGAATCGCGGTGTAAGTAATTCCGTGATCCGACCGCGTGATGACGAACGCGATCAGAAAAATGGCCGCAAAGACGACCAGTCCGAGATAGTAGTTCACCAGTGCCGTCGCCGCAAAGTCACCCTGTACTTCGATCAGGTTGTCGGGATTCGGCAAGCCGGTCTCACCGCCGAAGGTACTCCGGTACAGGCTGAAAAACCGTATAAGCACGAGTGGCGGCAACAGGGTAATCAATGCGAGATAGTGACCGTGCAGACGAAGTGCAGGAAACCCGACCATCAGCCCGGCAACCGTCGTGAGTAACACACCCGCAATGACCGTCAAAACCGGACTCAGACCGAACTCGAGGTTGAGCAACGCGGCGGTGTAGCCACCGACACCGAAAAACAGCGTATGACCGAAGCTCACTTGCCCCGTGTATCCGGAGACGAAGTCCCAGCTAACGACGAACATCGCGAAGTAAAGCGCCGCCGTCATCGTGAGGATTTTGACCGTCGACAGACCGAGCGGCAAGGCCGCCAAGACCAGAAAGGCGACGAAACCGACGTAGTACCGGGGCGGGATATTCTGGCGGAGGAGTTGTATCGTCCCCGCCGAGCCGTCTTCGGCAGATTGCGTAGCCATTATTATTCCACCTCAGCACGCCCATACAGCCCCTGTGGCATGGCGATAAGAACGAAGAACAACACGATCAACGACGCAGCGCCCGCCAATCGTGCGTCGATCAACGTCACCGTCAGCGTCTCGAGTGTGCCGATAATGTACGCGCCCACGACACTGCCTTTGATCGAGCCGATGCCACCCAGGATCACGATGGTGAACGAGAGCAACAGTGGGTCGAGTCCCATTTCCCAGGAGACGCTCTGGAACGAACCGAAGAACAGTCCTGCGATGCCGGCGAGCATCCCGGCAATAAACCACGTGTAGAGGGTGATTCGATGCTGATCGATACCCGCGAGTGCTGCCCCGCGGCGGTTCATCCCGACCGCCTCGATCGCCTGGCCCGTCCACGTGCGATTGATGAATAAGATGAGACCGATGATCAACGCCCAGGAGAGCAAAAACACAAAAACCCGGTTGTTCTGGAGTGTCAAACCAGCTATTTCGGTTTGACCCGGCAGTAACGAGGGAATCGCTCGAGCGGTGTCCCCCACGAACGTCCGGAAGGCGTATTCGACGACAAGCAAGACGGCGAGTGTCAGGATCACCACCATCGTCGGGTCGTCTTCGATCGGTTTAATCAGATACTTGTACACGATCAGGCTGAAGATACCCGGAATAACGAGGGCGGCTATCGCCCCGATCCAGATGCTCAAATCGAGGACTGACCAGACGAAATACGCCGAGAATCCCCCGATCGTGATGTTCGCTCCGTGAGCAACGTTGAGCACTTCCGCGATACCGAAGATCATGGTAAATCCGATCGCGACAAGCGCATACAACGCGCTCAACAGAACGGCATTGACGGCTATGGTGACTACGTCTACCATACAGATGTCCAACACAGTAGATGGTTAAAATTGTATCGGACCACGAGGCGGCGTCTCACGGCGATTGGTTTAGGTTCCACAGACCCATGGGGTAAAATAATGTTGGGCCAGGTGTGGTTACTGCTCCTGCTTACCGATATGCTTAATACTCGTGATACACGGTGATATGGTATGGCACAACAAGAGCGTGGGGTAGACCGTGCTGTAGCCACGAGTGGGATCAATAGACCGAAACGCCGAACCTTCCTGAAGACGATGGGTGTCGGGGCGCTCGCCGCGACGGCGGGCTGTCTCGGTGGCGACGACGACGGAGAGGTCGGTGACACGATTCGTGTCGGTGTCTTGGCACCGCTTCCGGGGCAGTTCCCCGGCGGTACGGCCATCGCGAACGCCTCCGAACTGTGGGGTCAACAGGTTAACGACGACGGCGGACTCCTCGGAGCCGACGTGGAAGTACTCGTTCGCAATACCGAACTGGACCCATCCAGGGCACAGACGGAGTACCGTGAACTCGTCCTCGAGGAGGACGTCGACGCGACCTTTGGTGCGTTCACCGGGGAGGTGGGGCTGGCACTCATCGACGAGATCGCCCAGCAACAGATTCCACACATCGCTGCCGGGGTCGCTGTTACCGACATGAACCGGATGATCAACGACGACTACGACACCTACAAATACTGGTTCCGGGCGATGCCAAACGGGGAGATGCTGGGTTCGAACCTGGCTACCTACGTCAGTGAATCCTACGAGGAGATGGGATGGAACACAGTCGGTCTGGCCATCGAAGACGTCGAAGGATTCCAGCCGATCGTCGAATCGCTGGAGGACAACCTCCCAGGCGGGATCGATCTGGCCTTCGATACGGTGTTCGCTCCGGACACCGACGACTTCACTCCGATTCTGGATCGTGGAGACAGCGAGGACATCGATGGGTTGCTCGCGTTCCTCTCTCAGGGCGGCCTCTCACTGCTCACCCAGTGGGCCGACCGTGAGCCATCGTTCGGACTCGGGGGTGCGGACATCAACTCGACGAACCCGGACCACTACGCGAACACCGACGGTGCCGCCGAATCGGTCTGGACGTACATCCCCGGTGCCGCACCGAATGCCGCACCAACGCAGACTACACTCGACTTCGTCGAAGCCCACGAGGACGAGTTCGGGGCCCAGCCGCCTCACTCACAGGGATACACCGCATACGACGCCGTACTTGCGTACCAGTACGCCGTCGAAGCCGCAGAGAGCGTCGACCCGGACGAGGTTGTGGCCGAACTCGAGGAACTCGAGTTCGAGGGCGCAACCGGGAACATGGAGTTCTACGATGCCGACCACGAGTGGGCACACGACCCAGTTTACGGCGAAGGAAAAGTCGTGCCGCCGATGATTCAGTGGCAAGACGGCGAACAGGTTGGGCTGTGGCCCGACAACGTCGCCGAAGGCGAGTTCCAGCACCCACCCTGGTTCTGAGAGGGCCGTTTCGAAGGGATTTCGAGTCAGCAACCGAACATTGCAGCCCATTTTTGACGAATTACTCGAGATAGAGACTGATCCCTACGGACGACTGATCGCCGTCTGTTTCGAGGCGCTCGCTTTTCGGGTTCAGCCGTCGTCTCCCACCGTTCGATCAACCCCAATTTTATGCTCTCCCAGATCAATCGTCACGGTGAAGCGCCAGTAACGGTGTCCGAGCCTCAGTTTTGAGGTGTTCGGACAGCAAATCGTCGCTTTCAGAGATACCAATGACCACCGTACGCAAACTCTCACTCGAGATCGAGCCAGATACGTATCCAGCCATCGAACGCACGCTCATCGATTCCATCGGCTCGGGCGAAGCCCCGCCGACGATTATGGAGTGGACCTTCGGTTCCGACCTCTTTTTGGAACTCGGCCCCGTCGAAGACGCCTCACTCATCGACCGAGAACGGGCTGCCGAGCACGGTGTCGACTACGGTCGACGGTACAACGTCAGCGGCGGGACCGGCTTTTTCCGGGACGACTGCACGCCAGTCCTCTATGCCTTTTTCACTGACGAGGGCGACCGTTCGATGACCGAATACATCGACCTGGCGGGTGAAGCCGTCGCCAGCGCACTCAGAGATGCTGGCGTCGAGAACGCGACCTACCGAGACGGCGGCGACATCGAACTGGTTCCCGAAGACGATGGCCAACTCTTGAAAGTCGGCGTCTCCGGCGCTGGCTACCAGGACGGCGTCTGGGGTGTCTTCGCGAACGTCATCAACCGCAGCTACGAACCGGAGGAGTTCGGGGTTATCGACGATGTCCTTCGGCTTCCCAAAGAGAAGTTCGAAGACAAGGACACCGACAGCGCCGAAGGTCGCATGACCTCCCTCGAGGACGTCGCCCCCGACGTTGACATCGACACCGTCCTCGAGGAAGCCGCCAAGAATCTCGCTGCACACGCCGGTGACGAGGTTGAAGAAGGGTCGTTCACCGACGCTGAAGCCGAGGCTCTCGACCGACATCGCGAGCATTACGGCTCGACGGAGTGGTTCGAACGCTACTCGACCGGCCGGATCATCGAGGAGGCGGACGAGGATCACGAAGTCGCCGAAGTTGCGTACAAGGGTCGAAAGCTCATCAAAGTCAGCGTCCGGGTTGACGCTGACGGGACCATCGACGCGGTGCAGTACACCGGGGACATGTACCACCGGCCAGGGTTCGAGGCGATAGACCGCCTCAACGAGGCCGTGACAGGCGTTTCGATCAACGACGAAGACGCACTCCTCGAGGCCGTCTCGAGCGTCTATGCGGACGACGATGTCGAGATTCCCTGGCTCACTCCCGAGGACTTCGTTCGACCGCTCGTGCGTGCTCGAGAGAGCCTGGCGCCCGCGAAGGAGTTCGACCGTTAGAGCGATTCGACCGCTTCCTCGACCGCATCAGCCGGCGGCGGTGTGACGGTATCGGGAGCGACCCAGCTAAATTGCACCTCGAGGTTAGGGTCGATGACGAACACCGAGCGGTAGGGAGTCGAGGTGTTGGCCATGCCCTCTCGCTCCATCCGGAGGTCGTAGGCGTCCATAACCCCTCCGTCGACGTCGCTAAACGTCCGGAAGGGACTCTTTATCTGGCGGAAAAACTCGTTCTGGGCGAACGGACCGTCACGACCGATACCGAACACCGGCACGTCCGAAAACTCGTCCCAGTCGCGGCGGTCGAAGCGTTTCCACCAGTGTCTCGCAATCGCGCTAAACACGAACCCCTGGAAGTACAACACGGCACCGCGTTCGCCGACGACGTCCGACAGCTGGGCATCTTCGAACACTTCGCCATCACACAGCAAGGCCTCGAAATCAGGCACAGTCTCGCCTACAGTTGGTGGCATGGTACTGAGATTGCGGGGAAAGAACCAAAAAGATTTGCTCTGGCGTGCACACAATCTTTTTCCCGTCTGTGCACGTCAGGGTCAGTATATGACACGCACACTGTACAGGCTGGAAGGGTGTCCATACTGTGAACGCATCGTCGACCGACTACAGGAGCTCGATCTCGAATATCATTCCATCTGGACGGAGGCGATGCACTCACGACGAAATCGCGTCAAAGAAGTCTCCGGTCAGCGCCAGGTTCCCGTCCTCGTCGACGACGAGTACGGCGTGACGATGGCCGAATCGGCACGTATTCTCGAGTATCTCGACGCCAGCTATGGTGACTCGAGTTCGTAAGGATTGAGCACCTCGTCGTTTCCTGGCGGGGCGCCGAGTGCGAGGACGACGCCCGTCTCCTCTCCAACATATCGGTGACCGTGGGGTTCGTACGGCCCGGCCGCCCAGAAGGTACCTGGACCGACCGTTACGTACTCGGGGTCGTCAGGGGGTCCGAGTTTGAGCGAGAACTCCCCCTCGAGCACGAAGTAAAATTCCTCTTCTTCGGGATGGGCGTGATAGCCCACCTCCTCTCCGGGTTCGAAATGCCAGAGCTTTGCACCCATGGTCTCGAGCTCGAGTAATTCATCGATGGCCTGGATGCCGACGTCGGGCCGGACGTCGTCTACCTCCGAGAGGTCGATTATCGGTGCGTCATCTCGGTGGAGAACGCGGTTTTCGGGGCGGTGCGGTTCGGGGTCGTCTAAGAAGTCCATTGGTTGTGTCTCCGTTTTCGGCTATTTCGAGACCGGTTCGATCAGTTTCTGGCAGGCGTGGTACTCTGAAGAGGGTGCGCAGTTACTGCGGCCAAATTTCCTCGAGATCGTCGGACTGGCAGTACGGACAGACGTAGTCGTCCACCGTAATGTCGTCGGGCATCTCGTGGGAGTGGTGCAGTTCGAACATATCCATGCCACAGTCGGGGTTGTGACAGACGACATCGTGCGGTGGTCGCGGCATACCTCACACCTCGAACCGAGAGGTAATAAATATCGTGTCACGATGTCACAGCCCAACTGGGTCGCAGTTTCCAGTCACCTCGAATCCAAGCGAATTTACGGTCCGTACCATCCCCTCTCCACAGCCGAGTTTTCGGTGCATATCGGCCACCTATCGTGGGCTCGGATCCTTCCAGGGGAATACGATTTGCACCTCGTCGGGTGACTCGAGGTCGGAAACGTATAAATCATCTCAGAACACGTATTATCTTTTTTGACGAGGGCGAAAGCCCCCCTCAAGAAAGCGTTCGGAGGGGATTTCGTAAAGATGGAGCCTTCGTTCGCGTCGATAGTAGTGTGCTGAGTGGCGTTCTCTGCTGGCGGGAATGGAAGTCGACAGTTATCTGTTTTGTTCGTGTATTTTACCTATGGTGACCAAAACGCAATCCACCCCGATTGAATTCGACGGTCGTGTGAGACCAGTCGTTGTCTTTCTGCTGATCACTGCCGTCGGGACCGGAAGTCTGTTGTACCTCTTCCAGCGGTTCGTTTTCTCATCACTTCCCGAGGGTCCGGCGGGACTTTTCGCGACCATCTTCTTCGCAACGGTGCTGGCCGGGTTCGCCTGGTTGGTTCTACGGTGGGAAGGTGTCAAAGCGTCTGAAGTTGGGTTGAGCAGTGAGAGCGTGCTTCCCGGCGCCATACCGGTCTTGCTCATCTGGGCTGGTATCAACGGTGCCGGTCTGGTCCTCCTGTTTGTAGCAGGGAGGAGCGGTCAGGTCGGGTTGCCAGCGGAGTTATCTCTATCCATCTGGCTTGGCCTGGCGATCTCACAACTAATTTTCGTCGGTATCGCCGAAGAGTTCGCTTTCCGAGGGTACCTACAGAACAAAGTGATTGCACAATTTGGTGGTGGGAAATCCCGACTACGGGTGTTGGCAGGTATAGCCGTCACCTCGATCCTCTTTTCGCTCTGGCACATCCCTCAGCGAGTGTTCGTTCAGGAACTTGCAGGGACCGACCTTCTCCCCTCTTTAGTAGTTGTTGGTATTTTGGGTGCAATACTCGGTGTGGTCTACGAACTAACTCGCAACATCGTGTTCGTCGGTGTCCTCCACGGGACGCTCAACTTCGCCCCACTCTTCGTATTAAACGACACGTTACAACCGATGGCGGACATCATCATCATCATCGTGGGCGTTCCCCTGCTCGTGCTTGCAGTGTGGCTCTACTGGCGGTGGGCGAAGACCGAACGACCACACACGTACCGATCAAGAACGCTTCGCCACCTGGAAACTGGCGACTGAGCTTTGTCGTTGACCACGATTTGTGCCGGCAATTGGACGTTCCGTTCGTACAACGCTGGCAGATCACTCGTCGATCGGCTCGCCTCGCTCCCACTCCTCGACATCGGTTCGGACGATTTTTCCCGTCGTCGAGCGCGGGAACTGTTCCGGTTCGACGAACTCGAGGTACTTCGGCAATTTATACCCTGCCAGTTGGGCTTCGAGTCGATCGTAGAGTTCCTCCCTGAGAGCATCGAGGTCATCGGTTTCGGTCGTTCCGATAACGGCTCGAGGAACCTCACCCCACTGCGGATCGTCCGCACGGACGACGACGACCGCCTCGACGGCCTCGTGTTCGATGAGGATCCCCTCGAGTTCCGCCGGGTAGACGTTTTCCCCGCCGGGTTTGATGAGGTATTTCCGTCGATTGAGGTAGCTGTAGGTGCCGTCGTCGTGTCGTTCGAAGATATCGCCGGTACGGTACCAGCCGTCAAAGAACACCTCCTCGTTTGCATCGGGGTTATCGACGTAGCCGCTGAACAGCGCGGGTCCACTCACGATCATCTCGCCGTGGTCGTCGGTCGCTGGAGCCATGTTCTCATCGACAAGTCTCACGTTCCCGAACGGACTCTCGACTTTCGATAGCGACGCCTCAATGGGAGATTCTCCAACTGGAAGTTTGCTTCCTGAGGCGCTGTGGCCAACTTCCGTCGAACCGTAGGTATTCTGAAATGGCGCGTCGAACAGGTCCGTTATCCGCTCGATTCGAGCCGGTTCGATCATATCGGGGAGCGAACCCATCGTCCGAATCGGCGGAAAGGTGGTCGGGTCGACTCCCTCGTCCTCGATGTAGCTCCACATGCGTTCGAGCACCCCTGGAACGAGAAAGAGCCAACTGATCGGCCGAGAGGAGTCACGAATCGCGTCGACGATTGTCGCCGGTTCGAAGCCGTCGATCGGATAGTACGTGCCACAAAGGACGGCCGTCACGACGATCCAGTCGAGGCCAGCCATGTGAAACATTGGACCCCAGGCGGGGTAATTGTCCCCCCGCTCGAGTTCGTAGTCGAGGATGACCTGAATCGCCCGGGCCATCTCCGCTCGGTGGCTGACGACAGCACCCTTTGGCAACCCGGTGGTCCCGGAGGTGTTGATGATCGCAAACCCCTGTTCAGCCCCGACGGTGATTTCGAGGCGAGGGTCGGACGGATCACCCCCGTCACGAACTGAGACGAAGTCTAGATCTGCCTCCTCACCCCCATCGTACCCGACCGTGATCGGATCCGATTCCGCGTCGGCATCGACCCACTCCAGCTTCTCTTCAAATCGGCCTGAAACCACGAGGAAGTCCGGGTCCGCAAGATCGATACAGTGAACCAGTTCCTCGCGCTCGAGTCGCCAGTTGAGCGTGGCGATCAGCGCACCGGTCCGCGCACAGGCGTGGGCGACTTCGACCGTTTCCCCCCGGTTTTCGGCGAGGACGGCCACGGTCGAATCGTTCGGCTCGAGACCGTGCTCGAGCAGGCCCGAAGCGAGTTTGTCCACGCGCGCATCAAGTGTCGCGTACCGCACCGTTCGGTCACGCTCGAGGTCGACGACCGCTCGCCGGTCGGGATACATTCGAGCGGTTTTCCGGAGTTGATCGCCGATGGTAAACCGGCTCGATTGCTCGACGAACGCTTCGGGGTCTGCCACCCCGAGGTCGAAATTATACGCCATCGTCTACACCTCCGCAGGAACCCACTTAGCCGTTCGGTCTAAGGGGAAACGGTGTAACAATTTACCACCAAGCGCCGACATCGTGGCGATCACTCGGCGGTACGTGACGACGACAGTCCCTCTGGGTCCCTCGAGGGGATCGCAATCCCGTTCGTTTTGCTTCGATCACGGGAGTACACATCCGACGACGAACGGGCACCGTTCTGGAGACACGTATCTTTATGGCGTATTCGGCGCAACGACTAGCCGTTATGGATCCTACGGAACTGGAGGGAATCGAGCTACCCTCCGGCGAATATACCGTCGAACGCTGGAAGGCGTTTCTCTGGGCGGACGCCACCAGAAACGACGACGACACGTTCAGATACGACGACGACGCGATAGAGGCAGGTGAAAACGGACAACTCGTCCCCCATACGCTCTGTCAACACATCGCCTTCGAAGCTACCGGCGGCATCGAGTCGACGATGGGTAGACTCGCCGATGACTGGACCAGCGGGGCCGCACTCGGTCAGCTTCGAGCGACCTTCCACGGTCCGCTCGAGGTCGGACAAACCGTCCACGTCGAAGGACACATCGCCAACGTCGAACGGAAAGAGGGTTCGAGCGGTGGCCTGACCATCGTCACCCACGCCTACGACGTCCGAACGCCGGACGACGAACCGATCTACGAGATGGAAGCCGACATGATTCTCATGGAGGGTGCCTGATGGAACTCGCGACTCTCGAGCCTGGAGACGAACTACCACCGGTCACCATCGAAGACCTGCAGGGGTCTGATATGAAACTCGGCGCGGCCCTGTTACAGGACCCCTATCCGCCACATTTCGATGAGCGAACGGCCGAAGAGATGGGCTATCCACGACTCCTCAATCAGGGGCCGTTCAACCTCTCGTACCTGCTCCAGTGTGCGCTCCAGCCGGCGGCCTCCCCGACAGCCCTCGAGTCGTTCGACACCCGGTTTCACGCGATGGTGTTCGAAGGCGATACCGTCACCGCGAGTGCAACCGTCGATTCCGTCCGAAAGGACAACACGGATGGGAAACCCGAAGCCGTCACGTTCTCGATCGAGTTGACCCGCGAAGATGGGACGGTGGCCGTCGATGGAACGGCCACTGTTCGCGTCCCGGACGAGTAGGGCGAGAGAGGGGATTCCACCGTGACATGATACCGCGGCACAAGAATTAAGCGCTCACTTCGCCCTGTTGGTGTATGGACGACCCAGACAGCCACGCGAGTCGTTCGGCCACACTGGTCGAGCGCGCACGGGCGTCGACCCCAGGCGGGATCAATTCGACCTCGAGGACGCAACTGATGCAGACTCGAGACGGCGAACCGGTCTGTTTCGAGAAAGCCGCCGGAGCGGAACTGTTCGACGCCGACGGCAACCGCTACATCGATTATCTCAATGGCTGGGGGCCGGTCATCCTCGGACACTGTGACGAGGACGTCAATCGGGCCGTGTGTTCGGCTCTCGAGCAACGAGATATCGTCGGTATGAGCACGAGCGAACTCGAGGTCGAAGCAGCCGAGTTAGTGGTCGAACACGTCCCCAGCGCCGAACTCGTCCAGTTCGGGACGACGGGGTCAGAAGTCGTCACACACGCGGTTCGCTGTGCGAGAGCCCACACCGGCCGGTCGAAGATTATCAAGTTTCAAGGCCACTACCACGGTTGGTACGACCCCGTCGCGATGAACTACATCTCGAAACCCGAAAATCTCGACACCAGAGACGTCATCTCGACCGGTATCCTCGATTCCGCGGTCGAAGAAACCATCGTCCTCCCGTTCAACGACCTCGAGGCCGTCTCCGAGGCTGTCGCTGCCCACGAAGACGAAATCGCGGGTATCATCCTCGAACCGGTAGCTCACGACATGGGCTGTGTTCCACCCCGCGAGGGCTATCTGCAGGGTCTCCGTGACATCTGTGACGAGAACGGCATCGTCCTCATCTTCGACGAGATTATCACCGGTTTCAGACACGCCATGGGCGGTGTTCAAGCGCTCGAGGGCGTCACCCCCGACCTGACGACCATGGCCAAAGCCGTCGCCAACGGCTACCCAGCGTCGTTGCTCTGTGGCCGCGAGGAGTTCATGAACCAGTTCACCACCGGTGAGCGAGGCGGTGGCGTCTACTTCGCCGGCACCTACAACGCCCACACCGGTTCGATGGCGGCCGTCGTCGAAACGATTCGGCAACTCGAGGCGCGGAACGTCCACGAAACGTTCGACCGGCGCCGCGAGCAGCTCGTGTCCGGCCTCGAAGACCACATCGAAGACGCCGGCGTAACCGCTCGAGTCCACGCCTACGGCGGCGTCTTTGGGACGTACTTCAGTGAGGATCCAATCTACCAGTATCGGGACTTGCTCGAACACGACAGTGAACGCTTCCAGAACTTTCGCTGGGAGATGGTCGACCGCGGCGTCATGATGGTGCCGAAGTTTCCCAGAGCGAACCTGTTGAACGCGAGTCTCACAGACGAACACATCGAGGAAACGCTCGAGGCTGCTGGCGAAGCGCTTCGCGCAGTGAGCGACTAAGGATGGAGATGTACGTCGAAACAGCGACGCTCGAAACCGCCGCCACGCGAGTGCTCGAGGCCCTCGGTGCACCCGAATCGACGGCAACGGTCGTCGCACAGTCGCTCACTCGAGCGGACGCGCGGACCGGCGGCACACACGGCGTTGGACTGTTGCCGCTGTACACTGCCATGATCGAAGACGGGGCAATCGAGCCGGCTGCCACGCCGTCGGTCGAACGGGATGGTTCGACCGCCTGCGTCGATGGACACGACGCCTTCGGACAACTCGTGGGTCGTGAAGCGACGGCCGTCGGAGTCGACGCAGCCCTCGAGTCAGGCGTGTCGGTCGTCGGCGTTCGAAACGGGAGTCACCTCGGTCGACTGGGCGAGTGGGCCGAACGCGCCGCCGATCACGGACTCTGTTCGCTCGTCTTCTCGAACACCGGCGGCGGCGCGAAAAACGTCGCTCCCTACGGCGGGCACACGCGAGCACTCTCGACAAACCCCGTGGCGTTCGGCGTGCCGACGTTCGAAGCGGCCGACTTCGACATCGTCGTCGACTTCGCGACCAGTCAGGTCTCCGGAAGCGTCATCCGCGATGCCGCACGAACCGGCGTGGACCTGAAGGCTGCCTGGACGACGACCGAAGACGGAACACCAGTTGACTCCGCCGGAGCGTTTCTCGAGGGCGATGGGGCGCTGTTACCACTCGGCGGCCGCGAAACCGGCCACAAGGGCTACGGCCTCGCCGTCGTCGCGGAGGTACTTGGGGCGATGGCCGGCGGTACGGTGGTCGGCCAATCGGATCCAGAGTGGTTTTCCAACGCCGCGACGTTCGTGTTCGTCGACCCGACCCGATTCGGCCCGAGAGTCGAGTTCGAACGGCGACTCGAGGCCGTGATCGAACACCTGCACGAGAGCGGTGATACCGTGCGGATTCCGGGCGAGGGATCGACACGCCGGGGACAACAGGCACAGGAGAAAGGCGTCCATCTCGAGGCGCACGTTCGAGACGCACTTACTTCGCTCGCGACGGACCTTGCAGTCGAGTTACCCGAGCCACTGGGGAAGCACCAATCCGACGTGCCGACTGGAGATGGCGATGATGACGACCAGGACGACGTTCGAACCTGGTAACTGCCAGAAAAAGACAACCGGCTGAAATTCTGACGGCACGCAACCGAGTAGCTATATAATCCTTCATGCAAGATAGTGCCATACGATGGAGTTCAATTTCGAACTCGGTATCGACGAGCAGGAATCGTTCGTCTCCGAGAGTGGGCGCTTTAACGTGGGTGACCTCCTCCGGAAGGCAGCGCGAAAATACGCCGATACCGTCGCCGTCTCCGAACCGAATCGTGACGTGACCTATGCCGAACTCAACGACCGGGTTAACCGACTGGGTAACTCGCTGCTCGAGCGCTACTGTGAGCCCGAAAACGGGACCGTCGCCTTCCTCGCCGAGAACCGTGGCGAGGTCATCGAGGTTATGTACGCAGGCGCGAAGACCGGCTGTCTGGTCCCCGGTCTGAACTGGCGACTCGAGCGCGAAGAACTGCTTCACTGCGTCGATCTCGTCGAACCGGACGTGCTCGTCGTCTCCGAACGGTTCCGGGAGAAAGCCGGCTGGATCGAAGCCGATGCGGAATCGGACCCCGAGATCGTGACCCTCGACGACGACGATGGCGACGCCACCTACGAATCGCTTATCAACGATGGGAGTCCGGACGAACCGCTGCCCGACCGTCACATCGACCCCGAACAGGGACTGGTCGTCCTCTACACGTCCGGAACGACGGGGCTTCCAAAAGGAGTCGTCATCAGCCACCGGGCGTGGCTCGCTCGCGGGTACACCTACATCATCGATTTCGATATCCAGAAAGGTGACTGTCAACTCGCCTGGCCACCCCTGTTCCACATCGTCTCTGCGGACTGGTTACCCGCGATTGCGACCGTCGGCGGCACCTACTATCCAGTCGATGGCTTCGATACCGAACGCACCATCGAAATCCTCCAGGAGGATGGCGGCGGCATCGGCTGGCTCGTCTTGCTCCCCGGTGTCGTCGAACGATTGCTCGAGTACATCGACGATCAGGACGTCGACGTGGATTCCTTCCGGCCGATTCGAAACATCGGGGCACTGGTCGACCTCGTCGACCCGAAAAAGGTCGAACGGATCACCGAGACGTTCGACATGCCGTTCAAGAACTCCTACGGAGCCACCGAAAACGGGAACGTGCTGAGTGCCGGCAACGACATCCCCAAAGGCGTCCGTCCCGGTCGCGATGACCTCGCAAAGGTCGAATCCTCGTTCGTCGATATGAAACTCATCGACGAAGACTGGAACGAAGTCGAGGAACGTGGCGAACTCGCGACCAGAGGCCCGACGATTTGCAGTGGCTATCTCAAAAATCCGGAAGCCAACGCCGCGGACTTCAACGACGGCTGGTTCCGAACCGGCGATATCTTCGAGCACAACGACGACGGCACCTACAGCTTCATCAACCGGCGCAAGTACCTCATCAAATCCGGCGGCGAGAACATCTATCCCGCCGAAATCGAGCAGGTGCTGCTCGAGCACGAACTCGTCGAAGAGGCCACCGTCGTTCGCGTCTCGGACGAAAAGTGGGGTGAAGTACCCCGTGCCATCGTCGGCAGTAATCAGCCCGATGAAATCGACACCGACGAACTGATGGACATGCTCGACGAACAGGTCGCTCGCTACAAACTCCCCCACTTCCTGGACGTCGTGACTCCCGATCAGTTGCCACGGTCGACGACTGGAAAGATCGTCCGCGACGACCTCGAGGAGTGGGACGTCGACGACTCGACTCGAGTGCGTCAGGTCTGATCGAAGCCAGAGATCCGCAGTCGGCTACACGACTCGATTGACCGGCTTCGTCTCAAATTGGACAAACGCACCCATGGACCGGATTTTCTATCGTACTCGCTGAGATGACTATTGTCCGGTGAACAGTCGAAGCGATAATGATACAAAGCAGATGTTATCAGCGATAACCGTCGGGTTCGCTTACACGTCACCGAGTGACGGAGTGCTCAGTACCGATCTGGAATGCGGAAGAGCGGAACGAGCATGACCAACAACAGTCCACCGAGCAAAAAGAACACGTGATCGAAGAAACCCCTATCAGCGATCGCGCCGAACAGCGTCGGACTGGCCCCACCGATGGTTATTGCGATCGTTCGAATGACGCCAAGTCCGGATCCCTGTATGTCATCCGGAAGCGCGTTCGTCAAATGGGAGATGATGACGGGGTTGTAGGCCAGAATCGAACTCGCCGCAATCGTGACGAGAACCAGCGGAGCAAATCCCTGTACAAGTGGAACGAGTACCAGCGCAACCGCCGACAGGGCCATGATACCAAACAGGGGCCGACGGACGCCGTAGGAGTCATAGAGCACACCGGTGAGTGGTTTGATGGCAACACCTAGCCCGAAGTACAATCCGTAAAGCAAGCCGGCACGTGCCGCCGTGAGACCGTTCTCCTCGATGAGATAGGTCGGGTAAAATGCCATGAACACCATCCAGACAGCGGTTAGGGCTGTAAAGACGATACCACCATACAGGAGCGCCGGATGGTGAAGCGTCCGAAGAACCGATCGGAATCCCTCGAGCGTGACCAGATCGTCCGTAGACGCTTCCGGTCCAGTCCGAGGAGGGAGGACCATCCAAAGGACAACCGCTGCGACCACAAGAAGCGGGACGGTGAATCCGAGTCCGTACTGCCAGCCGAGCCAGGCAGTCACGAATCCGGCGATCACCGGGAGTAGCGCTTGTCCACCGTCCGCAGCAGCGTCTGCTACCCCGTTAGCGACACCCACGTTATCCGGAAAAATATCATTCATCGCCGTGAATCGTGCCGTCCCGAACAGAGACGTCCCGAGGCCGACCAGCATCGTTCCAAGGAACAGACCGATCGTAGTCTGTGCATACACCACGAACAGTACAGCGCCACCGGCGGCGAGGGTACTCAGAACCATCACACGCCCCTCGCCGATCCGATCTGAAAGGAGTCCGGCAGGCAACTGTCCAAGTCCGTACACAACCCAGAGCCCAGCGACGAGAAAGCCTGCCGTGGTGAGGTCGATGTCGTAAGCGACACGAATTTCCGGCAACAAAATCGGATAGATAGTCATCAATCCAATAGAAAGAAACCAGCCGATAGAGATGGCGAACAGCACGGAGCCGCGGCCGTCACTCAGCACGGCCGTCGACCGGTCTCTGATTGTGCGAAGTAACTTCACGACCTGATTCTTCCGTCAGTGATACAACAGCAGATATCGTCTTGAATGTTGTGTGTTGACGAACCGTGTCGATGCTCGAGCGGCCTGTTCAAACCTCATCGAAGGAAGAATTGCATATGTGAGCCGCGACTCACAACTTTATATACAACCGTTACAGATATCCATACGTCGATGGACTACGAGCTTTCAGCGGAGCATCAGATGATGCAATCCACCGTCAAAGAGATTGCAGCGGACTACGACAAGGACTACTGGCAGGAAATCCACGAAGGCCAGCTCGTCCCCGAGGAGATATTCCAGGACCTCGCCGAAGGTGGCTGGTTCGGTATTCCGATTCCTGAGGAGTACGGTGGCCACGGGATGGGGCTGCTTGATACCATCATCGTGATGGAAGCCCTCGCGGAAGCCCACGCCTGGGAGACGACCTTCCGGTTTACGATGAGTACCGTCTTCGGTGGCACCTCGATCATGCAAAACGGCACCGAAGCACAGAAAGAGCAGTATCTGCCGGGAATTGCCGCCGGCGAAGACGTCTGGGCACTCGGCCTCACCGAACCCTCCGCGGGGCTGAACGCGACGAACATGACCACGCGTGCCGAAAAGGACGGCGACGAGTGGGTCATCAACGGCCAAAAGCAATGGACATCTGGGATGGAGTTCGCAGACAAACTGCTACTCGTCGCCCGAACGGAACCGAAAGACGAGGTCGAGAAACGGACCGAAGGCATCACGATGTTCATCCTCGATCCGGACATGGATGGCATCAGCTACAACGAGATCCCGCTCGACATCTACTTCACCGAGCCGACCTACGACCTGTTCCTCGACGACGTTCGCGTCCCCGAAGAACGCGTGTTGGGCGACGTCGGCCAGGGACTGCACCAGATTTTCGGAATGCTCAACGCCGAGCGACTCACGGCCGCCGTGTCGGCCTGGGGTGGCGGAAAAGAGGCTCTCGACACGGCCGTTCAGTACGCCAAAGACCGCGAAGTCTGGAGCGAACCCATCGGGGCCCACCAGGCGATTCAGCACCCCCTCGCGGACGCCCACGCCGAGATGGAGTCCGCACGTCACGACATCCGAAGAGCCGCGTGGTTAGCAGACCAGGGCCGCGACGGCAGCGGCGAAGCAGCCAACATCGCCAACCTCCAGGCGGGGAAAGCCTCCTGGAACGCGTGTGAAGCCGCGATGACGACCCTTGGCGGGATGTCCGCCTCCCAGGAGATGGGCGTCGCTGCAGCCTGGGGTGTCGTCCGCCACCTCAGAACAGGACCCGTCTCCGAGGAGATGATCCTGAATCACATCGGCCAGCACTCCCTCGGCCTGCCACGGTCGTACCAGACGTAACGTAGCACCCGTTTTCCGGTATTCGGGCGCTCGAGTCCGTTTTAGCGATCGAGGAAACGAATTGCCGTTCTCGAGAGCGAACGTACTACCGAACACCTACCGTCCCCAAACCCCAGTCCTCGTCACTCCGAATTACCACAAGCCTGCCGCCCCAAGGTCACGGCTCGCCTGCCATCACACGCGGCCACGACCAACAGCCACCGGAAGCTATTCAATCGTCTCGGTCAATACTCGAGGTATATGCCACCGATTATCGACATCCACTCGCACCTGTGGGCCGAAGACTGGCTCCCGGAGACGTTCTGGGATGCGTTCGTCGACATCGCCGTCAGACAAAACGAAAAACGCGGCAAGACGGTCGACCCGGAGCGGATTCGAGAGAGCTACCTGCCTACCTACTGGGACCCGACCGGCGAGAAACTGTTGACGCGGATGGAAGAGGCGAACATCGACCATCAGGTCGTCTTCGGTGTCGATTTCGGCCTCGCACTCGGCGAACCGGAAACGCCGGTGCAGGAAGTCAACGAGATCATCAGAGACTTTCGCAACGATAACCCCGACCGCATTTCTGCGTTCGCGACCATCGATCCCCGACGCGAGGGTGCGGCCGACCACATCGACACTGCGCTCGGTGAGTGGGAGATGGACGGGCTGAAACTCCACCCGACTGCCGGCTTTTACTTGCACGACGAGGAAACCTACGAGGTCCTCGATGTCGTTCGCGAGCACGGCAAACCCGTCTTGACCGACACGGGTCCGGTTTTTGCCCCCCTGTACAGTAAATACTCCCACCCGACGAACCTGGACGAGGTGCTTTCGGATTTCCAGGATCTGGACTTCATCGCCGCCCACATGTCCTTTGGCTGGTGGCGGGACCTCCACGCGATCGCTGATAACAAAGTCAACTCGGGACTCCACGTCGATATCAGCGGCTGGCAAGCGGAGGTCAAACACCACCCCGAGGAGTTCGCGAAAGCCCTCCGCTGGCTGATGGACGACGTCGGATCGGATCGAATGTTCTTCGGGACGGACGACCCGGCGTTCGACCCGGTTCATCCGAAAGAAGAGTGGATCGAGACGCTTCGCGAACTACCAGAACGAGAGGTCGAGCCGACGTTCACCACCGAAGAGATTGAGCAGTTGCTCGGTGGGGCTGCAGCGGCGTTCCTCGAGAAGTACGATAGCGGCCCATACAGTCAATAACTTCGATTTCCGAACCGCTTCAGGATTCGACTCGAGTCAGCGTCGAAAGAGACTATTTTCCTTTCCACTCGGGGTCGCGGTCCTCGAGGAACGCCGAGATGCCTTCGTCGACGTCGTCAGTGGCGAGGACCTGCGCGAACAGTTCGGCTTCGTACTCGATACCGTTGTCGAGGCCCATTGAGCCACTGGCACGGACCGCGCGTTTGGCGAACTCGAGGGCGATTGGACTGTTGGAAGCGATCGAATTCGCGAGATTCTCGACGGCGTCGTCGAGTTCCTCGGCGGTCGCAAGTTCGTCCACCAGGCCGATTTCGTGGGCCTCTTCGGCGTCGATCAGGTCACCGGAGAGGATGAGTTGCATGGCTTTTCCCTGACCGACGAGTCGTGGCAAACGCTGGGTCCCTCCACCGCCGGGGAACAAGCCGAGCGTGATCTCTGGAAGGCCGAGTTTCGCCCGCTCGCTCGCTATTCGGACGTCTGCCGCCATCGCCAGTTCACAGCCTCCGCCGAGGGCGTGCCCGTTAATGCGGGCGATCACGGGCACCCGACACTCGGAGACGTACTCGTAGACACGCGGTCGTTTGCTCACTTCGCGCTGCTCGAGGGCGGTTCGTTCGTGGAGTTCGGTTACGTCCGCGCCGGCGACGAAGGCACTCGCCTCGTCAGACCCGGTCAAAACAACGACGCGCGTGTCAGATTCGTCAATGGCGTCGAACGTCGTTTTGAGTTCGGCTCGAACCTGCGCATTCATCGCGTTCCGCGCTTCTGGCCGGTCGATGGTGACCGTCGTAACGTGGTCGGTCCCGTCGTCCGGCGTGACGGTCACGTTTTCGAACTCCGCGTCCAGCGTCGAGAGATCGGCTGACATTACTCGAGGCGAGGGCATCGGAGCCTATAGGTGTACTGGACGCTCGGAGGCTTCGCTGGCGGCTCACCTCGAGCCGGCACAAACGCTTTTACGGGGCAGCGAGTGTGTCGGAGTAGGCAATACAGCAATGATAGGTTCCACACAGCACGGCGTTGTACCTGGGGCGGCTTTCGAACACGAATGCGACTGGTATCGGAGCCTCGAGTAACGATGGAGTACGACGAAATTACGTCCGAGACGGCCGACGGCATCACGACGATTACGATCGATCGCCCCGAAGTGAAAAACGCGTTTACGGAGCGAACGCTCGCGGAACTCAACGACGCGATCAGAACGGCCAGCGACGACGATGGCGTCTACGCACTCATCCTGACCGGGGCCGAAGACGCGTTCTGTGCCGGCGCAGACGTCCGCTCGATGCCCGACTGGAAGGACGGCTCCAAAGAGGACTACGCCGGCTTTCTCTGGACCGCCCAGAACGTCGTTCGGCAACTACGGAACGCGCCGATGCCGACGATCGCGGCCGTCGACGGCCCCGCTATCGGTGCCGGGTGTGATTTCGCCCTCGGCTGTGACCTGCGCGTCGTCTCCCCGGACGTACTGATGCGACAGGGCTTCGTCAACGTCGGACTGGTACCCGGTGATGGCGGCGCGTGGCTTCTCCCGAAACTGATCGGCGAGTCGAAGGCTCGAGAGTATCTCCTCACGGGGCGTGACATCACCGCTGACGACGTCGAAGAGCTGGGACTGGCCGTTGAAATCGCCGAGGATACCATCGAAGCAGCCGAGTCACTCGCCGAAGAGCTGCTCTCGAACCCGGCGCCGGCCGTCCGAATGACCAAGGATCTGATCGATCCGTCGCTGTCGTTCGAGGACTACTGCGAACGTGCCATCGAGTACCAGTGGGCCTGTGTGAACGACGACGAACACGCCGAGGCGATTAGCGCCTTCGCCGAGCGTCGAGAGCCAGAATTCGACAGAGACTACAGCTGACCTCGAGTACGTCGACGGTTTTCTCGAGACACCGTAGAGACTCGAGGGAGGTATTTTTCGAGCGTACGTTTCGAACATCGACCGTTATAGGAACGAGCCAGGGGCCCGAAGCAAGGGTGAACGAAACGAACGATGGATTGAGAATGATGAATTCGGTGACCGGACTGTGGATGCCGGATCAGGTCAGCGACGGCAAGCCGTCTTTCTTCAGCACGCTCGCGATGGTGTTCTTTTGAATCTCGTCGGTGCCGGCAGCGAGGCGACGACCGCGTGCGAGGCGGTAGAGGTACTCGAGGGGATGTTCCTTCTGGTAGCCGTTCGCGCCGTGGATCTGCAGAGCCTCGCTGACGACCGATTCGACCATCTCGCCGGAAGTGAGTTTCGCGAGGGAAGCATCGAGTCGGTCCGGGATGCGCCCGCGTTCGTGGGCATTGACGGCTGCACGGTAGGTCAGTGCACGCGAGCCCTCGAGTTCTTTGACCATATCCGCGAGTTTCCACTCGATGCCCTGGAAGTCACCGATCGGCTGGCCGAACTGTTCGCGCTGCTGGGCGTACTCGAGGGCGTGGTCGATGGCACAGCGAGCGATGGCGTTCGAGAGCGTCGAACTGCCAAGGCGTTCCCAGTTGAGGGCTTTGAGCTGGTTTTTAAAGCCGTCTTTGCCACGCGTGAGGACGTGCTCCTCGGGGACGACGACGTCTTCCATGTAGAACTGTGTCTGGACGTGGTCGGCCATGTTGGTGTAATGCTGGGCGACCTCGATGCCGTCCCAGTCGAAGTCGAGGACGAGCGAGCCCAGACCGTCGTCGTATTTGACCCAGACGACGGCGGCGGTGGCGTCTTCGATGTGGCTCACCCAGATCTTCTCGCCGTTCAGGATCAGTTGCCCATCCCGTTCCTCGACGTTGGTGTGCATCGAGCCGACGTCCGAACCCGCCTCAGGCTCGGAGATGGCAACGGCGATACTGTCGGTCCCGGCGGTGACCCCGGGAAGGTATTTGTCTTTGACTGCCTCGGAACCGAACATCTCGATGGCCCGTGGGGCGACCATCTGCTGATTGTAGAGGTATTCGGCAGTGTCCGGACAGACGCGGCCGACGGCCTCGATAGACAGCATCGCCTCGAACTCGGACATCCCACCGCCGCCGTACTCTTCGGCGATGTTGATGCCCAGAAAGCCCTGCTTGGCGAGCAATTTCACGTTTTTCGTCGGCTGTTCGCCGTTCCAGGTGAAGGCGTCATCTGCGAACTCCTGCTCGGCCAGTTGCTCGAGCGCGGAGACGACCAGTTGCTGTTCGTCTGACAGCGAAAGCATTACTCGCTCTTTCGCGTGCCGATAGTTAAGCCTTCGCGTGGGCGGTCGTAACTGGTGGGTAGGGGACTTATTTGGAAGAACAGGCCTTGCCTCGAGTGTTGGAAGGAACGGGACGCTCGCCTCGAGTGACGCCAATCACGGCTCTCGCCGAGGTATCAAGACTTATCGTAGCGCGTCTGTTCTCTCCTGACATGGAAGACGTCCACATTGCGGGCGTCGGGATGACCGAGTTCGGTAGGCATCCCGATCGTACCGGTCGTGAACTGTTCGGCGAAGCCGCGCACAAGGCACTCGTGGACGCCAACGTACCACGAGACGATATCGAAGCACTGCTCTATGGCAACTTTATGGGCGGATTTGCCGAAGGACAAAACCACCAGGGGCCGTTGATGGCAGACGCTGCTGGCCTGACGGTCCCCGCAACCCGCTACGAGAGCGCCTGTGCCTCGAGCGGAATCGCCGTCAGGGAAGCCGTCAAAAAAGTCCGTTCTGGGGAAGCGGACGTGCTCCTCGTCGGCGGCATGGAGCGGATGACGAACAACCCGACATCTGTGGTGACGGAAGCACTCGCGACCGCCGGCGACGACCTCTACGAGAGCCGAGTCGGCCTGACCTTCCCGGGCGCGTATGCCCTGATGGCCGATGCCTACTTCGACGCCTACGGAGCCGAGCGAGCCGATCTGGCTCACATCGCGGTCAAAAACCACGCCAACGCCGTCGAGAACGAGCTGGCTCAGTACCGCAACGCGATCGACGTCGACGACGTTCTCGAGGCCCCGATGGTCGCCGACCCCGTTGGTCTCTACGACGCCAGCCCGATCACCGACGGCGCGAGCGCGCTGGTCGTCGTGAGCGAATCGTACGCCGAAGCGAACGACCTCCAGACCGAGGTTGCCATAACCGGTACCGGACAGGGAGCCGACAGTCTCTCTCTCCAGAGTCGTGAGTCACTGATCCGAACGCCCGCAGCCGAACAGGCCGCCGAGGAAGCCTACGAGGACGCCGGTATCGGCCCCGACGATATCGACGTCGCCGAAGTACACGATTGTTTCACGATTGCGGAAGTACTCGCCCTCGAGTCGCTTGGCTTCTACGAACCGGGAACGGGCTACGCGGCCGCCCGTGACGGGGAGACAACCCGTGACGGTGAGCTGCCGGTGAACCTCTCGGGCGGGCTCAAGGCGAAAGGACACCCGGTCGGCGCGACCGGCGCTGCCCAGCTCGTCGAACTCACCAAGTTGCTTCGTGGCGATCACGTCAACAGTGACGCCGTGACCGACGCCGAAACGGCCCTCACCCACAACGCGGGGGCCACCGTCGCCAGCGCCGTCGTCCACGTGCTGGAGGTGGTACAATGAGCGACGAATCCGCCACGACAGCCTACGATGACTTCCTCGAGGGGCTCGCCGAGGGCGAGAGCTACTTCCTCGAGTGCCCGCCGGGACACGCAAGTCTGCCGCCACGATACGCGTGTCCAGACTGTGGCGCTACAGATCTCGAGGAGCGGCCACTCCCAGAATCGGGAACGGTCACTGCCTCGACAGTCATTCGTGTCCCAGCACCTGCGTTCGCCGGTGAAGCGCCATACGTGCTTGCCATCGCCGAGTTCGGATCGATCAGGCTCACCGGAAAACTGCTCGAGGTAGACCCAGACGAGGAGAATATCGAGCCGGGGACACCCATCTCGGTAACGACGGAACGCGTCGGTGAGGAGAACATTATCGCGTTCAGGTTGCGGTAACGAACACGCGATTTCCCTGTTTTCGATCCCGTTACTCGTTTTCACTGTTATCGCCGGATCGTTCGAAAGTTCAAACTGACGGAATCGTCGCTCTCGAGGGCATAACGCCAAAAAAAGACCATCCAAAGGAAGGTTTTTATATGCCGGCTTCGAGTTGTTACTCGATAGAATGGCCGACGAATTAGATCCATCAGTCCAGACAGATGCGATAAACGCGGAGTACAAGTATCCGTTCCACTGGGACCTCGATTTCTCGCTGAATATCGGTGAGGATAACCGAAAATTCTTCGAGGGAATGGAGGAAAAGCGCATCCTCGGGAAAAAGTGCCCCGACTGTGGGGCCACCTTCGTTCCACCACAGGCGGTCTGTGTCGAGTGCTACGTCGAGACAGACGAGTGGGTCGAAGTCGAACAGCACGGCGTCGTCGAGAGCTACACCGCGTGTTTCTTCGAGTTCGAGGGACTTCCCGAGCCGCCGTACATTACCGCAGCCATCCGGGTCGCCGATTCGGACATCTGCATGCTACACTTCATCGACGGAATCGAGTACGAAGACCACGACGAACTCGTCGAGAAACTGCACAAGGGGACGGAAGTCGAACCCGTCTGGGCCGACGAACGTGAGGGGCACATCCGCGACATCAAACACTGGGAGCCCGTAGAAAAATGAACGAGGATAGCGAGACCGAACGTATTCCGACCACCACACAGATGACCGAAACACAGCGAGTGGAGGACCGAACGAATGTCTAAAGTAGCAATCGCCGGGCACGGCACGTACGGCTTTGGGAGCGATACCAACGGGCGGTCCGACACCGAGATGGTGCTCGAGGCATCGATGGCTGCCCTCGAGTCCGCGGACCTGAGCCACGAGGAGGTCGACTCCATCATCTACACTGGCCAGGACGCATACGATGGATCAGCGATCAGTGACGGACAGCGCGTCTCAGCAGCTGGCGGCTACCGCAAACCGTTCATGCGCATCCAGAACGGCGGCGGGGCCGCAATCCACCAGGCAGTGTCGAAAATCAACTCCGGGAAAGCTGACGTCGTCTCGATCGTCGCGGCCGACTCCGTCTACGCAGACCCTCGCGTCCTCAGCTGGACATCCCACGAGGCGCTCTACCACCGGACAATGGGACAGAACAACGATCAATCCTTCGGGCTACTCGCAACAGCCCACCAGCAAGAACGCGGCGTCAGCGACGAAACACTCGCCCAGGTGGCGGAGAAGAACTACCGCGCGGCGGCGAACAACGACGTCGCTCACCGACAGGAGGCGTACTCGGTCGAGGACGTCCTCGAGGCCGACCGGGTCGTCGGGCCGCTCACCGAACTGATGCTCCGGCCGAACTCCTTCGGAGCCGCCGTCTGTGTCCTGGTGAGCGAGTCCTTCGCCGAGGAGCGCGGAAACGCCCGCTCCTGGATCACCGGCACGGGACTCGCCACGGGCAAGTACTGGTATCGGGACATGAGCGGACGACTCGAGCAGCCGACCCTGCAACAGGCTGCATCGACCGCGTTCGAGGAAGCCGACGTCACCATCGACGACGTCGACGCTGCCGAGATCGCCGCCTACTCGCCGACACTCGAGATGACGAGCTACGAGGCCATCGGCCTCTGTGCGGAAGGCGAGAGCAGTTCCCTGATCGAAGACGGTGTGACGGCACCGGACGGCTCGTTCCCAGTGAACCTCTCGGGTGGTCCACTCGCGACGAGTCCGCCAAACGCAGGCGGAATCTATCGCGCCATCGCCGCCTCACAGGTCATCGAGGGCGATCTGGGTGATGGGTCGGCTGAACGCGTGTTGCTCGCCGACAACGACATGCACCTGGGCGAACCGGGTCGCACTGATGCTGTCATGGTTCTCGAAGGTGGTGCTGCATGAGCCGCGACGTCGCCGTCGTCGGCGTTGGCTACTCCGAACCGGAGAGCTTCACCGACTACCGATTTTCAACCCAGAGCAAAGAAGAGCAGGCGTTCACGGCGGTGACCAACGCCCTGGATCACGCAGACATCGACGCCGACGACGTCGACGCAACCATGTTCTGCACCGTCGACGGCTTCGAAGGCACCTTCCGCGTCGAACGGACCCTCGAGGTACTCGGTCTGGGTAACGACGTGCCGGTCCTGAGCGTCAACACGGGCGGGACCGCCGGCGGGAGCGGCGTCAAAGTCGCTCACGAGTACATCGCTTCCGGTAAGTACGACGTGGCCGTCGTCTATGGCTCGCCGTCGTTCGACTCGGTCGTCGAAGCCCAGCCGGTCATGAACACCAACGCGGATCCGCTGTTCGAGCGCAACTTCGTGACGGCGATTCAGATGGGGGCGCTGCCCAGTTCGGGCTATATGGAGATTTCAGGAGCAACGGAAGAGGACTTCGCCGAAGTCGCCGCCAAGAACTACCGGGCGGGAGCTCGCAATCCGTACGCACACCGCAACGAGGAGCGAACCGTCGAGGAAATTCTGGACTCCCCGATGGTCTGCTGGCCGCTTCGCCGAGCGATGACCTGCCCTGTCTCCTCGGGGTCGGCAGCGATGGTCGTCGTGAGCGAAGACATCGCGACCGACGTGCGTGACAACCCCGTCTGGATCGACGAAATCGACAGCACGAGCAACACGTTCTGGACTGGCTACCGGACCTACGACTGGTTCCCGAAACTCAAGGAACTCTCCGACCAGGTATACGAAAACGCCGACATCGACGACCCGCTCGAGGAGTTCGACGTCGCCGAGACGTTCAATCCCTACATTCCGTTCGAGATGATGGAGTACGAGGCGCTTGGCTTCTGTGAGAAAGGCGAGGCCAAACACCTCGTTCGCGATGGCGTGACCGACCGCGACGGTGAGTTGCCGGTCAACATGTCCGGCGGCACCCTGTGTACGAACTCCGGTATCTGTGCGTCGCTCTCGCGACACTCCGAAGTCGTCTTACAGCTCATGGGCGAAGCTGGCGACCGACAGGTCGAAGGCGCGAAGAAGGGGCTCTCACACTCCTGGGGTGCGAACCTCGGACAGTTCCACCAGATGGCTATCTTCTCGACCGAGCGGTAATTTTCAGCGTTCAGGTTTTGTTTTCCGATATCCTCGAAGACCCGAGGCAGGTGACCACTCGAACCAGGTGACCACTCGAGCCGAGCAACCATTCGAACCAGGTGACCACTCGAGCCGAGCAACCATTCGAGCTAGGTGACAACTCGAGACGGACGGCCCTTCGCTATCACATCATCAAACGCCCAGAAACAATCGGATTTACAAGCACCTTCCGCGTAGAGACGCGGTAGCAATGGCAGGACCAGAGTTTGATATCGATGGAGAGACGGCAATCGTCACGGGTGCATCGAGCGGTATCGGCCGAGCAATCGCCGAGCGCTACGCCGAAAACGGCGTCGACGTCGTCGTCTGTGCACGATCGGTCGACGACCTCGAGGCCGTGGCTGACGGGATCAACGAGAGTGACGCCCCCGGTGAAGCGCTGGCTGTCGAGTGTGACATTACCGACTGGAACGCCGTCGAGGCGATGGCCGAAGCCACCGTCGAAGCCTTCGGCGGCATCGACATCCTCGTGAACAACGCTGGCGCGAGTTTCCGCGCTCCATTCGAAGAGTTCAGCCAGAACGCCTGGGGGACCATCGTCGACATCAACCTCAACGGGACGTTCAACTGCACGCAGGTCGTCGGCAGGTACATGCGCGAAGCCGGTTCGGGCACGATTATCAACGTCTCCTCGGTCGCCAGCCGCGATGGGGCACCCGAAATGGCCCACTACGCCGCCTCGAAAGCCGGGATGAACAACCTCACCCGCACCCTCTCCTACGAGTGGGCGAAGTACGGCATCCGCGTCAACTGCATCGCGCCCGGCCTCATCGCCACCGAGGGCGTCGAGAGCCAGATGGGAATCAGCGTCGACAGTATCGACCTCGAGGAAGTCGACCGACAGATCGGGATTCCCGACGAAATCGCGACCGTGGCGCAGTTCCTCGCCAGCCCGGCCGCTCGCTACATCCTCGGCGAAACGATCGTCGTCGAAGGCGTGCCCCGTATCGCCAGGACGCGACACCACGAGTAAGCGACTGCCGGGCCCAACTATATTATCAAGAGCATATAATTAGAGGACAGTAGTATTTGGTATTATTTTACTACCGAATGGTTTTGAATTGGTAGTAAAAGGGAGAGTCAGATCGAGAATTCTGTGGACCGTGCGCTACTCGAGCGGTCGCGCCTTGATTCCGTATCGGGTGACGCCCTCCTGGGTATAGATGCGACGGACCGTCGCTTCGACGCGGTCACCCACGCTGACGCTGTCCGGTTCGGCATCGACGATCAGCAGTGGTGCACTCGCGTGCTCGTCATCTTCACCCGGGCCGTCGAATGCCACGATTGCGGTCGCGTAGTCACCCGCCCGAGCCTGCAGTTCCGCGAACTCAGGTGGGGCCCCACCCTGGGAAATGACTGAAACGGTTTCAATCGTCCCCTGGCGCTCGAGTTGGACCGGTTCGTACTCCACCAGTTCGTGACAGCGTCGGCACGCACCCTGCGGGAGGAAGTTGAGTGCCCCGCAGGACGGGCATTCTCCGGCCTCGAGTCGGTAGCGCTGCGGTGTCGAACGCTGCCAGGATGGCACGCTCACGTACGCGCCGCCGCCTGCGGGTTCGCCGCCAGTGATTTCACCGCGAAGGCGGAGTGACTCGGCGTAGCTGATCGTCTCGTCGCTCTCGAAGTCGACCTCACCCGAGACGGCGCCAGCTTCGTCTGATTCACCCGCCTCGAGGGCGAGTATCGTGGACACGGAGCCGCTACCGTAGCCGACGCCGAGAACGGTTTTTTCGCCGGCGGCGAGCGCGGACGCGAGCGATAACGGGACGCTGGCCGCGCCAAGGTCGCCCAGGTCGTGCACGACCGCGTGATCCGTCATGACGTCGGTATCGACACCGAGGACGCCCGAAGCGCGGTAGGGAAGCTTTCCGTTCGGTGCCTGCACAGCCACCGCGTCGGCGCTCGAGGGGTCGAAGGATTCGCCCAGTCCGTCGACGGCGCGACCGATGGTCTCGGTGAACGCTTCACGTTCGTACGGCGTGATGCCGAGCGAGTCAACAGTGCTCGAGCCAGCCTCACGGAATCGGGTGCCTGGATAATCGAGCCCCGCGTCGGCTCGAGACAGACAGCGCGCGCCTCCCGACGATTCGAGGACGAACGCCGCGGCCCCGGCACCGGCGGCGTGGGCCTGGTCGCTGTCCGGTTCACCACGCGGTGCGTCACTCGCGACGACCAAGTGCGGTCCTGAGTCCCCTTCGAGCGCATCCGCGAGCGCGGCCACACCAGCGTTCGTGCTCGCACCCGCTGTTTCGTGGCGCGTCGAGTCGCCGGTCCCCAGGAACGCTCCCAGCCGAACCGCAAGTTCGGCCTCTTCGAGTGGTGGCGTCGTCGTCGCGAACGTAACCGCCTCGAGGTCGGCTGCCTCGATGCTCGATGCCTCGAGTGCACGCCGCGCGGCCTCGCCGGCCATCGTCAGCGTATCCTCGTCCGCGCCGGGAACTGCCGTCGAACGGATACCGGCCCCGTCGAAGCGCCCCCAGGCCTCGCTCACGTCCTCCGCCGGGAGCCGGGCCTGTGGCACGTAGGCACCGACGGCGGTGATCGTACGGCTCATGCGTCCACCTCCGGCCCCTCGAGCACGTGAACGACGGCCGCGCCTCCGCTGCCGCCGACGTTGTGCGTGAGTCCGACCTGTGCCCCCTCGACCTGGCGGTCACCCGCGTCACCGCGCAGTTGCTTGAACGCCTCGTAGACCTGGCCCGCCCCCGTCGCCCCGATCGGGTGACCTTTCGATTTCAGGCCGCCCGAGGTGTTGACGGGCAGATCACCCTCGAGCGTCGTCACGCCGTCTTCGATTAACTGACCGCCCTCGCCCGGTTCGCAAAAGCCAAGATCCTCGTAGGCCAGAATTTCGGCGATCGAGAAACAGTCGTGGACCTCGGCGAAGTCGACGTCTTCGGGGCCCACGCCAGCCATCTCGTAGGCCGTCTCGGCGGCTTGCTTCGTCGCCGGGAGGCTAGTGTACGAATCACGCTGGAACAGCCCTACCCCATCGCTCGCGGCACCGACACCCGCAATACGGACTGGGGTGTCCGTGTACTGCTCGACGACGTCCTCGCTCGCGACCAGCACGGCGGCCGCACCGTCGCTCGTCGGACAGCAGTGATACAGCGTCAGCGGGTCGGCCACGACACCGGCACCCTCAGCTTGCTCGAGCGAGCACTCGAATCCCAGGTGTGCGTCTGGGTTCAACGCACCGTTGGCGTGGCTCTTGACGGCGATCTTCGAGAGCTGTTCGCGCTCGGTGCCGTACTCGGCCATGTGGGCGCTGGCGATCTGCGCGTAGACCCCGGAAAACGTCGTCCCGGCCATCCGTTCCCATTCGGTTTCCCCGGAGACGCCGAACCAGTAGCGCGTGGTGTCGCTGCTCAGGTCCGTCATCATTTCGACCCCGCCAGCGAGCACGACGTCCGCCATACCCGAGCGGACGGCCTGGACGGCCTGACGAACGGCGTACCCGCTTGCTGCGCAGGCGTTCTCGAGGCGGGTCGTCGGCACACCGTGGAGACCCACGTGTTCGGTGACCGCAGGGCCAGAGAGCCCCAGTTGTCGGCCACCGATGCTGATCATACCGATAAACGCCTCGTCAATATCCCCGGCATCAATGCCGTTGTCGACGCTCGCCGTCGTCGACTCGAACGCCGTTCGAAACATCGATCGGTAGCTTTCGGTCGGGAACGCCCCATACTGGCTCCCGCCCGCACCGATCACGTATGCATCGCGCATATCACTCACAGTGACCCGCGGCCGCTTAAGTGTGCTCACACACGACGGGGACTCGAGTGCACTAGTGGCTTCCCAAACCTGTACGTGTGAGTGAAATCACGCGGTTGCGTTCGATTTCACTCACGAGTCAACGTTTGGGAGGGTACTAGACCGGAGCAACAGAACTTCGAGCGCACGTACGAACACACCAATCCGACCGTCGACAGGAGCAACGGCCCTCGAGACGATACGCCCAGAACACGACGGGGACGGTCGGTGACAGCGGCCGTTCGTGGGGGCCACGACAAGGTATAAGTCCGTCCCACCGGAATTCTTTGACACTCAATGATATCCAATCCCGGACTCGAGGAGCGACACGAGGACCTCCGCGAGGAAGTGCAGGCGTTCTGTGACGAGACGATTCGCCCCGTAGTCGAGGAACACGAGCGAGAGGGTCGGTTCCCGCTCGAAGTCGTCGACAAACTTGGCGACGCCGGCCTGTACGGCATCACGATTCCTGAGGAGTACGGCGGCGAAGGCATGGACTACCGCTCGTTCGAAGTCGTCGTCGAAGAACTCTCACGCGTCTGGAAAATTCCGGCCGGTGTCGTCTCCCTGTCCTGTTCGCTCGTCGGCACCGCACTCGCGGAGTTCGGCACGGACTGGCAACGCGAAGAGTGGCTCACCCCGATTTTCACCGAAAATCAGGTCACAGCCGTCTCGTTGACCGAACCACAGGCCGGCAGCGACGCCGGCTCCATCGAGTCGACGGCGGTTCGTGACGGCGACGACCTCGTGATCAACGGCCACAAGGTCTGGACCTCCCACGGCGAGGTCTCCGATTTCCTCATCATGACCGCCCGAACCGGCGGTGAGGGCACCCACGACGACGTCAGCCTCATCGGTATCCCCGACCCACAGAACGTCGACGGCCTCGAATTCGTTCGCGACATTCCGTGTATGGAAGGCGACGCCGTCGTCGAAAACGAAGTCGAATACAACGACGTTCGCGTCCCCGCGGAGTACATCATCGGCGAGGAAGGCCGGGGCTTTCGGTACATCATGCAATCGCTCGACGTGGGCCGAATCGGCGCGGCCGCACAGGGCGTCGGCATCGCCCAGGGCGCGATGGATGCGAGCGTCGAGTTCGCCGACGAGCGCGAACAGTTCGGCAAACCCATTCGGTACAATCAGGGCGTGTCCTTCAAACTCGCGGATATGGCCATGAACGTCCAGGCCGCTCGCCTGATGACCCTGTGGGCCGCCCAGAACCTCGACGCAGGCGAACGCGTCAGTCAGCAAGCCGCGATGGCGAAGACGTTCGCAACAGACGTCGCTATGGACGTCACCACCGAAGCCGTCCAGGTCCACGGCTCGAGGGGCTACTCGAAGGATTATCCCGTCGAACGCTTCATGCGTGAGGCCAAAGGGACCCAGATCTACGAGGGTACCAACGAGATCAACCGCGAGGTTATCAGCCGGAACCTCTACGACTAGACGAAGGACGGTCTGGGTATTATTTCGTTTTTTGGAGTGCGTAGATATCTATCGAATTTTTCCGCCTCTGCCTCGAGGACACGTAGCCACTGTCTCGAGGCGACCAAACCGAGACTTCGGGGACATAGCCACCGCCTCGAGGCGATGGGTGACCAGGCCGACCATCCGGGGCCTTGAGAGTACGGAGCCATCGCGCGCACCCACTGCCCTGATCTCGAGACCAGCACTCGAGTCGGTGTTACGGCCAGCACTCGAGTCAAATCGCGAATTCAGATGCCAACAACCGACACACCTTCCGCAAGAGATATGCTTCCGGGGCCGGAATTTTTGCCTATCGATGTCCGCTACAAGAGACATAGAGTTCGGTGTGATGCTCTCCTCGACGAGCAACAACTACGGACTCAGTGACGACGAGCTGCCAGCGGTGTTCCGGGACATGGGGATGGCAATCGAGGACCACGGCTTCGACGTCCTCGTCGCCGGTGATCACATCGCCTACCCCGAGGAGATTCCGACCGACTACGAGTTCTCGAAATCCGGCGAACCACCCTTTGGCCCCACCACCAGCGTCTACAACGTCTTCCAGGTGCTGGCGCAGATCGGCGCGCTCACCGACGACCTTCGGCTGGGGACCAACGTCTGTGCCGTCCCGTATCGCCACCCAATCGATCTCACCAAGCAAGTGCTCTCGCTGGATTCCCTCACCGGCGGCCGCTTCGACTTTGGCGTCGCGCCCGGCTGGCTCAAAACCGAGTTCGACGCGCTTGAAGTCCCGTTCGAAGAGCGCGGCTCACGGACCGACGAGTTCCTGGCGCTTTTCAACCGCGCTCGAGAAGAGGGCGAACTCTCCTTTGACGGACGCCACCACTCCTTCGACACCGTCGGGTTCCATCCCGAACCCGCCGGCGACATTCCCATCTGGGTTGGCGGCTACTCCGGCGCTACCTTCCGCCGGATCGCCGAGTTCGCCGACGGCTGGACGACCCTCTGGGACACCCCCGAGGAAGTCGTCGCCGCCCGCAAACGGATCATGAACGCCTGGACCGATTACGACCGCGACGGCGAGCCAGAAATCGCCGTCCTTCGTCCGGTGAACGTCCAACCTGGCGAATCGACCGACCGCGTGCTGACCGGTGATCCGGACGACATCATCGAAGACGTGCAGGCGTACATCGACGCCGGCGCAACCCGGCTCATCGTCGACTTCTTTACCACCGATATCGACGCCCAGAAAGAACAACTCGAGTACATGGGTGAGGAAATCATCCCGTCGTTCTCCTGAGCAACAGCCAACCGATCACGGTCGTTCCTTGCTATCTATGTCGCAACTCGATGACCCTGAATACCGGTCAGAAACCGTGTTCATACCGCAAACCACGAGCAATTCTGCAGTTTAGAAAAACACTCAGTATGACTCGAGAGCGATGGGTCTACTGGTCGTCCTCGAGTTCGTCTTCGAACACGGCGTCGTCTCGAAGGTTCGGCGCGCCGACGGCGAAAATGTAGGTTTCTTCTTCCGCTATAATCTGGCGCATCGGTCCGGCATCGACGACGATGGTATCGCCCGACTCGTAGGGGAACTCCTCGCCATCGACCTCGAACGTCCCGCTGCCCTCGATAATGAAAAAGACCTCCTCCTGGTCAATCTGTTTGTGGCGACGAACGGCGTCACCCGGTTCGTAGTGGAAATAGTTGAAGCGCATCTCGTTGGGCCGGTCTTCACCGGCGGCCTTGAGTTCGTAGCCGAGCGTCTTGACCGCCGGCTCCTCGTCCGTCTGGGTGCGCCACTCGGCGTCCTCGAGGTTGATTTTCGAGTACATCGGGTGTACCATCACACCGCGAAACCGTAAAGATATCCCGTTCGCGTCGACCGCCGCCGAATACGGGAACGAGCGATACCCGTCGACGCTACACGCCGAACAGGTCTCTGGCGTTCTCGTACAGAAGTTTGCGTTCGACAGCGGGATCGAGTCCCAGCCCGTCGATTTGCTCGAGCGTATCGGGATACTCGAGCACGGGGTAATCCGTTCCGAAGACGACCTTGTCCTGCCCGCGCGTTCTGATGAACTGCGTAATGTTGTCCTCCCAGTATTTCGGGGCGTGGGCCGTCGCACCCAGATAGAGATTGTCGTGTTTCCACACCAACGCCTCGAGTTCTTTGGACCACGGCCACCCGGTGTGGCCGCCAATGATGTCGAGTTCGGGGAAATCGAGTGCGATGTCGTCGAGCAACAGTGGCTTCCCCATCTTGCTCGGCATCTTCATTGCTGAGTGACCTACCTGCATCATCACCGGCACCCCGAGTTCGGCACACTTCGCATAGAATGGGTAGTACTGCCGGTGATTGATCGGTCGGTCCCAGCCGTAGGGTTCCAGAAGGGCCGCGACGAAACCGTGCTCTTCGACGTACTCCTCGAGGCGCGCGACGCCAGTCATTCCCTCTCGAGGGTTGATTCCGGCCATACCTTTGAGTCGGTCTGGGTGCTCTGCGACGAGGTCGGCGACCATCTCGTGTGGGACGTCGATTTCCATCCCGCCGTCCGGGTTACCGAACTTCAGCGCCGGAATGAACACCTGATCGATGCCGTGTTCGTCCATGATCGAGACGAACTCGTCGGCCGACATCCCACGCTCCGGGGCGTACATGTCGTGTTTGCCAAAGATCTGTGCGGCGACTTCCTGCGCCTGGGACTCGTAGTACAGTCTCGTCCCCTCGGTGGTGAAGATGTTACACCAGACGTCGATTATTTTCCCGTCGCTTTCGACCATACGCTGGCCACGCAGTGGACAGTTATGAAACCACACGATTCAGTCCATCAAAGGGGTTATTGTACTCTCTTACCGGTCGGTGACAAATCGGGATGGTCGCCGACCGGTAAACGGTTACAACGATTCCTATCACACCGAATCCGAACAATCGACCAATCGGACGTATTTCCGTTACGCTAGCAAATATCACCCTCACTCGAGCGAATACCGCCCCTACTCGAGTGAATAACATATCGAGAACTGAGAGACAACAGCCTGTTTCAGGCTAGACCGATCTGTTCGCTATAGGCGCCGTAGTGGTCTTCGAACACCTGCATGATTTCGCCCATCGTCGCGTAGGCTTTCACCGCCTCGACGATAGCCGGGATGGTGTTCTCATCGTTTTCGATTGCCGACTTGACCGCCTCGAGTGCCGCGGTGACTGCTTCCTCGTCGCGCTCGGCTTTCGTTCGCTCGAGGCGCTCGAGTTGGGTCTGTTGGGCGGTTTCGCCCACGTGGAGGAGGTCCGGCGAGGTGTCCTCGTCAATAGTGAACTTGTTGACGCCGACGACGATCTCTTCCTCGCGTTCGACGCGTTCCTGGTACTCGTAGGAAGCCTCCTGAATCTCTCGCAAGAAGTAGCCGTCATCGATGCCGTTGAGGATGCCGTCCCGAACGGAGCCGTCGCCCATCTCGCGGATTTCCTCGATGTAGGCCATGGCTTCCCGTTCGACTTCGTTGGTCAGCGACTCGACCGCGAAGGAACCACCGAGCGGGTCGACGATGTCGGCAGCGCCGGATTCTTCGGCGATGATCTGCTGCGTTCTCAGCGCCACACGAACGGCTTTCTCACTCGGCAGCGCAAGCGCCTCGTCGAAGCTGTTCGTGTGCAGGCTCTGGGTCCCGCCGAGCACGCCCGCCAGCGCTTGCATCGTCACTCGAGCGACGTTATTGATCGGCTGTTGAGCGGTCAGCGACTGACCGGCGGTCTGGGTATGGAACTTCAGACGTTTGGATTCGGCTCGTTCGGCGTCGTACCACTCGTCCATCACGCGAGCATAAATCCGGCGTGCCGCGCGGAACTTGGCAATCTCCTCGAAAAACGAGTTGTGGCAGTTGAAGAAAAACGATAGCTGCGGGGCGAACTCGTCTACCTCGAGGCCACGATCCATCGCATCTTCGACGTAGCCGAAGCCGTCGGCGAGCGTAAACGCGAGTTCCTGAATCGCGGTCGAGCCGGCTTCGCGAATGTGATAACCCGAGACGGATATCGGGTGGAATTTCGGCGTTTCGTCGGTCGAGAATTCGACCACGTCAGTCACGAGTTTGAGCGCCGGATCCGGCGGGATCACCCACTCCTTCTGGGCGATGAACTCTTTGAACATGTCGTTCTGCAGCGTTCCATTGACCTGCTCACGTGGAACGTCCTGCTGGTCGGCCAGCGCGACGTACATCGCGTAGATAACTGCCGCCGAGGGGTTGATCGTGAAACTCGTGGAGACGTCACCGATGTCGATTCCGTCGAACAAAACCTCCATGTCTCGCAAGGTGTCGACGGCAACACCCTCCTTGCCGACCTCCCCGTCGCTCATCGGATCGTCAGAGTCGAGCCCCATCAGCGTCGGCATGTCGAACGCTGTCGATAACCCGGTTTGGCCCTGCTCGATCAGGTAGTGAAAGCGCTCGTTGGTCTCTTCGACCGTGCCGAATCCCGCGAACTGGCGCATCGTCCACGTCCGCCCGCGGTACATCGTTGGGTACGGGCCGCGAGTGTAGGGCTCCTCGCCGGGAAAGCCAAGATCCTCGAGAAAATCGATATCCTCGACGTCGTTCGGCGTGTACAGCCGGTCGACCTCGAGGTTCGAAATCGTCGCAAAGCGGTCCTTGCGCTCGCCATACTGGTCGAGAACCGGCTCGAGCGTCTCCGATTCCCAGTCTTCGCCAGCCGACTGTATCGACTCGAGTTCGTCGTCATCGTACATACCCGTATTCGGGCGAGGAACCTCATAATACTACGGGAACACGCAGTCAGCGAAGCGGTTCGCGTGTAACGAGGTGGAAGTTCGACGAGAACGCAAAGCCGCCCACCTGTGACTACGAATACGTAATGTTGACCTGAATCACGTTCGCCGTCCGCAACAGCATGCTCGGAATCTCCTCCTCGAGCACCTCGCCGGTGATTCGGTGGGCCGGCCCCCCGACGGTGATCGCACCCTGGATACGGCCCTGACTGATAATGGGGGCCGACACGGTGTTGACGCCGTCGACGCGCTCTTCGAGGTCGGTCGAATAACCACGTTCGCGAATCGTCTCGAGTTCTTCGAACAGCACGTCCGGGTCCGTGATCGTGTTCGTCGTCACCGCCGGAAGCCCGTGTTCGTCGATAATCGCTTCGACACGCTCTCGAGGGAGATGTGCCAGGATGGCCTTGCCAGGTGCCGTCGTCGACAGCGGGAACCGTTGACCTGCATAGACATCGAGCTGTAACGCGTTCTCACCGGTTGCAATGTGCATGAGGACGCCCAGTCCGTTCTCCTCGATCATCAAACTCGAGTGCTCGCCAGTCTCCTCTGCGAGTTTTTCGATTTCAGGCCTGGCAGATTGATAAATTTTCATACCCTGTCGATGTGACTCGCCTAACTCGAGAAATTTCGTACTGATCGTGTACGTCCCATCGTCTTCGACGAGATAGCCAGTTTGCAACAATGTCTGGAGATAATCGTGTGCAGTGCTCTTTGGCATCTCTACTGCGTCCGTTATTTCGGCGAACGTCGCCCCATCGAGAGCAGCGACTGCCTCGACGAAATCGAGCGTCGTTTTGGCCGTTTTGACCGGGACGGATTCGTTCATGCGTGACAGGGTATTTGAAATCAATCATTATAAATCTATCCGGTAATATCGGACGGGGGAAATCCAATGATAAACTATGTCTTTTTTTGTTATTCGGTCCCCACCCCATATTAATCATGCAAAAATCGGGCGAAAGTAAATAGTGTTGATTGGTAGCATAAACCAATATGTATCCGGTATAATCGGAACACCGGTTTTGGTTTGAAATCCACCCTCAATAATTCTCAGAGAGTATTTGGGCCTATTTTGATTACTACAGGGAGAATAACGCGAATTTTGTCCGAGGATACCGGATTGGGAATTTTGGTAAAGTTTATACGCGTTTCCGTTTCTGCGTGTATTTTAGACGGGAGACACACAATGGCCCCCTCCGCCCCACACGTTCGGCAAAACCGGATTTTCCCGGAAGGCCCGTGTAACCGAAACCATTTTCCACACACTACTGATATATACTCGTATCCAATGTCACCCAATGGTGGTCCCGGCCCGAGGCCAAAAGTTGTGCGCATTATCGAACAGTACGACCTCAAGGGCATCGGCGACGAACTGGAACACAAGTGGACGAGAGACGAAGACCGAATGAGCCTCAGAGCGCTTGCCGACGAATTCAACGAACGACTCGTCGAACGATCATTACGTGACGCAGCGGTCGATACGCTGACTGAAGACAGTAGCTACATCTATGCCGTACTCAACGGTGACGCCGGAACCAGTGGTGAGCAGACGCAGCTAAAACGGCGACTCGAACGTGACGGCGTCGACGTCGAGGCACTGACGAACGATTTCGTTACCTACCAGGCGATTCGTTCGTATCTCACGAACATACGTAAGGCGTCGGCACCAACCAAAGACGACGACACGATCAGGGATAACGCTGCAAACACCATCGCACAGCTTCAAGAACGAACGGCAGCAGTCACGGAAAGTAAACTCTCCGGTCTCGAGTCGAGTGATCGGCTCACACTCGGAGAGCACCGCGTTCGAGTCGATGTGCGCGTGTTCTGTGAAGACTGCGGGAAACAGTACGACGTCGAAACGTTGCTCGAGAACGGTTCCTGTGGATGTAGCGAGTGATTGTCCGATATACCTCCCGACTCTGGAGACCGAAACGCCCCAAACAGATAACAAACGCACGCCTGGTACGTGTCACTGCCAAGAATGCGGCTCAGAAAACCAAGAATAACGCATTTCAAAACGAGGGATATCCCATCACAGGCGTACGTTTGATTGGTGTTATTAGATAGACTCGATGAAATTGTGTTCGTCGTCCAGTGCTCGGGCGTCTTCCGGCAGCAAGGCGACGACGAGGTAATCGCAGTACTCACCGAAGTATTCCACCAGTGAGGCAATCCGATCCGAATCGAGCGACTCGAGTGAGTCCAACAGCACGAACGGCAACTCCTCGTACACCTCGTGGACAAGGTATCCCGCCAGGGCAAAAATCAAACCTGTCACTTCTCGTTCGCTCTCACTCAGATGGTCGACGGTATCCTCGTAGGTCCGGCCGTCCGCAGCGCTACGAATCACGTGCAGATCGAACTCGCCACGGTTGACCGTCCGTCGACCTTCTCGAACCGACCGCTCGACACGTTCCAGCCAGATCCGCTCGATGTTCGAATAATCAAGTACCTCGAGCACCGTTTCCATGTGCTCGTTGAACGACTCGACAGCTTCTCGTTCGATGCGTTCGATACGGGTTCGCTGGTTTTCGAGTTCGTCTCGAATCGACTCCAGGCGATCTTCGAGGGTTCCTTCTCGGTCGAGAGACGCCTCAATCTCGTCGATTTTGTCACTCACCGATTCTCGCTCGCGTTCGAGGCGCCCAAGCGTGAACTCGAGATCGTTGGTCTGCTTGTTCAGCTCGAGCATCTGTGGCCCGTCGTCGTCGCTTTCCTCGGCAACCGTCGCCTCGAGTTCCTCAACAACCGACGACGTCTCCTCGATTTCCGCCTCGAGTTCATCTCGGCGGTCCTGTAACGACTCGAGACGGTCCTCACGGGTCACGATCTCCGTCGAAATCTCGTCCAATCGGGTTTCGATCGCCCGTCGACGCTCACGGGTCGACTCCAGTTTTCGTCGTCGCGAGCGAAGCTCTCGAATTTGGTCCTCGAGATCCTTCTGTTGATTGAGTTTCGACGCATGTAGCGATCGCATCTGCTCGAGTGTCGAGTCGATCTGGGTGCGGTCGACTTCGCTTCCACAGGTCCAACAAAGCACCGAATCGTCGCTTTCTAACAACTGGTCCGTCACTTCGTCACCCGCTCCACCAGCGTCGCCCTGCAAGAGTGCTTCTCGCACTTCAGGGTGGGTTCCCTCGAGCATTTCCTCGTTGAACTGGACGATATCCTGCAACTGACGGACTGCCCTGTCGAGAGACTTGGCTCGAGACTGAAACGTTTCGATTTCCTCGTCGATTTCGTCTTCCGCACCAGGATCAGAAGCAGGCAACTCCGCTTTCTCGTCCGTCAATTCCTCACGATCCTCTCGAAGTGCCTCGAGACTCTCACGTTCAGTCTCGATATCGAACTCCACGTCCTCGAGTGATGAGCGCAGATTGCTCAGTTCGCTCAATCGCTCGTCGAGTTCGTCCTCAGCGTCCGATCGCTCGGTCGCTTCGTCATCGATTTCCTCGATAGCTTCCTGTACAGACGCCAGTTCCTCGCGTTTCGCTTCAATTTTCTCTTCCAATTGCGTTCGTTCCTGTTCGAGTTCGGGGAGTTCTCGCTTCAACGATTCCAGCTTGTCGAGTTCCGAAGAGACCTCGTCTTTCTCCGATTTTAACCGCTCTATCTCCCGTTCAATGGCCCCAGTGTCGACTGGCCGAAGGACGAGTTCGCGAAGGTCCCCCTGAGTCGTGACAGTCCTCCGTGCCTCGTTCGATTCGAGCAAGAAGGCAAACAGGTCAGCCAGCTCTGCATCCCCCAGATACGGTTCTCCATCCATTCGAATCTCGTTTCCAGCACGCTCGAGATGTCGAATGTACGTTTTCCCCTCTAGTTCGAGTTCGGCGTACCCTGTCTCGGCATCGGCTTTTAACGAGGCTCGCTCACTCCCCAGTGCCGCCATAAACGCTTGCAGGAGCGAGGTTCGGTTCGTCGCATTGCGGCCGGAGAGGACAGTGATCCCAGGTTCGACCTCCACTTCAGTGCGGTCGATGCCACCGATATTCTCGACTTCGAGCGTGGCAGATTGTAGCAGTTCTGAAGACATATGTAGAGCCAAGAGCACCGAACATAAAAAGTTACTCGAACAGTCCAATAACGGGAAATTATTGAGTGTGACAACTCGAGACGCCGGAGGCACAGACCCGCTGAAAGGATATAGCGATATGTAGTGTATTAAATTGGTTTAACGAATACAGAATCGACTCGAATTAGATGTCGACTCCCCACTTCCGGAGGACCGCTTCCGCATCGTCCAGGTTCTGCATCCCCGCCAGATAAATTGCTTCACGGGCATCCAACCGGTACACATCGCCGAGTCGATCCTCGAGTTCGCGTTCGGCCTCTCGAGCCTGTTGATCAGTACCCTCACGAACGAACAGTTGGTGGACGCTATCGCGTTCGTCCTTGACGTTGTTACGGCGCAGTGTGTATGGTAAGTCTGACCGGTCAAACTGACCAGTATTACCGACAGAAGGGGACGAGTTTACCGGCTCTTCGGGCACAGAACTCGAGTCTTCCCGGGGTGCCCTATCGCTAGTCCCTTCGGGTGTCGTTGCCCCAGCTTCAGCACTCTCTTCTTCATCAGTTCCCTCGTCGTCCTGTGCAAACGGATCGGTCGCACCGGATTTCATGCTGGTACCTCCGGCGACTCGAACTGCTCGACGATAAACGCAGCCAGTTCGTCGAATTTCTCGAGCGTCGGTTGTTCGTAGTCCCGCAGATCACGATGCTCCGCATTTTCGTCTAATTCGTAGGCACTCACCTGATTGTCCCAAGCGTCACCCAGCATCGACCCGCGTTCGCCCAGCGTAATCGGGGCGACGGGAATATCTTCGTCCTCGAGCGCCTGAATATACTTTTTATTAATGTTCGTGCCCTTGACCTTGTTCGGGACGGCACCGAGTACGCCAACGTCGACGTCGCCGAGCGCAGATTCGAGCCCCGAAATTACTTCCCTGAGTCCGTCGACACTTTTCTCGCCTTTCGGCGACGGCTCGAACGGAATCAGAAGGTTCGATGTCGCATACACTGCATTGTACAGGTGCTGGCCTTCAGACGCCGGCGGGTCGATGATGATTACGTCGTACTCCTCCGGGACCGACGCTTCGATCAGTACCCGGCGTAGCTGTTTTTCCTTCTCGAAGACGTACTCCGGATCCGGGTTTGTGTCTTCCTCGAGGTCAGCGGCTTTGTTGAGGAGATCGGCGAGCGTCCCCAGCATATTATGGCTCGGGATGATATCGATGCCTTCAGCAGTGCGGACGATATCCTCGAACGGTCCGCGCGGGCGACCAATCATGTGTAAGACAAGATTGTCGACCCCTCCATCTGCTTTCATGTCATCGACACCGAAGTGATGGGTGAGCCCACCATCCTGTGGATCCATGTCGATCGCCAGTACTCGCTGACCGCGGTTGACGTGTGCTCGAGCCAGATTGACGGCAAAGGTCGTTTTACCGACGCCACCTGCCTCCGACCAGACCGTATATGGGATCATACAGCCAGGACCATGGCACTACCAGACCATAAATACTAGCCAACCCAGACAGTAACACTCGTCAGTAACACTATCTAAGAACACTATTCAACAATACTATTCAAACAGTACGGCCAGCAATACTGACTAGTATGTCCAAAATACGCCGAAAGCGCCACCAACACGAGAGTGCCGAAAAGAGGAAAACTGGATGGTTCATGTAGGCTACTGAAAAACACCACAACACCCCATTCAGCCCCTGCCAGAGGGGCATAACAAACAAACTTCTACCCACAGCTATCCAGCAGCATCAACCAGAAACACCATCCAGCCACACCACACAGACATACCGTTCAAACACACTACACACACAGACCCGGCAGACACACCACGCAATCTAACTGAATTATACTACCATTCAGTAACACTGAACAATAATACCAACCAGTATCGCCAAGCAGCAACACTGACCAATATTACTTGTCAGTAATACTGGCCAATTGAACCAACCAGACAGAACGGCCAAATTTGCCCGTAGACCCTACTGAGTAGTTGAACCGGCCAACGAGACACACAGAGAAGCACTAAATATGAATGTGTGACCTGGATTTGGCAGTTCGGTGAATAGTTTCGAATTGCGAGAGTAAGTAGATAGAGTGGCGATATTGAAGGAGGGTAACACACAGACTTATTGTCCAATGACACAACCGATAGCTATTGTGTCACTCAAACAGTCGAAACCCATCGATCGACTGTACCAGGACGTTGTCGATTACGACCTCGTCATCGTACCGGATTCACCCCTCGGCGATGCACTCAATCGACGCCTCGAGCGACCACAATTTGGCCCGTTTGCCATCACCCCACGACGGCTGGCAACCCGACGGCGAGAGACTGCTGAAGATCGAACGGCGTTTCTCGAGGTGATTGAGAAAACCGATTTCAACTGGAAACAGATCGCGTATACGGTCGGCAATATACTGCAGTGCTGGGAGTATCAGGGAAATGCTAGTGCAATCCTCGCGTACGAGCGATATGATACACCGGTCACACGAAGGATTGTCGAAGTCCTCGAGTCGCTAGATACCTCATCAGGATTGCTAACGGAGTATCAAATCGATAGTGAAAAAGACCGGTCCGTCGCCGTCGTCGGTGAACAGCAGTTAACAACGCTCGAGCGAACCATTCTTCCCGATTCGTACGATTGCGTCGAGCGCTTTACCGACGATTCCTTCGAGATGCCGCCGTTTCGAATCTTTGACTCACCTGCGACGATCGTCGACACGGTTCTCGAGACGGTAACGGACGAAAGTGCTGACCGAATAGCAATCGTTCTCGATGCCGAAAGTGAGTACTCTCCGCTTATCGAATCAGCACTCGAGAACGCGGAAATACCGTACTACGGGGGCCCAGGGTTTATCGACGAACGAGACCACCGTGCCCTCATCCAGTTACTCCGATGGACCACCGCTGGTTCTGATACTCGTGTGCGAACAGTCAAGTCGCTGCTTTCGTGTCTCGGCGTGGACCTCTCTGTCGAACACGAAGAAAAGCGGGTCTCAGCGGTCGATGATCCGAAAGTCGAGTGGCTTCGTGAGTTCGCTACTCGTGCAGACAGTATGACCTTCGAGGCGGTCCTCGACGCCTACGAAAAGAAAACGGGCCACAGACTCGAGACGTTTCGAGAAGAGTTCGCCACATTGGGCCTCCTGGAAGAGCATGTCACGCCCAAACGAATAGATCGCCTGACGTTTTATCTCGACACCTACGAGGTGCCTATCGATAGAGAAAACGAGGGAGTGTTGCTTGCCGATGCACAATCGGCATCGTTCGTCGACCGCCCGCTCGTCTTCTTCCTCGGACTCGATGACACCTGGACACGTGACTCACCAAAACGGCCGTGGGTCGACCGTGATGCGGAATACGACCGAAATATCGACGGGTTCCAGTCACTCCTGCAGAGTGGGGTCGAACAATACTATCTCGTGCAAGATGTTTCCGGCGGGACCCCAGTGACACCCTGTCTTTACTTCGATGCACTGCTCGAAACGGATTTCGAACGCTTTAGCGGCCTCCAATCGATTTACCATACACCCCCGGGGCGATCGACAAAAAACGGTTTTCGAAGGGAACCTCTGGAGACGATCGTCGAACCGAAACAGCTCACGACGATCAGCCAATCGAGTCTCAACACGTACGCCAATTCCCCGAGAGACTACTGCTTTGGCCGACTCGTCGATTCACCCGACAAACACTATTTCGTCGAGGGAAACCTCTTCCACGACTTCGCAGAGCTCGTCATCTCAGATCCAGACTGGATAACAGACGAGCGAATCGACGCCGTTGTCGAGTTGATGATCGATACCACACGACCGTTCCATCGGCAGGTGGATCTCGAGACACGTCGAACAAAATATCGAGTGGGTCTCCAAACGATTGCCACGTACCTCCAGGAAAACGTACCGGAGTCGACGTCGTTCGTGACGGCCTCGAGCGGGTGGGAAAGTAATCAGGTGGCAACGTACTTCGATCGCGAGGTCGACTCACCTATCGCCGAACGCTGGTTCGAGGACGAGTCCCTCCGACTCAAGGGAAAGATAGACCTGGTCCAGTCGCCGACACACCTGATCGATTTCAAAAGTGGGCAGAAACAATCGGCCACCCAGGTGACCAAAGGGGCATCAATCACCGAACCAAGCGACCAGCCGAATTTCCAGGCGCTGCTCTATCTCACCTACTGGCGACGACAGCAACCTGACTCGGCGCTCGAGTTTACGTTTTTCCACTTTCTCGAGACCATCGACGACGTCGTCGCCGGCGACGCCGCCCTCGAGGACTGTCTGGTAACGATTACGTATCAGCCGGTCTCGTTCGACGCGTACGCCCAGTCGCGAACGGTGTTCGACGAACTGTGTACTGACGCATCGAACGCCTGTACCAAGACGTTCTCCAAGACCAGTTACGAAACCTATCTGTCGGTGTGTGAAACACACGAGGTTCCCCGCACGCGCAATGCAGACGAAATGGCAAAGACACCCTTCGGCGAGGCACTACTGGCGGAACTAATCGACGAAGTCGGTGACTACAAGTACGTCAAAAAAGGGTGGAAGCAGGCGTGTAGGCACCTCTGTAGGTATCGGAAAGAAGGGTTCTTTGCTGGAGATCTAGACGAGTTCGAACGCTTCGTCGACGAGCAACTCGAGGAATTGAACCGATACCGCCGAGGCGACGAACGGTTCCGTATTGAGGGCCGTTCAGGCGAGCCAAACTACCGGTACGTAAACAACCGCGATATGTTGTTGACTGAACCACGAGTGTTACGACGGTCTCGAGAGGAGGGGTCGAGCTCCCGTGCAGATTCAAGTCCACGTGCAGATTCAAGATCACGTGGAGATTCAAGATCACGTGGAGATTCAAGATCACATGGAGATTCAAGATCACATGGAGATTCACGCTCCCCGAGTGAATCGATGTCTGAGACCGACTCGAGTTCTCGAGTGAAACAGGCCCAACAGGGGCGACAGGCCGATTCAAACACAAGTCCTCCAGACAGTGATTCGGAGGTGAAACGATGAGGCCAACGGATAATGACTCCGAATCTGAATCAGTAACCGCTCAGAGTTCCGGTGCTGACTCTGCAATTAATCTGAGCCCAAACGAGAAACAGCGAGAACTTATCGAACAGACTGATGGGATTTATCTGGTGGACGCAGGTGCTGGAACCGGGAAAACCTTCGCTGTAACACGCCGGTATGCGAATATCGTTGCCCAGGACGACGTCGAACCCCAGGACGTCCTGTTGATTACGTTCACGCGTAACGCCGCGACAGAGATGAAAGATCGAATCGTTGCCAACTGTGACTACGACATGCGAGCGCTCAACGACGCACCGATTCAGACATTTCACAGCCTGTGTAACGACATCCTGGAACAACACGGCTTTCACGCGCCCTCGTTCCTCGGCCTCGAGGGCTCGATCACTGGATCGACACGGATCCTCGAGAACGACATGATCGAACGTGAGTACTTCCGGGAGTTCGTCACCCGCTTCAGTGACGACCACCCCGAGTACGCCGACGTGTTCCGTTGTCTTTCCACACCGACGGCGCTACTAGACCTGCTCAATACACTCGCTTCGAAAGGTATCTTTCCGACCGTCGATGGCTGGTATCGGGATGGTCGAGACGCACTCGAGGGCGATTTTGAGGCGTTCATGGAGGCGTTTGCGGAAGTGAACCGACCGCGAAACGGCGGCAACAGACAATCTGTCCTCCGATCACGACTCGGCCGATATGGGCGAAACAAGTGTTATCTTCCGGAGGCCCCGAACCGGGGCGAACTCCGCGGAGAATACGGTTCCAAAGCCGTTCCTGAATGGGTTGCCTCTCGGGCATTCAATGCGGATCGGAGCCACCTCATCGACTTCGTCCACGACGTGTACGTCGACTATCTCGAGTTTGCGCTCGGTCGGAACTATCTCAATTTCTCGTTTCTCCAGTTGTTTGCGTTCGTCCTCTGTTGTGAGGACAGTGCGCTCCGTGAGACGCTCGAGTTCGAGTACGTCATGGTCGACGAGTTCCAGGACTCGAGTGAGATCCAGTTCAAACTCGCTCTCTTGCTCGCCGGAACGGACAACCTCTGTGTGGTCGGTGACTGGAAACAGAGCATCTACTCGTTTCAGTATGCAGCGATCGAGAACATTACCGAGTTCGAAGCCCGCTTGCAGCGATTTGCAGCCGAGTTGAACACTGACGCCGACAAAGTAACCGACGACGACAGAGTAACTGAGGCAGAGAAAGTAACCGACAACGAGAGAGTATCATTCCCACTCGAGCCCATCACGACGATAGAGCTCGAACAGAACTATCGATCGACGCAGTCGATTCTCGACTTTGCCGAACACGCACTCGTCACACCGGGCAGTAGTCGTGAATCGATCGACTCGAAATTGGTTCTCGAGCGTGTCGTCTCACTGTTTTCGAATACCGAACACGACCACTCACACATCGAAGCGTTCCAGCATCCTGACGAACACGAGGCAATTCTCACGAAGATTCAGGCGATCGTCGGAAACGAAGACTATGCCATCGAAGTCGATGGCGAACTCCGGCCACCACGTTTCGAGGACATCGCCGTTCTCACTCGAACACGTGATTTCGGTCGTGAGTTGCTCGAGACAGCCCAGACGTACGACTTCCCAATGGCCTACGAAGGCGGAATCGAACTCTTTCGAACCGACCAGGCGAAACTCCTGTTGGCCTGGTTGCGAATCCTCGACTCACGGGCCGAACGGGGATGGGCAGTCGTTCTCGAACGAGCGGGCTACACGCTCGACGAAATCGATTGGATGCTCGAAAACGAGGACTATCCGGCTACGATGACGTCTTTTCGGGATGAACTGGCAGCTCTCGAGACCCACGCCGGTGTTATTCGCCGAGTGTTTGACCGCTATGGATACGACCGTGCAACTGCTGGTGTCGTCCTGACGACTGTACAGTCGATCCATCGATCGACGACGATGACCCGCGGCGATCTCGTCCGAATCATCGAACAGGGGATCGAGAACGGCTACACACAGGAAGTCCAAACCACGGCCGGTTCGAACGCAGTGACCGTCCAGACGATTCACGCCGTCAAGGGTCTCGAACATCCAATCGTCATCCTCGGTAACATGAACAGTCGAAAGTTCCCACCATCCGGCGGGAGTGATGGGACGATCACGTACACCGAGACGACCGGAGTTCGACAGCGAAAACGGTACAGCGATATCGACGGCACCCCACATATCTACGACAACTGGCGAACAGACGTCCTTCGACAGTGTCAACCGACCGAATACGACGAAGAGCGTCGGTTGCTCTACGTGGCGATGACACGGGCGAAAGATCACCTACTGTTTGCCGCCGGTGACGATCCGAACACGTTCCTCGAGACATTGCCGGTCGATATCGAATCAATCGAGCCGTCCGTTTCCGTGGTCGAACTCGAACATGGAGGGGATTCACCGCTTACTGTCGATATCCCCGCACTAACAGGACCCGCTGGCTTCTCGCCACATACGCTCATGGACGACAGTGTTTACGAAGACGTATCTGCAACCGATGTCTGCGAGGGTGCTTCTGTCAGCGAAGGGGATTCTATGGATGAAAAAGCGGATATTGGACGGGGAACGGAATTCGGCTCGCGTGTACACGAATTCGCCGAAGACTACGCATTAGGAATGGACGTTTCGCCCGAAAATAACGACGAGAGACGCATCAAGGCCTTGTTGGATTCGCTTGCCGGGACGGTACGTGTCGAAGAGCGCGCGTACTTGCCACTCGAGGAGGGTGAAACACGCGTCACACTGTCCGGAATTATCGACCTTGTCCACGTGAACGATGATACGGTCGAAATTATCGATTTCAAGACCGATCGGACTCGCCGTGCGGAGTCAGAATACCGGATCCAACTCAGTGTGTACTACCACGTCCTTGAGGGCTGGTTCAGCGACCGGCCGGTTACTGCCTCGATATATTACACCGCCGATGGCACTCGAGCCGAGATCGACCCGCTTTCGAAGGAACAACTCGCAGAACTGGCCTCGAATGTACCGAACAATAAGTGAAACTTGATGGGGTGGGTGGAAAAAAGAGTGTGAGAAAAAGGTGGGTTCAGGGTGGGATAGTCTGGATATTAGTTACCCCACAACTGAAGTATTTTGAGATAGTGGGGTAACTATGGACAGAGACGAGGTCCGAGCGAAACCCAATGCACCGGATCTTCCAGCCTACGTGGTGGACCCGCTCGAGAAACAGTCACCAGAACGTCTCGAGATGGTTGCAGCGTACGCCGTCGAGCTTGCAACGTGGAAACGAGAACAGCGTGAGAAAGAACGGGACGAGGAAGAAGTCGATCCGGAATCACTCGAGGAACTGCATGAAAGAGATATTTCTACCGACCCAGACGACTACAAGGACGTGCCGACGAGTGGGTCCTATATTACGATCAAGGAAACGAAACCTGGATACCACTACTATTACTGGCAGTGGCGTGACGGCAATACCTGGAAAAACGAGTATATCGCACCGGTGAGTAAAGGAGAGTGATCAGTACTGTCGATTGCACTATTGAAACGGTAGCTAATCACTTTTGAAAAAGAACTATAGGGAACAATATAGGATACTACCACTACATCTACTAGTACTACTACTGCTAATACTACTACTAATACTACTACTACTTCTTTCTCCTTTTCTATTCTAGTTGTACTAGACTAGTAGTCTATGAATGATGATGGTGTGATAGCATACCAGCATCAACCTTGTGTTGGTGAAGGTTGTGTTGGTGAAGGACTTCACTGGATCGTTTGCATCATACGTACTGATTGTCGCATAAGCTCGAGTGGACCTTTGAGTTGAACCCAGTGGTGGGACACACACACCTCCGTCGCGTTTGTAACAGTGTATGTGTGTGGGGGGCTAGGTAAGTGGAACACACCTACGTCGCGTTTGTAAAACTAGCCCCATATTCGCTATAATCGCCAAAACCGGGGTAATTTCTCACCCCACCCCTCTCTTTTTCCCGTTACATCCGCGACGGAGGTGTGTGTGTCTTCGATAAAACAGGCCAATTTCCCGCCTCCCTTACCTCATCTCATCTCGTTACATCCGCGAGGCAGGTGTCCGTGTGGTCGCTAAAATCTCTTTACACCCGCGAAGCCACTGTCTCGGGAGTTTATTCCCATTTCGCCCGTATTCTATTATCTTACACCTTCTCGGTGCTGATTTACAACCGCGAGGCACCTCCCATAGATTTATCATGGTAGGCGGAAAAGACCGATACAATTGAATGTCAAACACACACGAGCGCGATCCGTTGTTTCAGTACGACGACCCCATCTTCGCCGATGAGCGATTACTCGAGATTACGCACCTCCCCGGTCCGGACCGAATCGTCGGCCGCGACGACGAAATGAAAAGCGTCGCTGAAGCCCTCAACCCTGCCATCTTCGGTAGCCAACCCTCTCATCTTTTTATTTTTGGCAAGACCGGAACTGGAAAGTCGCTTATCTCGAGGTCGGTTACCGAGCGGGTGGTCTCTGAAGCGTCGAACGACGGTGTGAACGTCAAGTATGCGTTCATCGACTGTGGCGAACAGAATACGGAAGCCGCCATCGTAAAGACCATCGGGCAAAAAATCAACGAGCCCGAAACGAGTGGTGTGAGTATTCCCGATCGTGGACTCGGAACTGGTGATTATTACAAACGGCTCTGGAACTGCATCGATGCGTGTACGGACGTGACGCTCGTTATCCTCGATGAGATCGATATGCTCGAGGACGATGAGGTCCTCCGAAAGCTCTCACGCGCGGGAGAAAACCGTCGTATCTCCGAATCGTCGATCGGTATTATCGGAATTTCGAACAAGATCGATTATCCGGATCAGCTCTCCGAACGCGTCAAGTCGAGTCTCTCTCGTGACGAACTCGTATTCCCGCCATACGACGCAAACCAGCTCGTCGACATTCTGGATAAACGAAAAGACGCGTTCCACGATGGCGTCGTGACCGATGACGTAATTCCACTGACGTCTGCGCTTGCTGCTCAGGAACACGGTGACGCACGGAAGGCGATCGATATCTTGCGAAACGCCGGCAGACTCGCAAAAAAGCAGGGTGACGCAAACGTCAAGGAACGCCATGTTCGAGCCGCAAAGGAGAAAACGGAAGCCGACCGTTTTTCGGAACTCATTGCTGGCTCCCCGCAGCAGGCAAAAGCGATCCTGTACGCGTTGACGATTCTGACTGAAAACAGTACGCAAGACGAGTTTCCGACGAAGATCATCTACAAACAGTACCAACAGGTTGCCCGCAAAGTCGACCTTGACAGCCTTTCCGAACGTCGCGTCCAGGAAATCTTGCAAGAACAGAACTTCCTCAACGTCATCCAGTCGGAGCGAGAGGGACGTGGACGAGGAAAAGGCTCACACGCGAAACACCGTTTGCTCGAGGACCCCGAAATAGTCAAAAAGGTGTTGTTGCAGGACTCTCGTCTTGGGGAACTCGCGTCCTGACGGTTCCAGGGTTACCACAGATTTTACAAACGCGACGGGGGTCCCCCCTCCCCGTCTGATACGTGCTATCCAGTAACCCATACATTCGATGAATAGACACATACATTGGACTATTAGGTAACAACCTGTTCTGTGCGTCCTCTGGTGGTCTTTCGGCGAAATGTACGTGAATTACCGACAGTCCTCGAGCGACTGGAAGCTGTTGCCAGTTGCACGGATCCACGAGTCGGTTCGGTGTGGCCCAATGGCGGTTGGTGGATACAGTGTACAGACTTCGGCGCTATGGTGCTGGTGTACAAACGCGTAGAGAGTCGAGTTCGTTTCAGTCCGTGAATTAGTCTCTGTTTCGGTCGTTGGGTTCGTGTCTTGGTCCATTGAATTTGTTTAGACAATTGTTGTTATCGTCGGCATTCGGGGCGGAGCGTCTTCGCTCTGAGCAGTATCTGGTGTATCCCTCTTTAGCGCCCGTGTTTATTAAATCTACGTTTAGATATAACAACTTTGAATATGGGTCGTGGTTTTGTTGTTAATACCCCTGGCAATGAGACCGACGCTGGATGGTTCACTCGAGACCGATTACGAACCTGAAAAAACCGTTTCTCGGCGGTCTCGATCGTCCTATCTCTCGGGCTACCAACGTCACTCTCACTACTGCCGACCCGACCTACGGGAAATATCGACCGCTTCGCTGGGGAGACAGCAGTATCGGTCAGGGGGTGATATCACGTGATCCGGGAGGCAAATACTGATTTCGCCATCACGATCGTCGGTGGCGGGATCCACGGCGTTCACCTGGCTGTCCGGCTACTGGAGGCTGACATGGTCGATTTACAGTCATTAGCAATAATCGACCCGACTGGACTGCTCGAGGCGTTCCGACGGAAATGCGAACAGTGTGGGATGGCCGAACTCAGATCGCCGTACGTCCACCACGTCGATACCGATCCGTTTTCGTTGCGAGATTTTGCTCGCGCTCGAGGACGGGAAGACGAACTCGTGCCGAGTACGGTTGGCGCAGAGCGACCGACGACATCGCTGTTTTTCGATCATGCGGGGTGGGTTTGCGATCGATACGACCTGGAATCGGCACTCGTGAACGCTCGAGTCACCGCTGTGGACCCGGGATCGCAGTCAGTCGAGATTGAAACGACTGTGGGTCGTTATTGCACCGAGTACTGTCTCCTCGCTACCGGACACGGTGGATCGTTCACGTTTCCGGCCTGGGCGACAGATCTTCTTTCGACGGAAGCGGTAACACACGTCTGGGATACGGGCTTTGCACCCGAGTCGATCGGCCAGGAAGCCACTGTTGGGATTGTCGGTGGTTCCATCACCGCCGCACAACTCGCCACGACGCTTGCACAACCGGGCCGAGAGGTGGTGTTGTTCGCCCGAAGTCCGTTTCGTGTCGAGGCCCTCGAGGCGAGCACTGACTGGATGCACTTTACCGGGGTTGGGAAGAAACTGCAGGAACACCCTCCGGCCTCACGTGTCCGCGAGGAACTCGTTGCTAAGGCTCGATACGACGGCACGATGCCACCGTACGTGTTTCGAAGATTAAAGCGAGCGCTCGAGCGTCAGTCGATAGAACTCGAGCGATCGGATATCTCGGTTGCGACCGAAGCCGGTGGCACGGTCGTCGTCACTTGCCAGGATGGCAGTGCGTTCTGTCTCGACAAACTGATCTGTGCGACCGGGTTCGGATCGCCGTACGAAAGTGACCTATTTCAACAACATCGGCAGGAGTCGACACTGCAGACTGGATACCGTGGCGCACCTGCTCTCGAGGACGAGACGCTCCGTTGGCTACACCAGGATGGAACACCTTCAAGAATCTCGGTTTCAGGCGTAGGCGCACAGCAGGTACTCGGCCCCTTCGCTCGAAACGTCATTGGCGCGAGACGAGCGGGAGAACTTATCGTCGATTCGCTCGAGGCCAATCTCGAACTCGAGAGTCAGCGGGCGAAAGTCTGACCTAATGGGCCAACATTCGGGCTCGAGTACATCGAGAACGTATGCAAACGAATCGCGGATGGACTATCCATCGGCGGGACAGAAGCTACACCCGAGGTGGTGTCGAGTCACGAACGTGCGTTATCGAACGTCCGAACTCGAGGCCCTCGAGAGCAGATAGACGGCTCCAGCACCGAACACGAGCCCCAGACTGACGAGAACGGCGACGGCGGGGACGATCGTGTTGAGTGCGCCGTCGAACGCCGTCACCTCGAGGACGGTCATCACGTCTTCATCGAGCATGATCGCACGTGCGGCATCGACACCGTACGTGACGGGGTTGATTCGAGCGAACAGCTGTATCCAGTTTGGGAGTACCTCAAGCGGGAGAAAGGCACTCGAGAGGAACAACAGCGGGAACTGCAGGATGTTCGCGCCGATGATCGTCGACTCCTGGTCTCGAGTCAGCACCGCGAGCATGTTCGAGAACGCGATAAACCAGAACGAAAAGATGATTCCGACAGCCATGATCCCGACGGCGCCGACGACGCCGGTCGTGATCTCCGCGCCGAGAAGCACACCCAGTCCGAGAATTATCGCTATCTGGAGGGCGATGCGGAACACCTCGGCGAGGGTCTTCCCGACGAACACGGCGGTTCGGTTCATCGGTGAGACGAGCACCTTCTCGAACATGCCGTTCTCGATATCGTTGACCAGCCCGATTCCCGAGGTGACTGCGGACGCGAGTGCGACCTGGATCGCGATTGCCGGGACGAGAAACGTGGTGTAGTTGACGCCCGGCCCCAACCCCTCGCTCACCGCTCCGCCAGCCACGTTACCGAACACCTCCGTGAACAGGACGAGGAAGATGAACGGCTGTGCGAGCGAGACGACGAGGACGAACGGGTTCCGGACAGCCTTGAGGTTCCACCGCTTGAAGTTGACCCAGACGTCCCCGGCGAACGTGTTTGCGGATCTCGCCACCTCACGGTCGGCGGTCCCCGCCTCGGTCGGCGTACTCATGTGGATTCCTCCGTCGTGGTCGCACCACCGTCGGTGTCGACACGCTCGCCCGTAATCGCAAGGAAGACATCGTCCAGCGTCGGCGCACGAATGTTGAATCCGGTGACCATCAGCCCCGCGTCTCGCAGTGCAACGAGGAGATCCGTTCCCGACTGACGGGCCGCTTGTGTGGTGACGCTGATTCCCGTCTCGGTCTCCTCGACAGTCGCTGCATCGAAGTTGCCGAACTCACGTGCGATCGTTGCAGCACGCGCCCGTGCCTCGGACCCATCGCCCAGTTCGATATCGAGGACGTCGCCACCAACCTGCCGCTTGAGGTCGGCGGGAGATCCGTCGGCGACAATCTCGCCGTCGAGAATCACCGCCAACCGCTCACAGAGTGTGTCGGCCTCCTCGAGGTACTGCGTGGTGAGGAAAATCGTCGTCCCCTGCTCGTTGATCCGCTGGAAGTACTCCCAGAGTCGATTGCGCGCCTTCGGATCGAGGCCAGTCGTCGGTTCGTCCAGGAAGACCAGCGGCGGCCGGTGGACGAGCGCTGTGGCGGCGTCGAGTCGCTTTTTCATCCCACCCGAGAACTCCTCCGAGCGCTTGTCGGCGACCGCTTCGAGATCGACGAGGTCGAGCAGTTCGGCGGTTCGCTCGTCGCGTTCGCCTCGCGGGACGCCGTAGGCTTCACACGCGAATCGAATGTTCTCTTCGGCCGTGAGTTCCGGATCGATGCTCGTCTCCTGGGCCATGTAGCCGATCGATTCTCGGATCTTTCGGGGCTCGGTTCGGCCGTCGAATCCGTTGACTCGGACCTCACCGGCAGTCGGTGACAGCAGTGTCGCGAGCACTTTGATGACCGTCGTCTTGCCCGCGCCGTTGGGGCCGAGAAACCCAAAGAACTCGCCGTTGCCGACCGTCAGATCGACGCCGCTTACCGCTTCGGTTCCGTCGCCGTATGTGAGCTCGAGGCCGGAGATATCGATAGAAATGTGCTTTGCGGACTCGACTCGACTCCCACTCGAGTCCCGTGAGTGGTCACGGGGAGTTTCAGCATCCGCTATCGATTGGTCGTTCGACATACAGTAGATACGGACGCGAAAGGGAAATACATCTGACTTCGAAACTCGGTGATCGCTTCAGTAACCGAAGCATTGGGTATAGAAGGATGAAGTAGGCACAACGGCTGTGTTTCTGTCGGTATTCTGTTCAAGATGCGTTGCGCTATGTAGGTCTACAGATTTCAAGACAGAGTACCACGGGTCATATCTGTGGGTGGACAAATTCAACATATCTTTGCTTTTCTCAGATAGGTGTGATTATACGACGGTGGATCCGAGATGATCCCGATACGTAATCTGGCCTCTAATCGTTTATTCCCGGATGAACGTCCCACCTGGGGCTGGGACAAGTCCCGTTCGGATCTCGAGATCAACACGGCGAAGGTGCTTGCAGCCACCGTCTGGTTGGCGCTGTTCGAAATCAGGGCAAGTGCACGTATCCTCTTCGACGTCGACTATGTACGTACTTCCGCTTTCACTGAAGACCTCGTAAACGGATCCTTGTTGGACGAATCGAACCTCCATCTCTTCGGTGAGTGCACGACGGGTTCGTGGCTCGTCGATCGAGTAGCCGCCCGCCTCGAGTGTAGTCGTTGGCTGTGGTTCCTCACAGGGGGTAGAGAATTCGTTGCGACGATTGCGTTCTTGTCCGCACTTTTTGCAGCGCCAGTAGCGTGTGCGGTACTCGTAGCCATCGGTGAGATCGACATCGTACGGTGATGGCTCAGTCCCGTCGAGCCACTCGTCAATGGCCACGAGTTGATGTCCGTGTAGGCGGGCAACGTCACCCGGAAAGCTGCGATCCCGATTACTCGTGTTCTTCTGGTCGGGTTGGTATTCTCGATTCGGCTCGCTCTGGATTGGCTGATCTGTGCTCATCAGTGATCTCGAGGCACATTGAGTTGCGCCTCACACCTGTCGGCGCATAAAAAACGACTTGTAGCGTCTGCTGTCGAAGTCCAGTCTCGAAAAGAAGAGAGCTTTCCGAGCGAGTTAGGTGATTACCCCCATGGAATGTATTTGACCTGGGCCAGGAATAAACGAGTTCTCCAAGTTACGGCCCACAGATGCACTCGTGCTTGAGCCGACTCGTCGAGACAAGATGTTGGTGAAAGCTGGTGGCGAATTGGCACATCGCTTCGGCTTGCTCTTCGGTCGCGATTCCGAGTCGATAATACGTCTTCGTTCGGTTCTGGTTCCAAAGGTCGGCGAGTTCCTCACCAAACCGATCGTCGTAGAGCCCAGCCTGAGCACCTCGCTGGTAGAGTCGCCGGTGACTACTGATGATCTCCTCGGGTGCCATTGCCCCATCGTGGATGAGCCGGAACTGGATGGTGCGCTCGATCGCGACGAACGACGATTCGATCACGACCGTATAGTAGCCCCGCTCGAGGAGGTACGACCCGGCCGCGATGAGCCGGCACGCACGACGAAGTTGAACCAATTCTGGCTTGTCGACGTCGAGTCCGTCTTCGATCGTCACTGGCGATTCCTCGAACGTTCGTTCGGCGGCTGCCAGGTGGTCCCGGATGTCGTCATTCACCATCTGTGTACACCTCCTTTCTAACCTCAGTGAGCTGGTCTGAACCGACCAACGTGATCCCGTCATCAAACTGCTCTCGGAGTCGCTCACCAATTCTCCGGGCGCTTTCGACCGATTCGACTAACGGTTGGAAGGTGTAGCGATTTCCGTTGAACTTTGTCTCTTGAAGCTCGCGGACGATTGATTGGACAGCGCGTCGAGCCGGCGTTTTGTCTTCTTTGACAATAATGAGGACATCGATATCGCTGGCACGATCCGCCTTCCCTCGGGCGACGCTGCCGAAGAGAACAACGCCAACTAATTGCTCGACTTCGTCCGCAAGTCGGTCGAGAAACGCTCGAATCGGTTCGTGGAAGTCCGATTGTGGAATAGAAAGGATCGGATCGGGTTTGTTGAGTCGGTCGCGGTTGATCCCGACGTATTGTTTCCGGCCCACCTTCTGCGTTTTGACGACGCCGACAGCCGAAAGCAGTTTGACGGCCTTCGAAACGGTCGCTTGGTTGCCGTCAATCAATGTCGCGAGTTCACTGATCGTAAACTCGGAGTACGGCTGGTCAATGACGACCGAGAGGACATCTTGCATCGCCTGGTACCGGAATATCCGCTCTTCGGGAAACGGATACTCCAGTTCGAACGTTGTTGATTCATTCCTAATAGGCATATAATTCCTATTGGGAATAGATACTTAAAGACGTATGGGTTATCGAGTGATCTCGAGGTAGGTGAATGTGTGCTTTACGCCTGTCGGCGCAGAAAAACGACTTGTAGCGTCTGCTGTCGAAGTCCAGTCTCGAAATGGGCTGAGCTTTTCTGAGTAAGTTACCCCACTTGTTCCAAATAGTCAAGCCTGTGGGGTAACTACACTCAAATTCGCTGGCGAATCAGTTCAAGGACGTATTAATCAGTGGTGTGTGGGTCAACCTCTGATCGATTCACTACCCCATACAACGGCCTCACTCCGATCTGAGGGTCACTTTGGTTGAACGCAATACTACACGTTGTTTGATGACCTTCGTTTGAGGATAGTAGTATGATGGTTTTGCCCCACACAGACACCCCTATCGATTTGTTCTGGATCAAATACTGTCTTCACTTCGGTGACCAGGTACTCATGTTTGGCTCCGTTTTTCGAGATTATCTCGAGGACGATGACGTGGGGACGACATTTACCATGATTGGCAAGCAAGAAATTAGAGTCACTCACCCCCGGATTACCGAGGCAAATATCTTGAATACAGGCGTATTAGGCGCTAAATCGGGACTACTTCTTTGACACCCAGATAATCATACTAAGGGACTCGAGTTAACCATCCACGGGAGCAATGCCTCCACAGGTCAACTGATATTCCTGCCGAACCTATATCCTCCACATGAACCGAAACGAGGTGCGGCGTGCCTGGGATGACGTCTCGGAACGGTACGCTGAAAACCGGGATCCGGACGGATCGGACGCGCAATTGATTGACGAATTGCTGGCTTTGCTCCCGGACAATCCCGATGTGCTCGATATTGGCTGTGGAGACGGCGCACGGACGCTCTCGAATCTCCCGTTGGGGAGCGTCGGCCTCGACGTCTCCCGGCGCGGACTCGAGCTCGCAGCGGAGACGATTCCGACGGCTCAGTTGATCCACGGTGAGATGTCGGAGTTGCCAATCGTCGACGAACAGTTCGACGCGATCACGGCTTATCACGCGGTTTTCCACGTCCCTCGAGAGCGTCACCCAGCCGTGTATGACGAATTCGCTCGCGTTCTCCGAGATGGCGGATACCTGTTGATGACACTACCGGGCGGTCGGTTCGAGACCATCCGTCATGGCTGGATGGGCGGTCGTATGTTCTTTTCAGCGCCCGGTCGCGACCGAACGCTGACGCAGCTACGCGCGTCGGGCTTCGGGGATATCCGGGTCGAAACTGCGAATGATCCGCTAGGCAGTCAGACCGAATTCGTGTTCGCCACACTCGAGGGGGAATCGGAAACCTGAGTGGTTACTCGGAATGTCGGACGATGGATGCGTAACGAGCTTCGATTATTTTGACTCGCGTGACTCAGGGTGTGAGGTAGGCGTTTAAGAATTCCGAACTCCCTTCGAGTGTACCAGATGCTCACGGAAACTCACCGCAGATACCGATCGCTGCCTCGCCAGAAGTTTACTAGGTACAATAGGTACCAATCTCAACTACTGGGCCTATTCAAACTATTAATCACGTATTTGTATCGGAACGCGCTACCTCCAGTATGTTCAGACGTGCCCGAGAGCTCGGCCCACCGTTGCTGGTCCCGCTGGCCTGGACGTTCATCATGGCTGCCCACCTCGAGATCGTGACCGAACACACGCTGTTCGTCGCCCACGTCGTGATGGCCGTCCTGCTGATCGGCTTCGCGGTTACCGGTTACGCCGACATGCGCGAGGGGGTCCTGCAAACGTGGTGGCGACTCATCGCTGTCGGCTCGGTCGTCACGCTCTGTGGGGTCGTTGGCCTCTGGCTCGAGCCGAACAATTCAACGCTTATGGCCGTCGCCCTCTTCGGCTGGATGGTGCTGCCAGCTGTCGGCTTCGTCGACACCGGGCGCCGAGTCAGCGACGGGAGCTGGATCTACGCGGCTGGTGCCGCGGGATGTCTACTCGGCGGTGTCCTCTACGCGATCGGTCACCTCTGGGGGCACCAGACGGCCGCAGTCGGCGGTCTCGCGCTCGTCGGGCTCGGCCAGACGGCAGGCATTTTCGACGCAGCGATCCGGTATTAGTCGGATAGCGAGCTTATCCGCCGTCGACGAGCCGCTCGTACACCGCCGGATAATTATTGTGATTACCTCATCAATGTCTCAAAAAGTGTTTTGACCGAGTTGATTGCTGTTTCCTCACCTGATTAGCGGGAGGATTTGGAGGCCTTGTTCTGACTAATCCATCGTGTTTAGTTACGCGAATTCTACCTAGCGGTGAAGGCTTGTAACCTCGTTTCAGCGGTTGCTGGATTTACCTGGCTGCACTTGTCCCTAAACTGGGATGTTCGTCGTTTTACTTATTGAACGATATATTTAACAGTGTTCCGATTTCCATGCCTCTCGGTGCGAAATCGGAGTCCTGTACGTTGCAATGCAGCGGCTAAATTCTGTGCGTGATCGATGAGATATTCGGAATTTCCAACATCGTGTTTCCGCTGGGGTTCCTGAATGATCCGCTGCGATAACGCTGTTCTAGTTGTCGTAAACAGCCGAATGAGAAAGAATATGTCGTCTCTGGATTGACAGTCGCATACAGCCAGAACTGCTATCCCTTGATTCGAATCATGGTCTCGTTGAGGGCCACGTGATCCGGACTCACCTTGTTGGCGGGCTGTAGATCGGCTTTCTGCACCCAGTCGTGGACAGCTTTCTGAGACCGTTTGACACCAAATTACTATACTTCTCGAATAGTATTCTAAAGCGATAAGATGCTGTGGTGAAGGCGAATACCGAGCGCCATCAGCCGACGCGTTGTCCGCTCTCGCTTCGCAAAATCCAAGCAAATTCAGTCGCTACGACCACTGAAGTCGTCGATTTCTTCCATAGAACAGTTGAAAACCTTCCAGTCTCATTCTTCAAACTTAATTAAACTTGACTATTTCTTATGAGTATACCTTTTTTCGGATTGTATTATCATCTATAAGTCCCCAATCATATTCGACACCTAAACCATTATTGTTAGGAACAGGAACCGTTCCATCATGATCAATAACATCGATACCATCTTCATATCCTGATTTATATATCTGAGGCTTGTTGATTTCACACATTGGGTGTAATAATCCTAATTCATAGTAATTCGAATTTCTGGTTGCGGCCATACAATGGCGTTGGGCAGGACCAGGTGCATGATATTCAACGTCGACGCCAAATCCTTCAGCAACACGAGCAATTTTCATTGCGCCTGTGATACCTGCATCGTATTCTGGATCCGCTCTGAGAAATTCGGTTGCATTGTTCGCAACAAAATCAGTATGTGGCTCCAATCCACGGATATGTTCCGTTTGTAGAAGTGGTGTTGTTAAGCGCTCAGAAAGTTTTCGATGGCCATGTTGTGAGAGACCACCATCGCTATACGGGTCTTCGTACCAGAGAAAGTTTTGTTCATCGCATGCTCGTCCAACAGTGATAGCATCTGCAAAGGTTTCGTATTCGCACGAAGGATCAAGCATTAGATCCATTCGGTCACCAACTCGGTTACCCACAGCGTGCACTGTCTCTATTTCTCGTTCAATATTTCTAGCTTTGTCTTCACCACCCCATGTATGCAGCTTGAAGCCAGGAAACCCTTTATCAAGGCATTTTTCTGCGAAATTGGCGTATGCTTCTGGAGAGTCAAGGCCACCGTTGTTATCTCCGGGAAATGAAGATGCATATGCAGGTAGGCGAGTACGGTAATTCCCAAGAAGCTCATGAATTGGTGCCCCATAATACTTACCTGCAATATCCCATAAGGCGATATCTATAGGCCCCATTGCCATTCGATCATATTGACGTAGCGCCCTTTTAATCTCACACCAATGCCTTTCTCGACGTAGTGCATCTTCCCCTATCAAATAGTTAGCAAATAACTTTGCTTGCTCAACAATATATGTGGGAGAATAGAGTGAAACATACTCCCCGGTCAATCCACTATCAGTGAATATCTTTATTGCAACAAGTTCACGCGTAGTTGTGTCGCCTGGACTATATTCGAATTTAAGTCCACTTTTATAGGAACCAATATCCTCCATGTCGTACGTAAATATCTGCATCGAGATTTTCTTAATTACTGGTGTCATAGTATCCCCCTTCATTTTTGTAGAATCGTATAATCAAATACTCAAAATGGGGCTTTAGTTTCTCTGTCCGATAACAAACCGTGCCACGACCTATGCTGAGTGATATCATCTGTTAATTCACCTATTTTGATTTAAAGCTGTCTGTTCTCCTATCCCATGGGTTATCGCATTACCATTTCCAGATTCAAAAAGATGTAATTTTTCCCGATCTATGACAAGTTCAATATTGTCTTTAGTACTCACGTCACTGTCTGGATCGACGCTCATTAATAATTGGTCAGCACTACTGGTTTCGGTTACAGTTGGTCCATCTTCGGCTCCCACGTTCAACCTCAAATAGACAAATATTTCGTCGCCCATTGGTTCCAATACATCAACCTGGGCATCAATTGGATCGGATTGTGACTGAATTTCAGGGGAATTTGATTTGGGATATACGTCTTCGGGTCGCACGCCAAGGGTGATAGGGTCACCAATACTTAAGTCATCATAATTTCCGATGTTGATATCCACATTAATATGAGTTGATTCAAACCCACCTGAACGGATCTTTCCTTCAATAAAATTCATACTGGGCGATCCGATGAAGCTGGCTACAAATTGATTTGCAGGTTCATTGTAACACTTTAGTGGAGGTGCGATTTGTTGTAGTTCACCTTTATTGAGTACTGCAATTCGATCTGCCATCGTCATCGCTTCTGCCTGATCGTGGGTTACATAGATGATTGTTGTGCCAAGTTCTTTGTGCAAACGTTGCAGTTCCGTACGCATATGAACTCGAAGTTTCGCATCTAGATTTGCTAGTGGCTCATCCATCAGAAATACTTCCGGGTCCCGTACGATAGCCCGCCCAATTGCTACCCGTTGTTGTTGTCCGCCGGAGAGTTCATCGGGCATTCTGTCTAGTATTTCTTTGATCTGCAGGATTTCAGCTGCATTTTCCACACGTTTCTTTACCTCTTTTGAATCAAAATTCCGCAATCGAAGTCCAAAGCTAATATTATCGTGCACGTTCATGTGGGGGAACAGTGCAATATTTTGGAACACCATCGCAATCTGACGATCTTTCGGTGGCAAGTAGGTAACTTCTCTATCTGCTACAGTAATTTCACCACTTGTAGGTTTCGTCAACCCCGCAATCGTCTCGAGGGTTGTCGATTTTCCACAACCAGATGGCCCTACTAAGCATATGAATTCACCATCTTTAATGTTAAGGTTTATATTTTCAACTGCTGTTACGTCCTCGTACTGCTTTACGATGTTTTCTAGTATTACGTCTCCCATGAGTGTTATTCTGATTTGTTTATTTGACCGTTATCGCTGTTTTTGTACAATGCGATATAATCATTTCGGCGGTCGATCTGTGACCGCGAACCAATTCGTAGATTTTGGGAAGGTACCATTGTGACCAATTTTTTCTCGTTTTGGCTTTTTGGCTTGGTGAACTAATTATTACCACTATTCCTTTAACGCACCTGCAGTTAGCCCACTAACAATTTTCTTTTGCCCAAGGAATACCAACACCGTTACTGGAATGAGGCCGAGAATACTACCCGCCGCCATCAAGTGGTACGGCGATCCCCTTACAGTTGTCACCTCATACATTTGTATCCCATGGACTAGAGGTGCCCAATTATTATAACTACTATCCGTTAACAAGAAAGAAAAGAAGAACTCGTTATACACGAGTATGAACGTTAATATACCAACTGTTGCTACGGCAGGAGCAGACAGGGGGACAATAACTCGGAACAGTGCACCGATTCGAGTACATCCTTCTATCCTAGCTGCGTCTTCTAAACCATCTGGAATACGACTATAGAACACGGTTAGAATGAACGTTGCTAATGGAAGGGTGATCCCTGCTAAAGGTAGAACCACTGGCCAAGGGGTCCCATATAGGTCAGGTGTTGCCAGGCCGAAGAGGCTGATGTTTCCAGTGAATAGACGGAACAGTGGAATAATATAGGTTGTGCCCGGGAAATATGTTATAATTAAGAAGGCTACTAATAACACACCTCTTCCTTTGAACTTAAATCTTCCAAACACATAGCCTGCTAGACTTGCTACAATTAGTACAAAGACCGTCGTGATAGTGGCAATAATAATACTATTCAATATATATTGATGTAGTGGGACTATCTCTAGTGTATCAATATAATTCTCCCATTGGAATCCAGTAGGGAGATACCGTACTTCGGCCAATCCATGTTGTGGGGTTATAGAGACTACAAACAGAAAATAAAATGGGAATATAATTAATACTGAAAAGAAAGCAGCCGATATATACAATAGATAATTATATATCCTTTCAGGGTTGGCTATGCTACTTTTAACCAGTTTATCAGCTATGTTGTTATATTTTTTCATTGACTAATACCTCCTCGTTGGGCAAATCTTGTTAAGTATACTGCTACAATAGAAGCGATGATCAAGGCCAGAATCACAGCGACTGCCGAAGATGTCCCGTAATTATGCCGAGAGAATTCATTTATAACAGAGCATGTAAGGACAGTTACGTCTCCGCAACCGCTAACTGCTACAACTGTCCCGTAGATACGCATTGATTCAATCGTTCGGAATATTAATGCTACGAATATTGCTGGAATTATTAGAGGAAATGTAATCATTTTAAACCGTTGCCATCGACTTGCACCTGCTACATCTGCTACCTTATACAACTCCCGATTTATACTTTGGAGACCAGCTAAGAGAATTATAGCAACAAAGGCGGAATGCTTCCATGCTTCCGCCAGAATCACAATAAATGTACTTTCTCTGGAATATGCTAAGGGCGATGTCGCATTAGCAAACCCTAGAAAATCCAACCATTCAACACCTACACCAGCTCCCGGAGTAAACATAAGTCTGAAAATCATTCCTTGAATAACAATTGGCACAGCCCAGGGGAGAATAACAATTACGCGCATTACTGACTGCCCCTTAAATGTTTCATTAAGAATAAGCGCCTGCGCAAAACCGAGTACCATACTCAGTACAACTGCACCAATTGTTATTATAATAGTTACAGTTAAGGAACTATAGAAGGGTTGAGTGATATCAAAGAATGGTGCAAGGAGATTTGCGTCATTAGTCAGGATCTTATAATAATTTTCAAGGCCGACAAACTCACCAACAGTTTCGATATCATGATCTTCTCGAACAGACATCTGCAACGTATATGTGATGGGCCAGAACGCGATGATGGTCATCAAAATGAAAGCCGGGGTGAGCATCAGATAGGCGAATTTATCGTCAGGCAACACCTCAATCCTATTCATAAGGCGAGTGTACAATCTACTCACTCGCCTCCCTCCTAGTTGATTGGCCACTGATTTAACAACATCACCAATCCTCTTAATGTTATTTTCCATTTTCATATCAAATTATAGTGTTTATTATGTGCTCTTCAACTCTTTAGGCTATGCATTTATCTCAACTTACTCTAATATTCTGATTCATGATCTTGGATTTCCCCTGCCATATCTGACATTGCTTCTTCTGGTGATTTATCTCCTCTGAGAGCGTTCATTACCTCACCATCGAATGTGTCCACATAATCATACCACTGAGGATTGAGTTCCACAAATTGGCCAGTGTTATTGGAAGCGAAGTGCAAGGTGTCCGCATGGGGTCCAATACGGTCCATAGCTTTCACTTCGTCCGATTGATACATCTCTGGAACCGGTGGTGCATAACCTTGATGTTCGAAAAGGGCTAGCTGAACCTCCGGTTGTGCCATGGCTTCAAGGACTTCAGTAACCTCCTCAGGATTTTCTGTGTGGCCATTTGCAACCAAGTACCATGCGCCGAGTGCACTCCTGGATCCACCCGAGTATTCGTATTTACCTTCCTCCTCAGAAACCGCATACGGTATTGGCATTGTTCCATAATCGTCCCCAAACTCTTCAGCGAGCACTGGAACTGCCCATGTCCAAATTCTAGTGGCGATCATATTGTCATTCATCATCTGATCGATCATAGGATCATCGTCCCAAGTGAGGGTTTCTTCAGCAGATATCTGACTGAACCCATCTAAGGTGTTTTCGGCATCTTCTCCATGGATGAATGACCGCATCATTCTAAGTGCGTCAACGGCTTCTTCATCGTCTACTGTTATTTCACGGTTTCCAATATTCTCATCGTGTAGATTATCCCCAAAGAAATCGCCGCCAAATGATGCTACCTTCTCGTAAAATTGTGCCTGGGCAAGTTTATGTTGGGTGTTAATGCCATACCCGTAGTCCACACCTGCTTCTTCTTGCGCGTCTGTAATAACTTCATTAAACTCACCCCAAGTAAGGGGTTCAGTAGCCCAATTTTCGCCGTCTGGATCATATCCTGCATCTTCAACAAGGTCTTTCCTATAATGCATTACAGCAATATCCACTAAGAGGGGATATCCGTATAGGTTACCATCTTGATCATATAATTCTACAAGCTGCCCGATCATATCCTCACGAATACGAGTCTCGGCATCATCGGAAATATATTCACTCAAGTTTAGAAGATAATCTCGGTCGATAAATGGGAGGCCTTGCGGATCCATCTGAAAAATATCTGGTTTTTCACGACCCGTGGATAATGTTTGTTCCCAACTTGTAAGCCGTTCTCCACCAGGTGGAATCGACGAAGCTTCAAGTTCTATATCCTCTGAAAGCCCCGCTTCATACATTGCTTCTGCCCATCTTTCGAAGGCATCTCCACCTACACCAGAACTTATTTCAACCGTAGCTGTCCCATCTCCATCACTATCCCTACCCAGACAACCAGCTAGTCCCACGGCACTTGCTGCACCAACTGATTTTATAACTGTTCGTCTGCGGGCATTGTTGCTATCACCCATGGGATAAGACAACCAACCAAGTCATAATAAATCTTTGGATCCCCCCTATAATCACTTCCAACTATCAGTGTTACAAAATTTTCACAGATCCTGTACTTGCCGACCCCAATTCTCAGGACCTCATAAAGGATCCTTGGCTAACTCTTTGTAATGCCTGAGTTCTGTGTCGGAACGGTTGCACTGACGGCTTCGACGATAGATTATAGACGGGACGAAGGAGAGCTGTCGGCGGCGGTCAGCCGCTGACGCGACAGCCTCGCCATGACGAGGAAATTAAAGAGCTGGTCCTCGTGGATTTCACTATCTCTTACTGCTGGTGTTTAGGCATACCCTCAGCAAGCAGACGTTCTAACTAAACGGCTTTGTGAGGTGCTGAGTATGTATTTTCATCCAGTCCCAACAAACCATACTAAAAAACATATCTCTCCCTTATTTCCTGCATTGAGTTCAGAACGAATTTGTAACCAATTCCCGAAGTTATCGAGTTGAATCGCATACATCCCTTCAGAATTCACATCAGTTAATGAGGTGATTGGTGCCCAGTGTAAGTCCCAATCATCGTATCCTGAAGGACTAACCCCCACTTCAAAGACGGGATCGGGCTCGCCATGATAGTCGATGATTTGGACGAAAACAATCCCTTGTGTAAACGGTCCTACTTCCACTGGTTCTGTAAATGCAATAGGATTGTCTTCGTTAATTACCGTATCAGGGGCCATTGGAAGAGTTTCGCAAATGGGCATTATGCCACCTCCGCTGAAAGCACAAGTGAGTCTACGAATAAGAAACTACGGGTGTCTGTGTTAGTCTGAATGCTTAGAATTGGGTTTAATAACCCGAAAATATCCCCTCCATAGATTACTCGATCGTCGTCTGGTGGATTTGATGGTGGTGCTCCTGTGTGTGACAAATCTCGCATATCAATCACATTATTATTACACTGCAATTCATTATACGATTTATCTTCCACATCAATGTCGAACCGAAGATAATGCCAGTTTGGTTTCCAGGGAACGCTATCGTTAGGTGAATTCCAGCAAAGCTTTTGATCCCCATCGGGTATATCTGCGAAATCGTCCATCATCGGATCAACTCCACCCATATGATATTGCCACTTCTGCTCCGCTTCATTGCCGTTAGAGAAATTAAAGTAGCGTACAGCGGGCCACCATCGATTCTCAATATCATGAATGTCAAATTCGACGGAAAACCCACGGACATTATGTTCTCCAGTCAACTCTTGTTTTTCAGGACGCACGTTAGTGTCAACCGTAGTTCCACGGGGTTGCTCATGATAAGCAAAAACCATTTCGAAGCGGAGACCTGTGTACCACTGGCCATCATGATAAGGCATTGTTATCCGTTTAATCGCTCGAGTGAGTGCACTTTTTTCAGGGACTGTCGCAAGTTTAAGACTATGATGTCCACTTTGCGATCCATATGAGCCCCACCAATGAGTTGGCATAGTACTCCGGCAAATCACCCCCCAATCATTCTCAAATTCATCTCCAGTAATGTGATGACCGTACCAACCACACCGACTTTCATCGAACTCATCAACAAGGATGATACGATCCATAGGGTGAAACGGACGTCCTTTCGAATGTAATTCGGATTTAATCATCGGGTTCAAATCTTCCATATTTCTCACCAGTTTAGGCTAACAGAGGACTCTCATATATAATTTAGCTATTTCATCAATCAATTTGGACGTGATATTATGGAGCCTAATTTGGACACGGAGTGATTATCTTCAGGTGAATTTTACTGATGCATTTCACAAAGCTGAGGCCTCTTTTATTGATAGTATCCATCAAAAACCCTCAGAACTAAATATGCGCCGAGTGCACTTTCGACAAGAACTATTGTAAATGTCTCCGCTAAATCGCCACACTTCGCTAACTACGCTGTCGTTTCGCTCCACTGTTTACGGATTTACTTGAACAAATTCTAACGGGAAAAATCCAATCTGCTGACAAGATGCCACAATTATTGGTGGGAATCGTCTTCTCAAGGCCGATATCCCTGATCTCGACGCTATTAAATGGATTTGATAGGACCAAAAACCTCGTCACGACCATCGTATGGGCCGCCTCTTGTCTCCTCATACTTCGGCTCCAACTTGCCGATTGGGGCGCCTAATCGCCCCGAATCGTGAAGACAATCGCGTTCTCGTTTCCCATGAGTCTCATTGCGGTCGATAACGTGGTGTGTTCTGGAAGACCTATTATTTCAGACGGTCGTGACCGTGTTTTCGAGTCTACCGATTCTATCGATGTCGATTGAAACACAGTCGCCTTCTTGGAGCGTAAAGGATTCGCTTGGAACGAGCGATGTCCCAGTTAGCAACACGGCACTCTGGGGGATACAGTTGTGGCGATTCAGGGCCGAGACGAGTTCCTCGCAGGTGCGAACCATCTTTGCCGTCGATGTCGCTTCGTCGTAGACCAGCTCACCGTCGCGATTAATTTTCATTCGAATTTCGAGGTTGTGGGGGTCGCCGACCGTCTCGGGTGACGCAACGCACGGTCCAATCGCACAGCATCGATCGTACACCTTCGCCTGAGGCAAATAGAGAGGATTTTGTCCCTCAATCGAACGGCTACTCATATCGTTTCCGACGGTATAGCCGACGATGTTGCCCCGATAGAGGACTACTCCCAATTCGGGTTCGGGGACGTTCCACTCGGAATCGCGGCGGATGCCGACCGTGTCGTCAGGGCCAACCGTTCGAGAGGGCGTCGACTTCAGAAAGAGTTCCGGGCGATCACCCTCGTAGACGTCGAGATATATCTCGGGCATACCGCTTTCCGCTTCGCGGGCCTCCTCACTGATTCGGTAGGTTACGCCAGCAGCCCAGACCTCCTCGGCCGCGATTGGTGTTGTTATCTCGTCATCAAACTCGACAAGTGATACTACAGGAGCGTCCTCGAGGAGATTCATGGCAGTGTCGTCGAGGGATCGACCCGAAATATCAGCTGCGAGTGCAAGATCACGTATGGAGGTAACGGAGCTGTTAGCGGCAGTCAAGTCGTGGTACTTAGCGTCGGTTCTGGCGAGCAAGCGGAAACCGTTTCTGTTTACCGCCCGGTAGAAGCGCATACTTCGTCAATAAAACCGGATCGCAATAAATGTATCCGACGTAGTTACTGATCCACGTAGTGTCAGTTCGTTCCCCAAGACAGCGGTCTCACTCGCGGAGACACCACAAGAAGGATTAGTAAGCTTAACCAATCATACCATGATGGCAAAAATAGTGTATAACTATATCGACGGTGAGTGGAGAGAATCAGAATCAGCCCGGACGTTCGAAACGTCCAATCCTGCAAATTCAGCCGAAACCGTCGCTCGGTACCAACAATCGACGGCCAAAGATGCTAGGCGCGCGATCGATGCATCTGCTAGCGCCGCCGACGAGTGGAGCCAAATGCCCGCTCCCGAGCGTGGCTCTATCCTCACGGAAGCGTCACGACGACTCACAAACCGCAAGGCACAACTGACCGAACTTCTCGTTCGAGAAGAGGGGAAGACGAAAACGGAAGCAAGCGGAGAGGTTCAACGTGCTATCGACATCTTCGCATATTACGGTTCGAAAGCATCCGATCTCGGGGGCGAGGTTCGAGCCTCGAGCAGTCACCAAACTGACCTCTACACGATCAGGGAACCGATGGGAGTCGCGGCACTCATCACGCCGTGGAACTATCCCATCGCCATCCCGGCTTGGAAGCTCGCACCTGCACTCGCGACGGGTAATGCGGTCGTGTTCAAACCCGCATCTCTCACGCCAGGTGTGGCCGCCAAACTGGTTGAGACTCTCGATGAAAGTGGCCTTCCCGACGGGGTCTGTAACTTCGTTACCGGCCCGGGCAGCGAAGTCGGATCAACGTTCGCGACGCACGAGGACGTTGATGTCGTCTCCTTTACTGGAAGCACTGCTGTCGGTAACCTCGTCTACGATCAGGCTACGGATGACCAGAAACGTGTTCAGCTCGAGCTTGGAGGAAAGAATCCCGCGGTCGTCTCTGCGAGCGCCGATGTGGAACGGGCCGCAGACATCGTCGCCGCCGGAGCTTTTGGCGTCACGGGTCAAGCGTGTACGGCGACCTCGCGAGCAATTGTACATGAAGAAGTCTATGACGAGTTTCTCAAAGCAATCGTCGACCGTACGGAGACCATTGACGTCGGCCCTGGTCTCGAAGGCGGCGAAATGGGACCCCAGGTTAGCAAAGGCGAACTTGAGAGCACCCTGGAGTACATCGATAGCGCCCTCAAGGAAGGAGCAGAACTGGTAACCGGTGGCAATGTCCCCAAGAGCGAAGTCGCGGAGGACGGCTACTTTGTTGAGCCGACCGTCTTTGCAGACGTACAAAGTGACATGCGCATCGCCTGTGAGGAAGTGTTCGGTCCCGTCTTAGCGGTCATTCCGGTCAGCGATTTCGATGAGGGGGTCGAAGTCGCTAACGACACCGAGTACGGTCTCTCGGCTAGCGTGATTACTGAGAACCTCTCAGAAGCGCATCGGTTTACTCACGAAGTCGAGGCAGGCGTTGTCAAGGTCAACGAAAAGACGACCGGCCTCGAACTACACGTGCCTTTCGGCGGCATGAAGGGATCGTCCAGCGAAACCTACCGGGAACAGGGTGACGCCGGACTAGACGCCTTTAGCATCTCGAAGACGGTCTACGTGAACTATTGAGGACGCCAATCGTTCCGAGATACAGAACGGACATATATTCCCCTTATTGGGTGCTACTCGCTATGATATGGATGAATACATCCAATTGGTACGGGCACAGTAGGTTCTGAAATAGAGAACAAGGTTTTTATGGGTGGCCACGAGTAGATTCGGCATGGGAAACCACGCCAAACATCCGGTCAAGACGACGATGAAGACCCTCGAGTTGATCGATACCTTAAAAGAACTCGAAAGCGCTCGAGTCAGCGAGTTAGCCGACCATGTGGAGATGGGAAAGAGCGCCGTGCACAACCACCTGAGTACCCTGGAGGAGTACGAGTACGTCACTAAGTCAGAGGAGGAGTACTCGCTCGGTCTACGATTCTTGGATCTGGGCGGGCACGTACGCAACCGTATGAAATTGTATAAGGTAGCCGAACCTGAGATTGAGTCACTTGCCACGGAAACGAGCGAGTTGGTCAATCTTGCCGTGGAAGATCACGGTCACTGCGTCTATCTCTATCGATCAAAGGGAACCCAGGCAGTCAAACTCGATACGTATTCGGGTCTCCGGACGGCCATGCACAATACTGCGCTTGGCAAATCGATGCTAGCCCACCTTCCGGAGTATCGGGTCGAGAAAATTCTCGACGAACCGCTCACAGCTGAAACGAGCAATTCGATTACCGATCCCGAAGAAATTCGGACACAACTTGCGGAGATACGTGAAAGAGGTTACGCCCTCGACAACGAGGAACGCCTCGAAGGACTGCGATGTGTCGCGGCACCGATCCAAAACTCCGACGAATCGGTCATAGGCGCGATTAGCGTCTCCGGTCCAACGAGTCGTATGAAAGGCGAACGTCTTGAGAACGAGATTCCTGAACTCGTTAGCAGTGCAGCAAACGTAATTCAGCTGAATATCACACATTCGTAGCCCGTGGGTTCTGTATTTCAGAACGAATGGAAGGCTTTGAATAGGGATACTGGATCTGCGTTCTCCAAATCAGAAAATCATTTCCTCAAGATCCCAATATATCGATCGCGAGGTGAGACGGGGATCGACGTATTTTTCGAACTGATTCGATTCTGTTAGAGCAGTATCATCCGATAGATCTGGTGAATCACTAGGGCAACTTATCGTGAGAGATCATCTTGGTTGGGGCACCAAACTGAAACGGCCGTAGCTTCAATATCGAGTAATTCAGTGGTGCCGATCCGATTGGCCAGACTGAGCAAGACAACGAGATACAATAACCAGAAGATGTTGGTCGATTCACCAGGGTCCAACTGATAGGTAGCCGACTTCGTTTACGCTGTTCGCAACTTTTCCCAGTATGCTCGTGATCGGTTAAAGACATGTTCGTAACGCTTTAGATTAAGGTTATTAGTGTGGCAAGCTGCAGATGTGTTACAAACATATACTTGTAATGACTTGGTCTCGGTTATTAGAATGGCAAGCTGCAGATGTGTTACAAACATATACTTGTAATGACTTGGTCTCGGTTATTAGAATGGCAAGCTACATCTTCATTAGAAGCATTTGTTCATTATCACTTAAAACTAGGCACGTAGTATGCGGTGGTGTTCAAATAAGGATGAGGCGGTGGTGGTTTCGAATGCCTATGCCCGAAACCGGCCGCTTCAAGCCATCTACTGGATGGATAGACTTGGACTTTGTGGAGCGGGAGTGGACACCCTGCAAGATCTTTGAAATGGGTATTCGCCAACATTTGGCTGGATTATCACTTTCAAATACAGTTATTATACTGGAGAATTTGGGTGTCAAACGGAGTCGAACCGCTGTCCACAACTGGGTGAACAAGGCAGATCTACAGCCTGGGGGCGGGGCGAGCCCGGATCGCGTTGCGGTTGATCAGAAGGTGATCCGGATCAATGGCGAGCAATATGGGCTGTACACTGCAGTCGATCCGCAAACGAACCGAATTCTGCACTCGCGGCTGTTTCAGACGTATACAATAGCGATTGGGGGAGAATTTCTCTCCGAACTCATCGAGAAACACGACGTCGCGGACGCCCTGTTTCTTATCGACGACGCGGGCGATTTCATCGGAAGTCTGCAAAAGGAAGGTCTCAGCTACTGCGTTGAGGTGCACGGGCACAGAAACCAAGTCGAACGTGTCTATCGTGAGGTAGAACGTAGAACCTGTTCGTTTTCATATGGCTCCAGTCACGTCGATCCAGCGACTGCAGAATCATGGCTCCAAGCCCACGCCTTCTGTTGGAATCAATGGCTAAATTAACACGATCTAGTATGCGGTCGTGTTTAGTTAAGGCTGAAGCATGAGGCGGTGTGATTTTCAGCTGGTCTATGGCAGAAATCACCCGCCTCAGTGGTTGTATCGACTGGTTTAACTTGGATTTTGCGGAGCGAGAGCGGACACCGCGCCGACTGATGAAGCTCGGTATTCGACTGCACCTTGCCGGACTATCGCTTTCGAATACCGTTCGAGAATTGGAGAAGTTCGGTGTCGAGTGATCGCGGAAAGCCGTTCACGACTGGGTGCGTAAGGCCGATCTACATCCCGCCAGCGATGCGAGTTCGGATCACGTCGCGCTCGACGAGGCAGTGATCCAAATCAATGGACAGCAGTTCTGGCTGTACGCGGCTGTCGATCCCAAGAAAAACGAATTCTTGCACGTCCGGCTCTTTACGACGACTACAACGGCATTAACAAAACGATTCTTGCGAGAGATTCGTGAGAAACACGACGTCGAAGATGCTGTGTTTCTCATTGATCACGCACATCACTTTGCGGCTGCATTGCAACGAACAGGGCTCCGATTTCGACCGGAACGCCACGGAAACCGGAACGCCGTTCAACGTATCTTTCGAGAGATAATACGGCGAACCTTATCGTTCAGCAATAGTTTCAGCAACGTCGATCCAGCGACTGCCGAAACATCGTTGCAAGCCTTCGCCGTTTGGTGGAACTCGCTAAACTAAACACGATGGACTAATCTGGAGGAGTGCTTTTGGGTGACAAGGAGTTATCTATTTAAATCTGTGGGCACAGTGTATGTACAAGAGGGTTTGGACAGATGGGAACTACACGAGTTAACTTCAGACTGCCAGAAGAACTCATCCAGAAAACAGACGTAGCAGCCGAGATTACGCACAAAAACCGGACAGAAATCCTCAAAGAAGCACTACAGGAGTATCTGGAAGAGGTCGAAGACAACGAGAAATTCAAAGAAGCTGTTGTTGAACTCTATCTAGACGAGCAAATCAGATTTGACGTCCTCAAAGAATTCATCGGACGACAAGACGCTGAAGCAGTCAGAGCTTCCAAAACTCTTCTCGACCAAGGCGACGAACTCGCAGACGAACTCGCGGACCTATAAAATCGGGTTTACAGGACGTAAGAATGATTGTAATCGATACCAGCGCCTTCATCACAATAGCATCTATCAATTTAATTGACAATGTTTTAACCGAATACGATGTCTACACCACGGAGGCGGTAATTCAGGAACTTGAAGAAACAGCAGAATACGAGGACATTCATGGAGTGGCCGCACAAGACGTATTAGAGCGAATAGAACGAATTGAAGTCTATAACACCAGCGAATCAGGATTCCGCTCCTCGAGAATCGATAAAGGTGAGGGAACGACTGTCACTCTTGCCAACGAAACGCAGGCAGACTTCTTAATCACAGACGATCTACGAGCACTCCCTGAGCTACAAACGGTTGCAGACTCCAAGGTCGTGATTTCCCCTATCTTGCTCAAAGCGCTGGTCAAACGAGATGTCCTCGAGCAAGAGAAAGCCCTGAAAAAACTACAAGAGGCCGCAGAAAACCGAGACTGGCTTGAATCACCGATTTATCAAAGGGCCAAGAACCTCTTCGAATAGTCAGACGAGCGCTTTGTTCGTTCTCTTCAGTGGCACACCTGAGTCTGTGAAATTCCATTGAACAGTCTTCTCAAAGACCATATTTGTCTAGTGCCATTTTTCATTGTCGCCTATGGGCACTGATCAAGTCTCTGGAAGAGCTATATACACTCTGATAAAGAGCTTTGATTGACTGTAACCTTCCAACTGGTCAATCATCCTTATATTCGAGTTCATCGAGTTCCCCATTAGACAGCCTAGTGCTACCTCATCCACATCTCGTTGTGACAAAGTGAGATTTTCAAAATAGCTAACGACGAGATATCCTTAAGCGGTTGGATAGCAAATTGTTCGAGTACGGAACGAGATGTACGAAACAACTGATCCACGCCCTCCACTTCCAGAGTGGATCCTCGAGTGCTATACAGTCCTCTGTGAACAGGAAGTCGATGGAGAGGTTCCCTCCTTTTCTCGAGAGCAGGCCCTGGACATCCTCTTGGAAGCCCAAACACCTGATCTCGAGCCCGAAGATGTGGATCATGCACTCACTCGGCTTCTCGAGCGTGGCTATCTGTATACAGTCGATGATGAACTGCGAGTGACAAACCCACCCGAATAGACCCAGATACGACACTGCCAGTCAGCGTTACGGGGAAGGTGATGGTGGATGTGGTATGTCAACGTGGTTCCCCCGAGTATGTCCCAGCGAGAGAGACACGATACCGTTTGTATCCTCCTCTCGCCATTCAACGGTGGCAAGTGAAGGACAACCAACAGTTTGGTTCAAAACTCGAAACGCGGTCTTCCTTGATAGAACATTTAACACGCTAACTCGAGTACGCTCGACAATGGCGAATACCTACCTCGATCAGCCGCACACAGAAGGGTATCTCGACGTTGGTGACTACGAACTCTACTACCGACGGTTCGGCACAGGCGAGGACATCCTCCTCGGGCTGCACGGTGGCCCCGGAATGCCACACGATTACTTGCTCCCACTCGCCGAACACGGGGATAATGAACGGTCAGTCGTCCTGTACGACCAGTTCGGTGTCGGGCGATCGGCGACGCCAGCTCCCGGCGATTTCGACCGATACACCGTCAACCACTACCGCACGGAAGTCGATGCCGTGCGTGATGCTCTCGACGTCGAATCGATCGACATCTACGGCCAATCTTGGGGTGGTATGCTCGCTCAGGAGTACGTCCTCGAACACCCTGATCGGGTTGACAAACTCGTGCTCGCCAACACGCTCGGCGATACACAGTCTGCGTACGAATCGATGCGTGGGTTCGTCGATGACCTCCCCGAAGAGATCCGTGAAACAATCGAAGCCCACGAAGCTCGTGGAGAGTACGACGCCCCTGCCTACCTCGAGGCACTCGACGAAGTGTACTCCAACCACGTTTGCCGCGTCAACCCCTATCCAGAACCAGTACAGCGCGCGTTCGACGACGTCGCCATGACGCCGTATGGATTGATGTGGGGGCCGAACGAGTACGTCCTTCAACAGGAGGCACGACTTCGCGGATGGGACGTCCGCGATCGTCTCTCCGAGATCAACCAATCAACACTCGTTCTCACGGGCGAGTACGACGAGATCCGGCCAACCATCGCCGCGGATATCGCCGACCGAATTCCTGACAGCACGCTCCACGAATTCGACGACGCGAGTCACATGCCGTTCTGGGAGTGTCCTGAGGAACACTACGACGTCATTTCAGAGTTCCTTTCTCAGTGACCGCAGCCCAAAGCCGAGGCTAAGTGCCGGCCATCAACAGCATTCCTCCACGCAAATTGGATGGACTAAGTAGCATTTTCAGTGGGTTCGGATCGATATTGGACTGGTCTCAGCGACCTCTATCAGACTCTTCGGGTGGTTTTGTCTTCTTGGCCTTGTTGAAACCCTCAATCGGCGATAGTTTTCAGCAGCCGTGCTGACTCGATGGAAATTCTGCTATAGCCCATGAGAGCGTGAAACAAGTATG
>JAOPJZ010000014.1 GCA_025517525.1 Natronosalvus hydrolyticus
AGCTGTGGGGCTCACGAACAAGTCAGCGTCGTCAAGTTGCTTTGTGAAGTACTGACATTACTTTCTCTTGTAGGTGACAACCGTTACCTCACCGACTGACGAATTTACCGCGTCGTGAGAAAAATGATGGTTAGTTTATATAATATTGTGGACAAAGTGACAGAATATTGTGTTTTTTGAGCATAAGATACAAGTCAAATGGAAGTAATAACTGGCATAATTGGACATGGTTCTATCGAGTGAATGCGAAGCGATCGAAGTCCTTTCGCGCCGGATTGACTTTCTGGAATTTCTTCGTGAAACGGTAGCGTACAAACCGGAACTGGTCGACACACTCGAGCACTCGCGCTCAACGGTCGACCGGGCGGTCGACGAACTCATGAGCGAAGGATTGATCGAAAGAGGGGAGGATGGGTACGTGTTAACCCAGTCAGGAAAACTCGCTGCAAATCGGTACAGATTATTTCTCGATGAGACACAGACTATTCTCGATACGAAAGACCTCATCGATTCGATTCCTGCAACGTCAGATCTGCCGATAGAGCTGTTTACGAACGCCAACGTTGTCACAGTCGATGGGGCATATGGGGTCTTTACACAGGTTGCCGATTTGTTACCAGAAGCAGACCGGTATCAAGTTGTCCTCCCGGAAGTTTTCGACTCACAGCACGTTCGACTCTTACACTCCCAGGTCGTTCGGGAGGAGTTGGAAATCGAATTACTCGCATCACCATCGGTGATCAAGAGACTCCGCAAGGAGTTCCCGGAACTCTCGAATGAACTAGCCGATGCAGAGTCATTCAGTCTTTCCAGCGTCTCAACGCCTCCTTACAGTCTCATTCTGACCAGTGGATCTGCCAACCGGGATGGGAAGAGTCCACAATCTAACTCAGAGTCGGAAAGATCCGGAGTTGCTGATACAGACACTGTCATTATGATACCGTACGGAAATGATGGTGTGGCGGGCATGGCTGCGACCAGTGATGTCCAGGCGGTCACGTGGGCAACCAACCTGTACGAGCAACTACGCGAGGACAGCAGCCCCGGAACGGAGCAGTTGCGAACCCAAAACCATGTCGGAGCGATGTCGACATTGACCGGAGTCCGGTTGCCACTTGCACTTCGATCAGAAGGATTTTCACGGCTCGATCGTGCGTTTTTCCAGCAGCACGAACGAATTCCGCCTGGTGCAAGTTGGCGAGCGGGTCTCGGACTACCGGAGGTAGATGCCGGATATGCGGTTGAGCGACACCGCCGGAACGGGTCATCACTCACCGATGTCCTTCTCTCGCGTCTCGAAGACAGTACCGACCTCGCGTTGATCGGACCAGCAGGGTCAGGAAAGAGCACAGTCTGCAAACAGGTCGCCTGCCGCTGGCGAGCTGAACACGACGGGATCGTCCTCTATCGTGAAAGTGGTTCCGGTGGGGCATTTCAGTCGGGTTCAGCACTCGAAAGCACAATCGAGCAGGCCACCGTGCCGGTTCTGATCGTCGTCGAGGACGCACTCCGGCTGGAAGCGTGCGAGATTTTCGAGGTCATGCGGTCGGTGTCTGGTCGCGACGAGGTGACGTTTCTGCTCGATGCGAGAGACAACGAGTGGAAAGAACCCAGAAAGTCCGGTTTGAACGCCCGTGTAGATGCGTTCCGTCGTGAGTACGTCGACGTCGTTTCTATGCCACCCGTAGACGAAGAGGAGTGTCGACGTATTGTCGACGATGCCGAAACGATTCTCGATACCTCTCTCGATATCGACTCTGCAGATCTGCTTTCCGAAATCCGCTCGAGTGTGGAGGACACCACAACGCCCGGAACGATGTTGCTGTTAACCCATCGGATAGCAAGAGACGCCATACCGGTGACTAACCACGAGAGCTCCGGGTTGAGCACACTCGACGAGGATATCGATAGCGTCAGGACTGCGCTCGAAGAGATTGGGGAAATTGGACTCGATGCGGGCGTTCTCCTCAACACCCTCAACGCGGGGGGAATCGAAATCTCTCCCGCACTTGTATATCCGGTTGCGTCACTTGACGAGGTAGACGAAAAAGTTCAGGTGCAGAAAGCACTGGAACTGCTCGAAGGTCACGTGGTATTCGACCAACCTGGCAATTCAGTCTATCGTTGCATACACGAATCGTGGTCAGTACGGTTCCTCGAACGACTGCTCGAGGTGAACGGCGAGCACGCGGCATCTCAGCGGTTCGGTCGATCACTGTCAGCACTGTATGGATTGGCCGACGAACCCGAACGGTGTGATCGCCTTAGCCAGACAGTCAGCGGTCGCAATGCGGTTCTCGACCGGATCGTTGCAGACCCAACGGAGTGGGTCGACGAAACCATCGAAACCATCTTCGAAATGGGGCTGACAAATGCGAGAGTCGCTCCACTGTTTGGGGTGACGGAGAGGTCGGCCATTGATTTGCCAGATGCGTGCTCAGCCAAAACCGAGGCGAGATGTACTGAACTCAGAGGGAACATGTACCGTATTGCCGGTGAGTTAACTCGCGCACGGACAGAGTTCAAGAAACTCGAGATGGTCGCGACAGAACGAGGATATCCCGGTCACGAAGCCACTTCACTCTCTCAACTAGGTCAACTCGACCAGAAGGAGGGGAAATACGACCGGGCCAAAGAGTACTACAAAAAGAGCCTCGAACTTCGACGGGAGATTGGTGATGAACAGGGTGAAGCACGGAGTCTCAACGACCTAGGAATGGTAGCGAACGAACGTGGCGAGTACGACAGAGCCCGAGAGAACTGCGAAAAGAGTCTCCGCCGCAGTCGGGAGATCGGTAACAGACGGGGCGAGGCACAGAGCCTCCACGACCTCGGAACGATTGTAAAAAACCTTGGTGAATACGACCACGCTCAGGAGTACCTGGAAAAGAGTCTCGAAATCAGGACGGAGACTGGTGACCGCCAGGGAGAAGCCCAGACACTGCACAATCTCGGTATCGTTGCTGATATCCGAGGAAATTACGACCAGTCTCGCACACACTACGAGCGGAGTCTCGCAATTAAAAGGGAGATTGGAGATCGCCATGGCCAGGCATCAACCCTCAACAATCTCGGTATCATCGCTCACGAACAGGCGCTGTACGATCGTGCTCACGACCGATATACAAGAAGCCTGGAGATCAAACAGGAGATCGGAGATCGAAAAGGAGAAGCGAGAGGTCTCCACAATCTGGCGGTCATCGACAGGATTCGTGGGCGGTATGAGCGGGCAGAGGGGTACTACGAACAAAGCCTCAAAACCCTCCGGGAAATCGGTGACAGCAAAGGAGAGTCACAGGTTCTCGGCGGGCTCGGAATCATTGCAAAAGTCCAAGGTGACTATGATCGTGCCCAGGAGTATTACGAACAATGTCTCGAAATCAAACAGGAAATCGGTGACAAAAGAGGAGAGGGTTCGGCGTTGAATAATCTCGGGATCGTCCTCTATAAAAAAGGTAATATAGAGCAAGCCAGAGAGTGTGTTGAGGAGAGTATCGAAATCTTTCGGGAAATCGGTGACCGAAACGGGGAAGCTGAAAGCCTCAACACGCTCGGTAATATATTGCTGTGTCGAGGCGATTACGACAGGGCACAAGAGTACTACGAGCAAAGTTTGTCACTCAGGTGTGCTGTCGAAGATCAGCGTGGAGAAACGGCGACCCGTAACGATCTCGCTGAACTGTTTCGCCAGCGGGGTGAGTACACTCGCGCGCTCGAAAACAACGAGAAGGCGCTCGATATCGCACGGGATATCGATTATCCAAAGCAAGAAGCCAGTGCACTGTTGGGTATCGGAGCGACGCGAAGGCTCCGAGGCGAGTACAAACGAGCGCTCGAGTCGATAGCGAACGCTCTTGAGCAGTACGAAGAAACCGGTAATCAATCGAAAATTGCTGAGGCCAGGTTAGCAAGAGGGCGGCTCGAACTAACCGAAGGAAACGTTGACGATGCAAGAAAGCAGGCCGAACAAGCCCAATTACGGTTCGAACAGCTGGACGAACCTCACAGTATCGCACGGAGTCGACGGCTGCTTGGTGAGATTTCGGTGGAAGACGGTAACATAGAGATGGCATACGAGCACTGGCAATGTGCACTAGAAGGGTTCGGTGAGGTTGGCGCAAGACGGGATTCACTGGAGACTTTGCGTCAACTTATCGAATCTAGCCGCCAACAGGGCGATAGCGAGCGCTCCCGTGAGTGGTGTCGCCGCGCAGACTCCGTAATAGACGACTCTCCCGACCAACTCAGCACCGAGTACGAACAGTGGATTGAGTCGGCAGCCAGTTCACTGGGAATCGATCTGTAATCAGTGTAGCCGCGTTGGCTCTCTGTTGTATGAGAGGTATGGCGATTTTGCTACGAAACCCATGGTAAACTCGGCAATTAATATATATCGGGGTTTTGACTGGCTCAACCCACCCAAGATACCGTCGTTTCGGCTACCCCAATTTGCACGTTCTGCGCTGTGTATGCAACACGGCCACCGAAACCTACTCCCTCCCAAGGATTTCAACAAAGCCGTTGCGGTCGAATAGTATCGTGGGTGCACCCTGACTCGGGAGCGATCGCTCCGGTATGTCGAGTCATAGTGTTACAACTCACGGTTTTGTACGAAACAGGAAAGCAATTCGCACGGCATGAAAAAGGCCGTGCGAGTGCTTGCCGCCCTGAATTGGTCCCCGCTGACGCTTCGGCCCTCCAAAGCGAAGCGTCAATTGAAGCAATTCCCTCGGGAGACTTAAAGGTACCGACAGCGACTTACCTGAACGCTGACATCGATACCGACGAACGTAGTTGGTCACATGTGTTCTTCTTCCAGAACCCACCCGAGTGCTCGTCGATAGTGAGTAAACATCTGTCTCACACCTTCGTGACGCATCTCTTCGCTTTCTAGTTGGTCGATCAAAAACTCGTACTGCTCACGGATTTCTTCCTCCTCGCGCATACACGGTGCTAACTGTTCGACCGTTATAGTGTCACTGATGGATTTTTGATATTTCAGTATGCAACATGGTATGTTGGTCACCAGTTCGTTTTTGTCACCGTGAGCGGCTGTCGTGTGACGAGCTGACACGGAAACTGTGGATGCTCGAGGAAGTGCCAACAACAGAGATGTCGTCGACGCCCGGAGACGCCCGGCCAGTCGATGTCGTTGGCAGTGAACGTTTCCGGTAAGTCACGAAACCGTCGCGAGAGCGTTTCGAAATCGTCGAACACTTTTCGGTGACCACTCGAGGTAACCCCTCGGCGTGTGATGACGTACGTGCCATCCGCTCTGTACGTTCCACGCGTTCGAACGAACTCGTGTTCGGTCTCGAGCGCGGTCGAGAGTTGAGTGCGGAGTTCCCGTGCCGCCGCTCTCGAGAGAGTATACGAACGGGTGCCCACTTCGAGTGTAACCCGTTCCGAACCGGTTTTTCGCACGGTAGGGGCACTACTCGAGAATTTCTCGATCAGGAGTGTGTTGGCTCCGATTCATTGTCCGGTTCGAAGACATCCCATACAAAAAACCTGTTTGTGGCACGGTTACATGCTACAACCTCGTCTACCTAATCGGGAAATTGCAACTCGAGCGGTCACCATGGCGACTCGTCCAGCCTCATATCGATGGCCCTTTTGAGCGAGTTTTGTGGTCTCTTCCCGGTGACCGACCCGCTCGAACCGCCGTTGGCCGGAAACTCAGTGACAACAATCCCTATGGCCGGCGAACACGAACTCTCGAACATGAAAATCCGTGGTGACCGTGAGTGTACCGAGTGTGGGACTCAGTGGTCGTACTTCGAAACCGGCTCGATCGGCTGCCCGGCCTGTGGCAGCCTCCAGAGTGTGGGAACCGACGAGCGGGCCGTCCACACCGATCAGGCAGCCACGTTCGACCTCACACCCGTTCGAAACGATATCGACACGACTGCTGATGACGAACTTGCCGCACGCGCTCGCGAAGTGGCCCGAGAGTACGTCCGAAGCCGTGGCTTCGTCCGTGGAGGTGAGTTACTGGAACTCGACGAGACGTACGTCGCGGCACGGGAACTCACCCACGCTGCCGACTTACTCGTGCGGACGACCCAACCCAGTGAGGACGAATCACTCTACTTTCTGACGTTATTGCGTGACGCCGATCTGGGTGAACGCCCCCAGGCCGCCGACGTCCCCTCCTCGTTTCGCGAGGCACGGGGAATTGCCACCGCAAACGCGGTTCGTGACTACCGCCGTGACGTTCGGACCTGGCTGGATGCCGGAACAGCCGTTCCGGAGGGTGCTCGAGACTGCCTGGAACACCTTTCCGACCACGAAACTCGCTTGCGACTGCTCGAAGGTGATGTCGACCCAGCTGTCGCCGACAAGTTGCTGGAAGCGACCCGCCACGTAGCCAACGGACTTCGCGGTGATCGTGTCGCCCTCGAACTGGCCCAGGACGAACTCGACTCCCTCGAGTGAGAGGACAGCCTGACCAGACGCAATAGCTGCAACGAGAGAAGAACAGTCCTCGAGACGCCACAGGTCCCTACGGCAGATCCACGTCGATACCCGTCTGCAGGCTGGCCGCTTTGACGGTGTTGTAGAGCAACATGGCTCTGGTCATCGGTCCAACGCCGCCTGGGACTGGCGTAATGGCGCTTGCCTTTGGTTCGACGCTGTCGAAGTCAACGTCACCGACCAGTTCGTACCCCTTCTCCGTATCGGCGTCGACGCGATTGACGCCAACGTCGATGACGACTGTGTCCTCACTGATCATCGACCCATCGATCAGTTCGGGAACGCCGACGGCGGCGACGACGACGTCTGCATTCCGCGTCTTGCTTGCCAGGTCCGCGGTTCGAGAGTGACAGACGGTGACGGTAGCGTTCCCGTCGTCTGCCTTTTGTATCAGGAGGTTCGCGAGTGGTTTCCCCACGATATCGGAACGGCCGACGATGGTGATATCCTTTCCTTCGGTTTCGACGCCGGTTGCCTCGAGGAGTTTCTGGACGCCGTGTGGTGTACACGGACGGAACCGGGCGTCACCGGCAACGAGTCGGCCCACGTTTTCGGGATGGAAGCCATCGACGTCTTTGAGCGGGTCGATACGGCGGATGACCTGTCGGTAGTCGACGTGGTCCGGGACCGGTGCCTGGACCAGATAGCCGTGCACGTCGGGATCATCGTTGAGCGTTTCGATGGTATCGAACAGTTCGTCTGCCGGCGCATCGCCATCGACGTCGACGTGATGTGGTTCGATACCGACCTCCTCGCAATCGCGTTGTTTCATCGAGACGTACGTCTGGCTGGCCGGATCGTCGCCCATCAGTACGGTCGCCAGACCGGGACGGGAGCCTTCCGACGCCAGTGTCTCTATTGCATCGGTCAACTCGTCTCGTATCTCGCTCGCAACGGCGTTACCATCGATGTGGGTCGTCATTACTCGAGAACGAGTTGCCTATCGTAATGAAAGCTCGGGTTCGTGCTCATCTTTAGGGATTGAACCAGGCATTTTAGACACATACGTGCATATCGACTTTGCTGGACGACACTCGAGAATTTTCGCTGGTTCGAGGTGGCGACCGAGTTGCACGCCGTGTTGAACGAGGCAGTGGTGTCGTCACTCGTCGATGCGTGCGGTGGACGATATTCGTGCCACGACACAACTAATCTGTAAGGGGTGGCAAATAACCGACTTTGAGGCGGTTCGTCGTATGATTTTTGAGCCCCTGTTCCTCGAACACGGAATCACCGTGCCGATAATTGTAGCGTACCCACAGATCAGCGAAAAGTGGGCGGTCGAAAGGCTCCTACGATTGGGCTCGAAACTACCCGTATGGACGACCACACACACGACCCCTCGGTCGGACCGCCACCCGCCTCGAGCGAGCCGACCGGGTGGAACCGTGTCGAAAACCGGTGGGAACACGGCACCCTTCGGCGGGCGACGGTTCACGGCGTCCGCCTGTTCAATGTCGGTGCCTATCACGAGAGCCACGACTGTTTCGAGGACGAGTGGTACAACTACGGTCGTGGCACCGTCGAAAGCCAGTTTCTCCACGGCATGGTCCAGGTTGCTGCTGGCGTCTACAAGCACGTCGACTTCGAAAACGACGACGGGATGGACAGCCTCTTTCGAACCGCACTGCAGTATTTACACGGCGTTCCGAACGATTTCTACGGCGTCGACGTGCTCGACGTCCGGAGCACACTGACCAACGCCAGAAACGATCCGACGGTGGTTGACGACTGGGCTATCACCATCGACGGCACCCAACCCACTGCGAGCGAACGCGACTTCGAGTACGCCGAGGGCCTCGAGTAACAGTGACGTTTCGAACTGTCGAGAGCCTCGGGTGGAAACGTTTCCACTCGAGCGTCTCATAGGGTTCGTTATGGTGGTCAGGGACGGACCGGGATGGCTCTTGACCGATCAATAGTTACACTATCTTCCTGCCAGGACTGCTGAAAACCCCTATCTATTTGGGTGGGAAATCTGAAAGTTTTTCACCACGGTTCCCGTCGGTTCAACGTATGCAAGAGGCGCTTGCTTCCTGGCGGCCGGCCATCGACGAGACGATTGTGGAGTGGCTACCACAGGAAATCGATGCGGCGTACCTCGAGGATTTTTTTGGTGAGCCTCGGTTCGAGTACGACACCAAGGGCGTCCAGTCGGCGCTCTCCGACCCGATCTGGGATCTACTCGAGCGTGGCGGCAAGCGCTGGCGTGCAGTGTTGTTTCTGGTCTTTATCGAGGCGTTTGGCGAGGACCCCGAGGCGTATCTTCCCTACGCGATTATCCCCGAAATCCTGCACAACGGTACCATCATCGTCGATGATGTCGAGGATGGGGCGACGATGCGTCGTGGTGAACCCGCGTTACATCGCGTCCATGGTGAGGACGTCGCGCTGAATGCCGGCAACGCAATGTACTTCCTCCCGCTGAAGATTCTGACACACAACCCAGCAAATCTTTCTGAAGAAACCCGGTTGCGGGCCTACGATATGCTGATGTACGAACTCAATAGAACGCATCTGGGGCAGGGGATGGACATCTGCTGGCACAACGAATCGGCGGTTCGAATCTCGACCCAACAGTATCTCGAAATGAGTGCCTGTAAGACGGGTTGTCTGGGTCGTATCGTTGCTCAGCTGGCGGCTATCGTCGCCGAACAACCGGCTGAAATCGAGTCGGCAGTCGCGACCTATGCCGAGCAGACGTCGATCGCGTTCCAGATCGGCGACGATATCCTCGACGTCGAAAACTCGCTCGGGCGCGCGGGTGACTTCGGCAAGGAGTTTGGCAACGATATTCGGGAGGGGAAGAAGACGCTGTTGGTGTTACACGCCATCGAAACCGCCGATAGCGACCGCGCAACACGCCTCGAGGAAATTCTCGCAACGGATGAGAACACGGATGCCGACATCTCAGAAGCGCTGCAGATCCTCGAGGACGCCGGCAGTATCGACTACGCAAGAGAGTGCGCCCTCGAGTTGGCCGAGCAGGCGAGGGGCGAAATACACGGAATCGAGGACGAACTAGAATCCGAGGCTGTCGAAAAACTGCTTTCGTTCACCGAGTTCGTGGTCGAACGCGACGTCTGAGAGGGATCGGTGGGCTTTTTCGCTCGAGATATCGAACGATTCACCCCGTGGACCTGGTCTGTCAGTCGGCTGTAGTCACCTGATAGCACCGAATTTTATCCTGGCCCCCATCCAACGTTCGGTATGGAAGCCGAAGATGCAGTGCTCGATGGCGACGTTCAACGATTCGTCCGTGCGATGGCCCCCCAACCCGACGAGACGCTTCGAGAGATGGATGCGTACGCAGAGGAAGCGGATTTCCCACACGTCGGTCCCGAGGTCGGGGGCTTTCTCCGCCTCGTCGCTCGCATGGTCGGCGCAAAACGCGTCTTCGAGTTCGGGTCCGGGTACGGATACTCGGCGTACTGGTTCGCCGAAGCCCTTCCGGAGGATGGCGAACTCGTTCTCACGGAAGTCGATGCGGACGAACTCGAACTCGCGGAAACGTACCTCGAGCGGGGTGGCTACCAGGACATCGCCAGGTACGAACTGGGCGATGCGATGGAGACGGTCGGTCAATACGACGGCCCATTCGACGTCGTACTGATCGACCACCAGAAACACCGGTACGCGGATGCCTTCGAGGCGATCAAACCCAAACTTCCAGTCGGCGGGACGATCATCGCTGACAACGCCATGCGCGCCGGAATCATCGATTTCGACCAGTTACTCGAGATCGCGGAAGGCGGGTCCCCAGCGGACGTGAACAAGCACACACAGGGTATCGCCACCTATCTCGAGACCGTTCGCGCCGATCCGGACTTCGAGACGGTGGTGTTACCGCTCGGTGAAGGAATCGCGTTGAGCTATCGAATTTCCTGAGTTTCGCGTTTCCTGACCCGTGGACGAACTCGAGCGCTAACGGGTTCGCTCGGAACTTTTGACGTCCAGGAATTACCCGAGAATCGTTATCAGAATTCGTACTCCCCGTCGACCACGCTGTCTTCGGGATGGGCCACGTACGACCCTACGCCATACTCTCTGAACGCGAGAAACGAGGTCCCTGCAGATGCGCCGATGAGCGTCGCCCAGGTCACAGCCCAGATGATCGTCGTGAACGCGACGAACGGTGTCGAAAGGGTTCCGGCGAGCGTCTCGAGGCCGACAGCATGGACGCCAGCGATAGCGATGAACACAAGCCACAGGCCGATCGAAAGGTGGGCCAACTGTGGCTTCGAGAGTTCTCGGGCGACGGTCGCGACCCCGTACACGCCGCAGACAACGAGGGTACTCGCAAGAGCCATCCGAGGAACGGTGGCCGTGTTTATCGCGCCTGCGATACCGAGAGAGGCGAGTGCGAGCGTCAGTACGAGTGGGCTCGAGCGAATGTGGGGATAGCGCACGTCGTCACCAGTGGTTGGTGGGTGCAGTACACGACAGGCTATATACCTGTTGGCTCTGTCATCTGAGACGATACACTGGTGGCCTTTGGGAGGCAGTACTCGTTCGAAAGTCTGGAGTGACGATCGAATACGCGCCGCTATCGAACCCATCAATATTGTCTCCCAGTATACACAAAACACTTACCGAGCCTTCGAGCACATTCGATATGGAGCGAAGAACGGTCCTCGTAACTGCCTGTGCATTCGTCTCAACCACTGTTGCAGGCTGTCTCTCCGACCGGAACGAGATCGGTGCGAGTGACAGTCCTCCGATGGAAATCACGGACTGGGAAGCCACTCGAGATCTCGATCGGGATGCGTTGCCAGCCCGAGATGAACCGCCGCGGATAACCGTTGATGATGATACAGTCGTTGTTGAAGGATACTTCATGTACCCGTCCGGAAACTGTGAGGACCTTATCATCTCTCCAGATCGAACTGAGTACGATCCAGACGAGGGTTCGCTCTCCGTGTGGGTGGGCTACGTCCGCGACCAATCAGGCGAGGAAGACTGTACGGTACCCGAGTCCACTACCGCATATCAGGTTCGAGTTAGTTTCGATGACGGATTGCCCGAAAAGGTTAGTGCCGTCGAGTACGGGAGCTACGGCGAAAAAGAGGTGACATGGCCGTAGCGCATACGGTAAATCGCCTCGAGACATGTCCTTCAGAACCCGTCTTCAGAACCTGTCTCGCTTGCCTGTCGGCTCGCTCACAAAACCTGGACCAAAAAGTGTTCAGTAAGTCCTCGAGAAGCGCCCAAGTTCAAAATTCGTCTTCGAAGACGAACGTCCCATCGCGCTGGACGACCTCTCCATCGAGTTTGATGGTCGAATCCTCGCTCATGTCGATGATCATGTCCATGTGGACAGCGCTGTCGTTGGCCTCGTTTTCCTCACCGACAGTTTCGTCGTAGGCGCGTCCAATTGCCAGATGGACCGTATCACCCATCTTCTCGTCGAAGAGCATATTGTACGTGAACTCGGTGATATCACGATTCATGCCGATACCGAGTTCGCCCAGTCGGCGGGCACCGTCGTCCGTCTCGAGCACTGTCGAGAGGACGTCTTCGTTTTTCTCCGCGCTGTGATCGACAACCTCGCCGGCTTCGAACTCGAGTTCGACGCCGTTGATCTCTCGGCCCTGAGCAAGCAGGGGTTTGTCGAAGCGGACGTGTCCCTCGACGCTGTCTGGAACTGGGGCCGTGAACACTTCGCCGCCGGGGAGGTTCTTCTCACCGTAATCGTTCAGCGTGGGATTTCCGGCGACGGACATGGTGATGTCGGTCGTCTCGCCGCTCGTAATCCGAACCTCGTCTGCAGGGTCGAGGAGGTCGACCATCTGCTGTTGAAATTCCCGCTGCTCGTCCCAGTCTTTGGTGATGGCGTTCCAGACGAATTCCTCGTAGGCTTCGGTGCTCATCTCTGCCTTCTGGGCGTTGCCGGGAGCGGGATACTGCGTGCCGACCCAGCGACTCCCCATCACTTCCTCCTGAATCGGTTTGTATGCCTGGCCGTACGCTGCGGTCACTGCCGGATCGACGTCGCTGGTCTCGGCCGTGTTCTCCTCGGCACGAATCGAAATGAAGACATCGGTCTCTTCGGCTCCTGCGAGGACGTGCGCTGGACACTCGAGGTCCTCGGGATCGACCGCTCTTCGGTACGCGCGTGTGGCTGCACTGCTCGACATACCGAGCGAGGGGTGTGCCCCTCGTTCGCCCAGCAGTTCGTGGAGGGCGACCACGAGGTCTTCTGCGACGGGTGGTGCGTTGATCCGGACGGTGTCGCCTTGCTGTACGTCGACGGAGTGATCGACGATGATTTCAGCGTGTTCTCGGATGCGTGGATCCATACGCGGAGCCACCAGTGAAATCGTGAAAATCTTTCTGATATCTCTCTGATGACTCGAGCGTCGGTATCTCTTGAGCCTCCTGCGGGCGGTCCCATCAGTTTTTATTACTGAAACCGGGTTTCACCGTTCGATATAGTCGTTGATCGTGATCCGTGTCGCCTCGAGGTCTTCGATCATCGCCCCCCAGCCACCGACGGTGTAGGTTGTATCGTCGGTCTCGAGCGTAATTGAGGCCTCTCCAGCCAGTTGTGCGAGGGGGAGATTTTCTTCGTCATCGTCCGAGATGCCTCCATAGGTAATACCCGTAATCTTCCCGGAAACTTCGACTTCAGCGCCGGTCTCGGTATCGAATCCGGTCACCGTCGCATCGAAACCGATTCCCTTGTCGAGATACGGTTCGATAGAGCGAACGCAGTGACGAATGTCGACGAAACTCGTCGGTGGTTCAGTCGACCGCTCGGTGTACAGCTCTTCGTGGACCTCCCAGAGCACGCTGATGAAATACCAGTGAAAGACGTACGCGTGGGTCCGATCGTTGACGATGACGCCGTATTGGTTGGTCGAACTACCGTGTGGCGAAAAGAACGTCCACGACCGGTCGATCAATGCGAGAAATGGCGAGGGGACCTTCCGCCAGCGCGCTTCCGTACAGGTCTCAGCGAGTCGATCAGTAGCTGGAACTGTCGCTGACTCATCTATCTTGGGGAACAGACAGAGTTTGATGTCGACACCGTTTGCTTTCGCTTCGGCAAGCGCCGGCTCGAGTTCGTCGAACTGGGCCGGAGTCAGGCCGATCTGGATCTGGCTGGTGGCCGAACGAATGAGGTCGGCCGCCTGTGTGAGTACCGTATCCATTCGCTTGACAATACTGACGTTGTGGGCCTCGATATCCGGTTGCATCCACCGATCTTCGATTTCGTCGGCGGCAGATTCGAACGCAGTAGCCCGATCACGCAGATCTGAGAGTACCTGTTCCGGAGCGTGCGCTCGTGCATGTAAACTGTTCTGCTTGTACGTCTCGATATACTCTTTCTCCTGCAGTGAACGCAACACGTCGTAAATTCGAGGGTCCGGAACGGTACTGGCTTTGGCAATGTCGGTCGCCGAGGAAGCACCCAGTTCGAGCAGCGTCACGTAGGCGTCTGCTTGATACGGGGACAGCCCTGCGTCCTCAAGCGTTTCGATGAGTTTCTCACTTTCCATTCGATTCACCTCGTCGCCCCCTGGGGTGGGTTGTACCAACGTCTCGACGAACGCTCACACATACAGGTGTTCAGCGGTACGTGACTACAACAATCTCGCTCACGCTGATGTCTTCGTTTCATGTATCCTTACTTTCGGGTGGCCAAACGGGCCGCTTTGGTGTTTCGATTCGAGACCGTTCATCCTCGCTGAGTTCGAGATCTATCGATGCCACGTTTTCCTCGAGGTGTTCGATCGATTTCGGGCCGATTATCGGCGCGTCGACGACCGGTTGCTGGCGGAGCCAGGCGAGACTCACCTGTGCTGGCGTCACGTCACGGTCGGCAGCGATGGACCGAATCACGTCGAGGACGGCCCAGTTATCGTCGGTGAATCTCGCTTTCGTGTACTCGTCGGTTGCGCCCCTGACCGTGTCGTCTTCGAGGGCGGTATCACGTTCGTATTTGCCAGTGAGAAAGCCGCCGGCAAGCGGTGACCAGGGAATCACACCGACGTCTTGATCAGCACAGATCGGCAGGAGGTTTCGTTCTTCGTGCCGGTCGACGGCGTTGTACTCCGGTTGCATACAGGTGAATCGCTCGTACCCCTCGATGTCGGCAGTATACAGCGCTTTAGAGAACTGCCAGCCAGCCATCGTGCTGGCACCGATATATCGGACCAGTCCCTCGTCGACGAGGTAATCGAGTGCAGAGAGCGTTTCCTCGATTGGCGTGTGTTCGTCCCAACGGTGGATCTGGTACAGATCGATGTAATCGACGCCGAGTCGATCGAGGCTGGCGTGACACTGATCGATAATGTGTTTTCGTGAGAGGCCGCTCTTATTTGGTCCCTCACCCATATCGCCGAATACCTTGGTTGCAATGACCAGTTCATCCCGGTCGTAGCTCGCGAGCGCACGGCCCAGAATCTCCTCGCTTTCGCCGGTAGAATAGACGTTCGCCGTGTCGAAGAAGTTGATTCCCAGGTCGAGCGCGCGTTCGATGACGGCCCGACTGGCGTCCTCGTCGCCCATCATCCAGGGTTCGGCACTTCCGAAGTTCATACACCCGAGGCACAGTTCCGATACCTCGAGTCCTGTCCACCCGAGACGTGTGTAGGTCATATCTCCATTGTAAACAGTCATGTGTACCCATATACCACACCTGTTGTAAAAACCTATCTGATGTCGTCTGTTCGCACCCTTCGAACGGCCGGGTTCCCCGTTCAGAACGGTGACAGTTACAACGATCTCGACGAGTCGACACACAGACTCAACACTCAAGAGGATTCACTCAAAAGGCGGCGTATGAACGACCTGCTATCATTCCTGCGTCGACCGGAGCACACCGGGGAGAACCGATGTTGGCCCTGTACGGTTCTCAATACCCTTCTCGTGGGTGTCATCACCGTCGTCTGTCTCCGCCGTGGACACCGGAAACTTGCGCTCGCGAGCGCGTTTGGCGGTGTGACTGCGATTGGCCTCCGAGGCTACGTCGTTCCGGGGACGCCACGCTTTGCGCCACAACTTGCGGCCCGCTTGCCAGTCGACGTCTTCGATCACGAGGGCTCCGAAAGCACGCGTATCGAGTTCGAATCGAGTGAATCGGAGGTGAGACAGGAAGAACCCGCGGATGGCCTCATCGAACCCACGGGTGAGGCGGTCCCTGACGGTGACGAAATCGTCGCCGCGTTGCTCGAGGCTGGCGTCGTCGTTCCCGATGGCGAGGAGTTCATTCTCGACTCCGCGTTTCGGGACCACTGGTACGACGAAATGCGCCAACTCGGCCATCGTGATGTCGAGGAACTTGCGTCAGTCGCAGCCGAGGTGACGCCGTCATCGATCAGTACCGACACCTACGACGGCTGGACAAAATCGTACGTGGTTCTCTCACCGGAAAACGGCGAAGCCACGACGTTACCTCGCCCCATCGCCATCGCCGAACTGGCGGCTGTTCGGGCACTCGAGTCCGAACTCGAGGATCAGTTCCTTCGACTGGTGAGTGCACGTCCAATCCGAACCTTCCTCGACCAGTGCCCGCTCTGTGAGGGCGAGCTCACGACGACGCAGGCGGCATGTTGTGGGGAGGTGACACCGGTGGGATCGCAACCGCGAGAAAAACTGGTGTGTCCGAGTTGTAACATTCGACTCTTTACGTTCGAACCGGCCCAACTCGAGTAGTCTTCGTTTCGGGAACTCGAGTCGCTCCCGAATTTGGGACCGGCCTGGGCCTGTATCCGGTTTTTCTCGGCCGTCGATGTCGTGACTACGCCAACCTGGTCGTGCCTACTTGTACAGCGGGTTCTCCGCACACAGTTCGTCGACCGACGAGCGAACCGACTCGATGACCGAGTCATCGTCCGGCGCATCGACGACGCGGGCAATCAGGTCGGCGACCTCGCGCATGTCGTCTTCGTCGAATCCACGCGTGGTGAGCGCGGGCGTCCCCGCACGGATGCCACTCGGGTTGAACGCAGAGCGCGTCTCGCCGGGCACGGTGTTGCCATTGAGCACGATGCCGGCCTCCTCGAGGGCTTCTTCTGCGTCGCCACCAGTCGTATCGGGATGCGATGGTCGGAGGTCGACGAGTACGAGGTGGTTGTCGGTACCACCGGAGACGAGCGAGAAGCCGTGGTCGGTCAACGACTCGCCGAGGGCGACGGCGTTCGCGACGGTCTGTTCGGCGTACGTCTGGAACTTGGGTTCGAGGGCTTCGCCGAAGCCGACGGCTTTGCCGGCGATATTGTGCATGAGCGGGCCACCCTGTCCGCCGGGGAAGACCGCCGAGTCGATATCGTCGGCGTACTCCTCGTCGGTCATGACGATGCCACCGCGGCCCGCGCGAATGGTTTTGTGGGTCGAGCCGGTGACGAAATCGGCAGTTCCAACGGGTGAGGAATGGACGCCAGCAGCGACCAGTCCGGTGATGTGGGCGATGTCGGCCAGGTGGTATGCGTCGACGTCGTTCGCAACTTCTTGGATGCGCTCCCACTCGACTTCGCGAGGGTACGCCGAGTATCCCGACACGATGATATCGGGGTCGAACGTCGTCGCGAGACGCTCGAGTTGGTCGTAATCGATGTAGCCTGTCTCCGTGTCGACTTCGTACTGTTCGACCTCGTAAAACTGTCCGACGAAGTTGGCTGGGTGGCCGTGACTGAGGTGGCCACCGTGGGTCAGGTCGAGCGACAGAATCTTATCGCCTGGCTCGAGCATCGCGAAGTAGACGGCCTGGTTGGCCTGCGTTCCGGAGTGGGGCTGGACGTTGACGTGTTCGGCGCCAAACAGCTCCTGGGCGCGGTCGATAGCGAGTTGTTCGACCTCGTCAGCGTACGTACAGCCGCCGTAGTAGCGAGCGCCTGGATAGCCTTCGGCGTACTTGTTCGTGAGCGCGCTCCCCTGTGCGTCGAGGACCGCGCGGCTGACGTGGTTCTCGCTGGCAATCATAGCCAGTGTCTCTTCCTGTCTCGTGAGCTCGCCTTCGAGGGCGTCTGCGACCGCGGGATCGACGTCCCGGACGTGGTCGTGGTCCATATTTTGAGTGGTGGTTGGCTGGTGTATAAGTGTACCTTTCCTCGGCAAATCGAGCCAGGTGTCCTGGCATCAACACACGCCACTCCGTCACAGACACCTCTCTGACAGGACGTCACGAACCTGGACGCACGGTACCTTCACCGGAGGTGGTCTCGAGGTAGTACACACACTCGAGGTGTCGAGAGATGTGCCAGCGGTAGCTCGAGTGAGGTGTGAAGTGGTGAGCCACCAAAATAACCGTGGAACTGTCGGGCGATACAACTAACTGTTCTCGGTGAGAGTCACCAAACCGAATGATCGAGTGGGAGGTGGATCGCGACCACCTGCGCGTCGTCGATGCTGATAACACTGAACTGCACGTTCAGGGACGGACGTTGGATGTGAGTGGACCGGGGCCAGATATCGAGCGGCCGGTCGACAGAACGGTGGTCGCGACGACGACGGAATTACAGTTCCCGCACGCGATCGTCTACGCGTTTTCTCTCGCTGCGGACGAACGGAAGGAACTCGAGCCAGACGGGTCCCCACTCCGATTGCCGCCAGGAGAGTACGTCCTCGATATCGACGCGGAGATCAAAACGTACCTCCGATTTTCGGGCCGAGCCACGATTCGTCGAACGGCAGATTACTCGCGTGTCGTTGTGACCTTTCCAGAACGGACGCGAACGATCCTGGGGTTCAGGAGTCGACACGAACTGCCCGCAGACACGATCACCGTTCCCGAGACGCCAGCCGGTGTTGCTCGTGGTGTGAGTTGTCTGTCCGCGTCGATTAAAACGACGTCACCGGATCGCACGTATCCGACGTTACGCGGGCATCCGCCGTTGCTCGAGACGGAATCCTCCTGTTCGGGTCGGCCATCGATCCCTGACGGGTCGGGCGTCGAACTGCTCGTCCCACCGTGCTATGAGTCGGTGTTCGTCGTCGCACCGCTCGCGTATTACCTCCAGGCGAGAGTGAGAACGGAGCCGGGTATCACGCCCCGGCTTCGCCTCCCTTCGGTCGCTCGAGAGCACGAACTCGAGCGAATGCCTGACCTCGAGCGGACGGTCGAGCAACTGCTGCGTCAGTGTTTTTTCCTCGATTGTCTGGTTCGCAATGCCGGACCGTACGGGTCTAACCTGGCTGAAATGAGTCTGCTGCGAGCCCTCGAGATGGACGAATCTTCGCTGTATACAGCAACGCCCCAGGAACGCCTTGCTACGTATCTTGACGTTCCCTTCAGTGCGGTCGAACATCGTATTCCGCCCTGGCATCTCTCCACGTACGTCGAGCCTGAACCGGATTCGATCGAGGCGTTGCCGTACCTCCTCGACCGACTGAGCCTCGTCTTTACGCCACAGACGTCGAGGCTCGAGGGACGCGAACTCGTCGAGCGCTCTCTCGATGATTTCTATCGTGGTGACTCCAGGGGTGTCGGCCAGGTCGCGTCCGTCGACATCGTCAAACCCGAACTTCGGGGTGGCCGGGTTCACGGATGGCTCGCCTCCGGGGTGCCAATCGACGTATTCAAATCGAACGTCGCCGCCTACCGGAATCGATTGTCGTATCTCGAACGCAAGAGTCAGTCATCGTCAATCTGTGTCGTCCTCAACGATCCCGAGATGGCCGGTGAGCGTGATCGGGTCGAATCGATCTATCGACAACGAGCCGACGAACTTTCGATTGACGTACGCGTAAAAGAGAGGCTTCGGACACACGAACTCGCCTCTCTCTTCGAAACGGACCATGCCTTCGTCCACTACATCGGACACTGCGAGACGGACGGATTTCGCTGTCCCGATGGCTCACTTGCCGCGTCGTCCATCGATGAGAGTCGGGTCGAGACATTCTTCCTCAACGCCTGTGGCTCGTACTACGAGGGAATGGATCTCATCGACCGGGGAAGCGTTGCAGGGGCCGTGACGTTCACACAGGTGCTAAACGACCACGCCCTGAAGGTCGGGTCGACGTTTGCGAAACTGCTCGTCCACGGATTCAGTTTCGAACGGGCGATGCGATTGGCTCGCCGACGAATTATGATGGGGAAAGATTACGCTGTCGTCGGCGATGGCACCCACTCGTTGACCGATGGGGATCTTACTTTGCCTACGACGGCGAAGATACAGCCGCTCGATGACGGTGGGTACTACGTCGAGCTGGAATGTTATTCGACTCGGGTCAACGGACTCTACTATTTCCCGCACACCAACGAAAACAAGTATGCGTATCTGTGTGGGTCACGCGCCTCGTTCATGATGGACGGCGCCGAGGTAGCACAGTTTCTCAGGGAAGCGAAACTGGCAGTCATTTTTGATGGTGACGTCTACTGGTCACCAGAATTAGCACCGAGGTTTGACTGTTAGGGTCCACCGTACGTGCTGACGCGACTCGAGTGCGCCCGTGTTACGTTCGACTCCCCTCGTTCGTCTCCATCAGCAGTGTCGCCAGTGCGTCCCCACGCTTGCCAACTGGTAACTCCCATACAGAAACAACGATTCAACCAGAGGGAGTTAACTGTTACCATTGTGCCAATGTGTATCGTGATAAATACTAACACAGGCTGTAATTGTATCTATATTGTCCGTTCACTGTAGTAGCGAGACGCGCTGTTAAAATACTGTATGCGATTTGAGGATTGCCGAAGGAATAGACAAAAATCACCGGTTTCATTTCTTAACGACAAGGTCTGCGGACGATGTGGCCAACAAAATTAAGTAGACTGGCGCTGTTTACTTGTGTATAGGCATGACCTCGAATTTACTCAACCACCAGATTGACGATATCCTCGAATCGGTACTCGAGGAGACGGCTGGAGATGTGTACATGATCAACCCGTCCTCGGAGGCAATCGAAGAGTTCGTCTCCGTCGCCACGTCGTTCGACGGCGACCTTCCAACCGTTCACATGCTCGCCGATGACCGCACGCTCAAAGACGTCATGGGCGATTTCCTCGTCGCTTCGAATGCAGCCGACCTTCTCGATACAGGGACACTCGAGTTGCGCACTCTCGAGCAGGCTCCCGAAAACTCGCTGTTGATCACCGAAGACAACGTCGTCGCGGTCGTCCACGCTGGTGACCGTGTCGGTGGCCTCGTTACCGACGACGCCGAGTTCGTCGACGCGGCCTTCGACACCTACGCGACTCGCTGGGAGGACGCCAACGCGTTCAACCTCCGCACACCGCCAATCACGCGCGTTCGCGAGACGCTCACCGAAGAGATTAGCCCGGAGGCCGAAGCCGACTTCACGGCGATTCTCGACTCGCTCGAGACCGCTCGAGGCGATGGCGATGGCCTCGACGAAGTCACCATCTCGCTGCTCGTCGCGGCCAAGAACGAAGCGCTCCTGTACGACATCAGCAAATGGGGCGAGGACGTCGGCATCGCCAGCAAGGCGACGTTCTCCCGAACGAAGACCAAACTCGAGGACATGGGTCTGATCGATACCGAGAAGGTCCCCATCGACGTCGGCCGACCACGACTCCGCCTGAAAGTCGGCGACCAGCGCCTCGACGAAGCGGACAACGGCCAGCTCGCGACCGTTGCACAGAGCATGCTTAACTGAACCCTTCGAGGTAATTTTCGTTTTCAGTTGTTCTAGCGATTGTACTCTCGAGAAGGATGTTTTCCTGCAACGTCTCGCGCCAACTAACAATAGTTGCCGTGCTCCATACTATACCAGTGGCCTCGAAACGATACCACCGAGAGCAACACTACCCGTTCGCGAGCATGGTAAACGAGTCAAAACAGTCGCTTACCGATCCAGCTGCAGATACATACGTCCTCAAACGCGCTTGCCGTCTTCGACGTATGGAAGTGATTCAGCCGTCTCGCGGACTGCCTCTGCGTTCGCCTTCATCAGGGCTGTCGTATCCCAGACGCCCTCGACCAGAGCCTTTCGCTGGGCATCGTCGACCGTGACGTCGACAGTCTTCCCGTCGTAGGTAACCGTCTCGTTTGCCACGTCGATATCGATCTCGCCGTCCGGGTTGGCCTCCACCCACGACTGCAGCGTTTCGACCGTTTCCGTGTCCGCCTCGAGCGTGGGCATCCCGAGTGCGAGGCAGTTGCCCGCGAAGATTTCGGCAAAACTCTCTCCGATGAACGCGTCGATACCCCAGCGCATGAGCGCCTGTGGGGCGTGCTCGCGTGAGGAGCCACAGCCGAAGTTGGCGTTCGTGACCATTACCGAGGCGTCCTGGTGGGCGGGTTCGTTCAGTGGATGTTCTTTCTGGGAATCATCGTCAGTAAAGCGCTGGTCGAAGAACGCAAACTCGCCCAGGCCGTCGAACGTGACGACTTTCATGAACCGGGCCGGGATGATCTGGTCGGTGTCGATATCGTTGCCACGGATCGCGACGCCGGTTCCGGACACTGATTCGACGCTCGGAATTGTTACCTCGTCACTCATTGATGGTCACCTCCTTCATCGTTCGCACGTCAGTTACCGCACCGTTGATCGCCGCGGCGACGACCATACGAGGGTTCATCAGCACGGTTCGACCGTCTTTACTGCCCTGCCGGCCGACGAAATTTCGGTTGGAGGAACTCGCACAGGCCTCGTCACCCTCGAGTTGGTCCTCGTTCATGCCCAAACACATCGAACAGCCGGCTCCGCGCCAGTCGAAGCCGGCTTCGATGAATATCTCGTCTAGGCCTTCTTCCTCGGCCGCTTTCTTCACTTGCTGACTGCCGGGAACGACCATCGCTCGGACGTTGGGGTCGACTGTACGCCCCTTCACGAGTCGGGCCGCGCGTCGGAGGTCGGGCAAGCGGGCGTTGGTACACGATCCCAGGAAGGCAACGTCGATTGGATAGCCTTCCATCGTTTCACCGGGTTCGACGCGCATGTGTTTCTGCGCGCGTCGGGCCGTTTCGACCTTGTCGTCTGCCAGCGATTCGGGTTCCGGAATGGGTTCGGTCACGCCGACGCCCTGGCCCGGCGTCGTTCCCCAGGTGACGACCGGCTCTAACTCGCTCGCGTCGATGGTGACGACGTCGTCGTACTCGGCGTCGTCGTCCGAACGAACCGACTCCCAGTATTTCTTCCGCTCCTCGAAGGCCTCGCCCTCGGGGACACGGTCACGACCCTCGAGCCACTCGTAGGTGGTCTCGTCGGGGTTGATGTACCCCGCTCGAGCGCCGCCCTCGATCGACATGTTACAGATGGACATCCGCCCTTCCATGTCGAGGTTCTCGATAGCCTCGCCGGCGTATTCGTACACGTAGCCGACGCCCCCTTCGGTCCCGAGCCGGCGGATGATCTCGAGGATGATGTCTTTTGCTTCGACACTGTCGCCGAGTTCGCCGGTAACCTCGATCTTCCGGACTTTTTGTTTCTCCATCGCGATGGTCCCTGTTGCGAGGACATCCCGAATCTGGCTGGTCCCAATACCGAACGCGAGTGCGCCGAAGGCACCGTGCGTCGAGGTGTGGGAGTCGCCACAGACAATAGTCGTCCCGGGCTGGGTCAGTCCCTGCTCCGGTCCGATGACGTGGACGATGCCTTGCTCGCCCGTATCCGGGTGCGAGAACTCGATCCCCGACTCGCGGACGTTCGCCTCGAGTTCGGCCATCATCTCTTCGGCCGCGTCATCCGTGTAAGGACGCTCTTTGCTCGAGGTTGGCACGATGTGGTCGACGGTTGCGTGTGTCAGGTCGGGATAGGCGACCTCGAGGTCGCGCTCTTGCAACATCCCGAACGCTTGTGGGCTGGTTACCTCGTGGATGAGGTGCAAGCCGACGAACAGCTGGTCCTGTCCGGTCGGCAGTCGGGTGACAGTGTGGCGGTCCCACACCTTGTCGTAGAGTGTACCCTCGCTCATTTTGTTTCGTCTATGCGTTCGGTGCCACCGCGCTCGAAAACCCCGTTGGCGTCGTCGGCGTCGCGGGGAGGGGTGTGACTCACTTCTTCCATCGTTTCGGCGTCGGTCCCGTCGTCGGCCGTCGTCGATTTCTCGACGGCGTTGGCTTTACCACCGTCGGCAACGACGATGGGACCGCGATTGAACAGGTGTCCGGCCGTTTCACCCGTCAACGGGTTGGAGTGGCTGATGGTTCCCAACGTGTCTCGGTTCGGTTCGGTCGCCCCGTCGCTCGAGGCGGTATCCGTTCGTTTCTGTTCCGGTGTTCGTGTGTTGGACGCTCGTGTCATCGATCTGTAGCTGATTCTAGTGGTCGGTTAGTCGTCTGCCGGGACTTCGGGGGCATCGTCGTCGCTTTGCTCGTCTTCCCATTCAAAGAGGTCGCGCAGTGGCGCACCGATCTCCTCGATTTTGTGTTCTTCGTCGTGGCGTTTGAGCTGGGTGTAGGATGGCCGACCCGCCTGGTTCTCGTTGATCCACTCGCGAGCGAACTCCCCGCTCTGGACTTCCTCGAGGACTTCTTCCATGTTCTCGCGAACGCCCTCGTCGACGATACGATCGCCGCGCGTGAGGCCACCGTACTCGGCGGTATCGGAGACGGAGTACCACATGCCGCCGATGCCATCTTCGTACATCAGGTCGACGATCAGTTTGAGTTCGTTCAGACACTCGAAATACGCCATTTCCGGGGCGTAACCAGCGTCCACGAGCGTTTCGAATCCGTGTTTGACGAGCGAGGTGACGCCACCACAGAGGACTGCCTGTTCGCCGAAGAGATCGGATTCGACCTCTTCACGGAAGGTCGTTTCGACGACGCCAGCGCGGGTGCCGCCGATTCCCTGGGCATACGCGAGGGCTTCGTCTTTGGCCGCTCCGGTATAGTCCTGATAGACGGCGATCAGCGCCGGGGTGCCGCCGCCGTTCTCGTAGTCTCGGCGCACGATGTGGCCCGGTCCTTTCGGTGCGGCCATCGTCACGTCGACGTACTCCGGTGGCTCGATCTGGTTGTAGTGGATGTTGAACCCGTGAGCGAACATGACGGTGTTGCCCTCCTCGAGGCCGTCCTCGACGGCTTCGAAGACGGCCGGCTGGATGGTGTCCGGCACGAGGAACATGACGATATCAGCCTCGGCCGTGGCGTCGTCGGGTGTCGTCACGCGGAGGCCGTCGGATTCGGCCTGTGGCCACGACGAGGAGTCCTCGCGGAGGCCAACGACGACGTCGACGCCGCTATCGTGGAGGTTCAGCGCGTGTGCGTGGCCCTGGCTGCCGTAGCCGAGGACGGCCACGGTTTTGTCCTCGATGTAGCTGGCGTCGGCGTCGTCGCCGTAGTAGATGTTCGTGGTGAATACGTCGTCTGCGTTGGAAGTTTCGTTTTCAGTCATCGTCTGCTGGAACGGTGTGTGTGTTTTCGGATTGATAGTCGTCTGCCTGTGCGCCTTCGGTTGCGGTGTCGTCGGTGCCCCGAGCCAGGGCGGTCGTTCCCGTTCGGGATATTTCGCGAATACCGAACTGGCTGAACGCCTCGATTGCGGCGTCGATCTTTTGTCGGGCACCGGTGACCTCGATGGTCGCCGTCTCCGGGCTCGCATCGACCGTTTTCCCACCGTACATGTCGGCGACGGCAGCGACCTGATCCGGGCGAGTCGCGTTCACTTTCACCAGCGCCAGCTCTCGGCGCATAGCGTCGGGATCGAGTTCGCGAACGGAGATCACCGGAATCAGCTTCCTGAGCTGTTTTTTAATCTGCTCGATGCCGGGGTCTGATTCCTCGACGACGAGCGTGATTCGGGCCTGTTCGTCCGTCTCGGTCGGTCCGACGGTCAAACTCTCGATGTTGAACTGCCGTCTCGAGAACAGTCCCGAAACGTCAGAGAGCACGCCCGGTTCGTGGGCAACGAGGGCCGATATCACGGTCCGTCGGTGCGGGCGGGCGGCTTCGGCTTCCGGATCGATCCGGATGCCGAGCTCGTTTCGTCTCCCCGCCGGTTTCGGTCGTTCCTCGGGAGTTGGTCCCTCGAGTCCGCCGGTCATGCATACCACCCCAAGGTTCGCGTGACGTCGAAAGAGCTCGCTCTTTCGGCAGTCATAGCTGGTCCTCCGTCAAGGCAAACTGCCCGTTGTCGCCGCCGCTTGGCACCATCGGGTACACGTTCGCATGGGGGTCGATGTGGACGTCGATCACCGAGGGGCCGTCGTACTCGAGTGCGGCCTGGATTGTGTCGGCGACCTCGTCGTAGTCGTTGATACGGAAGCCTCTCGCACCGAACGCTTCGGCCAGTTTGTCGAACTCTGGACACCAGTTGTACTCCGAGGCTGAGTGGCGCCCTTCGAAGAAGGCGTCCTGCCACTGGCGCACCATGCCGATGTACTCGTTGTTCAAAACGGCCACCGTGATGTCCATCTCTTCACGGACAGCCACGGAGAGCTCCTGAATCGTCATCAGGAACGAGCCGTCGCCTTCGATAGCGATGACTTCCTGATCGTCGTCGGCAGCGAGTCGGGCGCCGATTGCGGCGGGGAAGCCGTACCCCATCGTGCCGAGGCCGTGACTCGAGACCCACGTCCGGGGTTCGGTGTAGGTCCAGTACTGGCAGGCCCACATCTGGTGTTGGCCGACACCCGTGGTCACGATTGCCCGGTCGCTGGTCGCTTCATCGAGTGCTTCGACGACGAATTCGGGTTTTAGCGGTTCATCGTCGGGCGTTTTGTACGCCATCGAGTAGTCGGATTTCCACTGCTGGCACTGGGCGCGCCATTTGGTGGCCTGTGGTGAGTGCTCCACTGCTTCGGCCAACTGTTCGATGACGGTCGCTGCGTCGCCGATCAGCGGATACTCCGCGTGAATGTTCTTGCTGATTTCGGCGGGGTCGATGTCGATGTGGATGACCTCCGCGTCGGGGGCGAACGTTTCGATACCGCCAGTCAGACGGTCGTCGAATCGTGTACCCACGGCGATGAGCGTATCACAATGGGTGACAGCCATGTTCGCGTAGCCGGTGCCGTGCATGCCGGCCATCTCCATCGCGAGTTCGTGGTCTTCGGGGAACGAGCCGATACCCGGCATCGTCGTCACGACGGGAATGTCGTGTTCGATGGCGAACGCACGAACTTCCTCGGTCGCGCCACCTTTGATGACGCCGCCGCCGAGCAACATAACGGGCTTCGAGGATTCCTCGATGCGGCGTGCTGCTCGTCGAACGGTTGCCTCGTCGGCCCGCTCTTGCACCGTGTAGGTGTCTGGGGTTCGCGGCTCGCCGGGTTCCTGTTCAGTCTCGCCCAGCGTCACGTCCTTTGGCAGGTCGACGAGCGTCGGTCCGGGTCGGCCGGTTCCGGCCAGCGCAAACGCCTCGCCCACGTCGTCGCCCACGCGGTCGGACTCGTTCGCGAAGATGTTTGCTTTCGTTATCGGTGTCGTGACGCCGGTCGTATCGGTCTCCTGGAAGGCGTCGTTGCCGACCATATCAGTAGGGACCTGGCCGGTCAACGCGATCATCGGATCCGAATCCATGTCGGCGTCGGCGATGCCGGTCACCAGGTTCGTTGCGCCCGGCCCGGACGTTGCCAGACAGACGCCTGGCTCGCCGGAGACGATCCCGTAGGCGTCCGCTGCGTGAGAGGCCCCCTGTTCGTGGGCCATCGTAATGTGGTGAATGTCCGAATCGTAAAGGGCGTCGTAGACGGGCATAATTGCCCCACCCTGGACGCCAAAGGCGTACTCCACGCCCGCGTTTTCGAGGGCCCGAACGACGGATTCGGCACCCGTGGTGACGGGTTTGGTCTCCGCTCGAGTGTCGGCCGCGGTCGGCTGTTCCTCGTTCGTCCGCTCATCTGTTGGTTGGTCGTCAGTCGGTTCCGCTGTTTTTGGGGGGACGGATGCACGCTCGCTCATCGATTCCCTCCTGTTGCTGTCGGTATCGGCAATTGTGTGTACTGTGTTTCTGTGGCTGTCATCTGTGATAGGGGCGATTGCTGGACCCGCGTCGCTGGGTGCTTCGAAAACGGTGCAAATCCGGGACGATAGAATGGGTGATAAGGGGCTAGGCGGCCCCTACAATAATGAGGGAAGCGAGCGACGCGCTGTCGGCAGTGCGTGCCGGCGTGCTGTCGCGAACGCTCATTATCTAATTGGTATACCGCTCGAGCGATATAACCCTTACCCGGCAGGCAAGCGTTGCTCGAAGTGTTCGTGACCGCCAGCCGGTGCTGGCGGCCGGAAGCGACCGCGGCGGCCATGTTTACGCGCGCACCTCCTCTTTTTCGGGGAGTTCCGCAACGCCTTCCTCCTCGGCGAATCGCTCGAGGTCGGAGACGGTGACGCGTCGTTTTTCCGCTCCGTAATCTTTGACGCGTCGGGTGACTGCGCGTACCTCGGTCTCGGTCGGGTCGAAGCCGGTTTCGACCAGTCGTTCGCGGACCGAGTGGGTCCCGGTGTGTTTGCCCAGGACTAGTCGACGCCGTGCGCCGACCATTTCGGGAGTCATCACGCCGGGTTCGAACGTATCGGAGTTTTCGATGACGCCGGCAGCGTGGATGCCGCTTTCATGAGAGAACGCGTTGGAGCCGACGATCGGCTTGTTCGATGGGACTGGGACGCCGCTACGGTCGGCAACGACCTGTGAGAGTTCGGTGATGCGCGTCGTATCGATACCAGTATCTGCCTGGTAGACCGATTCGATGGCCATCACGTACTCCTCGTAGGCGGCGTTGCCGGCGCGCTCGCCGATGGAGTTCACCGAAACCTGTGCCTGGTCGGCACCGGCTTCGATCCCCGCCAGCGCGTTCGCCGTGGCCAGTCCGAAGTCATCATGTGTGTGTACGTCGATTCGGGCGTCGGTGTGCTGACAGACCTTCTCGATCAGATCGTAGAAGCGACGTGGCGTCGCAACCCCGCACGTATCGGGAATGTTGATCCAGTCGGTGCCTGCCTCGCTCACGGCTTCGATAACCGTCGTCAGGAACGCCTCGTCCGTCCGCGTCGCGTCCATCGGCGAGAACATACAGGTCGTTCCCGTTTCGACGACGCGCTCTACGGCCGTGATGGCTTGCTCGACGACGTCCTCGCGACTCGAGTGCATCGAGTCTTCGATCTGGACGTCACTCGTGGAGACGAAGACGTGAACCATCTCGACGCCGGAATCTAACGCGGCTTCGATGTCGCCATCGACGACGCGAGCTAACCCGCAGGTCGTCGTGTCCGTCGACGACGCGATATCACGGACGGCCTCGAACTCGGCCTCGGAGTTGACGGGGAAACCGGCCTCTATGACGTGGGTTCCCATCTCGTCTAAAATCCGTGCAATCTCGCGTTTGTCGTCGTAGGAAAACGACGTGCCTGGGGACTGCTCGCCGTCCCGTAGCGTGGTATCGAAGACGCGTGCTGTCTCGATTTCGTCAGTGGAATCTAATGTCCCCTGGAAGAACTCGACCGCCCTGAGTGGTCTCAGAGCCAGTGTCGGTAGGTGTCGACATTGTATCCAACCACAGGCCCGAGGGAGTATATAAATGTGGCGCTGAAACGGATATTGGCACCATCGTAATTCGTGATTGACGTTCGTGAGGGTTCGAGAAATCGCACGCAGTAAACGGCATGGTATGTCACCCAATGTCCTTATACACAACAATACCATACCATGATTCACCATTCCACGAGTGACCACGTCTGTGTAAATTACACTCCTTTGGTTGAGGATATAATGAATTCGGTGCTCGCGCGCACTGCCAATTGGACAATCGTCCGATACAGGACGGGACCGGAAGCCCCCAGCCGTGGGATTCGGTCGCACCACAGACGCCGTTCACCGTCTCATAGGATTCGTTATCGTCCCGTACCGGTTAGCGACCATCCCGGTCGTCACTGACCGGTATCAGTTAGACCAGTCCCTCTCATTATGCTATGTCACCTCGAGCGTGGGGGAACGTTTTTCTCATCGCGGTTCGAGCGTTGCAGGTATGAGCGATTTCGACCTCGACCTTCGAACTGTCGAGGAACACATGGACGAGGAACTCGATCTCGAGGGGAGTATCCTGCTCGATGTCCTCGATGGAACGACCGAACCCGAAACCTGGCTCGAGACGCTGGATGCTGGAAACGTCCTCGTGTTGAACGTCAAAGGCGACGTGAACGAACTGGCAGCGGGCTTTGCGCGTGACGTCAAAGAGTCGGGCGGCAGCCTCGTTCACTTCCGTGGATTTCTGATCGTCGCACCACCGGGCGTCGACGTGGATACGAGCCGATTGTGAGGGTCAGGTTGGCTTTTCTCGAGAAGGTTTGATACGGTTTACTGTCGTCTCTTCCCGAAGATTGCCGACCCGGTATGGGTAATCACCGGTAAACAGTTACAGCAGACCGTATGAGAGGGTGGCCTGCAATGCGAGTAGCCAGTGAAACGATGCACACACCCCTCGTGACGCAGGCTGGCGATAGAGTGTGCAATGCGTTTCACTGACTACTATCGGTGGCACAAAACGTCAGATGGTGACCGTCAGGGTCACGGGCGACCAGTCTGTCTCCAGTGCGCTCGAGCGAACAGACCGTTCCTTCGAGTGTGTCCCTAATACGGTCGATATCGTCGGTTTCGAACCCGAGGTCGACGTGGACGCCACCTCTGGCCTCGGCCAACCCCAGGTGTGGCTCCCACAACTCGAGGGCGACCGGCCCGGCCATTCGGACACGAACCCGTTCTTCGCCCCGGTCGATCGTCTCGAACCCCAGTTGGCTGTACAGCGATTCGGCCCGCTCGAGCGATTCGACCTCGAGGACGACCTCGAACAGGCCATCGATTCCGGGGCCGTCGACGTCGGTCTGACCGAGTTCGACGCAGTTGCCATCGGGGTCGTACAGGTACAGCGAACGTGAGCTTCCGAAGGTGTACTCGTCCAGGTCGTATCCCATCGGTCCCGAAAGTCTGTCCCACCAGTCGTCGTATTCCTCGGCCGGAATCGAGAGCGCGTAATGGGTGTGGAGGCCACCTCGAGGGACCCCATTGGGACGACGAAGCACCAGATCGGTGTCACCGACAGGGTAGGCAACCGCGCTGGCTGGTTCGGTCACGGCCGGGGACCCTTCACGGGGGGACAACTCGAGCGTTTCCTCGTAAAATCGGCGTGCTGGCTCGAGATATTTGACCTCGAGGCCGAGCCAGGCGAGCGAACGGAGCATACGTGGGCGTACTCAACACGGGGTCAAAGAGGCACCGGCGTCCGAATTCCCACCGGTAATGCGTTTTCGGTATCTGGTTTATCGGGCCCCTCGAGTGAAGTATCGGCTCGAGTGTCCCCACTTCATGCCGAATCGGTGAGGGTTTGTAACCTGTCGATACCCCATTTGCGCTGCCGTCTCAATGGCGTTTATACCGATTGCGACCCTATAGGCGTCTATGAGCCTCCGTATCGACGAACGAGCGACCGATTTCCGTGAAATTGATCGCTTCGATGGCGGTTTCGGCTGGATCGCACACCCCAAAGAAGGGATGCAACGAGCCAGTCACGCCCTCGCAATCGACGGCGACGTCTGGGTGTTCGACCCCGTGGATGCCGACGGACTCGACGAGGCACTCGCCGAACTCGGCACCGTGACGGGTGTCGTCGTCATGCTGGACCGTCACAAGCGAGACGCTGCGGAAATCGCAACTCGGCACGACGTTCCGGTCTACATGCCGAAGTGGTTCGACGGCGTCAGCGAAGAGATCGACGCACCCGTCGTCCGGTTCACCGATTCGCTCGCGGATACCGGCCTCGAGGCACACGTCATGAAAGACGGCCGATCCTGGCAGGAAGTCGCCCTCTACGAACCGGATCGCCGAATTCTCCTCGTGCCCGAATCGGTCGGTACGGCGTCGTATTTCCGCGCCGGTGGCGAACCCCTCGGCGTCCATCCGATGCGTCGAATCGCACCCCCTCGAGAGGAACTCAGCCGGTTCGACCCCGAGCATATCCTCGTGGGCCACGGCCCCGGGATTCACGAGGACGCGTCCGCAGTGCTGGCGACGGCCCTCGATACGGCCCGGCGACGACTTCCTCGAGCGTACGCCGGTGCATTTTGGGGAATGCTACCGTTTTGATCGGTTCGTCCCAACGCCGAGCTATCACCGGTAGGTTCCACCCCCAGGATTTCACCAACGTATGATGGGGACACCTATATGTGCCCACCGCAGCTAACCATTAGCAGTGGTCTACATCACTCGCGGACTGGTCGACGTCTTGCTCGAGTTGGCGGACGATGCCGACCCATCCGGCGTCACAACCGGCTTATCAGTTTCTGAGGCGGCGTCACTCGAGGGCCCCGACGTCGCTGCACTCCCCGACGAGGCACCAGTTTTCACGGACTTTTTCCTCCCAGACCCCGGTAATGCGGTTAACGCCGTCTTCGGAGTCAACCTCTCTACGCCCGCCACGGAAACCCAGGGCCGATTCGTCTCACACCCGGTCGGCGAACTGACCGTGACGAAATACGACGACCTCGCACAGATACTCTTCGTCGCCGTTCCGCCCTGGACCGACGATGCGGAAACCTTCGCCGCGTTCGATCGAACGGGAGAACGGCTTCAGCTCGAGATTGTCGACGCCGAACCGCCGGTTGACTCCTTCGAGTGAATCGGTTTACGGGGTGGACGACGTAACGCTCGAGCAAGCTGATTTCGTGATAGGCGACGTAACATATATCTGCGCCGCCCGAGGTGGACAGAATATGGCCAGAAATTCGTACCAAGAACAACTGCGTGAGCTTCGTGCAGAGATCTGTTATATGGGCGAACTCGTGATGGAACGCCTGCGTATGGGGCTCGATGCACTGGATCGCAAAGACGACGAACTCGCCCAGGAAGTCATCATGGGCGACAGCGAAATCAACCGCATGTATCTCGACCTCGAGCAGCGATGTATCAACCTGCTCGCGCTCCAGCAGCCGGTCGCGAGCGACCTCCGGTTTATCGCCTCCTCGTTCAAAATCATCACGGACCTCGAGCGGGTCGGTGATCTGGCGGTGAATCTCGGCGAGTACACCCAGGAGGCCGAACGCGACCTCTTTCCTGATGTCGACGTACAAGCGATGGGTGACCTTACCCTCGAGATGGTCGATGACGCCATGCAGGCGTACGACCAGGAAGACACCACTGCCTGTCGTGAGTTGGCAACCAGGGACGACGACATCGACCACTTCGCCGAACGCGCGAGTCAGATCGTCGTCCGTGATCTCATCGAACGCGAACTTGAATCGCCCGATGAAGTCGAATACCTACTCAGAGACGTGTCACGCTTGCTGTTGACGATTCGTGACCTCGAGCGCGTTGGCGACCACGCGGTGAACATCGCCGCTCGGACGCTGTATATGGTCGAAAACGACGACGAACTCATTTACTGATCGGACGTTCTCTCGAAGGGCTTTGCTTGTACTGTTTTAGCCCCTGAAAAAAATCGATCGATGGGGTCTGTTGTACTCTGTGGGGTGATTATTCTCGAGTCCAAGACGAGCCCTTCCTATTCGTTTTTCGACAGTTCATACGCAAACGCCGCCGTAACCACTCCAAGCGTCCCGACGATGAGTACACCGACGATGAGCGGTGTGAAAGGTACCAAATTGCTTGCCGCCAGCGCGAGCACAACGGCACTCAGGACAGTGAGCAATGCGTATGCTCCGATCCAGCGTTCGTATTTTTGTGCTGGCACCTCCTCTACCGGGGATTCTGGCTCGAGATATCGGTCGAACTTCCGGATCGTCGGCGTCGGTGTGACCAGTCCACGGTCGTCGTCGTAGTTGATGACGTTCAGTTCGTCGAGTTTCGGCAGATGTGTTTGGTACAGTGAGATGTACACACGCTGACGCTGGCTCGAGCGCAACTGCTCGACGGTGATGTTGTTTTCTCTGGCGGCAATCCATTCCGTCAGGTCGCTGATTGACACTGCCGAGACCGATTCGAAATCGTCGTTTTCGTCCTCGAGTTGCGCCTGAAGGTATCGAAGCACGTCTCGCCGTCTACTCGTCTGCAGGATATGAAACACGGAATCGTTCGAAAGGGACGTCCGTCTCGTGGTTTCCTCTTCACCAGTTGTGCCGGTCGCTGGCTCGTCGTGGACCGGTGGCGCTTGCGAGTGACTCCCTTTCTCCATCGTGTAACCGAAGTGAAACCCTGCCCATATATAAATATTGAATTGTATAAAATTGTTCACAGTAGCTATCAACGCCGGCGTCCGTATTTATCGGGCGTCTTCGAGGGCCTCGAGTGCCTCGGGGTTTTCGAGACTCGAGATGTCGCCCAGATCCTCGCCGGTGTAGGCCGCCTGGACGGCCCGTCGGATGATTTTTCCGGATTGAGTTTTGGGGAAGGCGTCGACGAACAGGATCTCGCGTGGCCGGAAGGGCTTGCCGAGTTCCTCGCCGACCTGGTTACGGAGTTCGGTTCGAAGCGTTTCGTCTTCCTCGAATCCGTCCCCGAGGATGACGTAGGTGACGACAGCCGTACCGGTGGTGTCGTCCGGAGCACCGACGGCGGCTGCCTGGTTGACGGCCTCGTGATCGATGAGCGCGCCTTCGACTTCGGCCGGGCCGACCTTTCGGCCGGCCACGTTGAGCGCATCGTCGGCGCGGCCATGCAAGAACCAGAAGCCGTCTTCGTCCTTCTGGGCCCAGTCGCCGTGGTCCCACATATCCTCGAACGTTGACCAGTACTCATCGAGGTAGCGTTCGTCGCCGCTCCAGAGCGACTTGGTCATCGACGGACAGGAGTCCCGAGCAACGAGGAAGCCACGTTCGTTGTCGTCTTTGACGGACTCGCCGGCGGCGTTGACGATATCGATGTCCATACCGAGTCCCGGACCACCGAGCGTACAGGGCTTGAGCGGCTGGGTCGGCATCGGCATCAGGAAACAGCCACAGATTTCGGTCCCGCCGGAGATGTTGATGATCGGCGTGTCGCCCCCGCCGACGTGTTCGTAGAACCAGCGCCAGGATTCAGGGTCCCAGGGCTCGCCCGTCGAGCCGAGGAGTCGAAGCGACGACAGGTCGTGCCCCTCGAGCCACTCGTCATCTCCGGCTTCACCGGAGTCGGATGGCTCGTCAGACGTCGTCTGATGCCCGCCGTGTTTGCGGAGGGAACGGATAGCCGTCGGCGAGATTCCGAACTGAGTCAGTCCGTGGCGGTCGATCATCTCCCAGAAGCGGTCTGGTTCAGGATGGTCTGGTGCCCCCTCGTACATGAAGACGGTGCCGCCGAAAGTGTGGACGCCGATCAGGGTCCACGGCCCCATCATCCAACCGATGTCGCTGACCCAGAAAAAGCGGTCGGCCGGTTTGAGGTCGAAGCCGAAATACAGCTCTTTGGCACACTGCGTCTGAACACCAGCGTGCGTGTGGACGATCCCTTTTGGCGTCCCCGTCGTCCCCGAAGAGTACAGTAACATCGACTCCTGACTCGAGGGGAGGGACTTGCTCTCGTACTCGTCGTCCTGCGTTTCGACGGCGTCGTGCCACCATTCGTCGCGCTCGTCGTCCCAGGGGATGTCGTGGGGTCTATCCGTGCCACTCGAGTCACGGGTCCCCGTTGGCGTCTTCGGGCCACGTTCTGGCTCGCTCGAGCCTAACCGATCGAAGACGATGGTGTGCTCGATGTGACCGGCCTCGTCGATGGCGTCATCTGCGGATTCTTTCAGGTAGATCGGACTCCCGCGCCGGTAGAAGCCGTCGCCGGTAAAGAGCACTGAACACTCGGCGTCCTCGATGCGGGTGGCCACGGCATCGACGCCGAAGCCCGAAAAGATGGGGACGGCAATAGCACCGACTTTGAAACAGCCGTACAGTATCGAGACGACTTCGGGCACCATCGGCATGTACAGACCCACAGTGTCACCCGTCTCGATGCCTCGGTCTTCGAGAGCGTTGGCCACTTTGTTCGCCTGACGGTGGAGTTCGTGGTAGGTAATTTCGCGCACCTCGCCGTCTTCGCCCTCCCAGATTGTCGCCACCGTGTTTCGCTGCTCGCTTTCGAGGGCGGCGTGTCGGTCGACCGTATTGTGGGCGATGTTGAGCTCGCCACCCGGATACCAGTCGGTGAACTGGGGACCATCCGAATTGTCCCGCACCTCATCGTACGGTTCGAAAAACTCGAGGTCGAGGTAGTCGACCAGTTCGTCCCAGAACCACTCGACGCCGCTTTCGCCGTCACTGCGGTCGGTCGTCGTTCGCTCGATGAGGTCGTCGTAGTCTTCGATACCGTACGCCTGCATAAACGCCCAGACGTTGGTGGATTCGACGAACGCCTGCGTTGGTTCGTGCACCACCTCGTCGGTCATATCCCCGTCCATATACTGGCAATGTTTGCCGGCCCGTGCAATGAACGTTACCGTTGCCCGTTTTCGCTGCTGTGCACGCTCTCCGTTCTGACGATTTGTAAGCTAGAGGAAACACTACGTTCAAGGTTCACCTGTTTGTACTATATATTATGGCAGATACGTCAGGCAGTCAGATGGGAACCGCGGACCTCGACATCGAGGAAACCATCGAGCAACTCGTCACCGAGAATCTGGACGAAGTCGACTACAAGATCTACCGCATTTTAAACGAAGATGGGCGAATATCGGACACCGACCTGGGCGAGCGAGTCGGGCTCTCGAGAACCGCCGTTCGACGACGACGCAAAAAACTCCAGGACAATAACATCATCAAGATCATCGGCGTTCTCGTCCTTCAGGAAGTCGATCTCGAGTATGCCGACGTTCAGGTCTCGCTCCAGCCCGAGGCCACGAACGAAGAACTCCACGAGTTTATCGACTACCTGGTCGATCAGGAACTGGTCTACGAAGTCGACGAGTACCTCGGACAATCGGATATGTTGATCCGGGTCTGGCACGCTTCGCTCCGTGACGTCAAAGAGTACGTCAACGAGTTGATCCAGCACGCAGACATCGTTGAGGACTACGAGGTCGTGCCGGTCATCAGGACCCACAAAGCCTGGCACAGTAAAATCGAGAACGCCTGATTGCGTTTCGCTCCCCGTCTCGTGTAACGATTTCCCACCGAGCGGCGTTCAGGTATCACTCGAGTCGTCGCCATCCCCGTGTAACAGACAGCGGCTGTCGTGGTCGGCACCGACGTCGACGAGTGAAGGCTCGTCGCTCGAGCAGGCGTCGATTGCCCGATGACACCGCGGATGGAACGAACAGCCCGATGGGGGATCGGACGGATCGGGCGTTTCACCACGGATCTGTATCTTCTCGGGTTTGAGTTCGGCCTCGGATTGTTCGACGATCGGAATGGCCGAGAGTAACTGTTCGGTGTAGGGATTCTGGGGCGACCGGAAGAGTTCCGCTGCGTTGGCTCTCTCCATGAACTTACCGAGATACATCACGCCGATTCGATCAGCGATGTTTTTCGTCAGGCTCAGGTCGTGGGTGATGAGTAGATACGAGAGATTCAGATCCCGTTGGAGTTCCTCGAGCAGGGCAATAACCTTCGCCTGAACGCTCACGTCGAGTGCGCTCGTCGGCTCGTCGAGCACGAGCAACGTCGGATTCAGGGTGAGCGCTCGAGCGATAGCGACCCGTTGTTTTTGGCCGCCGGATAGCTCGTTGGGGTACCGATACAGGAAGTCTACGGGGAGATCGACCCGCTTGAGCAGCGATTTGACGCGCTCGCTTCGCTCGGCTTTCGATCCGATGTCGTGAACGATCAGCGGTTCGGCGACGATGTCTTTGATTCGCTTGCGCGGATTCAATGACGACGTCGGATCCTGGTAAACCACCTGTATCTCACGTCTGATCGGTTTCAACTCGCGTTCACCGAGACTCGAGATATCGGTCCCATCGAACTCGACGGTGCCGGACGTGGGGGCGTGCAACCGGGCAATCGTTTTCCCGAGCGTCGTCTTCCCACAGCCGGATTCGCCGACGATGGCGTACGTTTCGCCACGGCGGACGTCGAACGAGACGCCATCGACGGCTTTGACCTCGCCAACTTTGGTTTTGAAGAGACCACCCGTTATCGGATAGTACTTTTTCAGGTCTCGGACTTTGAGTACGGGATCTTCCTCGAGGTGGGGATCCGACGCCGTATCGTTCGTTACCGTCTCGCCCGACGAGGCAGTACTGGCACTCGATGTGTCGGTATCCTGTGTCCTCATCTGTTCCCTCCGTCCGTCTGTCCGGATGTTGGCTCGTTCATTTCCGTTCGGTCCGCTGATTCGGCAGCCGTTTCGTCTCCGAGGGACGAGGACACCTCAGGATGGTCCAGGGAGCCGCCCTCAAACTCGATTTCGGTCTGTGCGACCTCGAGGGCATCCTGAGCGTTCATCTGGTCGTCGTACAGGTAACAGGCGACCTGGTGCCCATCGGCCGGTTCGTACAGCGGCGGTTTCTCCCCGTCACAGACGCCATCCATGGCGGCCGGGCAGCGTGGGTGGAATCGACAGCCCTGTGGCGGTTCGGTGTAATCCGGGAGCAAGCCATCGATGCCCTCGCGCTGGAACGCGGTCAGTTTTGGGATGCTATCTATCAGTCCTCGGCTATAGGGATGCAGTGGCTCGTCGAGGATTTCGTCTCGCGTCCCGACTTCCGCGATTTCCCCGGCGTACATGACGTAAATCCGGTCGGCGATGCGACGGGCGACGCCGAGATTGTGCGTAATATAGAGCATCGAAAGCCCTTCGCGGTCGATCTGTTCGCGCAATAGCTCGATCAACTGATCCTGGACGGTGACGTCGAGCGCCGTTGTCGGCTCGTCAGCGATGAGGAACTCCGGTTCGCCCAGCAATGCCATCGCGATGAGAACCCGCTGGCGCATTCCGCCGGAGAGCTCGACCGGATATCGGTCGAGAACGCCTTCGGGATCTGGAATCTGCAGTCGGTCGAGGAGTTCGATACTCCGTTCGCGCATCGCTTTCTCGTCTGCGCCACGACGGCCGAGAACGCTCTTTCCTAACTCGAGCCAGCCGACTTCCGTCTTGCCGTTGTAGGTCAACACGTCGCGCATCATTTCGCCGACGGTGAAGACGGGCGAGAGGCTCGTCATGGGGTCCTGGAAGATCATCCCCATTGACTCGGCTTTGACGCGTTTGTGTGCGGGCGGGTCGCCCAGGAGTTCCTCGCCCCGATAGCGAAGTTCGCCGCCGGTGATTTCACCCGGTGGCTGGGGTAACATGCTCATGATCGTTTCCGCGGTGACGCTTTTCCCACAGCCGGACTCCCCGACGATGGCGACCGTTTCGCCCTCGTCGACGTGCAAATCGACGCCGTTTATCACCTTCGACCGGCCGTCGTAGGTGTTGAAATCGACGTGCAGATCACTGATCTCGAGGAGGGGGTCGCTCATCTCGAGTCACCTCGTGTTTGGAAGGATCCCATTTACTTCACCTCCACGTCGAAGACGTCTCGAAGGCCGTCACCGAGCAAGTTGAATCCAAGGACGGCGATGAAAATCGCCAGTCCGGGGAACGTCGAGTACCACCACTGGGCTGGGAGGTAGACGCGTCCTTCGCTGATCATCGTTCCCCACTCTGGAGTCGGGGGCTGGGCTCCCAGTCCGAGGAAGCCGAGTCCCGCTCCGATCAGGATGGCGTACCCCATGTCGAGGCTGAATTTGACCGTAATCGGTGCCAACACGTTCGGCAGGATTTCGCGAAACATGATTCGGATTCGGCTTGCCCCAATGCCGCGACTGGCTTCGACGAACTGTTCTTCGCGAACGGAGACCACTTCGCCGTAGACCAGTCGTGCGTACCAGGGCCACCAGACGATGGCGATGGCAATCATTGCGTTTCGTAAACTCGGCTGTAGCGGCACGGCCACAGCAAGCGCGAGGACGAGCGGCGGTACGGAGAGGAACACGTCCGTAATTCGCATGAGAAGCGTTCCGAGTGCGCCACCGACGTATCCGGCCACGAGGCCAACTGGGACGCCGATACCGATGGCGAACGTGAGGACGAAGACCCCGAGAACCAGCGAGTATCGGGTCCCGAAGATAACTCTTGAGAGGATGTCACGGCCCGCTTGATCCGTCCCAAACGGGTGTTCCCAGCTCGGTTCCGCAAACCGGTTCGCGAAGTCGACGGCGGGTTCACCCATGTAGCCGGCGTCCTGTGGATGGCGAGCAATATACGGGGCGAAGACGGCAATAAATACCAGCCCCAGAATAATGGCAAGGCCGGCCAGCGAGAGTGGATTCTGTCGGAATCGGTACGCGATTCGTTTCGCGCTTTCGATCCGGTTTTCCATCGCCTCGGATCGGTTCTCCGATGTAAGCGTCCCCATTACTCGTCACCTCCGTAGCGGACCCGTGGATCGAAGTAGCCGTACATGATGTCGACCACCATGTTCGCGATGATGTAGACCAGGCCAACGACCAGGGTTACGCCGACGATAGCGTTGATGTCGTTCTCGAGGATTGCGGTGACGCCGTAGCGAGCCATACCCGGCCAGGCGAAGACGATTTCGATGAGAAATGCCGATCCGATCAGGAAACCGTAATCGAGAGCGATGATCGTCAGCGTCGCTGCAAACGAGGACTTCAAGACGTACTTGTAGGCGATGAGTTTCGCCGGGATACCCGACGTCTCGAGGGCGTGAACGTAGTCTTTGTTGAACTCTTCGATGAAACTCGAGCGGGTCATTCGTGCGATGTCGGCCATGGGTGCGAGTGCGAGGGTAAAGGCGGGGAGTACGAGGTGAGCGAGGGCGCTACGAAACGCCGCGAAGTCGGTCGCGATGAGACTATCGACGAGCATGAGCCCGGTGATACGGGGTGGAGCCGTGGCGATGCGCCCGGTTGCTGGGAGCCAGCCCATGTAGAACGCAAAGAGGAGCTGGAGTAAGATAGCGACCCAGAACGCCGGCATCGAGACGCCGAAAAACGCAAAGAGCCTCCCAGCGTTGTCCTCGAAGCGATCTTTGTTCTGTCCGGCGATGATACCGAGCGGGACGCCGAAGAGAACGGCGATAGTCATCCCAACCGTGATCAGTTCAAACGTTGCCGGGAAGAAATACACGAGGTCTGCCGCGACGTTCCGATTCGTCGTCAGCGAGATACCCATATCTCCCTGGAACAGCCCGGCCATGTAGTTGAGATACTGTACGACGACCGGATCGTTCAATCCCATCTGGTCCCGAAGCGATTGAACCGCTTCGTCAGACGCGCGTGGTCCGAGTGCCAGGCGAGCAGGGTCACCGGGCAGCACTCGCGCGAGGAAAAATATCAGCATCGAGAGGCCGATGAAGACCGGTATCCCCGATAGGATTCGCCTGAGTACGTAGCTTTTAAAACCCATTTATCAATATGGTGGTAGTTAGACGGACGCGTTACCCCTGGTTGTACAGTCGCCAGAAGGCCTTCGAATAGCCGACGAGGCCGTTATCGACGTAGCCGCCAACCCGGTTGTTGATGCCGTACAGTTCCGCTTCGTTGACGACGAACAGTGCGGGTGCGTCCTCGGTCATCAGCTCTTGCACTTCTTCGTACATCTCGATTCGTGCGTCCTGATCGATCTCGGTGCGGGCGTCGTCCAGGAGTTGATCGACCTGTTCGTTGTGATACCACGAGGCGCTCTCCCAGCTACCATGGGAATCCGAGTGCCAGGCAGGGTAGAGGAACGTGTCCGGGTCGACGTACGAGAACGACAAATAAATCGCGTGCATGTCGGACGTCGATTCCGGATCGGTGACCATGTCTGTAATACGGGTCCATGGCGCACCCTCGAGTTCGAGAGTGATGCCCAGTTCGGCCAGGTTCGTTTGCATCAAGAGGCCGATGTTTTCGGTCACGGTGAGACCGCTGACGTAGGTGTAAGTCAGTTCGATGTCCTCACCATCGTATGGCGACTCATCGAGGTAGGCCTGGGCCTGGTCGAGATCACGGTCGTAGAGCGTCACGTCGCTGTTGTGGCCCCACATCGCGTCCGGTAGTGGACCCTGCAACCGTTCGGCGTTGCCCTCGAGGATGTCGTCGACGATCGTTTCGTAATCGACGGCGTAGGAGATGGCTTTTCGGACGTTCACGTCGTCGAGTGGCTCGCGCTGGTTGTGCATGAACACGTACAGCGGAGAGAATGTGACCTCGTCGCTCACCGATGCATGATCCATCGATTCGATCTCCTGGTAGGTCTGCAGTGAGAGCCACTCATCGGTGATATCTGCCTCTTGACTCCCCATCATTCCGTTGATCGTCCCTTCTTCGGGAACGATTTCCATGACGACTTCGTCGAACGGGTCCCCACCGTCGGGCCACTCGCCCCACCAGTCGTCGTTTCGCTCGAGAACGAGGCGCTCGTTACGAACGTGTTCGACGAGCTGGTACGGGCCGCTGCCAGCATCGTTGTCCTGGAGCCAGTCCTCGTCGTTGGCTTCGACTTCCGCTTCGTTGACGATCGGGTGGTATGGCAGTGTGAAAATGAACGGGGCGAACGTGCGGTCGGTTTCTATCTCGACGGTTGTCTCGTCGACAGCGCTCACACCGTCGGGTGAGAGCGTTCCGGCCCACATCCAGGACATACCCATCTGCATCTCCATCATTCGAGTGATGGAGTAAACGACGTCGTCGGCGGTCACCGGATCGCCGTTGTGGAAGGTCGCATCGTCACGCAACGTGAATTCGTAGGTCTGGTCGTCGTCGGCGACGTCCCATTCGACGACGAGACCGTCGACGAGTTCCGGCGGTGTGTCGTCGGAGTACATCATGAGCGAGTCGTAGACGTTGACCGCATAGATGTTCTCGAAGTTATCGGACACCCCCATCGGGTCGATGGTACTCGGGGCTATCGTCGTCGCGTACACGAGTGACGAATCGTCATCCTCTCCGTTTCCGTTCCCGTTCCCATTTCCGTTCCCGGTTCCGTTACCATTGTCGTCGTCGTCAATTCCCTCTTCGGGTTCCTCACCTGCACACCCAGCAACCGTGACGGCAAGCCCAGTTGCACCGGCGTACGTGAGCATTTTCCGCCTCGTTACACCCTTCTTCTCCCCTGAGGATTCGTTAGTACGTCTCATGTTATATTATACCGCACACAAAACGTTTATAACTTTCGGCGATTCGTTCTCTTCGAAGCCAACTGATAGATGTTCTGTTGAACGTTGATTACGATATGAGTTATACATTCGTGGTACCTCGAGGGATTTGGGGCGTAGCCAGTGGCGAATCGTTCGTTTTCTCGAGGCGACGATTCGAGTAGACGCGCAGGATCGCCCTCGTCCATTCACAGGCGGTCGATGCGGATACCCCGACCACACGGGCCAGGGTCATTGATGTCGCCTCTTTCAGAGGAATTGTTGTCGTCTCACTGGTCAGCGATCGGCCCGATCCGTCCCGGGCGGGTAATCAGTTCCATCTAACCCTATCAGTCGTTCCAGACGCCTCGAGTCTGATAGTCGTCGCTGATTCCCCACGCCTCGATCTCTTCGGCGCGTGGCGATTCGTAGCCGCCGATCTTGCTGTGTGTCCAGCCCAGGTCAGCGAGTTCGGCCTGTAGCTCGGCGAATTTGAACGGTGCGGTGACGGCATCCAGCACGGGCACGCCAAGTTCATCCTGTAGCGTTTCGTGAAAACCGTACTCGGCGGTGCAGCCGAGAATGACCACTTCAGCGTGGTCTTCTTCGATGGCCGCTCGGGCGGCTTCGGTAAGCCGTTCTCTGGTACACTCCGGATCGGCCTGGAAATCCAACACACCGAGATCGACGGGGCGGAACGAGGCCAGCCGATCGCCGAATCCGTACCGTTCGATGGTGGTTCGCATCTGTGGAATCCACTTGCGACGGCCGACGACGACGGAGAACGTATCACCCATCGTCGATGCAAGGTGCGTGGTCGCCTGGGCAGGCCCCATCACGGGCATCGAGTCGGAGACTTCGCGGGCTTCCTCGAGGCCGAGGTCGTAGAAACAGCCGATAACGGTGGCGTCGACGCCGTCGTTTTCGGCCTCTTTGACCAGGTGCAACACGTCGGTCAGAACGAGTGATTCGTAGTAGTGGTACTCGACGTGGTGTGGGCCGCGGTCGAGGCTCACGGTTTCGACGGTGCTCGAATCGCGTTTCACGTCGTTCAACAGGGCTTCGATGTCGCCGCTAAAGTCGTCGTGGCCGACGGGGTCAATCCATCTGATCGTGGTTTCGGTGGAACTCATAGTTGTCTCACTTCGTCTCGTGTTCGCTCGCTTCGCTCTCGTTTCGTTTCTCCGCTCGGAGGCTTTCGGTTGCTGCGTCGTCTATCTCGTCCGAGTTCGTGATGACCACGCCATAGACGTCTCGAGCGATCTCGGGGGTGATGTACTCGTCACGGTAGTCCTCGAGGACGCGCTTGGGGTCACGCTCGAGTGGGTCGCCCCAGCCGCCGCCCGAACTGGTGACCAGTCTGGCGGTTTCGCCGTCAGCGAGAGGTTCGTTAGTCAGCTTGGACGCCCGTTCGACCGAGCCGTCGTTTCGCAACAGTTCGATGTAGTTGCCGTCCCCTTTCTGCCCGCCGTCGACACTCCAGGGTGGATACTCCGACCGGCCGAACGAGGCGGTGATGAAGCCGCCGCTTTCGTTGTACATCGTGTAGTCTTGCACGAGTCCGGTCCCTGCACGGAAGCGACCGTGACCGGCCTCCTGTGGGGTGTCGAGAGCGAACTGGCCGAACAACAGTGGAAACCGAGTCTCCATGATTTCGACGGGCATTTCGAGGGTGTCGCCGTCGCCAGCACAGACGAGAACGTCGGCCCCGTCTCTGTCGGCGCAGGCTCCCCATCCACCGGGCTGTGGCTCGATAACGAGGAAATCGTCGCCCGTACGCTCGTCTGTTCCCCCGACGATGGTCGCACAGACGCTCGTGAAGTGTCCCGCCGAGAGTTTGTCGGGCAGGTGTGGGGCGAGTGCCTTCCAGGGTAATTCGGCGGCCATCGCCGAGGACTCCCAGTCGGTCCCGATGGGGGCGGGTTTGGTCGCGTTGAGTACGGTTCCTTCGGGGATAATCACCTCGAGCGGTTCGAAAAAGCCCTCGTTGGTCGGCGCGCTCGGCAACGTGATTGCCTGGAAGAACGACCGGACATCGCTGATACTCGCGGCGTACGGAGAGTTGACCGGCCCTTCCGTTTCGGGGTCGGTGCCGGTGTAGTCGAGGGTGACCGTCTCGTCGGTGATCGTCACTTCACACTCAACGTGGATCGGTTCGTCAGTGATGCCATCGTCGTCGAGATAATCCTGGGCGTGGTAGGTCCCGTTTGGCAACGCTTCGACGGCGTCACGGACGAGGTCGTGGCCGTACTCGAGCCAGGCATCCACGGCCGTCTCGAGCGTGTCCCATCCGTACTCCCGAGCGATGTCCTGGACGCGCTCGACGCCGACGTCGAGGGAGGCTTTCTGAGCTTGCATATCACCGAGTGTCATCTCGGGCATGCGGGTGTTCGCTGCGACGATGTCGGCGACCGCTTCGTTCTCGACGCCGCCGTCGTAGAGTTTTACCATCGGGTACTGAATTCCTTCCTGGAAGATGCTGGTCGCATCGGTCGTCCACGAACCGGGGTCTTTGCCACCGATGTCCGTCCAGTGTGCCTTTGAAGCGAGGAACATGACGGGTTCGTCCCGCCCATCGCCCTCGAGAAAGACCGGGGCAACCATCGCGACGTCGTTCAGATGGGTGCCGCCGTGGTAGTCGTTGAGCATGACCACGTCTCCGGGTTCGAACCCATCGCGGCCGAACTTCTCGACGGTATCGGCGACGCAGAATTTCAACGTCCCGAGGAATCCCGGGACGCCGTTGGCCTGCGCGACGACGTTCCCGTCGATGTCGACGATTCCCGTGGCGTAGTCGAGCGTCTCGTAGATGACGCTCGATTTGGCGGTTCGGCCGAGGTTGATGAACGACTCCTCGGCAGCACTTTGCAAAGCGTTGGTGATGACCTCTCGAGTGAACGGATCGAGACTCTCTTCCGGTCTGTTTGTCTGGTGACTCATTGCGTTTCCTCCGTAATTCGAACGTTTGCATACTCGTCGAGGCGGAACCCCTGTCCGGGATGGACGAGCGTTGTACAGGCCGGTTCCTCGATAATGGCCGGTCCTGAGACCGGCTCGTCGATCGGAATCGAGTCGCGTTCGTACACCGTTGTTTCGTGCGTCCCCTCTCGGTCGAAATCGACTGCACGGCTTGCTTTGGTCGCGCCCGCTACCGTCCCGTCTCGCGATACCGGCTCGATTGTCGGCTTGGCCGCTTCGGCCGTCGCTGCCAATCGAACGTTGACGAGTTCGACCGGGTCCTCGAGCGAGAACGTGTACGCTTGCTCGTGGCGGTCGTGGAATCGGTCGATTGTTGCCCCAATCGCGTCGGCGGTGAGGAGCGTCTCGCCCGAGGCAGCCGAAACCGTGCTATCGGTGCCGTCGTTGCCGACGGGAACCGGGGTCTGCACGGTGTGTTCCTGGCCGGTGTAGCGCAAGTCTACGCTCAACTCGAGGGAGACGTCTGCTGGGGGAATGTCCTCTTCGCCGAACTCGGCCACTGCACGGTCGGCCAGTTCGGCGAACCGTTCGTTCACGGCGGGTGCAGCCTCGCGCTCGAACGGCCGGACCCAGGTTCGAACGTAATCACGGCGCAGGTCGGTCAGTAGCATCCCCCAGGCTGAGAACTGGCCGGGTGCGCGCGGGATAATGACTTCTTTGACCCCGAGGTCACGTCCCAGCGCGGCGGCGTGCAGGCCGCCAGCCCCGCCGCTGGCGACCATCGCAAACTGTCGCGGATCGTATCCCCGTTGCAGGCTGACCTGTTTCAGCGCGTTCGCCATGTTCGAGTTGACGACCCGGAGGATGCCGTGTGCCGTCTCCCGAACTGATGTACCGAATTCGTCGGCGACGGGCTCGAGCGCGGCTTCGGCCTGGTCGACGTCGAGTGCCATCTCGCCGCCGAGGAAGTATTCGGGATTCAGACGCCCGGTCAACAGGTTAACGTCGGTTACCGTCGGCTCGGTGCCGCCCTGGCCGTAACAGGCTGGCCCCGGGTCGGCACCCGCGCTTTCCGGACCGACGTTGATCGAACCGCCCTGGTCGATCCAGGCGATCGAGCCGCCGCCGGCACCGATCTCCACGATGTCGACCACCGGAATCTGGAGCGGGTAGCCTTCGTGCTGGCGCGAACTCTCGAGCCAGTACTCAGTCCCGATGTCGACGTTGCCGTCCTCGATCAGGGAAGTCTTCGCGGTGGTTCCGCCCATATCGAAACTGATAACGTTGGGCTCGCCGATGTTCGTCCCCACGCGGGCAGCACCGAAGACGCCGCCAACAGGGCCGCTCTCGACCATTTCGATTGGGCTCTGTCGGGCCTGCTCGAAACTACTGGTACCCGCGTTCGATTTCATCACGTACCGGTTTCCTTCAACACCGTTCACATCGAGGTGTGACTCCAGCGTGGTTAGATACTCGTCTGCAATGGGGCGGACGTAGGAGTTGAGTACAGCCGTATTCGTGCGCTCGTACTCCCGGTATTCGCCCGTGAGTTCGTGTGAAAGCGTTACGTACGCTTCGGGAAATTGCTCGGCGATTATTTCACGGGTCCGCAGTTCGTGTTCCGGGTTCGCGTATGCGTGCAGATACGAAACGGCAATGGTGTCGATACCGCGGTCACGAATCTCCTCGACAGCCGCTTTGACGGCCGATTCCGACAGGGATTCCAGCACTGTTCCGGCCTGGTCCACGCGTTCGCCGACTTCGAACCGGTCGCGACGAGGCACGAACGGCTCGGGCTTTTCGTACCGGAAGTTGAACATATCGGGTCGGTTGGCCCGCGTAATGTCGAGAACATCGCGGAACCCCTCGGTGGTGATGAGTGCACATCGTTCGCCGTTCCGTTCGGTTACCGCATTGATGACGACCGTCGTCCCGTGAACGAACTGATCGATAGCAGACTGGGGCACCGAACTCTTCTCGAGGGTCGCAATAACGCCGTTAGCGAAGTTATCCGGTGTCGTGGACGCCTTCTCGAGGGACAGTGCGCCGTCGGTGACAGCGACCAAGTCAGTAAAGGTTCCCCCGATATCGACCGCGACACGGGTGTTGTTCTCTCTCACACCTAGTACACAATACGGCACCTGTATTTAACTTTTTGTGCAAAATTTAGCCAAAACTAATTTATTCTACCACAACTATTTGCGGAAATAGTTAAATAAGTCGATATGGGACGACGTGAGTAAATTCCTCGTTCCGTCAGTGACGGTAGCAGGACGCTACCCACACTGTACTGGCCGTCAGACGGCGATTTTGCGCCGCACGACCACTATCGGTTCGACAGCTTCGTGTCGAGATGATCCATCCGAACACGGTGGCGAAGCCGCAGATCTCGAACGCAGGGACGGGTCGTTCGAATCCGGGACGGATCGACTCGAGTGGCGGTTTTCTCGCTCAAAGATCGCCAAGAACGGTGTATACGAGACGACAGGGTTCCTCACCAGTGTTGACGCTGTAATGGGACGTTCCCGCTTCGATTACCGAGAGGGTCCCCGGCCCTGCTGTGTATCGCTCACCGTCAGCGACGAGCTCTACTTCGCCCTCGAGTATCACCGAAATTTCGTCGCCGTCGTGGCTGGTCGTTCCGGTTTCGGGGACCCGCTCGCCGGCCTCGATGACGTAACTACCAGTCTGGACGGACGGGTCAGACGATTCGTACAGGGCTAACGGTTCGTCGACACTGTCGGCCCATGCCGACTCGAGACGGTGTATGGTAACGGCATCCATACCTCTCCTACTGAAGCGAGTCGAGTAAACTCTTCGGGTCCTTGACCGAACTATGAGGTCACTATATCTGGTTATATCGAACACATCGTAAATGTCGTGTGTCGTTATGTAGCCAAAATCCCGGATTTGTGCATAAATTATATATCCTGCCTCGTCCAGAGCTAGGGTATTGAGAGGAGATACCACGTGACAGAACGACTTGCCGTAGATATTGGCGGGACATTCGTCGATGCGATCAGTTTCGACCGAGATGATCGGGATCTCCGCGTCGAAAAAGCATCGACTACGCCGGAAGAACCGGAATCGGGCGTGCTGGCATCTATCGATAAAGTCGGTGCCGACCTCGAAGCAACCGAAGCGTTCGTCCATGGAACGACCCTCGGGTTGAACGCCGTCCTCGAGCGAGCTGGGGCCACGACGGGCATTATCACCAACGAGGGGTTCCGAGATGTGTACGAAATCGGGCGCACGAACGTCGAGCGTCACGCGATGTACGACATCCGCTACGAGAAACCTGAATCGCTCGTTCCGCGACGTCGACGGGTGGGTGTACCGGGTCGACTCGACGCTGACGGGGAAGAAGTCGAACCGCTCGACACTGATGCGGTTCATGAGGCGGCCGAACGGCTGATCGACGGACAGAGCGTCGACACCATCGCTATCTGTTTCTTACACTCCTATCGAAATCCGGCTCACGAGCGACAGGCTGCCGAAGTTATCCGGGAGGCCTACCCCGAGACGAGCGTCTCCATCTCGAGTGACATCACGCGCGAATACCGCGAGTACGAGCGCACGAGTACGGCCGTGATGGATGCGTACATCAAGCCAATTTTCGGCAGTTACGTCGACGACCTCGAGAGCGAACTGAACGCCAACGGCTTCGATAGTCCGTTTTTCATCACGCGTTCGGGCGGCGGGACACTGACCGCCGAGAGCGCGACGGAGGCACCGGTACACACGATCCTTTCGGGACCGGCCGGTGGCCTCATCGGTGCGGCCCACGTCGGCCGGGAAACCGACCGGGAGGATTTGGTCACCGTCGATATGGGCGGTACGAGCCTCGACGCCTGTGTGATCGAAGACGGCACACCCGCCGTCAAATACGATTCACGGCTCGAACACCAGCCGTTGATGATTCCGGTGTACGACATCCGGACCATCGGGGCCGGCGGTGGGTCCATCGCCTGGCTCGACGGCGAACTGCTCAAGGTGGGTCCCGAGAGTGCTGGCGCAGAGCCCGGTCCGGTCTGTTACGGCCAGGGCGGCACTGAGCCGACGGTCACCGACGCGGCCGTCGCACTCGGCTACATCGACCCCGACGACTTCCTGGGTGGTGAGATGGCACTTGACGCGGCGGGCGCACGTGCGGCGATTCAATCGGTACTCGCCGACCCGCTCGAGTCCACCGTCACGGACGTTTCTCGCGGCGTGTTCGACGTCACACTCGCCAACACTGTCGGCGCGATTCGGGAGATCACCATCGAAAAGGGACTTGACCCCCGCGAGTTCTCGATGATGGGCTTCGGCGGAGCCGGCGGGATGTTCGTGCCGCTGCTCGGCCGTGAGATGAACGTCGACGAAATCGTCATTCCGAACGCCCCGTCCGTGTTCTCGGCGTGGGGGATGCTGATGGCAGACGTCGTCTACGACTTTGCCCGAACCAACATCGAGGCGCTCGCCGACCTGGAACTCGAGGACATCGAGACGGTGTTCGGCGAACTCGACGAGCAGGCAGTCGAAACCCTCGAAAGCGAAGGGTTCACCGACGACGATATCACGCTCAATCATACCCTCGAGATGCGCTATCTCGGCCAGGAACACACCGTCGAAGTGGATGCAAACAGTATCGAGTCGACCGACGAAATCAACGACCGGTTCGAACGCAAACATGCCGACCGCTACGGCCACGAGATGGCCGACCCGGCCGAAGTCGTTCACCAGCGGGTTCGAGCAACCGGCCACAACGACAAGCCGCCACTCGAGACGAACGAAATAGCTGCGGACACTTCACCCGAGGCGGTCGGGACGCGCGAAGCGTTCTGTTTCGCCGACCTCGAGGTGGTCGACTTTGCGGTGTACGACCGGGGAGACCTGGTTTCGGGAACCGAAATTGCGGGGCCAGCCATCGTGCGCGAACCGACGACGACCATCGTATTCCACTCCGACCAGACGGCGACCGTGGACGAATATGGACAGTTGCTGATCACTGGAGGTGAAGACCAATGAGCACCACGCCAACGAACGGTCCGGACGCGGCGACCGTCGAGGTCGTCAGAAACTACCTTACCTCCGCCGCGACGGAGATGCAACGCACCCTGATCAGGACCGCCTACAACACGATCATCTACGAGATCCTCGATTTCGGTATCTCGCTGTACGACCGGGATCGAAACCTGATCGCGGACTCACCTGGGCTCGCGCTGTTCCTCGGTGCGAACGACTTCGCCCTCGAGAAACTGATCGAGCACGTCGGCGAGGAGAACATGGAACCCGGCGACGTGCTGATAATGAACTATCCCTACTGGAGTTCCACCCACACCCTCGATGTCGGGGTGTTCGCTCCCATCTTCCGGGAGGGTGCTGACGTTGACGCCGAAGACAACGAACTGATCGGTTACGCGGCTACGCGTGCTCACTGGCTCGATCTCGGTGCCAAAGACGCAGGGTACGTGCTCGACTCGACTGACGTCCATCAGGAGGGGGTCATCTTCCCCGGCACGAAAGTGTACAAACGCGGTGAACCCGACGAGGAAGTGCTCGACCTCATTCGGTTCAACTCGCGTATCCCCGACAAGGTTATCGGCGACCTCAACGCCCAGATCGCAGCGATTCGTACGGGCAAACGTCGCCTTCGCGAACTCAACGACAAGTACGGCTCGGACACGGTCGACGAGTGTATCGATCGCATCCACGACCACGGCGAGCAGACGGCTCGAGACGCCGTTCGCGATCTCCCTGACGGAACCTGGTCGGCGGTCGACTACGCCGACGGGTCGACTGGCGATCTGATTCGAATCGAGGTCGAGGTAACTATCGACGGCGAGGAGTTTAGCGTCGACTTTAGCGGGTCGTCCGACCAGGTCGAGGGACCGCTCAATATTCCGCTGGGAATGACCGAAACCGTCTGTAAACTCTGTTTCAAGTCGATTACGACGCCGACGGAGGTATCCAATGCGGGTCAGTACGCCCCACTGTCGGTTTACGCCCCGGAGGGCAATCTGTTCAACGCCAGCTATCCGGCACCGACGTTTACCATCTGGACTGGTATCGTCAGCATCGACGTGGTCTACAAGGCACTCGCGAAAGCACTCCCCGAGACCGTCCCGGCCAGTTCGGGTGGCGACCTCAACGACATTATGCTGTACGGCGAGGACCCCGAAACCGGCCGCCAGTTCGTCGAAGCCAACAACGACGCCGTCGGCTGGGGAGCGACGAACGACCACGACGGGGCCAACGCAGTCATGCACATCAGTGAGACGATGGTCCAGAACATCCCCGTCGAAGTCTTCGAAAACAAAGCGCCGATCTCGTTCGACGAACTCTCCCTGCGAACCGATTCTGGCGGCGCTGGCGAGTACCGCGGCGGCCTCGGCTTGCGTCGAGACTTTCGCATTGAGCACCCCGTCGGCGCGCTCTCGATCATTCAGAAAACCAAGAAACCCGGCTGGGGCATCGACGGCGGCGAACCCGGCGCGAAAAACGGTATCGTCCTGGATCTCGACGACGACGCCGACGAGCGCGTCCAGATCCTCGTCGACAACACCGATCTGTACGACGACGGCAATACCTGGGCCGGGTTCTTCCGCGGAAATTTCGTTCCCGGCGAAGTCATCTCTAACCGCACCGGTGGCGGTGGCGGCTACGGTAATCCATACGACCGCGATCCCGAAGCTGTCCTCGAGGACGTCACAGACGGCTACGTCTCTCGGGCGGCTGCCGAAGACGAGTACGGCGTCGTCGTTACGGACGACCTCGAGATCGACGAGGAGGCGACTCGAGCGCGACGCTCGGAGTAACTTCGGGGGTGCGAGTCGCCCGGGACCGTCAGAACCGCATCCAACCAACGTGTCACGCACCGTGCGTTGCGCACCGACGAATCGTCGACGACTATTCGGTCGTCTCCGTGGGGTGATCGGCAGCAGCAACCACCACCTTCACCACCATCACGCTGCCAACCCATCCTGCCAGGTTCCCGGTGTCGCAACCGTATCTGTATTCCATCTGCTTCGATTGTTCCGCGTCATTCGTGAGTGGTTATTTGCCAAGCGACAGTCGTCGATTAGCCGCGACTCCGTTTCGAGACCAGTTACTCGAGTTTTCTCGAGCGTCCCACCCTTTCGCGCACCTTTGCTGGAACACGGCGTTCGTCGAGAGCACCAGTGCAAAGGGTTGATGAAAAGTGAAATTATTCGGCGGCTGTCCACGCTCAACCCAGTGCCAGCCCACAAACGCTTTTGGCCGCGGGGACCGTATTTCAAATCATGTACCTACGGGACGCGAAAAATCGTGAAGAGGTCTGGCTTCTCGACCACATCGAGGCGATGGGACTCGACGATACGGCGTTCCGTTCACGGGATTACGTCGTTGCCATCGACGAAACGTCGGGGGCGAAAGCGGGCTTTGGCCGTATCCGCATCCACAAACCCGAAGACGGTGACGACGTGTGTGAGTTGACGAGTATCGGCGTCCTCGAGGAGTGGCGTGGACAGGGTGTCGGAGCACACGTCATCGAACGCCTGATCGAGTACGCCGGTGACGAAGGGTTCGAGACAGTGTATACGCTCACTGGCGAGGGTGCCTATCTCGCACAGTTCGGGTTCGAGCGCATCGACGAATCGCAGTTACCGTCGGTACTGCAAGCCCGTCTCGCAGAGAAACGAAACGGAACGGATTCCGATGCCGTTCCGCTCGCCATCGATACCGACGAGTTCCGAATGCGTCAGGAGCTTCGAGACGCTTTCAAACAGGCCAGGGAAGGCGGTGAAACCGATGATGAGGATGAAGAAACGCCGGAAGACTTCGGTATCGATCCGGAGACGGCGACCTACAAGTACGATACGGGCAACCGGTGAAAGATGACAGCAGTTCCTATGAGGGGGTTGCAAACGTGATTCGGAATCGTCCCTCGCGTGTCTGTCGATTTCGGTGATCGTCACCGATTGGCGTCGACTGTCGGGTTATCTCGCACTCGCATCCATCGTTTACTTGGTCCTCCAATCAGTTACTCCAGACAATGACTACCCCTGGGTCGAATGAGCCCACTCGAGCCGAAACCGGTGCTCCGGCTAGTGGGACCGTCGTTCCCGATCAGTTCTCCTCCGATGAAGTGTTCCAGCGAATCGTCGCGGATGCCGACCACGAGATCACCTCCGGTGCTCGAGAGCTGTTTTTCAGTGGCCTCGCCGCCGGTTTTGCGATCACTATCACCTTCCTATTGTACGCCTCGATGTCTGCAGTCACCGACAGCAGTGTCGTAGCAGCCCTGTTGTACCCACTTGGATTCATCTACATCATTATCGGTGGCTACCAGCTCTACACCGAAAACACGCTCCCGCCCGTAGCGTTGACACTCGAGCGACTGGCGTCGATTCCGTCCCTGTTCAGGCATTGGTCAATCGTTCTCGCCGGTAACTTCGCCGGCGGGGCACTCGGTGCTCTCGCCCTTGCGTATGGTGGCGTCCTGGAGCCAGATGCAGCAGTCATGGCCATCGAAATCTCGGAAAAAGGTGTGTACGAAACGCCGGTCTGGGACCTCTTCTTTAAAGCGGCCTTTGCCGGCCTCATCGTCGCAGGCGTCGTCTGGATTAACTTCGCCGTCCGTGACACCGTTTCACGGCTGATCGTGGTCTACCTGGCGTTTCTGGCAATCCCGCTCGGCAACCTGTTTCACGTGGTCGTTTCGTTCACCGAGATGGTGTATCTGATGCTCGTCGGCGACCTGGGCTTCGTGTTCGGAATGACCAGTTTCGTTATCCCCGTCCTGGTCGGCAACACCCTCGGCGGGGTCCTCCTCGTTACCGTTGTCAACTATTACCAGACCAGCGAACGCCGCCTCGAGGTCGAACGCTTCGAGCACATTCGTCGCCTCTCGATCAGGGAGTGGTTGCTCGGGTCGCTTGCCGGCCGTTCGTACGTCCCGGTTGTCGACACGGTCGAGGATCTGGTCCGTGATACGGATTCCTACCGTATCCTGGTTCCTATCGCGAATCCACGAACTGAAGGGGCACTTGTCGAATGTGCGTGTAAAATCGCCAGTGCTCGCGAATCAGGGAGGGTTCACGTGGTCCATATCGTCCAATCCCCCAAACAGCAGACGATGAAGACTGGCGGGAAACAACACGACCGAATCACCCGCGAGTCAGAGCGATTACTCGAGGACGTCAGCCGAATCGGAGAGGGGTACGACGTCGCGTTCGAAACGTCAACTATCGTTTCACCCCGCTCGTTCGAGGATATCTTCGATCGTGCACGCCGCACTCGTCCCGACCTCGTGTTGATGGGATGGGGCGAAGATCAGTTGTGGAGTTCGGCCCGTGCCGAACGGCCGCTCGACGAACTCACCAATCGACTGCCCTGTGATTTCCTCGTCGTTCGGGATCGAGGTCTCGATCCAACGGACATCCTTATCCCGACTGCTGGTGGGCCGGACTCGAATCTCAGTGCCGAAATCGCTCGTGCATTACACGCGACCGTGGGAGCAAACATCCGGCTCCTCCACGTCGTCGATAGCCCCGATGACCGTGCTGCAGGTGAGCGTTTCCTCTCCGAATGGGCAACCGAGCACGACCTCGAAGAAGCGAAGAGATCCATCGACACCTCCGGCGACGTCGAGCAAGCAATTGTCAGCGAAGCTGCCGATAGCACGATGGTCCTGATTGGGGCTACGGAGAGAGGGATGCTCTCACGGCTCGTCCAGGACTCGTTGCACCTCGATATCGTGAATCAGGTGGAGTGCTCGGTCTTGCTCGCCGAGCGGCCCTCTCAGCGAACCATTCGCGATCGCCTATTTGGGGCCGGCTCCCGAGACCGAAATACAGCGGAGGCGTACGATGAGAGTGGAGCGACGCCCGAACCGATGGTTACAAAAAAGTAAACGCACCGCCTCGAACGGACGAACCGTTTGTCAAGGTTCAAGCCACAGGAAACCGTCTCCAACAATAATGTTCGATTCCGACGACCTCGAGGCCATCCGGGAAGACAAACAGCGGTGGCACGAAAGCAAGGTCGAGCCGGTACTAGATCGATTTGGCGAACGAAAGGACACCTTTACGACGGATACTGGCGGGCAGGAGGTCGACCGTCTCTACACGCCGGATGACGTCGGCGATATCGACTACGGGGACGACATCGGGTTCCCGGGGGAGCCGCCGTACACGCGGGGGGTGTACTCGACGGGCTACCGGGGTCGACTGTGGACGATGCGTCAGTACGCCGGCTTTTCGACGCCCGAGGATACGAACGAGCGATTCCACTATCTGCTCGATCAGGGGCAGACGGGGCTGTCGATGGCGTTCGATCTGCCGACCCAGATGGGGCACGATTCGGATGCAGCAATGTCAGCCGGTGAGGTGGGCAAGGCGGGTGTCGCAATCGACTCACTCGATGACATGGAGACGGTGTTCGACGGCATTCCACTGGACGAAGTGTCTACGAGCATGACGATCAACGCCCCTGCGTCGGTGCTTTTGGCGATGTACATCGCCGTCGGTGACCGGCAAGGCGTCGACCGCGAGACGCTTCGCGGGACGATTCAGAACGATCTGCTCAAAGAGTACATCGCCCGGAACACCTACATCTACCCGCCAGAGCCCTCGATGCGGATCATCACCGATATTTTCGAGTTCTGTGCCGAGGAAGTTCCCAAATTCAACACCATCTCGATTTCCGGCTATCACATCCGCGAGGCAGGCGCAACCGCCGCCCAGGAACTCGCCTTCACCCTCGGGAACGGCCTTGAGTACGTCGAAGCAGCCATCGAAACGGGGCTCGATGTCGACGACTTTGCACCTCAGCTATCGTTTTTCTTCAACGGACACAACAACATCTTCGAGGAGGTGGCGAAGTTCCGCGCGGCTCGTCGAATGTGGCACGATATGATGGACGAGCGCTTCGACGCCCAGAATCCCAAATCCAAACAGCTCAAGTTCCACACGCAGACGGCCGGCTCGATGCTCACTGCCCAGCAGATCGAAAACAACGTGGTTCGAGTGGCCTATCAGGCGCTGGCTGCCGTTCTCGGTGGCACCCAGTCCCTACACACAAACGGCAAAGACGAGGCGTTGTCCCTGCCGACCGAGGAGTCCGTTCGGACAGCACTCCGAACCCAGCAAATACTCGCCCACGAGTCCGGAGCGGCTGATACGGTCGACCCCCTCGCCGGAAGTTACTACGTGGAAAGCCTCACGGATCAGGTCGAAGCGGAGGCGTACGACCTCCTCGAGAAAGTCGACGAACGGGGCGGGATGCGGGAGGCAATCGAGAGTCAGTGGGTCCAGCGTCAGATCCAGGATACGGCGTTCGACCGCCAGCGCGAAATCGAAGACGTGGACCGAATCATCGTCGGCGTCAATGAGTTCGAAGTCGACGAGGATCCGGAGATGGACGTACAGGGGGTCACCGAAGCGGACGAGCGTCGCCAGATCCGACGGCTCGAATCCACACGGGAGAAACGCGACGACGAGGCCGTCGAGGCCGCACTCGAGGCCCTCCGAACGGCGACTAACGAAGACGAGAACCTGATGCCGTACATTATCGACGCGGTCAAAGCATATGCGACCGTCGGCGAAATCAGCGGCGTCATGCGCGAAGAGTTCGGTGAGTACACGCCTGGTAGCGCGATGTAGCCTGTAGACACCGCAGTTTAATCGATCGGTTCGCACGACTCTCGAGCGACTCGAGGGGATAGCAAAGATATGCTCGAGCGACTCGAGGAACGTCCGCAGAACTGTCGCCATCGACACGCTCTTTTCGATGCCGGGGAGACGTAGGATAATGACACACCAAATCGCCGTGATCCCTGGCGACGGCATCGGTCAGGAAGTCACCCCAGCAGCCGTTTCGGTCCTCGAGTCGTTCGACATCGATTTCGAGTTCGTCGAGGCGGATGCCGGTGACGCCGTCGAGGCGGAGACCGGGGCGGCACTGCCGGAGGAGACGTACGAACTGGCCGCTACTGCCGATGCAACGCTCTTTGGGGCCGCTGGGGAGAGTGCTGCAGACGTGATTTTGCCGCTTCGAGAGGCCGTCGACTCGTTCGTCAACGTGCGCCCGGCCAGAGCATACCCCGGCGTCGACGCGCTGCGCCCCGAAACCGACCTCGTCTTTTTGCGCGAGAACACCGAAGGTGTCTACTCCGGACACGAAAGCCGACTGAGTGATGACCTCTCGACGCTGACGCGCGTCGTGACTGACTCGGCGTCGAAACGGCTGGCCACCTTCGCCTGTGACTACGTGAGCGACCGCGGCCTCGAGGGCTTTACCGTCGCCCACAAGGCAAACGTCATGCGCGAAACCGACGGCCGATTCCGCGACGCCGTCGCCGAAGTCGCTGACGAACACGGCGTCGAAACCGATGAAGTACTCATGGACGCCTTCGCCACGCACATCTGTCTCGATCCGACCCAGTTTGATGTCGTGGTTTGCCCGAATCTCGCCGGGGACGTCCTGTCCGACCTCGCTGCCGGACTCGTCGGCGGACTCGGATTGCTCCCGAGTGCCAACATTGGCCCCGACCGGGCGCTCTTTGAGCCGGTTCACGGCACTGCGCCCGATATCGCCGGTGAGGGGATTGCGAATCCCGCCGCCGCGATTCTCTCGGCCGCTATGTTGCTCGAGTATCTGGGCTACGATGAAGAAGGCAAGACGGTCCGTTCGGCTGTCGAATCCGTCCTCGAGACGGGGCCACGAACGGGTGACCTCGGAGGCGAGGCATCGACCGACGAGATGACGACAGCGATTATCGACGCGCTATAACGGCGAATTTCCACCCGATATTCACATTCGGACTTTGATACTATATTACTATTGAATAGTTACTAACATACTATTTATCTACTATTTATTTACTATTTATTTACTATTATTTGGCTACGTATCTCATTTCGAGAAAGGACCGGCCCTTTCGAACGACGTCTCGAGATGCCGTCAATCTGCCACACCACGCCACGCCCACTGTCGATCAAGCTTCCGGACGACCCGAAATCGTCGCTCGCCGAAACATGTTCGCCGATACCCTCTGTAGGTCACGGTCGGACGTCTCACGTATGAGACAGGAGTCGCCGGATTTGCACCGCGGTCACGTGTCTCCAGGGGAGCCGAGCGGGTCGGCCGACACCGATTCGACACCCATATTTGGGCCTGACAGACCGGTAGAGAGCGTTTTATCCTGTGGTCGAAAAACCGCTAAAATCGAACGTCAGGCCGTGGATACGGCTATTTCACGTCTCGAGGGCGAGACATCACTATCGGCGGAGCAAAGACGGGCCGTCGAGCAAGTGGCAGAGCAACTGGTCGCGACTCTGGGTCCGGTAGCTGCACAACTGGTGACTGAACCGACTAACGGGGATCCCTCATCCCAGTAACGGGAATTCGTCTTCATGGATACCGATTACGCTTCGTCGAGCATCGAGAGCGACCGCGTGTAGCGCCGTATCGTCTCGCCGTTTTCGTCACGTAACTCGAGAACGAACTGTTTCTGTCCGACGACTTCCTCGAGGTCACCGACCGCGAACTCGACCGTATACGGTGGCTCGTCGATCCGCTCGAGCGTTCGATCGCCGGAGGTCACCACGATGTGGTCGATACCGGCCTCATTCGAGAGCGAGCACTGGACGAGATCGTCGAGGACGACGCAGTCGACGTCGGGATTGACGTCGGGTTGGCGCTCGCCGTCCTCGAATATGGTGCCGAAGTCGAGGAGCATCGGCGAGATGGGGGCGGTGCCGAGGATAATGACGATGGTGAAGAAGACGGTCAAGTTGATCTTCGAGGCTTTATTTGCAAAGGTCCGGGTAATCGGGTGCTCGGCCGAGCGACGAAGCCGAATCGCTATGGGAAGGATGACAAAGTGCGTCAGCGGTCCCCAGAGGATGAGGACGAATCCGTAGGCCATCACGTAATACAGGAACGTCCAGTCGGGGCGATACGATAACAGGAGAGCCCCTGCTGACCAGCAAAAGAAGCCGATAAACAGCAAGCCAAAACTCTTGAGGACACGCCAGATGGGCGTGTTGGCGTAGTAAATACTGAGGATATCGTTCCAGTAGCGTCTCACCGTTGGGCGAACCGGCGGCACGAGCGACGCGGAATCATCGGAGGTCATTGTGGTTGAGTCGAGTGTATGGGAGTGGTTCGTGTCTCGAGTGGGAGACAGGGATGATACCGAATCTCAGTTAGGCACCGATCTGCCAGAGTTGGCTCAGCAGATACCAGTTCAGGACGTACGTGATGACGAACGCACCCAGGAAGATGAGACAGAGCACGAACGTGCCGCGCATCTCGTAGGTGTGTACCGGGTCGCCACCATCGGCGTACAGCCCGCCATCAGGTGTGAGGTCGTCGTTGTCCCCGGGCTCGAGCTTCCGGCCGAAGAGTACCGAGCCGACGGCGATCACCAGGAATAACACGCCACCGAGGATGGCCAGCAGGGCGAACAGGCCGAAGACGTTGAACAGTGGTGCCGCAGCCGCGAGGCTGAAGTCCGTTCCGGGGATGTTCTCGACGACTTCGACGGTTCGGCGCGGAACGCCGTAGAGGATGCCCACGTACATCAACATCAGCGTGGCAATGCTCATCGCGCCAGCGTAGAAGTACGGCTGAATCGAAGCGAGTTTCGGCGAGATGAACGCTCGCATGAACATGGTCCTGATGACGAAGTAACTCAGTCCCATGAACGCCACCGTCGTCCCGAGAACGACCGTCGCGTGGAAGTGGCCGACGGTCGCGAGCGTGTTGTGCCAGGTCATATTGAGCTGGAGCTGCCCCATCAACACGCCCGTAATCCCGCCGAGGAACCCGAACAGGATGATCGAGAAGATCGTCGAGGAGAAGACTGGATTCTTCCAGGGTGCGCTGGTGAGCCAGCCGAACAGGCCGCCACCGAGGCCGCGTTTCCGTCGGCCTGCTTCGATACCGGCCGGAATCGCGAACGCGTGAATCAGGCTCGCGAACGTCGCGCCGTAGAACGCGTACGACGTGTTGAAAATTCGCCAGCCGGTCGAGACGGCTGGATCGGAGAGCAAGTGGTGGGCTGCTCCGAGGTTGATGAAGAACAAATAGAGGATAAAGGCCGTTCTCGAGACTTTCTCGCTCACGATTTCAGCCCCACCGACGACGTGGGTCAAGAAGTACCAGACGACGATCATCGCTACGAGATTGATCTGCTGGGAGCCGTGGCCGACGATCCAGTACAGCTGTCGGTACAGCGCCGCGTCGATCGAGCCGATGAGTTCAATTCGCCACGCGAAGGCGTACCCGAAGGCGACGAGACCGCCAACGATGGCTTCGACGGCGATAATACCGGTGACGAACGCACCGAAACTCACCAGCGGAAGCGTCCCGTCCGGATTCTCACGCTTTTCGAACCAGAGCGTGGCGAAAAACGGTAGCGCCGAAATCGTCGCCCCGAGCAAGAACACGATTGCGCCACCATAGAACAGCGGGTCCGACGGTAACGGGGCGTAGGAGGTCAAAAGCGGCGCTTGATCCGGCGCACTCGTAGTCCAGATGGCGTAGTTGACCAGTAAGGCACCGGCAACCATCGTGCCCCAGCCCAGCTGGGCCAGTCGCTCGAGCGGAAGTTTCCGGCCAAGGACCATCGGACCACCGACGTAGAGGATGGCAATCTCCATGAAGATCATCCAGAAGATGAGTAGGTTCCACGCATGGAGACTGAGGTGCGTGTAGAAATCACCGGGGCCAAGCAAGCCGACGACTTCCCACCGGGTCATCGCGACGGTAAACGCGAAGATCCCCCCGTATAGGAGTGCGACAATGGCCGTGAGCGCGAACAGTTTGACGTACTTTTCGACGGATTCGTGGATCTGGAGGCCGGTAACCGAACACTTTCGAAAGCCGTCAGCACCGTAATCGTTATCGAAGAGTCCCAGCATTTAGTTCTCCTCCGTAACGATGATGGTATCGTGCATCGAGCGGTGGCCCTCGCCACAGAACTCGTTACAGATGATGTGATACGTCCCCGGTTCGTCGAACGTCATCGGAACGACCCACTCGTAGCCGGGCAACACCTGCAGATTGATCTGTTTGCTCAGGGTTGCTTCAGGGCGGAGTGAAAAGCCGTGCTGGACGTCATACGAACTGAGGTGAAAGTCGTACTGTGTTCCGGCCTCGAGGACGACGGGCGCGCCGTCCCAGGCGAACCGAATGCCGGCCATGTAGACGTCGGTTCCCTCGGGCACGAGTCCCTGTTCAGTTTCTTCAGCGGCCTCCTCGTAGGCGTTCATCTTTTCCCGGAACTCGGATTCGGACACCTGGTAGGTTTCCCCAATGGGGTTCTGGTCACCGGTTCGCGTCCAGATGCTCATCCAACCGAACAGGACGAGCGACCAGACGACGCCGAGGCCCAGCCAGATAGACTCACGTCGATTGACGGTCTGATCCCACCAGTTTCCTTCCGGTGGTTTGATTGGTGACGTCATTGGTTACCCCACGGGAACTGAAAAGATATCGACGACTCCCCAGACGACGTAGACGACGAGAAAGAACGCGAGTGCTAGCGCCGCCAGGAGCCAGATACGGTTATACAGTCGTTGCATGAACGGAATCTCATCCGATGAGTGGGTGGTCATTCGTGTTTCCCTGTCCGGGTTTTCGAAGAACCGCTCCATGGACGTTGTCGCGTACATGTTCGCTTACCTGATACTGTCTACTGTGCCAGTGTCCGGTGGTTTGCCTACTGGGTCGACAATCACTCCGCATCAGGTCCGAATCGGCAATCACTGAGAAGAGACCACAGTAAACCGTATGACGGCGCAAAGTCTGCCACCTCGAGAATGGGCCGTCATAGCTAACGAGACCGCTCATCCCATTTCATCGCTCCCGCACTCGAGGGGCACTTACCCCGATTCGTCGGCTTGCTCGAGCACCGGCCGACTGGAGTTGGACACCACGATGATACTGCTCAGTGCCATCGCGAGGGCAGCAAACAGCGGATTGATCATGCCGACGGCGGCCAGCGGAATCGCAATTGCATTATAGAGGAGCGCCCAGCCGACGTTCTCTCGAATTCGCCGGCGAGTGCCGGCGGCGACGCCGAAGACACGACTCACGTCGCGAAGGTCGGCGCAAGTCAACACTGCATCAGCCGCATCACTCGCTCGAGCCGTCCCACTGCCCATGGCGATGCCGAGGTCGGCGGCTGCGAGCGCGGGCGCGTCGTTCGTGCCGTCACCGACCATGGCGGTTGGCCGGGAAGCGGATAGCCGACGAATTGTCTCGACTTTTCCGTCAGGCGGGACGCCAGCGAAGACCTGATCGACGGCAGGATGCTCGCGAAAACGCGTCGTTGCCGACGGGTCGTCACCGGTGAGGACGACGATTTGTCGGCCCTCGAAATCCTCGAAAACCGCGTCCCACTCGTCCCGCTCCCGGTCACCGACGACGACCACGGTGCGAATCCGGTCCCCCACACCGACTACGACCGGCAGCCGACCGGCCGCTCGAGCGTCATCGACGACCGTTTCGAGGTCCTCGGGCAGCGGGCCGACGCGGCGCTCGAGGAGTGCTGGTGTGCCAACGACCACCTCTTCGCCGTCAACGTGGGCGCTGATGCCTGCCCCGGGATGGCGTTGGAAGTCGCTCACGGTCGCTCCGGGGGAGGCACTCGCCTCGGTATCGACGTCGCTCGAGGAGCCAGGATTGCGGGTGATGGCCCCACCGTCCGTGATGGGGGCAGCGCCCTCGCTCTCGATGCTCGACTGCGTTTCATCCCCTGTTGCCTCGAGATGAGTGCAGATCGCTCGAGCGACCGGGTGCTCGGACAATTGTTCGACAGCCGCCGCTGTCTGGAAGGCGTCTTCATCGCCGTGAACCTCGAGAACGGTCATCTCGCCGGCAGTGAGGGTACCCGTTTTGTCGAAGACCAGCGTCTCGATGAAGGGTGCCGATTCGAACAGCGAGGCGTTCGTCACGACGATGCCGCGCTCGAGGCCGTCTCGCAATCCGGAGGCGACCGCGAGCGGTGTGGCCAGCCCCATCGCACACGGGCACGAGACCACGAGGACCGTTAGACCGGTAAGGAGGGCAGACGCTGGCGGGGTACCCGTCACGAGTCGCCATCCCGTGACCACGATGGCGAGAGTGAGGACGAACGGGACGAAGACGGTCGCCAGTTTGTCAGCAAACCGTTGTACGCCGGGTGATCCACTCTGGATCTCCCAGAGCATGGTGGCGATGTGGTCGATTGTACTCGTCGCGTCCGGGCCGACTTCGATGACGAGCGCGCTGTCGGTAACGACCGAGCCACCGATCGCATCGTCCCCCGGCCCCTTGGTGACCGGCAGCGATTCACCCGTCAGGAGCGACTCGTCGATGCCTGCCGTTCCCTCGCGAATCGTGCCATCGATAGGGATTCGCTCGCCGGGCCGGACGATCACCCGGTCACCTGACTCGAGAGCGTCAACATCGACGGTTTCGGTCCCCTCGTCAGTCTGTAACGTAGCGTCTCGAGACCGGGCAGCGGTCACCCTCGAGAGCAGTGAGGTTGCCCGATGTTTGACCCGCCGTTCGTAGTAGGTGCCGAGGCTGACGACCATAATAACGGCGACGGTGACGTCGTAGTAGAGGTGCGTGCTGCCCAGAGCGAGGGCGACGGTACTGTAGGCGTATGCCGAAAGCGCCGCAATCGACACCAGCAGGTCCATGTTCGGACGGCCAACACGAACGCTCACGTAGGCACCACGGAGGACCGGATACCCGGTATACACGAGAACGATCGTCGTCAGGACGCCGACGAAACCCATGGGGAGATAGATACCGAGCGCGGTCGTCGTATCGATAGTCAGAATGCCCGTCTCGATGCCGACGTAGCTTGGATAGAGATAAAACAGATACCAGGGCATGATGAGCATCGAGAGAAACCCACCCACGAGCAATCGCTGGAGCAGGTCGCTATCTCGCTCCCGGTCGTTTCGCTCTTCGTTCGGTGTTCGAGCGTCGTAGCCGTATCCTGAAAGGATGGGTGGGAGGTCCGATTCATCGAGGCGGTCGGGATCGTAGACTACTCTGACGGTGTCCGTCGCGTAACTCGCCTCGACGGTCAACACGCCGTCGTGTTTCTCGCCGAGCAGCGCGACGAAGCCCTCACAGGTCGAACAGTGCATACCGTCGATAGCGAGGAATGCCTCCTCCGCGTGGTCGGGAACATCTCGCGTGACGGCCTGCTGGCTCCGTTCCCTGACGGCTTCGTGGTCGACACCGTCGAAGTCGTCAAGCGTGCGCGCTACCTCGAGACAGCCCTGACAGCAGAACGTGCCGTCGACGCCGTCGGCAGTGATGGGGTGGGGCGGCGTCGGCAGTTCACAGAGCGAACACGCAGTCATTCTCGTCTCTAGCGTGGGGGAGTCCGGGGGTAGCCGTGGTGCCGAATATGTTCCCCTGTCCGATTCCAGACTCGGGGTTGGGACGTGGTATCGAACTGTCAGTGTCCCTTACGCGGCTGATTCGGATTCGAGCACTGCGCCGATCAGCTTTCGCTGGCCGACGGCGAGATGCTCGCTGAAGGTCGACCGCGCAATCTCCAGGGCGTCCGCCACCTCGCCCGCGTTCGCGTCTCGAGGGTAGTTGAAGTAGCCCATTTCGAGGGCCGTCTCGAGGACTTCTCGCTGTCTGTCGGTCAGCCCGAGCGCCTCGAGGGGGACGTCATCGCCGATGGTTCCCGCATTGCCTGCGTGCTGTAACCGTTTCACGTGAACGCCGTCAAAGCGGTCCCGAAGGGTCGAGATAAGCAACCGCAACTGGTCGACGGAGGGAACGTAACATGTGACGGCCAGCACACCGTCGAACGCGTGAATGTCGGACACCGGCCAGCCGAAGCCTTCGATACAGGCACAGACACAGGTCACATCGGGGTCTCTCGAGAACCGGTAGATTTCCTCGCGTCCATCGGTAAAGATGTGGCCCCCGGTTTCGAGACCAGCTGCCACTCGATCCGGCTGATCGATATCGTCAGTTGGAACCGTGAACTCCTCGGTGAGTTGCCCGCGTTCGTTGCGCTCGGTCGAACGGGTCACCGAGGGGACGGTGAGATCATTTCGTGCCGAGGCTCGAGCAACCGGGCAGTCACCTGGGGCGGCGATTTCGATACTCATCCGAATCGACCCGTCCATAGCCGTCTGTCAAAGTCGAGGGGTATAGAATCGGTCCAGAACACGTTCGTCTCGAGGATATATGGATCCGTGTCTGAACTGCGGGCTCTATGCTTGCGCGTGGCTTTGCTACGGCGATTGGGGGTGCCTGAGCACGGCGATTGGGGGTGCCTGAGCACGGCGATTGGGGGTGCCTGAGCACGGCGATTGGGGGTGCCTGAGCACGGCGATTGGCGGGACGTGCGTACGCTTGTACCAACTAGTCCGCGTCTGTCAATGCCGTCGGGCCGCTCGGCGGTGTCGGTGGCTGTGTCGTATCATTCCAGGGGAGTGGGCCATCGTAACCCTCCGTCATGTACGGACAGAGGGGGTCGCTGGCGAGCGGGTCGTCGAAGTAGGCGAACGCTCGAGAGCGACTGCCGCCGCAGACGTGTCGGTATTCGCAGGCTCCGCACTTGCCGGTGAGTTGGTCACGGTCGCGAAGCGAGCGAAAGAGGTCGCTATCGCGGTACAGTTCGGTGACCGATTGTTTGCGAACGTTGCCGGCCGATTTTGGGAGAAATCCGGAAGGAAACACCTCACCAGTATGGCTCACGAACGCAAAGCCGTCGCCGGCGACGATGCCACGCCGGCGTCGGAGACCCGCCGCGTGGTCATCCCCTGTGGTGGCAGGACCATCGTTACTCGCGTTTGATTCGTGCTGGAGACACACCCGTCGATACTGGGGGGCTTCCGTCGTCTTGACGCCGAACGGTTCGGTTTCACTCACCGTTCGCAACCAGTCCATCACCGCGTCGGCCTTTTCGGGTGCGAGCGGCTCGAGGATCCGTCCTCTCCCGATTGGAACCAGGAAGAACACGCTCCACATGACGACGCCTAACTCGCCCAACAACTCCCGAATCGCCGGCAGTTCGTCGACGGTCTGGCCACAGACGGTGGTATTTATCTGGACGGGAATACCGGCAGCGTTCGCGTCCTCGATGGCTCGAACGGTCTCCTCGAAACTGCCGGCTTCGCCACGAAACGCGTCGTGGCTCTCGGCGCTCGCGCCGTCGAGACTCAGCGCCATGCGCTTGAGTCCGGCGTCGGCGAGCCCGTCGATTCGCGCTCGAGTCAGTGAGCCGGTTCCACTGGGCGTAATAGTCATGCGATGGCCGAGTTCAGTACCGTACTCGATCAACGCCTCCACGTCGTCTCGTACGAGCGGGTCGCCGCCGGAGAGGACGACTAACTGTCCATCACCGAACTCGCGGGCGTCCTCGAGCAGTCCTTTCCCTTGGGCGGTGGTGAGTTCCTGCGGATGGCACTGTGGCCGGGCATTTGCGCGACAGTGGTTACAGGCGAGACCACAGGCCTGCGTGAGTTCCCAAATAAGGACGAGGGGCCGTTCGGCGGTATCGAGTCGGCGCGACCCTGGTGGCGCTGGCATAGCTGTGTATGGCTCTCCAAAGCCCCATCCAATAGGAATTTTGCTCGTTCCCACTGGGCAGGAATTACACTGAAGGTATTCGCCACGACGGCTTTATCATTCGATTACCCAGCGTTCAATGAAACCAATGGTCGAACACGCACATCGTTCGAAAGTGGCAGGGAATCGACGTGGAACACCGCTCCCCCAGTGGGAGGTGTTCCTTCGAGACGAGCGGACGGAGCCGTTACGACACGTCGGGAGCGTGGCTGCAAGTAGCGCCGACGGAGCCGTCGAGCACGCTGCAGCGCTGTTCGACTGGCACGCCGCAGACCTCTGGGTCTGCCCGGCAGAGAGCGTCGAACGATACTCCTCGCGTCCCCTCTCGACCGAAACGGACTCGAGCAAGCCATCCAAACCTGGGTGTTCACCCTCGAAAAACGATTCGTCATCGAAGAAGGAACCGGAAGGCAACGAGCCGACAACCGGGTCAACAGTGGGGAACCATTCGTGATCTCGATCAGTAAACTGCTCTGTGACCTCGACGCGGAGGGTGATGGCCTTCGATACGACGCTGCGGAGGCTTCGAGCAAGCCCCAGATCACTAGCGAGAAACAGCGACGACCGGTCGTCGTGTGGAACGCTACCCGGCGGTGTAATCTCGCCTGTTCACACTGTTATGCAGCCGCCGAAACGGAGCCAGCCCCGGGGGAGTTCACGACGACTGAGGCACGTCGGTTCCTCGAGCAACTGGCCCACTACGACGTTCCAGTCGTCCTCTTTTCGGGTGGTGAGCCATTAGCTCGAGGCGACGTGATCGAACTGGTCGAGTACGCGGCCGACCTGGGGCTTCGACCGGTGCTGTCGACGAACGGCACACTCCTTACTCGCGAACGGGCACTGGCACTCAAAGACGCAGGCCTGCAGTATGCGGGCGTCTCCGTCGACGGGCTGCCGGAGCGAAACGACGCCTTTCGGGGCAAGGAGGGCGCGTTCAACGCCGCCGTCCGCGGCATCGAGGCCTGTCTCGACGTCGGCCTGAAAACGGGCCTTCGCTATACCATCACCGAAGCCAACGCGCCAGATCTCGAGGGCGTAATCGACCTGCTCGCCGACGTCGGCGTCGACCGGTTCTGTTTCTATCACCTCGATTACGGCGGCCGTGGAGCTGACATTACCGACATTGACCTGTCGCCACAGGCCAAACGCGACGCCGTCGAACGGCTCTGTGATCTGACCCTCGAATATCACGACCGTGGCGAAGAGATCGAAACCCTGCTCGTGGGTAATTACGCCGACGCCGGTTTTCTCGTTGAGTACGCCCGCGACCGTTTCGGCCCGGAGAAGGCCGATGCCGTCTACCGGCATCTACAGAAAAACGGCGGGGACCCCACAGGTGAGCGAATTGCGGACGTCGATTACGAAGGGAACGTGCACCTTACGCAGTTCTGGCAGGGCTACAGCCTCGGTAACGTCCGGGACCGACCCTTCGGGGAAATATGGGACGACGAGACGAATCCGCTACTCAGGGCGCTTCGCAACCGGGAATCACATCTCACCGGCAAATGTTCGGACTGTCAGTACCTGTCGATCTGTCGGGGTGGATCACGGCTACGGGCACTGGCGACCGAAGGCGAACTGTTTGCACCGGACCCGCAGTGTTATCTCGAGGAGCGAGAAATTCGAGGCGGCAAAGCGGTCTCGAACGCCGATTAAGTCGGTGAGATGGCGACTGCTGGGACATCGAACGATGCACTTCGAGCGAACGAGTTCTACACGTCAACTATCGCCATTATCTCAGCTATCGAAAAACGATAAAAAGTGACCGAGGGTTCCTATGCTGCGTAGAACCCGCACTGTGAGAGATCGGTGTACTCGCGGGTCGTCGCCATGACTGCGCTCAGGCTTCCGTCGTCGAGGTCAACCGTTCGCCAGTCTCCGCCGTTGGCATTGTGCGCCCACAACGTCCCGTCGTCGTCGAAGGCGATCTGTGAACGGACTGCAAAGGCCGTTCGGTCGGTGGAGGCAACGATTTGTTGCTGGTCGGTCAGATCGGTGAGGTCGACACTGAAGAAGTTCGAACCGGACTCGTTCGTCCTGGTCGTACTCACGTAGAGGATATCGTTCTCCCTGTCGATAGCAAGATCCCCGAGACCCACACCGGACCAATCCAGTTCGGTAACGGTGGTGGTGCTCACGGTACCGCCGCTGATATCCGCGGCCATCAGCGTACTTCCACCGTTCGGGATATACAGATACTCGGCGGTATCGTTCCGGAAGGCGGCACCTGCGATTGATTCGCCGTTTGGCGTGATTACCCCGTACTCCTCTATGCCGAAGGCCCCGTCCTCGTTCATCGTTTTGAGGACGCCGGTGTCCTCTGCAAAGTACCACACGTCGTTATCGTCGTCGAATGCGAGACCGTTCGGATAGTTCGAATCCGAGCTGTCGTCGGGAATCGCCCCGACCGACTGTTCCACAATTTGTCCTGATCCCGCGTCGTATCGGATACTGACAATCTCCGTCGGATCGGATCGTGACGTTCCGTAGAACGGACACTGTGGAAGCGGATCGTCGTCCGCTTCGACGAGACAGAACTGAAGGTTGCTGATCGCCGCCTGTCGGCCACCGTCGTTTTCCAGTTCGGATGTGTACGAACCTTCCGGGTCCGCGACGGTGTCACAGTCGTTTCCACCGAACGCCATCACATTCGTGACGACGTATCCGTCAGATTCCCATTCTACGTGGACCGGTTCACACGATTTTCCGTCTTTACCGCTCCAATCTGTGATTTCGAGAAAGCCGGTATCCGTTTCCTCCTCGAAATAACACACGTACGCTTCCGTCTCCTCGTCCCAGTATTCGACGAACTCGATTTTGACGTAGTAATCGTCGTCACAACCGAACGTTCGATGACACGGTCCGCCTTTCGCTGCGACGGATCCGCCAAATCCTGCTACGCCACCGACCCCTATTCCCGTGGCGGCAACGCCGCGGAGTACTGTTCGTCGGTCAATTCCGCTCCACTGAGTTTCACGTTCTTTCTGAGCCATCGTGGTTTCAAACCCCCCCTGGGGAGTCCGGGTTATTGATACGCCCAGTGAGTATATAGCAACATATGTGAGATTACAAAGGATGTCACGATTAGGAAATGTATAATTACTTTCCAGTAACTATTTGTGGACATTTATTCATAATATCTTGATTATCCTTTAAACAGTCACGTTATTGAAAGACAAAATATGGCGCTTGAATCGTACAATACTCGTCGATATCCGTCAAGCCATAGTACACATCGGCCGTAACTCCAAATAGTATAGTGAGCTAGTAAGTGAGGGACTGGTCGGTAATGAGGTAGTTATAGTAACCATTGAAACGATTTACACACCTATCGTGTCGCAGTTTTGCGATAGAGTGTGCAATGACTTTCAATGGCTACTATAGTTGATGCGAGCGTCCCTGTGGACTCGAGGGATTGTCTTCCAGCCACTGGCTCGAACCGGTAGGTCACCCGAAACGCGAAGGGGTCGTCACCGGATTCGAATCCGTAATATCGCATCCGAAAATATCACTTCTCTCGAGGATCGTCCGAGCCTGAAAACAGGTGAATATCCTGCTAATGAGTGCCGTTTTATTCGAGAGGGAAATTGATTTAAGGGGTTGAGCGCCCCGAGTGGCACACTTCGTCATTTCAGACCCCCCAAAACCGCCGACTCACGGGGGGAGAAATCGCCTTACAAGCAACGTCACCGCAACTCGCCAGGGGAGAACGAACAATAGCCCAAAACCGATATTCACGATCAGGAACTCGAGCGGTGCGCCGCCGGGGAAATACGACGTGGCTCGAATGTACGCTCCGACGATGGAGACGAGTACCCAGGCGAGTATCGTGAGCCAGAGCGTTCGGTAGTAACTCGAGAGCGTCCGGCGACGGTAGACGCCGAGAAGGGGAGCGATGGCCACCCAGGCGAGGAAAAACGGCGTCGTCGTCCTGAGCGTGTGGAGAGGATACTGCCAAGGCTCGATGGAGTGGACGAGGAGACCGACGCCGATAAAGGCGAGGAGGACCGCCACGTCGCCGACGAGCACCGCCGCTGTCGTCACCAGTTTTCGCCGGTCGAGTCGGTTCAGTCGACGGGTGGACGTGATGGTTGACATAGTCAGAGCAGGGCTTCAGCGACGATGGCGAGCAGCACGACGCCGAGGTAGGCGTTCGAGGTGTAAAACGTTCGCATCGTGGCCCGGTCGGTTCGAACCCGACACTGGGTGACGGCACTCGAGAGGAACAGTGCACCGGCGAGGATGGCTGCCAGCGCGAACAGCCAGCCAAGCGGGGCGACGAGGACGAGCGCTGTCGTCGTGAGCAGCGTCACGCCGAGCATCAGGATGATCCGTCGTCGGGCCGCAGCGACACCCGAAACCACCGGAAACATGGGATAGCCGCCACGAGCGTAATCCTCCCGATAGACGATGGCGAGGTTGTAGAAGTGTGCCGGCGTCCAGACGACGACGAGTGCGGCGAGGACGAGTGCTGGCATCCCGATCGAACCCGTCACCGCGACCCATCCGATGACGGCCGGGAGGGCTCCGGCACCGCCGCCGAGCGCGATGTTCCACGACGTGTTCGGTTTGAGGACGACCGTATACAGGATGCTGTAGTAACCGACAGCTACCAGCGTGAGCAGGGTTGCGAGCGTATTCACGAAGGTGGCGAGTACCAGCATGGAGAGTGCGAGCAACGCCATCCCGAAGAGCGCCGCTCGAGCGCGCGGAATTTGCGCCGTCGCAACGGGTCGGTCGGCCGTTCGCTCCATTCGCTGGTCGCGGTCCCACTCGAAGACGTGGTTGAACGTTCCGCTCGCACCGACGGCCAGCACGCCGCCGGTCAGGGTGGCGACGATGGTGAGACCGGTCGGCCACGTCCCGGTGGTCGCTGCCAGTGCGATCCCTGCCAACGCGAGCAGACAGAGCAGCCACATCAGTCGCGGCTTCGTCAACTCGAGGTAGGCCAGCGCCTGGTTTCGAAAGCGGGTACTGGCCCGATGCGTGGTATCGCTCATCGCTTCGGGAGGGAGTTCGTAGCTCGCTGAATCGGCGCTCTTTGCACTGACTGGCTCACTCGAAATGTCACCGTTCTCGGTGGAGACTGGCTCGCTCGAGGTCGATTTCGGTGTCTCACCCCGTAACGGAGTCGCTGCGACGTCAGTGAGCGCGCTTGCCCCGACGTCCTGGGTATCTGTCTCGAGCGTCCAGCCCAGCGCGATGAGGAAGGCGACGAAAATGAACGCAGCGATGGCGAGATGGAGTTCAGTCACGTAAGCGATCTCCGTCGTGACGACGAGTGCACCGACACCGACCTGTACCGGGAAGGCGACTCCGGCAACGGCGACCGCTATCCGAACACGCCGGGTGGTCTCCGTTTGCCAGGCCATGATGAGCGTCGCGAGCACTAACAGGCCGGCTACCAGCGAGAGCAGTCGGTGGCCAACCACGAGGGCTCCCTCGAGCGAAAGGAGTGCACCTCCCGCATCGAGACAGAGCGGCCAGGTCGTACAGCTCGTCCCGAGCCGCGTCGTCGTCATGACGGCTCCGGTCGTGATCACGGCGTAGACGGCCAGGATGGTAACGGTCAACGTCGTGACGAACCGTCGCTGCGTGAACTGTCGTTTCATATGGAGTTTGCATATCGCACGTCTGTGTTCTGAAGCCGGCGCTGTCGGGTCATAGCTCGAGGTTTGGGTGCCCACTACCCGACGGTTCTCCCGAACATGTTCTCATCAGTTCGTGTCACGTCCAGGCGAGGTACAGTTGGCCGAATCCGGCGAGGATCAGAACGATTCCGGCGATTTTGACGAGATGGCCGCTGAACGTCGATCCCCAGCGAGTGCCGAAATCATAGCCAATGGCGGTAACGACAGTCACCGACAACATCAGTAGCCCAAAGCCGCCGGTAAACGAGCCGAGGACGAGCGCCGTCTCCACCGGCGGCATCGTCACGGATCTGAGGGCGAGGGCGAGAAATACCGGCAACACACAGGCGGTTGCGGCCAGGGCGTACAGACTCCCGAACACGGCGAACCCCCAATTGCTCGAGCGACGTTCGGGAAGGAGAACGTGCAGGGACCCGGTGCCGCGCCAGAGAATCCACGCGCCGAGTACGATCAATGCGACGCCGACTACGTACTCGAGGAACGGAAGCACGCGAGTCAGGACTTCGCCGAACAGGAGGGCAAGCCCCGAGAGGAGAGCCAGCGTCAGTATGGCTCCGGCCGCCGCCGCGAGTCCGCGGCTGAACGCGCCACTGAGCGGCGGTTGCTCTTCGCCAGTCGACGCCACGTAGTAGCTCACGTAGCCGGGAAGCAACGCGTACGAACAGGGGGCGAAGAAAGTCGCGACGCCGACCCCCAGCGCGAACAACATCGTGCCGAGTATTTCACCCCCAACCACGGTTACCTCGTCTCGAGGGTGCGTTCGATGGGGTCGGCAAGTTCGTCAGGGGCTTTGTAGCCGCGCTCGGCGTACGCGACGGTATTCGACCGGTCGATGACGTAGGTGTACGGGACGCCCGAGGCATCCAGTCGCTCGGTCAGTGTGAGATCGGTATCCAGCCCAACGGTCCAGCGGCCGTCGTGGTCGGCCCACCAGTTCGCAACGTCTTCCCTGGTGACGGTTCGGCCAACAGGTTCGTTGGTTACCGACAGAAACTGCAGGTCATCGTGGTGGCCCAGGTCATCGTACACCGCCCCCATCGGCTCCATCTGCCGGGAGCAGACGCCACACCAGGTGGCGAAAAACTCGAGGACGGTCACCGTTCCCTGTTGGGGGACCGTTATTTCACCAGCCTGACTGCCCGGAGCGTCGATGCTCTCGAGTTCGACGTGCTCGACGCTACCGGTCGACCCCAGCGGGTCGATGAAGCCGGTTACGTACGCGCCACCCAGTGCGGTTCCGCTGAGTGCGGCTGCTCCCGCGAGGAGGTCGCGTCGCTGCATCCTTACCACCCCTCGACGATCGTTCGGGCGTCGTCCACGATTGTAGAGGGAGCCGGCACGTCACCCGTGTAGGCCCGCTCGACGTAGCCGTCTTTGTTCGCGAGGAGGACCAGACTCGTGTGCATGAACGCCATGTCCATGGTCTCCCCTTCCGAGTCCGATTCGGCATCCTCGGTTCGCTCGAACATACAGCCAAAGGTCTCTTCGACAACCTCCTGGGCTCGTTCGGGCGTCTCCGGACGAAGAGTAAACCAGTGCTCGAGGCTCCGTTCGACGCCGTGGCGCTGCTCGTAGTCCTCGAGGACGCTCGGAGTGTCGTGTTCTGGGTCGAAGGTGATGGGCATAAATGCGACCTCGTCGGCGTAGTCGTTCTCGACGGAGTCGGCTTGGACGTGACGAAGTACCGCCATGAGGCCCGGACACGCGCCCGGACAGCGGGTAAAGATGAACGTAAAGAGCGTGTGTCGCTCTCCGGTAAACTCCGTCGTCGTCACTGAACGGTCGAGTAGTGGGGCTGGCACCGTCGCGGTCGGGATCTGTTCCCCGTAAATCGGCCAGTCGACGTCGGCTTCGACCGTTCGGTCGTAGGCATCCGGCTCGTCCAGGACGACGTTGTCGTTTCCTCCTCGAAGCCCCAGACAGCCGGCCATCGTGGCTACGACGCCCGACCCGGCCACGGTGAGAAATCGTCGTCTATCGAAGGAGGGTGCATTCGAGTGTCGGTTCATATGGGTATCTGGGTGCAGTAACTCCTAATCCAGGGTCGTAGTTCCCGGTGCTCGAGAGGGGACCCGAATATCTTCGCCGACGGGTTTTCGACGGTCCGTCGGACTCCTCGAGGCGATGTCTAGCTGGGCTCTCGATATCAATGTCTTGCTGGGCTCTTGACTACAATGTCTTGCTGGATTCTCGAGTCATCTTGTTTCGGGATACTCGACGCCCAACCATCGGTGACCGCTCTCGAAAAGCGGTACACGAATGAAAGCGGAATCCGCTGACTGAAACCAGGAAAAATGCTCGAGCGCCGTATTTTCGGTGATCTGCGGTCGAACCCGATTCAGACCGGAGTCACGACGGTGATTTCGGACCGTTCTCGAGGACGGAAATCGTTTCTTCGTTGAACTCCTCGAGGCCAGTTTGTACGCGAGATGGCAGCGCCGGCTGGGGGTCCTGGAGTGCGGTTTCCCCGGCCGGGTCAGGCCAACCGACGACGACACGGCCGATACCGCCGGTGACCTCGTGTGAAGTACAGACGTGCTGGGTATCGGCGTAGTCGTACACGCCTTCGACGTCGAAGATTCGCTCGAAGGTGTGTCCCTCGAGCCGGAGTCGCTGGCTGGACCAGGGAGTTGCGGACTTGGGAATCCGTCGTGGGCCGTGTGTATCAGGATGGTAGGCGGTCACGTCGTGGCGCCCATCCTCGTTGTACCAGGTGACCGTCCCGCCAACGGTAATGTGGACGATTCTCGGCATGAATTGCGGGTATGGCGAGGACGTCACGCGCACCTCGACCGAATCCGCGGGGTCGCCCAGCTCACCCGTTCCGTCGATGTCTTCACTCGAGTCGTTGTCTCCCTGGATGGTTCCAAGGCAGCCGACGACACTCGTGGCGACAGTGCCGGTGCCGAGAGCGAGCGCTTGACGGCGAGTGAGTGGTGACATGGATGATTGATGTGGTGGTAGTGACGGTGAACGCGCTATTCGGGGTTGTCGTCGTACACGTCAGGGTCTTCTTCACCCTGTACGTCGATGACGGCGAGCGCTCCCTTGTGGACCACCCGCGAGAGGGCGTGGTCGACGATTTTGATCGGCCCCGGAACGGGAAGTTCCATCTCGCCGGCAGCGACCGTACCGGGTGCGACCGGGGTAGTTTCGACGTTACGAGCGGGATCAGAGAGCAGATCGCCGTCGCGGTACAGTCGGCTCCAGACGTTGCCGATCGGATGCCAGGCAGCGGTGAAGTTCGGGCCACCGACAGCCTGGAAAACACGGACGGTTTCTCCGACCTCGGCGGTCACCGGACCGTGCGCGCCACTCGGCGTGAACCCGTAGGCTTCCCCGTTCAACAGGACGTAAGTTGGATCCTCGTCCCTCGAGGCCTGGACGTCCCATGTGTGGTGGCCTTCCTCGCCCGGTTGGCCGTCGGTATAGAGTTCGTGCTGGCCGAAGTAGAACTCCCGGTCGACTTCGGGAAGGCCGTCTTCGGGCTCGACGAGGATGGCACCGAACATCCCGGCGCTAATGTGGTGGTCCATGTTCGGAACCGCACAGTGGTAGATGTGGATGCCGGGATACTTCGTCTGGAACCGGAGACGGGCGGGTTCGTCACCGGGTGCGATGGTCGTGGCTTCGGCACCGCCGCCGGGGCCGTACACCGCGTGGAAGTCGATGTTGTGCATGTCCATGTTGTACTCGTCGGGCACTTCGAAGGTGAGGTCAATCGTATCACCTTCGCGAACGCGGTACATCGGTCCCGGGACCTGCCCCTCGTAGGTCATATAATCGAACGTCACGCCCGGTTCGACTTCTGCCGTGGCTTCGATACACTCAATCGTCAGGTCGTGCGTTCGTGGCTCGTCCCAGTCGACTGGGTCGGGGATATCCGTGGGATCGGCAGCGATACTATCGACATCCACCGCCTTCGCGTCGGCGAGGGCAGTGTTCTCGGTTTCGCTCGAACCCTCGTTACCGCCGTTTTCATTGCCGTTGCCGTTGCCGTCTTCGTCGTCATCGCTGCCCACACATCCAGCGATTGCGGCGACACCAGTTGCACCAATGCCTGCAAGGAACCGCCGTCGGTTGTGATATTGTCGGGTCATTGTCCTCGCCAGAGTGTAGGCACGGACATTTGTTGTATAAGTATCATAGTTCCCACCAACTGGAAGTCTATACTGACGTGTTCGCCTTACTCTTTAAATATTAAAACCCCCCTCAGTATGCAGGTGTCCAATTTTACTGAACATCACTGAACGTCTTGGAAAATATAATGGCCGCTGAAACCTCCCTATGAGCATTCGATCGACTGCCACTTCGTCGATGGTCCCGCCGAAAAACGAACCGTTTTTTGGAAGTCGATCGTAAATCGTGTTCCCATCCGCAAATTGCACCGCAGCTATTAACGGACTTACAGTCTCTTTTGCTCGACCAGGGTCGCTACGTCCGCCTCGAGGCGTTCGGCGAACTCCAGCCGTAACTCGCAGGCGTCCGATCTGGTAACGTGCTTGCGACCACCTATCTGCGAAGAAATCGGGAGGAATTCCTCCATCGAGAACCCCATCCGCTCGAGGTAGTCGGCGACGGGTTTCGAGTGGATTCCCTTGTGGATGGCTTCTTCGACGAGATCAAAAAGTGGGTCAAATTCCGGGAGTACGATTCCTTCTGCGGTGACGCCCGCATCGCCCGAATCAATGCGCTCTCTATCCACCGTCTCTGCGGAGAGCTTCGTCTGCAGGTCCGTGTAGAGGTCATTTTCCCATCCGGCTGATCCGCCCGCTCCGTCGCCACCTGTTTCGTTCGGCGTCTCTCCGGCGATCCATACGTTCGTGTGGTGGATCGCCTCCATTACGGCGTCCACCCCCTCGACGAGTCGAAGCAGCTGACTGGGGAGGGTGGCATCCGGCGCTCGCCACTCGACGGTGGGCATTTCGTCACGCAACCGCACCGGCGTCCAGACGACATCGTCCTGTGAGAAGTGTTCGGCGAAGACATCGGGGTCGATGCCGGCCTCGTCTGCGGCCGATTTGAACTCGTCGTAACAACGCCCGAGACGCCGGTGCCACTGGGCGACGGTGTCAACGTAGTGCCAGAGTTGCCCGTGTTTCGGAAACTCCGCGTATCCCATTTTTCGATAGCAGTACGGACGGGCCCCGTCGGCGATCCACTCCCCGTTCAGATACGGCGAGGAGTTACAGAGGGCGAGCGCTGGATCGAGAGCGATCAACGTATTGAGCTGGTCGACGACGTTTCGCTGCTCGAAGTGAACGTGGGTTCCGGCACAGTACTTCGAGAAATTAAAGTTCGATCCGACGACCTGTTCCTGGATTCGCCCTCGCTCACCAGGTAATCGATCGATCGGACCGCTGTTTATCGGCGTGCCGAGTGGTACGAGTTTCTTCTCGAGTTCGTCGGCCCGGGTGAGAATATCATCCAGTTGGTCGACGAAGGTCGTCTGGAGGTCTGCGACCGTCTCGCATGGCGGCGTTTTCAACTCGAACAGCGGTTCCACGAACTCTTCTTCGACTTGGTCAGAGTGGTCGATAAGGGATCCCGGGGAGGTGAGTTCCCCGTCACGATCGATTACCCAGTACTCGACCTCGATGCTTTTTTGCATTGATGTATATTTGTTATCGCCTTGGGGGTTCGGTGTCGGTCAGTATCGATTAGCTCCGGTCGCACCTGCTGGCGGTCTTGGCGGGACCGCGCGGTCGGAGACGAACGGCATTCATCCCTGACGGGCGTTGGGCCTCTCCGAAAACCGTACCGGCAGCAGTGTCCGATTGCATCGCGGGCTAGGGAACAGCGCTCAACACAATAAAACCGATCTGCCTGCAAATGCCAGCACTCGATCTCACTCCTGAAGGTGGTTTCTGTCACCGGTATCACGTCGTGATCGACGTCTCCACGAGTACTGAAGCGCGGAGACCACACTATCGAATGCCGTCACGGCCCATCCCCAGTCAGATCAGGAGACGGTCCAGCGACGGCCAGAAACGACCCGATGATCGGATCGAAACACGACGGGCATCCCATGGCCGGAACATGCCGGCGATGTCTTCATAAACCGCTTCGGCTAACGGATGGTCGTATGGACACTACATTTGGCCCACTCGACGTGACTACTGCCGGACCGGGGGACCTCGAGGTCGTCGTTGTCGGTGGCGTCCACGGGGACGAAAAGAGCGGCATCCGCGCGGTGCGCCGCCTGCGCGAAGCCGACCTTGATCTCCGGCGAAGGGTTGCGTTCGTCCTCGCCAATCCGGCCGCGATAGACGCCGACGAGCGCTACCTCGACTCTGACCTCAACCGCGTGTTCCCCGGCGACCCGAACGGTGATCGGGAAGAACGGATCGCCGCACGACTCTGTGAACTGGTCGACGGTCGAACGACCCTCTCGCTGCACGGTACCGAAGCGAAGCCCACACCGTTTGCGCTCGTCCACAGCGATCAGGAACGGGAGTTCGAACTCGCCGCAGGACTTCCCGTGCCCCACGTCGTCGATCACTGGGGGGTGAACGAACGGACCATCACGACCTGTGGCTTTACCGTTGAAATCGAACTCACGTCCGAAAACTCCGAAGCAGCGGCGACGGCCGCCGAACGGCAGGCTCGAGCGTTTCTCCAGCGGGTGAACGCACTCCCCGGCGAATCACCTGAATCCGATCCCGACTTCTTCCACATGAGCGAGCCACTACCGAAGCCGTCCGGATCATCCTACGAGGTGTACGTCGAAAACTTCGAACAGGTTCCACCGGGGACCGTCTACGCTAGCGTCGACGGACGAGAAGTGGTCGCTGACGAGGCTTTTTGGCCGATACTGCTGTCGGCAGAAGGGTCCGCGGATATCTTCGGCTATCGGGGGCACAAAATCGGCGAATCACTCGAGGCGGTCAACGAGACGTGGCTCAATGCGGACCGCGACGCTCCGTGAACTGAATCCTTGAGTCGCAGTAACCGAAAGCCAGAGGCCACGCTTGGGCCGCTTCGCGTGCTCGAGAGATTCATCTGACTGGCGGGGTGGTTAGCGTGACGGCGGTTCTCCTTCGGTTCGACAACGGCTCGACCCTGGTTATGGTTCACCCCCCTTCTTCGACCAGTTTGAGAACGTGGACGTGATAGAGCGCTAAACGGACTTCAGTCGCCAGCGGCTCTGGTACATCGCCCGTTGTGACGCCCCGTTCTTTTTTGATGATGCCAACACGGCTATTCTCGAGAGGTAGCCGTTCGCTCGAGAAGCAGTTCGACGGCGGCACTGATTGGAAAGGAGTGCGTGGGCCGTCTCCGGTGAAATGTCGACACCTGATATCGGCGGTCCATTGTTACAACAAACCGTATCAGATTGACGGGAATTGTACGGGTGGAGGCGGTGACTCTGCGTCACTCCTTCCAGATGATCGTGAGCACTTCGCCGTCCCTCTCGAGGGTGTCGTACGTATAACCCCGGTCCCGAAGTTTTGGAAACAGGAACTGCGGGGTCCGGTCGTTGCGCTGCAGGAGAACGGTTTCCTCGGGGATTTCTGCCAGCCGCTCGAGCGTTTGCTTCAGCGGGTGTGGCGGCCCGAGTGATCTGACGTCGAGGGTGACCTGTGGCCGATCGGTCGGTGCGCTGGTTTGGTCGGGGGGGATGTGGCTGGGACACACAGGATTGCCTTCGGCGCAGGGATACGTTACATTCGGTCCGAATGCGTTCGGGTCGGGCCCAGCAAAAGGCACAAAGCGGGTCACAGGAATTATCGTCAAAACGAATTGATTCTTGGTGAGGATCGAAACACAGTGTCGCCACCGGTGAGGCGAACCATCCGGATTGCTACGATAATACCTATCAGGAGAGTCTGTTCCGAGCAGCTGCTATTCGGCCCGTTTTGGAAACTCCGCGACGAATTTCCCGGGTATTTCCTGCTCGACCTGATAGCCATCGACGTCGAAGGATTCGACTTCGGCCTGGAACTCGTAGAATAGCGGTTTGGGTTCGTGATCGTTGATAATCGTCAGCGAGTCGCCTGCCTCGAGTTCGGCGAACGCATCGTGAATCATCGGATGGCGTTCGGCAGGTGGAATCGTCCGGACATCGAGCGTTGTCATGCGAGTAGGCGGTTTGATTCGCCCATCCATCGTCTTTCCTCCGAACGTGTTCGCTATTCACCGGTATTCCCTACTATTGAGAATTACACGAACATATTCGGGACTGCGCCCACATAGGTACAGACGAACGTGTTCATATGGCCCAAGCAACATTCACCGTAACACTTCCCGAACGGCTGTGGGTGCGAGAAGTCTCGAGTGCCCATCCGGAGACGTGCTTTCACGTCATTGCAGGCGTTCCGGGTGCAGATACAGGCTTTGCACTGGTCAGGCTAACAGGTCCCAACCTCGCGGAGGTCCTCGAAGATATGGACGATCACGACCAGTTGACCGAGATCTCCCTGATTCAGTGGAGCGATAACGAGGCGACGGTTCACTTCGAGACGACGGCCCCACTGTTGTTGTTTTCCTCGCGGAACTCGGGGATGCCAATCGAACTCCCCGTCAAAATCAGGGACGGCGAAGCGACGATGGAAGTCACCGGGTCTCGAGCACGACTTTCCCAACTGGCCGAGCAGTTTTCACAGTTCGGGTTGCAGTATCACGTCGACAACGTCCAGGAGCGACTCCACGACAGCCAGTTGCTCTCGGAACGTCAGCAGGAACTGATCGTTGCTGCTGTCAAACACGGCTACTACGACACGCCGCGGTGCTGTTCGCTGACCGAACTCGCTGAGCGGCTCGGCATCGCGAAATCGACGTGCAGCGAAACGCTCCATCGGGCCGAGGAAGCGATCGTCAAAGAGTTCGTCGACAATCTTGCAAACGTCGATTCGGACGCGTTGATCGAGAAACAACTCGCCTGAACGTGGGCGTGAGTTATCGTCTCTAGAGTAGCCAGTGAAAATCATTGCTACCCTATCGCAAGACGACGTCGTGTTTGGTGTGGGAACCGTTTCACTGTCTACTATTATGCAATCATACCATCGAGTCTGTTGTAATCAAATCCTCGAGTGTATTGTTCGATTGCTATGCCCTCGAGCGACCCTTTTCGATTACTACGCTGCAATAGGTATACTTGGCAGTCTCACGTCGGTTGGGCCGAACGTGTTCGCGAATGGAATTTGCTACCTACGGACCGGATACCCTGTAACGCCTTAGTGGCTTCCCAAACCTGAACCCGCGGGTGAAATCATGCGTTGCGGTTCGATTTCACTCACAGCTCGACGTTTGGGAGGGTACTTAGAGGTGCACGGAGATGAAAACAGAGCTGGCGCGTCCGAGCGGCGTGGGGTCGGTTTGTGTTGCTATTCCACTGTCAACGCAGCGGGCGGGTATTTCACCCTTAACACAGCCGGTCGGGCGGTGGACGATGCCAGCAATACTCAGTTGCCCCGTTGTCCATCAGTAGTTATCGGCGAACATCATCGGGTACATTCCTGTTGGCTGGAAACCACCGCTACAGTACTATGAACCCCAGTTCCTACCGCCAGATAGAGTACGACAATGACTGTACACGATTCCAGTAAGCGACGATTCCTCAAGGCAACGGGCGGTGCACTCACTATCGGTCTCCTGGCCGGTTGTCTCGGCGGGGATGACGACGGTGGCAATGGTGGTAACGGTAATAGCGACAATGACGGCAACGGTGGTAACGGCGACGACCACGACTTTGGCGACTGGTTCGACAACGTCGACAACTACGACGGCGTCGAGGATTACACCGGCCAGGACGAGGTTACCGTAATGAACGGCACCGGCCCGAACGGCTACCAGTACGACCCACCAGCGATCGTCGTCGATCCCGGCACGACCGTCGTCTGGGAGTGGACGGGCGATGGCGGCGGCCACACCGTCACCGATGATGACGGCAATTTCGATAGCGGCATGCTCGTAGACGAAGGTGAAACCTTCGAACACACCTTCGACGACGAAGGGACGTACCGCTACTACTGTGAACCCCACATCAACATGGGACAGAAAGGCGCCGTCGTCGTCGAATAAGCCACACTCTCGACTTCTATCCATGTTTACACCCGATCATCATCGGTTCGAACGGAGGTGGCGCTAGCTATGAGTACCGAAAAAAGCGATGCGACGGAAACGCTCGAGGCACTGCACACTAACGAGTGGGAGGCCGAAATGCGGGCGTTACTCGAGGACGGCGATGCGGACGCCGACCTCGGGATGGCGATGGCGAAAGACGCCCAGCGACTGGTTGCCGGCGAACTCACCGAAGCCGAGTTCGCGAAACGATATCACGATGCCGTCCTCGAGGAGTTCGACGTCGACGATCAGGAACTTCCGGCGGCGCTGGCGTCGATTGAAGACGGCGACGGCCTCGACGACGCCGCACTGGCCGATCGACTTGCGGCCCTCGAGGACGGCGACATGGATCGCCGCGAGGTCATGAAAAAGATGGGGGCTGCTGGAATGTTCCTCGGTCTCGGTACCTGGGCGACGACGGAGAACGCCGATGGGCCGAGCCCACCAGCGAGTACGGCTGGTGAGGACGAAGATGGCACTCAGTACGGAATGGTCATCGACCTCGAGAAGTGTGACGGCTGTCTGGCCTGTGTCGTCGCCTGTAGCCAGGAGAACGATACCTCGATGGGGGCCAACTGGATGTACGTCTTCACCTACGAGGACGACCACCAGGACGGCGAAAACTTCCTCGTACGCACCTGTCAACACTGTACCGACGCCCCCTGTGAGAAGGTCTGTCCGACGACCGCGAGACACACGCGAACCGAAGATGGCCTCGTTCTGACGGATTACGACGTCTGTATCGGTTGTCGGTACTGTCAGGTCGCCTGTCCCTACGGCGTGAACTACTTCCAGTGGGGCGAACCGGACACCCCACAGGCCGAACTCGACCCCGACCACGTCTACGACGGTCGTGACCGACGAGTCGACAGCCGACCACCCAAAGGTGTGATGGGCAAATGTACGATGTGCCCGTCCCGACAGGACGGCAAAATGGGCGAGGACAAGGTAGGTTCGACTGCCTGCGCGGACGCGTGTACGATGGACGCGATCCATTTCGGCGACATGAACGACGAAGGGAGCGATCCGAACGAGTACCTCGAGCGGGTTCGCAGCGAGAACCCCAACGACCGAGAGCACTTCCCGAACCGTCCCGCGGATACGGTCAATACGTTCCGGTTGCTCGAGGAACTGGGTACCGACCCGAACGTCGTCTTCGTCGGCAACGAGCCGGGCCCGAACGCAACGCAGGTCGACGGGCCGGTCGCGTACGAGGATATCGGTGAGGTCGACCGACGGAAGGAAGTCCTCGACGACGGCACGTTCGCGGGAGGTGTCTCACCGTGAGCACCAAGACGCCGAGCAGCGCCGACATCCTCCGACCGCTGCAGAATACGTCGAAACGGTTCTACCTGGTATTCGCCGTGGCGGCACTCGCGTTCGGCCTCTTTCTGGCTGGCTGGGTCTACCAGTTGCAACACGGCCTGATCGTGACCGGACTGGCCGACTGGGGCTCGGGTGGCGGCGTCACCTGGGGCCTGTACATCGGCGCGTTTATTTGGTGGGTCGGAATCGCCCACGGAGGGATCATCCTCTCGGCGGCAGTTCGACTCCTGAAGATGGATCGGTACATGCCCGTGGCTCGTCTCGCCGAGTTGCTGACGATTGCTGGCCTCTCAGCGGCTGGTTTCTACATCATCGTCCACATGGGCCGGCCCGATCGGATGGTGACAAGCATCCTGGGTAACTACCACGTTACGGTTCACAACTCGCCGCTGGTGTGGGACGTGACCGTCATCACGCTCTACTTCGTGATGACCGCGACCTACCTGCTGTTGACCCTCCGGTACGACGTCACCCGGCTACGAGAGGGACTCCCCAACCGCTTCGAGCCCCTCTATAAACTGCTGACGCTGGGCTACACCGAGAAGGAAGACGAAGTCGTCGAGCGGATGGTCTGGTGGCTCGCGCTTGCGATCATCATCATGGCGCCGCTATTGCTCCACGGCGGAGTCATCCCGTGGCTGTTCGCACTGATCCCGACGATGCCCGGCTGGTTCGGCGCGATTCAGGGCCCGCAGTTCCTGACGATCGCACTGACCTCCGCGATCAGCGGCGTCATCATCCTCTCGTTCGGCTTCCGGAAGGCCTACGACTGGGATCACATTATCACCGACGACATCTTCCGCGGACTCACTCTATGGCTCGGATTCTTCGCGATGTTGTTCCTGTGGTTGCAGCTTCAGCAACTGGTCAGCGGCGGATTCGCCGCCCCGATCGACCAGTCGGTAACGTTCGACTCGAAAGTTACACACCCGGCATACGTGATCCCAATGGGGATGGTCGGACTCACGCTCGCTTACATCTTCGCACAGACGGTTCGACCGTCACTGTTCACTAAGGCGCGTGCGATCATCGCCGCTGTGGCGGTCCTCATCGCAACGCTCGTCGAGAAGGTGTACTTTGTCGTGGCGGGCCTAATGTACCCGACATTCGGCCTCTACGAGGCCACGCCGGGGGCGTACTTCCCGAGCTTGATCGAGATTTCGTCGGTCGTCGGAACGATCGGCATGGTCACGCTGTTCTTCCTGCTCGTGGCCAAGGTGATCCCGGTCGTCGAACTCCACGCCATCGAACACCTGAACGAAACACGAGAAGGCGAGCACGACGGTGAACGCGGCGGTGGCGACTCGGAACCGCTCACAGAAACCGCGACTGAACCGGAGGTGACGGCATGACTACCGGCTTCCCCGGTCCCGGAACGGTGCTCATCTTCGCCGTTATCCTCGTCCCGGTGTACGTGATGATCGTCGCGTGGTTCCTCGGGAAGCCCCGCGATACGAAGATGGCCACGCTCGGTCTTGGCTACCTCGTCGGCCTGACCACGCTGCTCTGGATCGGCATGTTCCTCAAGACGGTGGTGATCGACGTCATCTTCTTCTGATCGCCACCGCTGCTCGAGGTATCGACTGCCAACCGACAACCAAATACCGACCGTCCACACAGATCCCACTATGACACTCACTGAAGATACACTCCGGACCCGCCTCGCTGACGTCGTCGACCCGACGCTCGAGGAAGATATCGTCTCCCTCGGCCTGATTAACGATATCGCGATCGACGACGACACCGTCCGCATCTCGCTGGCGTTCAACTCACCGTATGCGCCGATAGAAATGACACTTGGCAACCGCATCCGCGAGGTCATCGCCGACTTCGACGACGACCTCGAGGTCGACCTGCGTGCCCACGCAGGAGAAGCCCAGGGCTTTGATGAAGAAATCCTCCCGCGTGTCAAAAACGTCATCGCCGTCACCAGTGGCAAAGGCGGCGTCGGCAAGACCACTGTTGCCGCGAACCTGGCCGCGGGTCTCGAAAAGATGGGCGCTCGAGTCGGCATTCTGGATGCGGACATTCACGGCCCGAACGTCCCGCGTATCCTGCCAATCGAAGACGAACCTGGCGTGACGCCGAACGAGGAACTCGTTCCGCCTCGATCTGACGGCGTTCGCGTGATGAGCATGGGCTTTCTGACCCGCAACGCTGACGACCCGGCGATCCTCCGCGGGCCGATGGTCAACAACATCATGACCCAGTTTCTCCAGGAAGTCGAGTGGGGCGTGCTCGATTACCTGATCGTGGATTTGCCGCCGGGAACTGGAGACGCTTCGCTCAACCTGCTCCAGATGATGCCCGTCACCGGTGCCGTCATCGTCACGACACCACAACAGATGGCCGTCGACGACACGCGAAAGGGACTGCGAATGTTCCAGGAGCACGATACGCCGATTCTCGGAATCGTCGAGAACATGTCCACGTTCCAGTGTCCGAGTTGTGACGACGAGCACGACCTGTTTGGCCGAGATGGTGGTGCCAATATCAGCGCGGATTACGCGGTCGAACTGCTCGCCAAGCTACCTCTGCATCCCGATTTCGGTGACGAAGAAGCTGAAATCCCGCTGGTCAAAGACACCGACAGCCCGGTCCAGCCCTCGATGCAGCAGCTGGTCGAGCGGGTCGCCGACCGAATCGGGACCGTCAACAGACGACGCGTCGCCGACGCAACGTCGGAAGAGACTGCTGAATCGGTCCCACTCGAGTCTGAGAACTGAACCCACTCGAACCAGGAGGCTTATTCTGGGCGACTCAGGCCGTCGATTGGTTTCGACTCAATGGTGCGGATTGGGCGAGGGCGAAGAAATTTTCGGGGGACCACTCTCACCGATTATGATTCCGCTGCTCGTGGAGCTAACACCAACAGCGCGGTACTGTCCTCGAGTGCTTCCGGCGAGATGTCCTGATTGCCGTCGAATCGAACGGCTTCTCCAGCCGTTACTTCGTAAACCGTTTCGTCGAGTGTCACGTCCACCCGGCCCTCGAGGAGATGGAACACGATCTGGCGGTCGGGGTGTTGGTGCGGTGGGACACGCTCACCGGCCCCGAGTGTGAGCCTGATGGTCTGTGGCTCTCCTTCGAATACCCGCGAGTGGGGCGTTCCCTCAAGGTCGGCAAGCGTCTCGCGTTCAGTTGGCGTTACGGGGGGTGTCGGTGTAGCTTCAGAAGATTCCATACAGTAATAACTTCGAACGAAACGCGGAAGGGACTTTGGCCGAATATGTCCGGGAATAACCATAGCCCTCCCCAACACGCACACATCAACATGGTTGACTTTGCCTCGTTCCGCCGGAGTTCAGACTCGCTGTTCGATGACGAGGAGGCGTTCGTACCCGAACACGTCCCGGATCCGGGGCCGTTTCTCGAGGGCCACCGAGTGCTGTCCGGAGACGACCACGTCGAATTCCACCGGCTGACTCGAGACCTGTTCGAAGAGCGAACGGTGTACGATATGACGTTCAATTACAACCTCGCGCGACTCAATCTCGACACTCGCCATCCCGATGCTGGCTATCGGTATGCACTCGTGGACAATGATCCGTCGGTGCTTCGTGCGGAGTTTACGCCGACGACGCCGTTTTGTCCACAAGTGCACACGCTCACAATCGGATCATTCCGTGCCTGGAACGCACTCGCTGACCGACACGAGTACGACCTGGTCCGGGTTCGCGTCCGTCCAATGCACCACCAGAGTGCGACCGTCAACGACCACCTCGCAGCCCTCGAAGAAGGGTTTCTCGAGACGGGAAGGGTGGACGATGAGGGGACCGGTGATCGCTCGTTCGGCGCTACCGATAGCGAAACGGCCGATCACGAGGCTGACGTGTTGCCGTTCTGATTGTTTTTAAAGCCTGAATTGAAGTGTGAAATTACGTGGTGTGACCGATGTTACTCAGGTGAGGGCGTTCGGAACGTCACCGGACTCCGCTTCACTTTGCCCCCGCGGCGGCTCGCGAGGAATATGTTCGGAGACATCTCGAGGTGTCGCCAACACATAGGGTGCGTATGAGCGCGATACCCGGTGCAATCGATCCGGAGCAGAGTCCGCCGTTGACCATCCCGCTCCGGCACTTTCTCGTTGGCCTCGTCTTTCTCCTTCTTGGGGCCGGGCTTGGTGCCCTGCAGTCGCTCGACGGAGGCCTTCTCCCCGGTGACGGACATCTCGCGTACGTCCACCTGTTACTCGCGGGCTGGATCTGTGTCACGATCATGGGAGCGATGACGCAGTTTGTCCCTGTCTGGTCCGGGGTGGTCCTTCACTCGAGGCGACTGGCAACGGCCCAGTTGTGGATGGTCTCCGTCGGTTTGATCGCGCTCGTTGTGGCGCTGCTCGTCGGTGCCTACGGCTGGCTTCCGCTCGGTGGCCTCGTCTTGCTCGCCGGCTTCTGGCTGTTCGTCTACAACCTTGGGCGGACTCTTCTCGTCGCTCGCCCGTGGGATATCACCGAACGACACTTCACGCTTGCGCTCGGTTTTTTCCTCCTCCTCACGACGCTTGGCGCTGCCCTCGCAGCCGGGTTCACCCGACCGATATTTCGGGAACTGCCGGTGACCCAGGGTTCGGTCCGAATGGCACACGCGACGCTCGCACTGTACGGCACCGTTCTCATGACGATTTTCGGCGCACTGTACCAACTCGGAACGATGTTTACGCAGTCGTCGTTACACGGGATCGATCACTGGATTCGACGCTTCGAGGCCACAGGGTTTCCGGTCGGCGTTTTGGCACTTGCCGGTGGCCGGTTGTTCGAACTCGAGGCACTGGCACAAGTGGGAGCCATGCTGGTCGTGTTGACCGTGTTGGCGTTCAGCCTGTTGCTCGCTCGCCGACTGTACGAGGCACAGGTGCCGTGGACGCCGATGTTGAGTCGGTACGTCGTTTTGACAGTCGCGATGGCGACCTGGGCGCTCTGGAGTCTTCCTACGTGGATTCATCGACCGCTTGCCCCGGACACGCTGTTCGGCCCACCGGGTGCGTTTTCCCTGTTCGTGCTTGGAATCGTTGGATTCGTCGTTCTCGGCACCCTCTATCACATTATCCCGTTCATTATCTGGGTACACCGGTACAGTGATCGGCTGGGGCTCGAGGACGTCCCGATGATCGATGACCTGTACGACGAACGAATCGCTGTCGCCGATCTCGTCTGTTTCACTGCCGGACTCGCCTTTCTCGTTGGTGCGGATGGTTTCGCTGTTCCGGGGCCAGTCTCGGTTCTCGGCAGCGTGCTCGTTACCGCGGGGGTCGTCCTCTTTGGGACGAACATGCTTCTCGTGATTCGACGACACAGTCCACACTCGCTCCCGGGCATCGTATCGGAGCGCTTCAGAACGACCGAGAGAGTCAGCGGAGACTCCGGTAGCACTCGATCATGAACTACTCGTCGCTGTCGAACATCGTTTGGGCCATAGCCCGTGCCACTACGGTTCCCGGACGTGTACTCGAGTTACGTGGCCACCACAGCCACATTGATCGACGTACTCCGTCGTCATTTCACCGTCATCGAAGGCTTCCTCGAGGGCCTCGTACAGGTATGATTCGGGGTGGCCGTGGTCGCCGTGGGAGACTAGATTGACGTGGTTTCCCGGATTCGTGTGTTCGACGGCCATGATAGCCTGTTCGACGAGGTACGCACGGTCTTCGGCATGGGCGGGTTTCTCGAGGTTTGCGGACCACGAGTTGTCGTGGACATGGTCAGTTACTGGAGTTGCGGAGTCGTCGTGGGTTGCGGTCATACTAGATAGTCGGGTCTCGAGGATGGTGGTGACGACTCCGAACATATTCGGCGTGGCAGTGGGGGCCTCGGCAGCTACTCGTGGTGATAGTACTCGGGGATGCGTATGCGTAAGAGTTGACCGAAAATGATGACATCCTGTATCAGACGTGCTCGATCAGGACGTGCCACTCGCCGGATTCGACCTCTGTCGGCTCGTAGCTGAGCCCGCGTTGTTTGAGGATGTTGTACAGCGGTTCGGGCTCGAAGCTATTGATCAACAGGAACGTTTCGTCGGCCTCGAGTGCGTCGAGTTCGTCCATAATCGGTGAAAACGGTTCACCGTCGACCTCGCGTGCGTCGAGTACGCGGTCAGCATCGTGTGTCGTCATTATCGGTTCGTATGGGCGACTCGCTTGTATATATTGGTACGATTATCTTCGGGGTGGTGGCGTTAGCAACAGAAGAAAAACGGCTTCATCAGCGCGACCCGATCACCGTCCTCGAGTACCGTATCGAAGCCGTCGGCGTGTTCGTTGAATCGCCCGTTGATACAGATGCGAGCGTACGCCCGCGTCTGATCACCTTCGGGGTTCTTTCGCCAGGTTCCGGGCAACTCGTCGGGTTTCGGTGCCCACCCGTGGGCGGTTGCTTCGTCCTCCGTTTCGGCGATCAATAACGATTCGACGTCGTAGTCTTCGAAAAACGCCTCGAGGAAGTCTCTGAGCGTCCTTCCATCGAACGTATACTCGAATCGATGGTCGCCGATTGCCGTTCAAACGTGGCCAGTACACACCACGTCCACGGTCGTCTGAACCTGTCGGTGGTCCACACTCGAGTGGGTTGCCATAGCACTTTCAGTAGGGGCTCGAGGGGAAAACGCACAGTCCCGAACGTGTTCGCCCCCGACTATCAGTGTTCGTGAATCGCCTCGGGGTCAAGCCCCGAGGCTTCCTGTTTCAACGATGCGCTTTGCAGACACCGAATGGGTGTCCGTAGGGAGCGCAGTCTCCACGGGCGTATCTTCGGGCCATCCCAGCCCTAGTTCAGAAAAGCCGCGTTGCAGGACGTTCATCGCCGCGTTCGCGTCCCTGTCCGTCTCGAATCCGCACGACGGACAGGAGTGTTCCCGTACCCAGATGGGCTTCGTCGTCTCCACACCACACGACGCACATTCCTTCGTCGTGCCTCGGGCTTCGACCTGCACGACGTGAGTGCCGTACAGGTCGGCCTTGTATTCGAGGAGTGTGATGAACTGTCGCCACGCTGCGTCCTGCTTGTTGCGGGCGTTATGCGACTGCTCAAGCATCCCCTTCACGTTCAAGTCCTCGACGAACACAGCGTTGTACTCGCGGACGAGCCACGTCGTAATCTTATGCTGGTAGTCCAGAACCTTCCGACGAATGTGTCGCTTGACCTTCGCTACTTCTCGGCGTTGTTTCTCGTAGTTGTTCGAGCCTTTCTGCTTCCGCGAGAGTTTGCGCTGTTCGCGGCGAAGACGCTCGTACTCGTCTTCGAGGTCGAGCCAGTCCACGGTCTTGCCGTCGCTGGTGTGGATGTAGTTGAGGATGCCGAGGTCGATACCCACGCTGTTGCTTGAATCTAGTGAGTCTACGTCGAGTTTCTCGGGAAGGTCAGCATCGTCGGTTTCGAGGCCGAAGGAGACGAACCAGTCGCCGGTTGTCTCTTTCTTGACTGTGACCTCTTTGATGTCCGCTTCATCAGGGATTTTGCGGTGGTATCGGATTTTAATATCACCGATTTTGGAGAGCCAGAGTGTCGCGTGTCGGCCACTCGTGTTTTTGAGTTCGAAGCCAGACTGCGAGTACGTCATACTCTGGAACTCCATCCGTTCTAGCTTAGCGACTGACTGAGACGGAGATCACGTCGAAATTGCGTCGAGTCTGACCCTATCATACCGAGATAGCAGCTGTTCCAGCAACCCAGCCAGTTCTTAGTCATGTCTCACGTCGAAGGCGGCGCACTCCCGGTCGTGAGTACGCCGCCGTTCCAGAGCCGTCGCTGATCAGTTTGGGCGATCCAGCCCGTCTCGTCAGGCGAGTTCGTTACCAGAACTCGCCTGACTCTACCTGTTCAC